>NZ_NRQU01000010.1 GCF_004119495.1 Flavobacterium sp. YO12
ATCTTCCTCCGGACTTGATTTGTTCTCCATGGGAAACTTTAACACTTAGTAATGGTACTGTAATTGAAGGTGGAATCGTAAACTTACCCGCTATATTCATTGTTTCATTGCTTTCATTATTATTAATTAAAGGAACAAAAGAGTCTGCAACTATCAACAATGTATTAGTTGTTGTAAAAGTGGCTGTAGTTATCGTTTTTATTGTTTTAGGATGGAAATTTATTGATACTAGCAATTACACTCCATATATCCCTAAAAACACAGGAGTTTTTGGAGAGTTTGGATGGTCAGGAATTGCAACTGGTGCAGCAACTGTATTTTTTGCTTTTATTGGTTTTGATGCTGTATCAACTGCCGCACAAGAAGCTAAAAACCCGCAAAAAGGAATGCCTATTGGTATCTTAGGATCTTTAGTAATCTGCACAATATTATATGTGTTATTTGCTCACGTAATGACTGGACTTGTACCTTACTACAAATTTGCTGGAGATGCAAAACCTGCTGCTACTGCATTTGCTGTTACAGGATATGATTTTTTACAAACAGGTTTAATCATTGCCATTTTAGCAGGATACACTTCGGTAATTCTGGTAATGCTTATGGGACAAAGCCGTGTGTTTTATACTATGAGTAAAGACGGTTTATTACCTCCATTCTTTAGTGAAATACATTCAAAATTCCGTACACCTTGGAAAACTAATGTTTTCTTTTTAATATTCGTAAGTTTATTTGCTGGACTAGTTCCTGTAAGTGACTTAGGACATATGGTAAGTATTGGAACTCTGTTAGCGTTTGTTCTAGTATGTATTGGAGTTATGGTAATGCGTTATAAAATGCCTGATGCACCTAGATCATTTAGAACTCCTTTAGTTCCTTTTGTACCTATTGCAGGAATCCTAATTTGTTTAGCTTTAATGTATTCTTTACCAAACGAAAGCTGGGCACGACTTGTTATTTGGATGGCTTTAGGTGTCTTAATATACTTTATGTATGGTAAGAAAAACAGTAAATTAAATAATCCAGAAAAATAATTTTGGCTATATAAACAAACAAAAAAAGGATCTTAGAGTTTTACCACTTTAAGATCCTTTTTTTTATGCCTATTATAAGTTACAAATCAAAAACTGAAGTTCTTTTGGCTCGTATTAAATCCTTTAATCGAATCCAAAAAGCTAAAGTTAAATAAACCCCAAAACCCAAACCTGCCGTAACAAAAGAGATGTAAATAAAAAACAGCCTCACACTTGTTACACGCATCCCTAGTTTGTCTGCTAGTCTTGATGATACGTGAAAGCCATATTTTTCGAAAAAAAATTTTAATTTTAAGATAGCCGACATTGTTAGTTTTTTTTTATCCTAATTATATCAGGATGATTCTTGATTACAAAAATACAAATTATCTAATTACTCATTTTCTAATTACTTAATATATCCTATTATTTTTTCAAAAGCTCCATTCCAACAGCACATTTCAAGCAAGCTTTTTTATTACAATACTCATTCTTAAGCTCTAATAAAGTTTGTGTTTCGAACGCATTTATTGATTTAATACCAAAAGAGGTAAACTTTTCTATTATTGAGTTCTTTTCTGGAGAGATTTCGTCCATAAAACTAATTAAATCTTCAGAAATAGATTCTCCAATCATTCTTGAATAAGCAAACTGAATTGGAATAATAGTATTAATGATTACCAAATCAAGAAATGACTTTGATAATATTTTTTCTTTGCTTGGGCTTTCTTTATCAAACTGAAAATGTTTTTTCCAATAAGGACTAGTGGAAACACTCAGGGTTTCGTAAACATTTTTTACTGATTTTAATCTAATAATCTTCGAAAATAAGTTCTGCTGTTTATAATATAATTTAGCCAACTGCGACAGTCTGATTGTCGGAAAATTGTCTGGTCTGTGCTTAAAAAATTGAAGAGGGTCAATATAAGATCTCTCTAATTGGTATTTATGTAAGAGGTAAAAAAATCTAAATTTTAAATCTTTAAAATACTCGTCTTCTTTCTCTTCATTTAATAAATTGGCTGTTCCAAAAAATAGTGCTTCTAAATTTTCTGCCTCGAAACTTTCTTTCCTAATAATCGAAAAAGGAATTGATTTGGCTATTTGCAAGAAAGAAGAACCATTTGTATTTAATCCAAAATTCTTAGCTAGTAAGCAGAATAAAACAGCTTCCCAATCTTGATTAAATTCGTCTAAAAGTTTACAAACAAGTTCTGATTTACGCTCTAATCGCTCAAAAAACAACCTTTCCTGCCAATTTTTTAAAACAAACTCATCAATTTCACTTATTTGCTTTTCGCACGGAATCCAAGTTTTAGTGGAAAACAAGTTTTGATAATTTGCAAGTACTTCTGCTTTCACATAATCTTTAATGACTAAAACTGGTATTTCAGTATTATTTTTTCTAAAAATGGCAGTATCATTCTCCCAAACAACGTGCAGAATAACATTTTCATAGGCTGAATCATTCTCATGATTATGTAAATACCAGTCTGATGATTTTAGATGAATTTCAACGTTTCCAGCCCATTTTTGATCTCCAATTTTAATATGAGCATTAAAAAAATCAGGCCCCGAAAGTTGCAAATAGTCGCCAGTTTTAATAATCGTAACCAATTCACCTTGAACTGTTTTTAAATTTAGAGTATCAAACTTTTTGAATTTCCAGAGATAATGAAGAAAGTCTTCTTTCATTTTTAGGTTTTTAATTGAAATAAAAACTAAAAATAAACATTTTTTACTATTATTCTTACAAAAATAAGTTTTTTTTTATCGAAGTAGATATAGTTTTGCACAAGCACGCGCATCAGACAGCGCCTCATGATGATTAAGTTGTATTTTCATTTCTCTGCAGCAATCGCTCAGTTTTGTTGGCTTCAAACCTTTTGCTTTATAAATCTTAACGGTACATTCCCACTTAGAAGCTATATTTAAATCTTCATAGTTTAATCCGTAAAGCAACATTGACTTCACCAAAACATTGCGATCAAAACTTTCGTTATGAGCCACAACTACTCTATTTTTTAATCTTTTTTCGATCTCTGGATAAATCTGTAAAAATGATTTTGAATTGACTGTATCTTTTGGATAAATACCATGTACTCGAATAGTAAATGGATTATACTCGTTATTTGGCGGTTTTATTAAAGTGACAAATTCATCTACAATAATTCCATTTTCGACAGTAACAATTCCAACAGAACATGGATGATAACCTGTTGCTGTTTCAAAATCAATTGCAGTAAAGTTCATTCTAAAAATTTTATAGGATAAAAAAATCCATAAATCTATCTTTAGAAAGCAGATTTATGGATTTATAAAAGTATTACTTTGTTCTATTTAATAGATCCAATAATGTCATATTTAGTGATGATATGATGATTTCCATTTCCTAGATCAATCAAAACTGCATCATTTTCTTTTGTAAAAAGCTTAGAAACTTCTTCGATTGGAGTTCCTAATTTTACGATTGGAAATGGTTTCCCCATGACATCTTTTATCGGTTTTTCAGCTACATTTTTATCTGCAACATAACTTCTAAACAAATCTGTTTCATCAACAGAACCTACAAAACCATTTATATCAACTACTGGAATCTGCGAAATTTTATATTTACGCATACGCTCAATAGCATGAGAAACCAGCTCTTCTGTACGAACAACGATCAATTCTTTATCGATATGATCTTTAATAACATCTTCAGCTTTGGTAACATTTTCTTCTAAGAATCCACGCTCACGCATCCAATCATCATTAAACATTTTACCTACATAACGACTTCCTGAATCATGAAATAAGACAACTACAACATCATCTGGTTTAAAATGTTCTTTTAACTGCAGCAAGCCTTTTATACAGGCTCCAGCTGAATTTCCAACAAAAATTGCTTCTTCTAGTGCAATCTTTCTAGTATAAACTGCTGCATCTTTATCAGTCACCTTTGTAAATCCATCGATCAAAGAAAAGTCAACATTTTTAGGTAAAATATCCTCCCCAATTCCCTCTGTTATATAAGAGTAAATTTCGTTTTCATCAAAAATTCCAGTTTCGTGGTATTTTTTAAAAACAGAACCATAAGTATCAATTCCCCAAATTTTAATATTTGGATTTTGTTCTTTTAAATATTTCCCTACTCCAGAAATTGTTCCTCCTGTTCCTACTCCCACAACAAAATGAGTGATTTTACCTTCGGTTTGCTTCCAAATTTCAGGTCCGGTCTGCTCATAATGTGCTAATGAATTTGATAAATTATCGTATTGATTTACATACCAAGAATTTGGTGTTTCTTCGGCTAAACGTTTAGAAACTGAATAGTACGAACGAGGATCTGTAGGCTCAACATCTGTAGGACAAACTACAACTTTTGCACCTACAGCACGAAGAATATCCATTTTTTCTTTAGACTGTTTGTCTGATATTACACAGATTAATTTATATCCTTTAATAATTGCAACAAGTGCTAACCCCATTCCTGTATTACCAGAAGTACCTTCAATAATAGTTCCGCCTGGTTTTAAGCGTCCATCTGCCTCTGCATCTTCAATCATTTTTACAGCCATTCTGTCTTTTACAGAATTTCCTGGATTAAAGGTCTCGACTTTTGCCAATACTAATGCATCAATTTCAGCAACAATCTTGTTGAGTTTTACTAATGGTGTATTACCAATTGTTTCTAAAATATTTTTTGAAAAGTCCATTTTGTTTAAGTTTTAATATGTGGTATTTTAAAATAAATTTTATTGTTTTATTGGAAGAAATTCCAAACTAAACCAAATCGCAATACAAAATCACGATAAGGATTGTTAGGCGCCGAATAATAATCGCTTTTTGCGAAAAGAGCATTTATATGTTCTGCTTTTAGATAAAAACGCGTCTGACGAATTCTTGCGTTTATAAAAAGATCAAAAAGTGGATAATTTCCAATCTCTTTACTGTTTTGAACAAAAAACTCTCCAACAACTGGATTATATCCATTACCATAATATTTTGTAAAATAATTAAAAACAACACCTGCTTGTGCAAATAATGCTTTCTTAAAAAAGTGATTTGAATAATAGAATGTGTTTCTTGTTACAAAATCAGGTACATTTAAAATTAAATCAGATTGATCTACTTTCTGATACAGAAGAGTATTATCTAATGCAAATTTCCCAAATTTAAATTCTTTGCTTGCTTTTATTTCTAAATAATTAATAGCGTTTCCGTACTGCTCTGGATTTATAATTTGTGTTTGGGCTAATACTTGAGCTGGAGTTGAAACATCTTTAAAATACAAATGATCATTTAAAACTGTATACTGAACCTCGGCATTTAACCAAGGTGTATATACGCTGGCTCCAAGCGTATTGATTTTTTCGTTTTTAAAATCATTCGACCAGTTGTATTGTACATAACTGCTTTGATATAAATTGTAATTATTGTTTGGCAGTTTATTTACGTTTCTATATTTAAAATCGAACTGGATTTTCTCATTTAAATTATATCGTAATTTTGCGTCAAGATCAGAAAGTGACTGGTTAGTGATAGATCTTGTATATAAAAAACGGCCATTCCATTTATTCTTTTGATATTCATATTGCCCACCTACATTATTGATCTGAAGAAACAAATTATCAGGAATCACTCCTCCTGATTTATCAACTAAAATTCGATCGTATTTGTAATTTGATCTGTAATCGTCTACAAAAAAATTAAACTTTCCTAAGAGAGAATTTTCATAAGCCAATCCAACTTTATTGTACAATCTTTCAAAATGAGTTTGATCATTTATACCACTTGTGGTATATGAAGCTCCAAAACGCTGCACTTGCTGTCCATCAACAGTCGAAAGAACAGTAGGCTGGTTGTATTCGAAAAATTTATTTTCGAAGTTAAACTGATGATTTATATATAAATTATTATTTCCGTTCTTTGGATTCACTCTGAAGGCATGGTCAAAAAACAACCTTTTCCCTTTCAAAAAAGATTTTGCATCTGTCAGGTAAACTTGTAATCGCTGACGATTTTTAAAATCTGGATTATCACTTTCAAAATCCTCTGGTGTGGTAATACCTCCATTTTCTTCGTTTGAATTATCTTGAAAAGTAAAGTGTGCATTTAAAGCATATCTTCTATCTGTTGTTGCATAACTTGTAGTAAATCTAAAATTTCCTGAACTTACTAACTGATTTATATAATCTCCTTCTGAACGTAATCCTCTATACGCAATAGAGAAATTAAGGTTTTTTGAGGTATTTAGAGTAATAAACGAGTCTACATTTTGTCCTTTATTAATTGTTGTATTAAAAAACAACTCTGTTACAGGGGTCGCTGCCGAATAGTATCTAATATCATCTGCCTGCAAATAATTATAGTGCATTGCCGAAAAGCCAATCTCTGGATAAGGAGAAAAACTAGTTAAACTGTATTGCAAAACATTTAAAGGCTGTCCAATATTTGAAAATTCCAACAGTCCAAAAAGATCTTTTCGAAGATGATTTTGTTTGTATGCGCTTTTTATTGTTAATGATGTATCTACATAAGTAGTATCATGCTCTAGAGTAATAATCTGGTATTGATCTATTTTAGCAATTTTCGCCTTCGTCTTTTTAACAGTGTCTGTTATACTTGAATATTTTGAATTCATATCTAAACTACTTTTTGAAGTAGTCTTTTCTTGAGAAAACAATAAGGTTGGTATAATTAATAGATATAGAAAAATGAATATTCTCATTTGATAATGTTATATAAAATTATTTCGGCAAAATTTGTCGAACAAAGGTAAAAGATAAAAACGTATAAACGAAAAAAACAAAATGTTAGTATAGCCGCATTTTTATAACCGCTTCTAAAATGAAAACCCCGTTTACAAACGTAAACGGGGTTTTCAAGAAAATCAAAATATTTATTGTTTCTGTAAAATAAACTTAATGTGGACGATTACTTTAATTTTCTACTAGTTTTTAAATCTTTCAAAAATTAGAAATCCCATTAAACTAAATTTACAATTTATTATAGTTCGTTCTGCTTAACTAGTGGATTTGCATTGATCTCTGCTCTAGGGATCAACCATTGCCATCTTTTATCTGTTGCAGGAACATTGATTACGTTGTTTGTGATCGTTGAATTATGATTAGCTCCAGATCTATCAAGAGGAGAATTTGTTCTCTTTAAGTCATAAAATCTAAAACCTTCTCCCCATAATTCAATTCTTCTTTGAAACCAGATTTCATCAACTAAAGCTTGTCCTGTTTTTGTAGACAAAGTATATCCAGTATCTCTTGTTTTTACTAGAGCAAATAATACAGCAGCTGCATCAGCTTGCCCTAATCTTGCTTTTGCCTCTGCTTCGATAAGGTACATCTCAGCAACACGCATATAAGGAACATCACATCTACTATCACCAGTACTTACAGATAAGAATTTTTGACTTGTGTAAGGGTATTTAGTAAAAGAGCTTGGAAGATTCAGCGAAGCATGCACTCCCGTTTTATCAAATAACTTTGAACGTACATCCGTTGTAGGAATCAAATTATAAAGTTTACTATTAATTGCCTTTGGACATGTACGAATAACTGTTGAATTGTAATTTCTAGACATGTAAGCTCCAAAATTACCAAAATAATCTGTTTGAACTTCATTAATATGGCTTCCCCACATCCATTCTTTACCAGCGTAGTCATTAAACCCTTTTACATATTCTTCAGCATTCATTAATGCAATACCTGTTTTAGCTTTAGCAGCATAATCTGCAGCAATAGCCCAATTTCCTTGAGTTAATGCAACTCTAGCTTTTAAACCTTGTGCTACACTTAAACCTAAATGAGAATTATTTGGTTTTGTATAACCTACTAATAAAGTATTTGCTTCATCTAGATCTTTATTGATTTGTGTGTAAACTTGTTCAACAGTTGAACGAGCAAAACCCTCATTACCAACTACTAAAACTAACGGCACTCCCAATTGCGAGTTATCAACTCCATTAACATATCTTTTTCCAAACAATTGAACCAATTGATAGTGACAAAATGCTCTATACAATAAAGCTTGACCTTTTAAAACCTTTTTATCAGCATCTGGGCCTATTGTTGTATCTACTGCACCAAGGATAGTGTTTGCATTTCTAATTATTCTATAATAAGTACGGTACGGAAATCTAACATCTTGAGCATTCTCGTTTGCGACACCATTCCAGTTGTAAACTTGCAAAAACCATCCATTAGTAGCAGGAAAAACCACATCATCTCCAGCAATATCAACTTGCTGCATCATTCCTCCTAAACCGTTCTCATTCTGATTACTTTCATATCTAATATACAATGATCTGTGTATACCATTTAAAAGCGTCATTAAATCGTCTGTCGTTTTAGTAATATCCTCATAAGTAACATATTCCGTAGGCTTTTTATCTAAAAAATCGTCTGAACATGAAGAGAGTACCAATAACGATATTGCGAAAAATATCTGTTTTATATAATTTGATTTCATAATGTTTTTTTTTAAAAGTTTAAGTTTAACCCTAATGTAATAGCTCTAGATGGCATGTATCTATTTTGAGTTGTTCCATTAAAAGTTTGACTTGGATCCATCCCTTGACGTTTAGTGAATAATAATAAATTTTCACCATTTACATACAAGGTAGCATTATCCACTCCTAATTTAGTGATTAACTCTGAAGGCATCTTGTAAGATAAATTAACTTGTCTTAAAGATAAATAATCAGAACCTATTAACCATCTGTCAGAAGCTGCAGTTGATTGAGTATTTCTACTAACGTCCATTCTTGGAACATCAGTAATATCACCTGGTTTTTGCCATCTGTTAAGAGCATCTACACTTAAAGCAGATCCATAATTGTTTCCAGTATGCATAAGTGCTGCATAATTAGAATCATACATTTTTCCACCTATTTGATAAGCAAATAAAACTTCCAATCTTAAACCTTTATATTCAAAGTTAGTCCCAAAACTACCAAACAAATCTGGAATTGCTGAATCAGCATAATGGTACAACGCTTTATTTGGATCTGTTGTTACATTAACGCCATTAACAACTCTTTGTGTCGCATCTCCTGCAACAATTAAAGTTGGATCTGATACGTATAAAGCATATCCATCAGCTGAATCTACACCATACCAAGCTCTCAACCAATAGTCGTACATAGACTGCCCAACCATTAATTTCTTAGTTCCATTAATAATCTCTTTTTGAGGCAAACTAGTAATTTCATTATGAATTGTAGATGCATTTATATTCAATCCCCATGAAAAGTCATTTGTTTTAACAACAACTCCATCTAAAGAAACTTCGAAACCTCTGTTAAACATAGAACCAATATTTTCGATTCTGTTATCAAGCCCTGAAGATAATGGATTTGGTACTGAAAATATTAAACCATCTGTGCTTCTGTTGTAATACTCAACACTACCTCTAAGTCTGTTTTTAAACAATCCAAATTCAACAGCAATATCTTTTTGAGTATTTTTTTCCCATTTCAAATTTGGGTTCCCAGCAGAGCTTGCAATAGCACCACCTTCACTCTGATTATCATATCCTAAACTAAATGTTGATAAGCTTGCATAATAACTTAAATCATCAAAACTTAAATGAGAATCATTACCAACCTCTCCTAAAGAAGCTCTTAATTTTAACTCATTGATCCATCCGCTATTTTCTAAGAAGCTTTCTCTTGAAAGTACCCAAGCACCTCCAACTGACCAAAAATTCCCCCAACGGTTATCATTTGCAAATTTAGAAGAACCGTCTCTTCTAAATGATCCTGAAAGGATATATTTATCTTTATAGTCATATCCTACTCTTGACAAATAAGACTCTGTACCATAATTTCTTGTATAAGATGTTAGGTCAGTTACTGTCGCATAATTAATAAATTCTGGATTATCTGGAAAAACCTGACCTGTTTTAGTACCAGACAACCATTCTCTTTCGTAGTCGAAACTTTCGTGTCCTGCTAAAACTGAGATTGTATGATCACCAATTTTCTTGTCATAATTTAATAACTGGTTATAAGTAACACCAGTCATAATCCTGTTCTCTTTAGCTATCAATCCTGTAGGTGCACCGTCTCCAATTTCTGTGTTATATGTATATGTTCTGTTTAAGTAAGTCTTATCCAATGCTGCGTTTGCAGTAAATTTAAAATCTTTCAAGAACTTAAATTCAACATAAGTTCTTGCTGATAAAGCCGTTCCTTTTTGATTATCAGTATTGTTTAGTGTTTCATAAACAATATTTCTGCCTGGTGCTGCACCAGCACCTCTACGAGTTGAGTAGATTTTATCCCCAGTAACAGGATTTAACAAATAATCTCCGTTTGGTGCATGGTCATAAACAGGGTAAATAGGCCCCATATATCTAGTTGCTCTAAACGGGTTATTAAAAGAGCTTGTATTATCAACTCCGTTTACTGCCATATTAGAATCTGTAGTAGTACCAGTTAAATTAATACCAGTTTTGAACCACTCTTTCAAAGCAGTGTTAAGATTCAAACGAGCAGAAATTCTCTCGTAATCAGATTTTTGAACATATCCTTCTTCATTAAGATATCCCAAAGAAGCGAAATAGTTTGATTTATCACTTTTTCCTTGGTACGAAAAGTCAGCATTTTGTCTTGTACCAGCTCTCTCTAATTCTTTTGTCCAATCTAAATCATCTGGATATAAAAGTTTAGCATTTGGATTTAATTTACCATCTGTACCAACGATTTGTCCGTTTGGAACATTAAATGGGTTTGTAACCAATTCGATTGGAACTCTACCAGATGCATATGTGTTAGCTGCATCTATCTGAGCAGGTGTTCCCATTGGACGACTGTTTCTAATTGCTTCCCACTCTAAAGGGTAGTAATCATAAACATTAACTCTATCGTATTCTTTAATCAATCTTGAAGTTAAACCTTGACTTACATTTAGTGAAAACTTATCTTTTGATGATTTACCTGTTTTAGTAGTAATAATAATTACACCATTAGCCGCTTTCGATCCATAAAGAGACGTTGAAGATGCATCTTTTAAAACTGTTAAGCTTTCAATATCAGCAGAATTCAAAGTACTAATATCTCCTGCAAATGGAACTCCATCTACAACATAAAGTGGAGTATTTGATCCATTGATAGAACTAAAACCACGGATTCTAATTGCTGGAGCAGCACCTGGTTGTCCAGACGCACTTTGAATTTGAACACCTGAAGTAGCTCCTTCAATTGTAGATAAAACGTTTGTTACTGCTCTATTTTCAAAATCTTCTGCTTTGATCGAAGCAGCAGAACCTGTATAAGAACTTTTCTTTGCTTTACCATAGGCAACAACAACAACTTCGTCCAAAGATTTTCCTGAATCTTTCATTTTAACACTTACTGTTGAAGAAGGTCCTACCACAGCTGTAACCTGATCCATCCCAACATAAGAAAAAAGAAGTACATCACCAGTTTTAGCTTTAATAGAGAAACCTCCATCAAAATCTGTTTGCGTACTAACTTTTGTGCCTTTAACAATAACATTAACCCCTGGAATAACTCCTGTATCACCTGAAACGATACCTGTAACAGTCCTCTCTTGAGCATAAGAAAACTGAATAGAAAGCGCTATCAATAGCGAATAGATCCATTGTAATTTTAATTTCATTTTGGTATATATTTGAATTAGTATGCGACAAACATCTTAATTATTTCTTAAAATAACAAGAGTCTTTTTAACAGAACACCAACATTACTTTAATAGCGCATTAACAGTAAAACGCAGTAAATCAACATTTTTTAGCTAAAACCCTATTATATATAACAATACAGCTGTATCTAGAATATATCTAATTTTATAATTTTAACACAATATTAACATTTATAACTGTAACAAAACCCTTAAAACGGAGTGCATTTTGTTTAAAATGTAACAATTATCCTAACAAAAAAAATAGCAAAAAGGCACATTTCCACACTTAACTAGTTATTTAAGTTCATTATTTACAATTGATAGCCCAAAAAATGCCCCACTTTCAACTCAATAATTTTTAATTTATTTTAACATAATAAATACAGCTGAGAAAAAAGAATAAAATTTAGATGCTTCGATTACAACTTAGAATATATCTTAACTGAAACGAAAATAACCTGCAATTTTAACAATATTAAAAAACATACATCAAAGGCAAATCGAAATCTTGATACAAAACACGATTTGTGTTTAGAATTATTTTATAGAACTATACCTTATCTACTTAAATATAAGTTTGCAAAAAAACATACTTTCTACCATTATTGATCAATTTGCCTTTTTAATAAATTTTGAAAAAAAATTACAATATTTGCACTTCAAAAAAAGAACTAGATGCTGCAGCTTAATTATTCAGGATTTTCATTAGAGACAGGAACAGATGAAGCAGGACGTGGTTGTCTAGCAGGACCTGTTACGGCAGCGGCTATAATTCTTCCAAAAGATTTTGAGAATACGATTTTAAATGACAGTAAACAATTGTCTGAAAAAACACGTGCACTTTTAAAACCAATTATCGAAGAGCAATCGCTTTGTTTTTCTGTAACACATTTATTTCCTGATGAGATTGATGAAATAAACATATTAAATGCATCAATGAAGGGAATGCAGGAATGTATCTTAAAATTAAGTCAAGTTCCTGAATATATTATTGTAGACGGTAACCGTGCCTTAAATGCAAAACTAGGATTAAAAAATACTATTGGAAAACAGTTTTCTTCTGCTGAAATAGAATTGCTGAAATCTATCCCAAATACGAGTATTGTAAAAGGTGATGCCAAATTTCTAAGCATTGCAGCGGCATCAGTATTAGCAAAAACCTATCGAGATGAATACATGGATCAAATTCACGAAGAATTTCCAATGTATAACTGGAAAAAAAATAAAGGATACCCAACCAAAGAGCATCGAGAAGCAATTAGAAAATACGGAACAACAAAATATCACCGAATGAGTTTCAGACTTTTACCTGATCAATTAGCTCTAGAATTCTAAATCATAAAGCAAAAATTAGCGTCTTTTGATTTTACAATAAAAAATCAGCTTAAACTATTTATTTTTTTGAATGCAAAATGTGGAGCAATTCTAAAAAGCACATATAATAATTTTACCTTCGAAATTCTTATTTCTAATTTGTTCTTATCAAGTCCTTTAAACATTTCTCCAACAGCCTTTTCTGAAGATATAGCAATTTTAGGAGGTTTACCATTATGCCAAGGTGTATTTACAACTGGAAATAACACCTCAATAATCTGTATTGGTTCATTTTTAAGCTGATACCTCAAGACTTGGGTAAAGGAGTGTAAGGCTGATTTTACGGCATTATAGAAAGTATAAACGCCTCTTGGTACATACACCAAACCAGTAGTAATATTTATAACTTTCGAATTTTTATTTTTGATCAGAATAGGATACAACAATTTTATCAAACGAACTGGAGCTTCAAAATTGGTTGAAATTTCATCATTCATTTTTTGCAAAATCAAATCATCTTCTATAAAAGCTGTTCTATGAACAATCGCAGCGTTATTAATCAAGATATTTATCTGAGGGTAAGAAGCCTCAATCCATTTTGCAAACACTTCACATTCATGCTCATTTGCAATATTACAAGGGTAAACAATTAGATCGGGCAGTATTCTTTGAGCTTCTTTGAGTTTTTCAACAGAACGTGAACACGTAATTACTGTATTACCTTGTTTTAAAAACTGCTTACACATTTCAAATCCTATACCTGAACTTCCTCCAGTAATAACGATAGTACTATTCGTGATTTTCATAACTCAATATTTAAATTAAGCATCAAAAATACCCATCGTCGCAAAACTATGCATTGATCTATGTTAAGTCTTAAATTTTCTTCTAATTCTACTAAGTGATTCAGGTTGAATACCCAAATATGAAGCTATAATTTGCTGCGAAACTCTACTTTCTAAATTTGGAAACTCGGCAACAAAAATTTCATATCGTTTTTCTGCATCTAAAAGCAGTAATTCTCGCTCTCGTTTCTCTTTAACACAAAAAGCTTTTTCTAATATTTGAAGTAAAAAAATACTCCAAAAAGAGTTTTTCTCTTTCATTTCCAGCCATCTAAAATAATCAATTTCTAAAATTTCTGCCTTTTCTAAAACTTCTACAGAAAAATGAGAAATACTATTATGAATCATTGCTGAGTAGGAACTTATGAAGTTGTTTTCGGAAATGATACTTTTTGTAAACTCATTGCCATTTTCATTAGTATAAACATATCGAAACAATCCTTTTAAAACAAAAGCCATCTTACGCGGAATTTGACCTGCCACAATAAAACAATCTCCCTTATCAATTATTTTATGCTCACAGATATTCGATAATTCCTCCAGCTCTTTTTCAGGAAGTGTTAAACTATTTAATATTGCTTTTTTATCGATCATATCCATACCTAAAACAGAAAAACCCGTTGAATATAATTTCTATAAAAGCAATTATATTCAATAGGTATAAACTAAATATTCAAAAACTAAAACTAGTTTTAGTTCGATTTTTCTGTAATAAATTCAGCTTCAAATAAATGAGCTAAATGTTTATTGATTTTAGACTTCACTTCTTCCTCATCAACACGTTCAACACCAAGTTCAACATTTAAAGAAGTAACGCCTTTACCACGAATACCGCATGGAATTATATTATCAAAATATCCTAAATCTACATTTACATTTAATGCAAATCCGTGCATGGTAACCCAACGCGAAGCACGAACGCCCATTGCACATATTTTACGCGCAAATGGTGTTCCCACACCAAGCCAAACTCCGGTTTCACCTTCACTCCTGCCCGACTCTAATCCGTATTCTGCTAAAGTCAGAATAATTGCTTCTTCTAAGAAACGTAAATATTTATGAATATCTGTAAAGAAGTTTTCTAAATCTAGAATTGGATACCCTACAACTTGCCCCGGGCCGTGATAAGTAATATCTCCTCCGCGGTTAATTTTGTAAAAAGTTGCTCCTTTGGCTTCAAGCTGTTTTTCGTTTAATAACAAGTTCTCTAAGTCACCACTTTTACCTAAAGTATAAACATGCGGATGCTCAACAAACAATAAATAATTGGGAGTTGGCAAATCGAGTTCTTCCCTTCTATTTTTGATTTTTAAATCAACTATAGCTTTAAAAAGCTCTTCTTGATATTCCCACGTCGATTTATAATCTCTGTTTCCTAGATCTTGAAGTTGAATTTTTTTATTCATTTTATTTATTTTTCAAACTCTACTTCAAAGTTGAGTTTGTCAGGATTCTCCATATAATCCGTAAAAGGGTATTGAATTGTAATTGATTTTCGATCGTCACTGAATAACGCATTCGGATTTGATACTTTTTTGATTTTTTTCGGGAAATGATAACTCACAACGTAAGTTGAAGATGCAAACATCATTTTTGACATTCCCGCAGAATCTTTAACCATTTCGGCAACTTTTTTAGGATCTATTATAGCCTTTCTAGTAAACTTTTTAGCATCATATGTATAAGTCAATACACTATTATTGTTCCCAATACCATTCCCTAACGGACTTGCTCCTGCTCCTCCTTCAAGTTTTTGAAGCACATTGGCAGTTTGCAAAATATCCTGCAATTCATTTACATTTTTAAAATCAGTCGATAAAGTCATCAAAAACTGCTTTTTCTCACTACTCATTTTAGTATGAACAGCAAAACTTTCCAGTTTCTTCAGTTCTTTTTGAACCTCTGGAGACAACTTTGCAATACTATCTTTTTTCTCTTCAAACAATTGCTTGAAAGTAAAACTAGAATCAATATCTTTTTTGGCATCAGCTCCCATTTGACTTCCAATTTGGTCGCCTGCCATTTCCATCAAAGCAGAACCATCCATATCTACAGAAAATTTTCCAGTTCCGTTATCATTAATGTAAATACTTTCCGTAAAAGTACAACTTGTTAAAAAGGCTAATAAAAAAGAAAAACTTAATAATTTTAATAATTTCATCGTTGTGTAATTTTTTTATCAAATATACGAACTCTATTCAAAAGAATATTACTTTGTAAACTCGCTGATTAATCCTCAAATATTACCTTAAATCCAATATTCATATTGCTGTTGTCCTGTATATTCTCTAAAGGAACATCATAAATAAAACTCTTTCTATCAGCAGCAATCACAGCATTTTTTAAAGAAACCGTTTTTATCTTTTTAGGAAAATGGTATTCCATAGAATATTTGCATTCCTTCATCATATCCTCCATTTTCTTAGAAAAAGGATCATCTTCCTCTTTTCCCTTTTTCTTTTTAGGCTTCGAAACTGCTTTTTTATTATCCTCAGTACTCGAAATCACTTTTGTAAAACTCTTTCCATCATAAAGGAACGAAGTAGAGTTATTATCCTCAGATTTTGGTGCTGCACTTAAAGCTCCAAGTCGCTTTTTATCAGAAAGAGCTAATTTTTCCATCGCCTGAGTTGGAGATGCCATTTTTTGAATACTGTTTAAATCAGGAAAATCAAATATCATATTATACTCCATTTGCTTTTGCTCTTCGTTCACCTTTAAACTAATTTTAAAATTCTCCAGAACCTTAAGCATTTCTTTCTCTGCTGCCGGCAGTTTTGCTATACTATCTTTTGCTTTATCAAATAATTCTTTAAAATTAAACGTAGTATCAATAACCTTTTTATCCTTTAAAGAATCTGAACTTTTCATTCCCATTTTATACATTCCCGCCATGTCAAATCCATACGAAAAAGACCCTGAGCCATCCTCATTTATAACCACTTTTTCTTTAATAGTGCAACTTGACATACATAATACTGCAAGGATATAAAACAGTCCTTTTTTCATGATTTTAAATTTTTGGTTAGTAAGCTGCGAAGATACCTTCTTTTGATAATAATTTAAGTTTTATTCTAAAATCACTTCCAAATTTGTCTCATCAGGATTCTGTACGCAATCAGAAAGCTGAAATTCTAAACTTAATGATTTCCTATCGGCACTTATAACTGCTTTTTCGTTTGAAACCGATTTTATCTTTCTTGGAAAATAGTAGTTCAAAACATAAGATTGTTTCAATTTAAAATTGGAAAACATTTTTTTCTTATCCTGCACTTCTTTCATTCTTTCATCAAATTTTTCTTGGTCCGTAATTATCAAATTTCTTCTAAATGTAACACCATCAAAACTGTATTTTATTTTATAAAATGGCTTAACTATTGTATAATTTTCTTTTAAACAACTTGCTAAACGAAGGCTTTCATAAACATTAGGAACTTCTTCTATCTTTTTAAAATCACATGAAACAATATTAAAATTCTCCATCTGAATTGGATCCATTTTTACATGCATTTTCACATTAGAATGTTCCTGAAATAATGCTTGATCTGATTTACTAAATCGCACAAAAGTTTCTTGATATTTAGTAATGTAATCTTGAAAAACAAATATGGTATCAATAAATTTCTCCGAAGAAGGACTATTTTTCCCTAACTGCATAACACTATTTTCATCTCTAAGACTGTAAACTTCAATATTTCCAGTTCCGTCTGGGTTTATTATTATTGTTTCGGTTATAGTGCAGCTTGTAAGCAGAATTAACAATAAAAAGGCTGATATAAATTTCATTTTTTAGGATATTCTGAGTTTTTATAAGTCGCTAAGATAACTAGATTCTGATTCAATTTCTTACAAAACTATTTTATTTTAAAACAGCACATAGTCCCCACGCCAGTCTATACGGGGCAAAAGGCGATTGAAATACAATAAATTGCTGTTGCAAAAATTCTAAAACACGCATTCTAAAATCTACATTCTTTTCTTTATCTTTGCACTCTTAAAAAAAGCACAAAAATGGCATTATCAGAACAAGAAATCATCAGAAGAGAAAAACTTCAAAACTTACGCAGCTTAGGAATCAATCCTTATCCAGCTAATCTTTTTCCTGTAAATCATACTTCGAAGCAAATAAAGGAGTCGTTTGAAGAAGGTAAGAAGGTTATCGTTGCGGGTCGTTTGATGAGTGTTCGTGATCAAGGTAAAGCTTGTTTTGCTGAATTGCAAGATAGCGAAGGACGTATCCAATTGTACGTGAATCGCGATGTTTTGTGCGAAGGCGACGATAAAACTTTATACAACCAAGTGTTTAAAAAATTAACTGATTTAGGTGACTTTATTGGTATCGAAGGTGAATTGTTTACTACACAAGTTGGTGCAAAATGTATTCGTGTAAGCGGTTTTACGTTCTTAAGCAAAACATTACGTCCGCTTCCGTTACCAAAAGTTGACGAAGAAGGAAACGTTCACGACGCGTTTAATGATGCTGAGTTACGTTACAGAATGCGTTATGTAGATTTAACTGTAAATCCGCAGGTTAAAGAAACTTTCATCAAACGTACAAAGTTGTTTACAGCAATGCGTGGTTATTTTAACGATGCAGGATATCTTGAAGTTGATACCCCTGTTTTACAGTCAATCCCTGGTGGTGCTTCGGCAAGACCTTTTATCACGCACCATAATTCGCTTGACATTCCGCTTTATATGCGTATTGCGAATGAATTATACTTAAAAAGATTAATTGTTGGTGGATTCGAAGGTGTTTATGAGTTTTCTAGAAACTTCCGTAACGAAGGTATGGACAGAACGCATAATCCTGAATTTACTGCAATGGAAATATATGTAGCTTACAAAGACTACAACTGGATGATGGAATTTGCTGAAGGTTTATTAGAGCATTGTGCAATTGCTGTAAACGGAACTAGCGAAGTTACTTTTGGCGAACACCAAATTAACTTTAAAGCGCCTTACGCTCGTGTTACGATGACGGATTCTATCAAACATTTTACTGGTTTTGATATTTCTGGTAAATCAGAAGAAGAATTGTTTGAAGCAGCAAGAGGAATGGGAATTGAAGTGGACAAAACAATGGGTAAAGGAAAATTGATTGATGAGATTTTTGGAGCGAAATGCGAAGGAAACTATATTCAGCCAACTTTTATTACTGATTATCCAAAAGAAATGTCTCCGCTTTGTAAAGAACACCGTGATAATCCAGACTTGACTGAGCGCTTTGAATTAATGGTTTGTGGAAAAGAAATTGCAAATGCATATTCTGAATTAAATGATCCTATTGATCAACGTGAGCGTTTTGAAGATCAAATGCGTTTGGCTGCAAAAGGTGATGATGAGGCTAACGGAATTATCGATGAAGATTTCTTAAGAGCACTTGAATACGGTATGCCTCCAACTTCTGGAATGGGAATTGGAATGGATCGTTTGATTATGTATTTAACAAACAATGCTTCTATTCAAGAAGTTTTATTATTCCCGCAAATGCGTCCGGAGAAAAAACAATTAATTGAATTATCTGATGAAGAGAAAGCAATTATTCACTTCCTTAAAGAGAACGAAAACAAAATGGATCTTGCGCAGCTAAAAGTTACAGCTAATTTAAGCGGTAAAAAATGGGATGCAGCTATGAAAAATTTATCAAAACATGGTTTGACTAAAGTTGCCGTTGAAGGTGAATTTAAATTCGTGGAATTGGTAGGATAAATTATTAAAATCCCAATTTTTGGAAATTCCAAATTCCAAAAATTGATTTTTATAAAATACAAACCCGACAGATAATCTGTCGGGTTTTTTATTTTTAAAAAGAATACTTCTCTATTTTTTTAGAATTAACATCCAAAACCTTTGTACTTTCTTTAGGAACATCGCCTTTTATAACTTCCTGAACAGATGGATTCGAAGGATATTTGCCGCCTTTCATTTTTAAAAGATGAAATTTCCCTCCGCTTTCAAATATTAAATCATAAAATTTTTCGGTTGATGAAGTTGTAACGTAAATTGGATAATCAGTTACTGTAAAACGATTGATTACGCTTCCGTCATTGTTTAAAATGTATCCTGAACAGCCTCCGCTTCCGCAGAAATAAGAGTTTGAAAAACCTACGAAGTATTCGTTTTTCTTATCATTATTCAAATCAAATTCTTGATAATAAAAATAACGATCGTCTTTTGTCATAGCTGGAATATCTTTCTTCAACAAAACACTTAATTGTTTCCTAATCAATTCGACTGCTTTATCATCTCTCGGAGGCGCTTCGTTGAGATTTGCTGTTCCTCCCAATGTTTTAGACAAAGTGTCCTGCACAATAGTTTTTACTATATTTTTCGATTCTGTTTTATTTTGACATGAATACAATGCCAAAATTGCAATTGCAATTACGATTTTACTTTTCATAGTTTGTTCTTTTTAATTTTATATCTCTATAATCAATTCTAAACAAGCAAAGCTGCTTTATTTTCAATATTATTCTCAGTCAATAATGATTTAATATTATTAAATGTTACCAAAGCAATCTGAGTTAAAGCTTCATTGGTAAAAAATGCCTGATGTGCTGTTACTAAAACATTAGGAAAACTCATTAACCTTTGAATAGCATCATCCTGAATAATATCTGCAGATAAATCTCTAAAGAATAATTTTTCTTCCTGTTCGTAAACATCAATTCCTAGATAACCTATTTTACCTTCTTTCAAGCCTTCAATAACCGAAGCCGTTTCAATCAATCCGCCTCGGCTTGTATTAATAATCATCACATTATCTTGCATAGAAGCAATTGAATCTTTATTGACAACGTGCTTTGTTTGAGCATTTAACGGACAATGGAGCGAGATAATATTACTTGATTTAAAAATCGTTTCCAGCGATACAAACTCTACACCGTCCTTTATCATTTCATCATTAGTAACAATATCATACGCTAATACTTTACAGCCAAAACCTAAAGCAATTTTCGCAAAAGCCTTTCCTATATTTCCAGTTCCAATAATCCCAACCGTTTTTCCAAATAAATCAAAACCTAACAATCCGTTTAGAGAGAAATTTTGTTCGCGAACACGATTGTACGCTTTATGCGTTTTTCTATTTAATGTCAAAATCATTGCCATTGCATGTTCAGCAACAGCTTGCGGAGAATAAGCAGGAACACGGCAAACTTTTAAGTTGTATTTCTTTGCAGCTTCTAAATCAACATTATTAAAACCGGCACATCGTAATGCAATAATTTTTACTCCTTTTTCTGCCAGCTGCTTAATTACGGCTTCGTTTACTATGTCGTTTACAAAAACACAAACAACAGCTGTATTTTCAATTAAAATAACAGTCTGGGGATTAAGCTGGGTTTCGAAAAAATCCAATTCAAAACCATCATTATACTGATTAAAAAAAGCTTTATCGTAAGGCTGTGTTGAAAAAAAGGCGATTTTATTTCCGCTGATTGTAGTAACTAAACTCATAATAAATTGTTCTTGGATTTTAATTTGTTTATAGCTTAAAAATACAAAAATAATTCTAGATGCCTCTTTTAAAATAAAGCTTTAATGTTTTACGTTTCAATTTGTTAAATAAAGCACAATTCTAATTACCCAATTAAACCTATTGATTTTAACACTGTCTAACCGATATAAACAATTAAAAAACTTACATCATGAAAAAATTATTTATCGCTGCTTTGCTATTTGTTGGAATAGCAAGTTTTGCACAAGAAGCTGACCAAAAACCTATGCGCGAGCACAAAGAAAAACTAACTCCAGAGCAACGCAGTGAAAAACAGCTAAAAAAACTAACTTCTGAATTAAATTTAGATGCGAACCAACAAACACAAGTAAAACAACTTTTAGCAGATCGCAACGCAAAAGCTGAAAAATTTAAAGAAGCCAGAAAAGACAAAAAAGACAGCAATGTAAAACCAACAGCTGCTGAAAAAGAAGCTTTCAAAAAACAAATGATGGATGAAAAAGAGGCTAATGATGCTAAAATGAAAGCAATTTTGAACGCTGATCAATACAGTAAATGGAAAAACATTCAAAAAGAAAATCAAGATAAGATGAAAAATAAAATGAAAGAACGAAAAGATCAAGAATAAAAAAAGAGGCTCGAAAGCCTCTTTTTTATTGTCTATAAATCTACACCTTAGGATTTAAAATTAAATCAATTCGTTTAATACAATCCTCATAGTGATACTTTGTTTCTGCATTTGTTCCTAATGCTTTTGCAGCCGTAAGTGATTTTTTTAATGTATTTAACTCACCGCGTACCAAAGCTCTAAGATCAGACTGAGAAACGTTGTAATATCCACTTGCTCTGTCTGATGGCTTCATCTCTTCTGTCATCAAAATTCCCATTCTGTCGATATAAGCACGTTGAAGGTTTCGACGGTAAATGGTAACACTAGCAGCACTGCTTGTTTCTTTCCAAATTCCTTTTCTCATATCTTTAAAGAAATCCAAAGCTTTATAAGTATCAGCACCCAAAATTTCATTATCCATTAATCTTCCAATACGTCCTAAACTTAATAAGTTATTTAGATGTCTAACTTGTAAACTTCTAAACCTTTCAGTATAACCAGCATAATCTGTATTCTTTAAAGTATTTAAATTTACAATCCAAGTTGGAGATGCAAAAGCATTTATCTGTAACCAATTCATTGCTTCGATTTGCTTTGCCTTTGGAACAACTTCGTATACATTTCCTGCCTGATTTGGATTTTTAAGGTTTTCATAAACTCCGCCAACATTTGTTACAACGTGACCTACATAACGGCTCCAAACATCCAATAATTCCTTATACAATTCATCTAAATCTTCATAGTTGTTGGTAACATTGCTCGTCCATTCATTTAAATGATTCGCAACAAATTCAAGATTTTTAAGTCCGTAAGAACTCGCTTTCATTGAGTTATTTCCAATATCTTCTGTTTGCGAAGAAGGATCGAAAGTACTGCTTTGTTTACCATATTTATAAATTGGATTTCCTGCTTTATCCAAAATCCATTTGTCTAAAGTCGGAGTTTCGTCTTGAGGAGTTTTCGAATTTGGAATTACTCTATAACCCCAGTTTAAAGCATAATGATCATAGGCTCCCATTTTACGAATAAAACGAACATTTTTATCTCCCGGCTGCGCAATATAATTGTATCTCGCATAATCCATGATACTTGCTGCAATACCGTTTTGCTGTGTAAAATCACCGTTTCTGTAACTTTCTGTATCAAAAGCACAGCTTGCTCCCATATTATGAGGAAAACCTAATGCGTGACCAACCTCGTGAGCAATTACCATTCGCATCATTTCGCCCATTTCTTCATCACTAGTCTGCAATGTTCTAGCTGATGGGTTTGCCGCTCCAGTTTCTAACAAATAACGATTCCTGTATGAACGCAAATGATTGTGATACCAGATAACATCACTTTCTATAATTTCTCCCGTTCTAGGATCAGAAACACTTGGTCCAACAGCATTTCTTGTTGTACTGGCAACATAGCGTATTACCGAATAACGAACATCTTCTGGGCTAAAATCAGGATCTTCTTCTTTTGTTGGAGCATCTTTGGCAATAATAGCATTTTTAAAACCAGCAGTTTCAAAAGGTTTTTGCCATTCTTCAATTCCTTGTTTAATATATTTTCTAAGTTTTTCCGGCGTAGCTGGATCTAAATAATACACAATTGGTTTTATTGGCTCAACCAATTCTCCTCTTGCATAAGCTTCAGGATCTTTTGGCTCCAATCTCCAACGTCTGATATAAGTTTTAAGATCAGATTTCAATTCATTGCTTCCATAATCGTATTGGCTTATGGTAAACCACCCTACACGCGGATCTGCTAATCTAGGTTTCATTGGTACTTCTGGCAATAAAACCATCGACTGATTCATCTGAATACTAATTGACTCTGTTTCTTCCAGCATTGAAGGTTTTGAAGCATTATAAGTCATATCCTGAATAACTTCAATATTCATAGGAAAACTTTTAATCGTATTGATAAAACTTCTTGAATCATCAAGTCCTTTTACTTTATACGTTTCTCTCATTTGACCAGAAATCCCGCTGATTGCTTTTACATCTGTACTGTAAAATTTAGTAACATCGATAACGGTGTTTGCAGAATCTTTACTAAAAGCAACAATATCAAAAGCAAACAATGTAGGATCATAATTATTTGATTTAACCGAAATACTTATTGGCAAAGTATCATTTGCAACCGCATTATATGATTTTGATTTAATTAGAATTTTATCTTGAAAACGCTGCCAAACAATCAATTGTTCATTTGTTTCAGAACCTGCATTTACATATCCTCCTCCAAGATTAGAAGGCAGTTTAGACAACCTGCTTACCAGAAGCATATCTTTGTTTAGATATTTATTTGGGATTTCGAAGTAAAACTTTTTATCTACTTTATGAACCGTAAAAAGACCTTCGTCAGAAACGGCATCTTTAGTAATTACTTTACTGTACTCTTTGATAGAAGATTCAGATTTTTTTTCTACTGGGGCTCCAGCGCTCTCTTCTTTTTTAGATTTCTTTTTTGTCGATTGGGCAAACTGACTTTCAGGAAATAACATAAAAACTGCCATTGCAGTAAAAATGAAAATTTTCTTCATTTATTATAGGTTTTAATGGTTATTTGTTAAACAAAAATAATTTTTGAATGCAATTATACAAGTATTTTAGTTATCATTAACTTTTTATTAACTAAATACAAACTACAGTTTACAACAATAAAAAAGGTTTGACTTTTTGTAAAAGTCAAACCTTTTAAAATAAATAGTTACTATAAATTAAAATGTTTTCGAAACTTTATCGATCGCATTAATTGTAAAATCTAAATCTTCATACGTCAAAGCATCCGTTATAAACCATGTTTCATAAGCTGACGGCGCAATATAAACACCTTCCTGCAATAAACCGTGGAAAAACTTTTTAAACGTTTCGTTATCACCTTTTGCAGCAGTTTGAAAATCCACAACAGGATTTGCGTCAAAATGAACAGAAATCATAGAACCAACTCTATTGATCGTAAAAACAACATTATTTGCTTTTAAAACCCTGTCTATTCCAGCTTCTAAATAAGCCGTTTTTTCTTCTAAACGAGTAAAAATTTCACGATCATTATCTAGCGCTTTCAACATAGCATATCCAGCAGCCATTGCTAACGGATTTCCAGATAATGTTCCCGCTTGATAAACTGGTCCAAGAGGTGCTAGATAATTCATTATTTCTTCACGTGCAGCAAAAGCACCAACCGGTAATCCGCCGCCAATTACTTTTCCGAAAGTTACGATATCAGCATTGATATTATACAATTCCTGAACACCTCCGCGAGCCAAACGGAAACCTGTCATAACTTCATCAAAAATCAGTAAAATTCCGTTTGCTGTACACAATTCTCTTAAACCTTCTAAGAAACCTTTTGCAGGCGGAATACAACCCATATTTCCTGCAACTGCTTCAATTATAATAGCAGCAATCTCACCTTTATTAGCTTCGATTAAAGTTTTTACATTCTCTAGATCATTGTATTTTGCTAACAAAGTATCTTTTGCAGTTCCTTCTGTAACGCCTGGACTGTTTGGCGAACCAAAAGTTACAGCACCGCTTCCAGCCTGAATCAAAAACGAATCAGAGTGCCCGTGATAACAACCAGCAAATTTGATGATTTTATCTCTTTTCGTAAATCCGCGAGCCAAACGAATTGCACTCATGCAAGCTTCTGTCCCTGAATTTACAAATCTAATTTTGTCAATATTTGGAACCATAGAAACAGCCAAAGCTGCAATTTCTGTTTCCAATTCAGTCGGCATTCCAAATGAAGTTCCCAGTTTTGCTTTTTCGATTACTGCATCAACAACCGGCTGATACGCATGACCTAAAACCATTGGTCCCCAAGAGTTAATATAATCTATTAATTTGTTTCCGTCTTCATCATATAAATAAGCACCTTTGGCGCTTTTTACAAAAATTGGAGTTCCTCCAACTGCCTTAAACGCTCTTACTGGCGAATTTACTCCTCCGGGAATTACTTTTTCTGCTTCAGCAAAAAGCTGACTACTTCTTTTATATAACATTATAATATTAGATTTCTGATATTAGATTTTAGATTGTTTGAAACGGGCTGAACACTAAAAAACTGAACACTTAATTACTTAACCCTAAGCCTCTGCCCAATCGAAATTGCATTATCAGTCAGATTATTTTTTCTTTTTAAATCTTCAACCAATAAATTG
Source organism: Flavobacterium sp. YO12 (assembly GCF_004119495.1). Classification (GTDB taxonomy): domain Bacteria; phylum Bacteroidota; class Bacteroidia; order Flavobacteriales; family Flavobacteriaceae; genus Flavobacterium. The sequence goes on from NZ_NRQU01000010.1 coordinate 26,047, forward strand.
AATTTCTTTGAAATTGAATATAGTGTATCTCCTTTTTGAACCTCATACAAATTCGGATCGTATTGACTCATGTTGATTTTTGGATCAGAAGCTACATCATAAGATGATTTTTTTGGTGGAGCCGAAGTATTTATTGGCACATAGTTTCTTCCTGTAACCAAACAATCATATTGATGCAGATTATAACGCTCAATATAACTAATTAACTTATCCGGATATTTCGGATCTGTTGCGTAGCCACAAGCTCTAAGTCCTTTTGCCCAAGCTTTGTAATCGTCTTTTTCATAAGTAAACAAAGACTCGTATCTCTTTTTTCCAACCAAAAATAAAGCATGATCTCTATATGATTCTGCAGGTTCTGGGTATTTTCTAAAACATTCTTGAGCAGAATCGTCATCATGACGAACACTTTCGCCCAGCCAATCTTTATGGCATTTAATTCCGAAATGATTATTAGCCTCAAGTGCCAAATCACCTCTTCCCGCACCCGATTCTAAAATTCCCTGCGCCAAAATTATACTAGCCGGAATTCCGTATGTTTTCATGTTTCCTATAGCAATATCTTTATACTGCAAAACATAATTATTAATTAAATCATTGGTTACAACTGTTTTTGAAGTAGAATGAATAACCTCAGTTGTATTATTTGTAGAAGGATAATTTTTACCTATCGGCTTAGCAGGAGTAGTTTTTCTAGTCGTCGCTACTCGCGGTTTCTGGACCGCCGCTGCTTTCTTTGTCGTGGCAATAGCTGGTTTACTAGAAGAACAGCTTGCCAAAACCAATATCGTAAATAACAGTACAATTTTTTTAATCATTCGTTTTAAGTATTGGTAATTTTTTCTGCTTCAACTTCATATTCATTCCATCAACTCCCTGTAATCCACCTGTGTGAATAAGTAAAATTTTTGAATGTGCAGGAAAATATTTTTTGTCTATTAAATCTATAACGCCAAAAACCATTTTTCCTGTATAAATTGGATCTAAGGGCACTTTTGTTTTTTCAAAAAATGCATTTATAAATTCGATTAATTCTAAATTTATCTTGCCATAACCTCCAAAATGATAGTCAGAAATCAAATTCCAGTTATCTTGTTTGGCAAAAATACGAATTTCATCTTGTAAAAAGTCACCTTTTAATGATGGAAAGCCCAAAATTTTCTGATTTTTTGCCGAACTATTTATTAATCCTGAAATAGTTCCTCCAGTTCCAACAGCACAGCAAACATAATTAAAAGCAACATCTTCCTGTGTTAAAATTTCTTCACAGCCTTTTACAGCGAGTTCATTTGTGCCGCCTTCAGGGACTAAATAAAAATCGCCAAACTTATTTTTTAATTGCTCAATAAACGAATTTTCGCTCTTAAGTCGATAATCTTCTCGCGAAACAAACTCAAACTGCATTCCGTTTTCCTGAGCAAATTTCAAAGTTGGATTTTCTTCGATTTTATCTCCAAGTTCATCGCCCCGAATAATTCCAATAGTTTTAAAACCCCGCTCTTTTCCTGCATACGCCACCGCAGCAATATGATTGGAAAATGCGCCGCCAAAAGTCAATAAAGTATCTTGATTTTTAGCTTTCGCCTGAAGTAGATTGTATTTTAACTTCCGAAATTTATTCCCCGAAACAAACGGATGAATTAGATCTTCTCGCTTTATAGTCAAAGAAATACCATCTAGAAAACTAATATTAATAGTCTGATTAAAAACTGGATTCATTTTAATTTGATATAATTTAAAAACCGAAAAAAAGATCTGTTTTTTAAATAATTTAAGTTTGTTTCATTACTGTAAGCTTCTCTTTCAAAACTAATATTTCGATACGCCAAATCTTTATTTTTATACTGAATTAAACGAAATAGAAATTCGAAAACATACCAAATAAAAAACGGAATTATTAAAAGTTCTAACTGCTGCCTTAAATGAATTTTTTCATGATTAACAAAAACGCCATTTGTTTTATCAAAATCATATTTCATCAAAACAAAAGGAAATACAGCCATTCCGCGATATCCTTTTGGAATTAAATATTTGCTAACAATCAGAAACATTGGCTATAAAATTTATAAATTTGTAGCTATAAAATTGTTCATTTTCATTAAAATCATAATCAAATATTCCTATTTTTGATTTTTATCTTTATTAAAATTGAACGCGAAGCAGATTTATGAAAGAGCAAAGTAATGAAAATAAATTAATCGAAGGTGAAGATTTTTACTATACACCCGAAGGTTATAAATGCTTTACTGAAAAACATCATTTAAAACGTGGTTATTGCTGCAAAAGCGGCTGCCGCCATTGTCCGTACGGTTTTGATAAACGAACTGGAGAAATAAGAAAGAAAACTAATTAGCCAATTTGAAAATGTGTCAATTAGATAATTCAAAAATCTAAAATTATTAATGGATATCCAATCACGAAAATTTAGGATTAAAATCCACAAGTCTTATCATAGGTCGGATATCCGTTATCCCTAGTTTTTCTAATTAGAAAATCTGTTAATGTGCCGATGAGTCAATTTGAAAATGAGATAATTATTTCAGATTGAATTTACATTGATAGGTATTTCGCTCCTATGGAGCTTTTACCAACTGACCGCATTATTTTCTATAAATATTACGCCTTTCCAAGGCTTTTGGATTTGGTAAATTTTACATTTCACAAAGCTCCATGAAGAGCGATATATTTATAGAATCAAAATCGACAGTCACATATAAGCCCCAGCGGGGCGGCATAATTTAAAAAACAAAAAATTAATCTGTTGTTAATCTAACCACAATATCTTAGTAGCTTAGAATCTCAGCACCTTAGAATCTTAAAAAAATGACTTTCAAAGAACAAATACAGCAAGGAATTCCCTCAATATTACCTCCAAAGGCAACATATGATCCAGCTATTAATCATGCTCCAAAAAGAAAAGAAATTCTTTCGGCAGAAGAGAAAAAACTGGCTTTAAAAAATGCATTACGCTATTTTGAACCAAAACATCATACTGAACTAATTCCTGAATTTTCAGAAGAATTAGAAAAATATGGACGTATTTATATGTATCGTCTTCGTCCAGATTATAGAATGTACGCAAGGCCAATTGACGAATATCCAGGAAAATCGCTGCAGGCAAAAGCAATTATGCACATGATTCAGAATAATTTGGATTATGCCGTTGCACAGCATCCGCACGAATTGATTACGTATGGTGGAAATGGAGCTGTTTTTCAAAACTGGGCACAGTATTTATTGACGATGCAGTATTTGTCTGAAATGACAGACGAGCAGACTTTAACGATGTATTCAGGACACCCGATGGGATTATTCCCTTCGCATAAAGAAGCACCGAGAGTTGTGGTTACAAACGGAATGGTTATACCAAATTATTCTAAACCTGACGATTGGGAAAAAATGAATGCTTTAGGCGTTTCGCAATACGGACAAATGACTGCAGGAAGTTATATGTACATTGGACCGCAGGGAATTGTACACGGAACTACAATTACGGTTTTAAACGGTTTTAGAAAAATAAAACAAAATCCAGAAGGAAGTTTATTTGTAACTTCTGGTCTTGGCGGAATGTCTGGTGCACAGCCAAAAGCTGGAAATATTGCGGGCTGTATTACAGTTTGTGCCGAAGTAAATCCAAAAATAACTAAAATTCGCCATGAGCAAGGATGGATTAATGAAGTCGTAACTTCTACAGATGAATTAGTGGCGAGAGTAGCTTTGGCGAAAGCCAATAAAGAAACAGTTTCAATTGCTTATTTAGGAAATGTCGTTGACGTTTGGGAACGTTTTGATCAAGAAAACATTAAAATTGATTTGGGTTCAGATCAAACTTCGCTTCATAATCCGTGGGCTGGAGGTTATTATCCAGTTGGTATTTCTTTTGAAGAAGCAAACAAAATGATGGCCGAAAATCCGGATTTATTCAAAGAAAAAGTTCAGGAAACATTACGTCGTCATGCTGCTGCGATTAATAAACATACGGCAAAAGGAACGTACTTTTTTGATTACGGAAATGCTTTTTTACTTGAAGCTTCACGCGCAGGCGCAGATGTAATGGCCGAAAATAATATTGATTTTAAATATCCAAGCTACGTTCAGGACATTATGGGACCAATGTGTTTTGATTATGGATTTGGTCCTTTTAGATGGGTTTGCACTTCTGGAAAACCAGAAGATTTGCAAAAAACAGATACTATTACAAGTCAAGTTTTAGAAGAATTAGCCAAGACTTCTCCGAGTGAAATTCAGCAGCAAATGCAGGATAACATTAAATGGATAAAGGGCGCGCAGGAAAACAAACTTGTTGTAGGCTCTCAAGCTCGAATTCTTTATGCTGATGCCGAAGGAAGAATTAAAATCGCCGAAGCTTTTAATCAGGCAATTGCAAAAGGCGAAATTGGTGCTGTTGTTTTAGGACGCGATCATCATGACGTTTCTGGAACCGATTCTCCATATAGAGAAACGTCAAACATTTATGACGGATCACGCTTTACGGCTGATATGGCAATTCATAATGTAATTGGCGACAGCTTTAGAGGAGCAACTTGGGTATCTATTCATAATGGCGGCGGAGTTGGCTGGGGAGAGGTTATAAACGGCGGTTTTGGTATGGTTCTTGATGGTTCTAAGGAGGCTTCAAAACGTTTAGCATCAATGCTTTTTTGGGATGTTAACAACGGAATTTCAAGAAGAAGCTGGGCTCGAAATGATGAAGCCATTTTTGCCATAAAAAGAGCTATGCAAGTAGAGCCATTATTAAAAGTAACTTTGCCTAATATTGTTGACGAAAGTCTGCTTTAATTTAAAAGGTATTTATTATTTAATAAATGTCATCCTGAGCGAAGTCGAAGGCTTATAGTAACAAAAGACCTTTAATTTTACTCAGCCTGATAAATACAAAAGAGAACATTAAATTTTTTATAACTATGAAAACATTCAAATTAGTTCCGATTTTTCTGCTATTGATCTTAAGTTCATGCAGCAGTGTTACTGTATATTCTGATTACGACAAAAGTGTCGATTTTGCGCCTTATAAAACGTATGCTTTCTTTAAACCTGGAATTGATAAAGTCGAAATTTCTGATTTGGATAAAAGACGTATTCTTCGTGCAATCGATCAACAAATGCAAGCAAAAGGATTTACAAAAAGTGATAATCCAGACTTATTGGTAAACATTTTTACCAAATCTAGAGAGCAAGTTGATGTAAATCAATTTAGCGCCGGCTGGGGTTATGGCTGGGGATGGGGATGGAATCCTTATATGATGTACGGCGGAAACCAAACTACCGTTTCTACTTCAACTGAAGGAACTTTATACATCGACCTAATTGATGCAAAAAAGAAAGAAATGATCTGGCAAGGTGAGGGAATTGGTGTTTTAACTAGAAACATTGATAAAAAAGATGAGCGAATTGCAGAATTTGTAGGCAAAATTTTAGCTCAATATCCTCCTGTAAAAAAATAATTATTTACTTTTGCTATTCAATTAGTATAAAAAATGACAAACTTTAACAACATTATCATCGCTATTATCAGCATTATTGCAATTCAGCAATAATGGCGAGGTGTTATATAAGTATGTAAAATATAATTATAAGAACCTCCCACATTGGGAGGTTTTTTATTTTAAGAATAATTAAAAAGTCGCCACGAATTACACAAATTAGCACGAATTTTTATAGACAGCATCTAAAATAAAATTAGTAGAAATTCGTGTAATTCGCGGCAAAAAAACAAACAATATGAGTTTATTCAACGAAATCCTTAATGCAAAAAAGCAGCTTGAAAATGTAGTTGCTGCGACGCCTCTTACCCAAAATTTAAATCTTTCAGACGAATTTAAATCGACTATTTTATTAAAACGAGAAGATTTACAAATCGTACGTTCTTATAAAATCAGAGGTGCTTACAATAAGATTTCTTCCTTAACTGAAAAAGAAAAAGTAAACGGAATTGTTTGTGCCAGTGCAGGAAATCACGCTCAAGGCGTTGCTTATTCTTGTAATTTACTGCAAATAAAAGGCAAAATTTACATGCCAAAAACTACTCCAAAACAAAAAGTAAAACAAGTGCAATTGTTCGGGAAATCGTTTGTAGAAATTGTTTTAACAGGAGATACTTTTGATGATGCTTATGCTTCGGCAACGGCAGATGCTATCAAGAATCACAAAACATTTATCCATCCTTTTGATGATGAAAAAGTAATTGCCGGACAGGGAACTGTAGGTTTAGAAATTCTAGAAAGCTATAAAGAACCTATAGATTATGTTTTTGTGCCCATTGGCGGCGGCGGACTGGCTTCTGGATTGTCTGAAGTTTTTAAACATTTAAGCCCAAATACTAAAATCATTGGCGTTGAACCAAAAGGCGCTCCTTCGATGAAAACTTCTATTGAGGAAAATAAAAATACAGCCTTAAAAACAATAGATAAATTTGTTGATGGTGCCGCTGTAAAACAAGTTGGCGATAAAACTTTTGAAATCTGCCGTTATAATCTTGAAGATATTATTCTGGTTCCAGAAGGAAAAGTATGCACAACCATTTTACGTTTATACAATGAAGAAGCGATGGTTGTAGAACCTGCGGGTGCATTAACAATTGCTGCGCTGGATTTTTATAAAGATAAAATAAAAGGAAAAACTGTGGTTTGCGTTGTCAGCGGAAGCAATAATGACATTGAAAGAACTGCCGAAATAAAAGAGCGCTCACTGCTTTATGAAGGTTTAATGCATTATTTCATGATTCAATTTCCACAGCGTCCGGGAGCTTTAAAGGAGTTTGTAAACAACATTTTAGGTCCGGATGATGATATTACTTATTTTCAATTTGCTAAGAAAAACAGCCGAGAAGTAGGATCTGTTGTGGTTGGTTTAGAGTTGAAAAACAAAAAAGATATTATGGCTATCAAAATGAAAATGACGCAATATGGGTTTGAATTTCAATATTTAAACGACAATCAGGATTTGTTTACGCAGCTAATTGGGTAATTATTTCCTGCCTGATAAATATCAGCAAATAAAGAAGAAGTTATGACGTATTTTTGCAAATCAATTTTATTTAGAAAAACATGGAAACGCTTAAAGACATTTCAAACATAGAAGACATAAAACAAATGGTTAACAGCTTTTATGATAATGTTAGAAAAGACGATCTTATTGGTCCAATTTTCAATGATAAACTGCAGGATCGCTGGGAACCGCATTTGCAAAAAATGTACGGTTTTTGGCAGACTATATTATTTGATGTTCGTGCTTACTCAGGCACGCCATTTCCGCCTCACAAACAATTACCTGTAGATAGAACTCATTTTGACCGTTGGATTCAAATTTTCAATACTACAATCGATGCGCAGTTTGCTGGAGAAATTACCGAAGAAGCTAAAATGCGTGCAACAAACATGGCTTATATGTTTAATCATAAAATTGAACATTTTAGAAATGTTGAAAATGAACTAAAAAATGCAATTAATAAATCTTAAAAGAGCAATATTTTAATACAATCGCAATAGTACTTTATTACTTAAACTCAATTTAATTTAGGTAATAATTACAATATGCGCCTAATCTGTAAACTTCCTTTAAAATCTACAAAAACGCAATAAAGGGCATTTTCGAACAAAACTTTTGTGATTATTATCACAAAAAAGGTGGTTTAAATTCGTAATTTTACATTTTAACCTAGAACGTTTTCGAAATGAATCCAAATATAGAAACCAATCCGCTTTTAGAGAGATTGCCAAAACATTTAAAGCAATTTATTAAACCTCAAGATTATAGTGATTACACTCCAATTAATCAAGCGGTTTGGAGATACGTTATGCGCAAAAATGTAGATTATCTTTCAAAAGTAGCGCATCATTCGTATTTAGAAGGTTTACGCAAAACAGGAATCGAAATAGATTCTATTCCCAGTATGTATGGAATGAACCGAATTCTAACTGAAATTGGCTGGGCTGCTGTTGCTGTTGACGGATTTATTCCGCCAAATGCATTTATGGAATTTCAGGCATACAATGTTTTAGTTATTGCATCGGATATTCGACAATTAGAACATATTGAATATACTCCTGCTCCAGACATTATTCACGAAGGTGCAGGTCACGCTCCTATTATTGCCAATCCAGAATACGCAGAATATCTAAGACGTTTTGGCGAAATTGGATGTAAAGCGATTTCATCTCATAAGGATTACCAAATGTATGAAGCGATTCGTTTGCTTTCTATTTTGAAAGAAGCTGAAGATACGCCGCAGGAAAAAATTGACGAGGCTGAAAAAGCAGTTGCCGATTTGCAAAACGATATGGGCGAATTGTCTGAAATGGCTCAAATTCGAAACTTGCATTGGTGGACGGTTGAATATGGTTTGATTGGAACTGTCGAAGACCCAAAAATTTACGGTGCAGGATTACTTTCGTCAATTGGAGAAAGTGCTTGGTGCATGACAGATAATGTAAAGAAAATCCCTTATGATATTTCGGCTGCAAATCAAAATTTTGATATTACGCAGTTACAACCGCAGCTTTACGTAACACCTACTTTTTCTTATTTAAGCTTAATTCTGGAAGAGTTTGCTAATAAAATGGCATTGAGAACTGGAGGTATTTCTGGAATTAAAAAACTGATTCAGTCAAATGCTTTAGGAACAATTGAGTTAAGTACTGGTTTACAAATTTCAGGAGTTTTCACCAATGTTCTTGAAGATGAAGGAAAACCAGTTTACATACAAACAACTGGAAAAACAGCTTTGGCATACCGAGAAAAAGAATTAGTTGGTCACGGAACTTTAACACATCCACACGGTTTTGGAAGTCCGATTGGAAAGCTAAAAGGCTTTAATCTTGCCATTGAAGATATGAGCCCAAAAGATTTACAAGCTTACAGCATTGTAGAAAACGAAACGGTTAAACTGGAATTTGAGGGTAATATTATTGTTGAAGGCGAAATTATTACAGGTTCAAGAAACTTACACGGAGAAATTATTCTGATTAGCTTTAGAAATTGTACTGTAACGCATGGCGAAACTATTTTGTTTCAGCCAGATTGGGGAAATTACGATATGGCAATTGGTAAAAAAGTCGTTTCGGCATTTTCTGGTCCTGCTGATGTAAATAGTTTTGACTTAATCAATATTGTTCCCACAACAAAAACTATTAAAGCAAAACATTCTCAAGAACGTAATGATTTAGAAGGTTTGTATGCAAAAGTTAGAGATATTAGAAAAAATAAAGGTTCTAAAACGGAGTTGAAATCTGTTTTTGAAAATCTAAAAAACAATCATTCAAATGATTGGCTGTTGTCTGTTGAAATTACAGAACTCTTAAAAGATTCTGACGAAAAACAACTTTTGCAAGAAGTATTAGTTTACTTGGATCAATTGAAAACAAAACGTCCTGAAATTGCACATTTAATTTCTGGTGGATTGGATTTGATTTTTGATAAAGAAACTGTTTAAGTTTTAAAGTACAAAGTTTTTTTTCTCACCGATTTTTAATCTCGCAAAGACGCAGAGCCGCAAAGCTTTTACCTCATTTTATGTCATTTCGACGAAGGAGAAATCTCCACAAGTAAGTCTGCAACGATAATCCAATCTTTGTAGACCTTCTCGCGGAGATTTCTCCTTCGTCGAAATGACAAGGTCGCGAAAAAACCTCTGCCCCTTTGAGTCTTTGCCTCTTTGAACCTCAAAAACTACAATTTCAAATCTTCGCTTAAATCTGCATCAGATTCAATCGTTTTGCCATTGTATTGCAATTTCCAACCCATTGAATTGGTTAGGATTAAAATTTTAGACAATTCGCTTATTAAACGGTTTTGTGCATTACTTTTTAATGAAGATTTTTCGATTTTCTTAGCTAGATTGGCTTTTACCGATTTGTTGATTTTATTATAATCGTCGCCTGTAAAGGGATTCAGCTTACTTTGTTCAACATCGTAAAACTGAATATCAGGATTTATAATAATCTCTTCTTTTGGAATATTTAAAATCGTAATGGTTTTATTTTTTTCATCGATGTCGTATTTCATTTTATGCAAATCATAAGCAACGGTAACATTTGCATTTACCACAATAAGTGCTTTTTTCTCAAATGAAATCATATCCATCAAATACTTCTGCTGGTTTTTATAAGTGATTACTTCAGAGAAATGTCCTTCGGTAACAACCAACTTCCCTACATTAAGTATTTTCTCTTGAATTAAATTGGTATTATAATCAATTGTTGAATCATCATCTTTTTTGAACTCACAATATTTAAAAGCCAAAACAATGACTAAAATAATAACACCAACGCCAATAATTCTTTTTACTAAGTTTTGCATTCTGATAAAATGTTTAGACGAATTTACTTCTTTTTTTAGTTTTTTGCGCCATGAATCTCACTAATTACAGGAATTTTTTGAAGCGTTCTTTTTAAAATTAAGCACTAAACACAAAGTATTGAATTAGCAAAAATTCGTGAAATTCGTGGCAAAAAAAATCCTTACTAACTTTTTTTTCTTTTAGCTGGCTAAAGTTTTTTCGCCACGAATTGCACTAATTACACCAATTTTTCAGTATGATCTTTTTAAAATTAGGTAATAAATACAAAGCATAGTATTAGTGAAAATTCGTAAATTTTGCAGCAAAAAAAGTGACTAAAATCCTTTAAAATGGATATCCAATAGCGATATTCAAAATCAGATTATCTTTTCGCCATGTACTGCTTCCAAAATTAATATCATCAATAACCCAGCGCTGTCCGTCTGGCAATGCAGGATTTCGAAGCGGAAAAGCCAAATCTGTTCTTAGAATCAAGAACGATAAATCAAAGCGCAATCCGGCTCCAGCACCTATTGCAATTTGTTTCATAAAATCTTTCGAAATCTCGGCTCCGGGTTTATTTGGGTCCGCATTTAAAAGCCAAATATTTCCAGCATCTAAAAACACTGCACCTCTCACAATACTAAAAAGCTTTGCCCTGTATTCGGTATTAAACTCCAACTTTATATCTGCAGATTGATCTGGTGTATAATTGTCGTTTGTTGTTGGCGGAATCACATAACTTCCCGGCCCTAAAGTTCTTGCTCTAAAGGCACGGATACTATTTGTTCCTCCAACTACAAACTGCTTTGAAGCTGGCAGTGTATTCGAATTTCCGTAAGCAAATCCTGCACCTACAATAAGTCGGCTGGCTAATTCGCTTTCTTTCCCTAATTTTAAATAATGTCTAAAATCTGATCTAATTTTTACATACTGACTAAAAGGAACATCAAGTATTTTTATCGTGTCATTTTTCTTAATATTGGCTCCTGTAACCAAACCTGTAAGGTTTCCTGCTAAATCTATTTCGCCATTAAAATAAATCGTATTTTTTCGACGTTTCTGCATCGTATTAGTATAGGTATAACTGTAAGTTGGGCCAAAAATCAGCTGCTTTTCAATTACTTTTCCTAATGCTGCGTCTTCTTTAATATCTTCTAAATATTCTGGCGTAACATGATTTGGACTTACATAAGTTATATCTATAACGTTCAATTGATGCTCTTTACGAATGTTTTCTTTCCATAAATAACCAAATGATGTATTAAAAGAATTCAGGGCGTACAATTGTGTTCTTTTTTGATATTCATATCGCACTGTAGCTTTCGTTCTTGGCACAAATTCACTGCTTCCCTCAATATTAAAAGGAGTTACAAATCTTGGCCAAGTCAAACTTGTTTCAGCTCCAAGCTTATAAATATTTTTACCTTTATTTACGCCGCCAAGCTGAAAATCGGCTCCGCCAAAAATAGAAGCCGTCAGCAATTCGGCACCTTTAAGTAAATTTCGGTTATTCCAATTCAAGTTAATTTCTGTTCCCGTATAACTGGCTGAATTTGTTTTTCCTAAAACTTCAACTCGTATAAACTTTTTAGGCAGTAACGTTAAATAATAATAAGAATCTAAAGCATTCTTTATGCTGTCTGAAGGCTTGAATTCATTTTTAACAAAACTAAAAGTTCCTAGATTCACAAAGCGATTCAAAGTAAGATTATGATCTTTCCGATTATACAAATCTCCTTTTTTAAAATATATTGTTCTGTCAAAAACCCTTGGTTTAAAAGTCTCTGTCGTATCAATAATTGTAAAATCTTTGTATTGTGTGATATTCTTTTTTCTGTAAACTGCGCTGTCGTTTGTCAAAGAATAATTTGGGTAAACAAATATGTTATTAATTTTATATGCGGTTAATGCTTTAGGCGGCGTATCCGGTTTTATTATTATTTTGATTTTTACCTCGTGATCGCCTTTACTGCTGTCTACTCTAGCTAAAAGATAATCTGGATTAAAATAAAAATAACCTTTCTCTTTTAGTCTGGCATCAATACGTTCACGTTCTGCTTTTATAACGTCTAAGTCGTATGGTTTTCCTACTTTCAGTAAACTTCTTCGGCTTGATCTTCCAATTATTCTGGACATTGCCAGAGAATCATCAGGAAAAGTTACACTTTTTATTGTATACTGTTTTTTAGGTATAACGATATATTCTGCCGTAGCACGTTTACTTCTAACGGTAGAATCTGCACTTACCTGCGTTTTAAAATAACCTCGATTTTCAGTAAAATTTCGCAAAACTGCGGCATTATAATCTAAATCGACTTTGCTAAAAAGTACAGGCGCCTCGCCTACTTTATTTCGCAGCCAATATCTAGTTCCTTTTTGTTTTTTAGGTTCGCTGGCAAGATTATAAATCAGTAATTTAGGGCGTAATCCAAAAATTTGTTTGTTAGGTTTTGGGCGCAATAAGCCTTCTAATTCTGTTTCAAGTGCTTTTCTATCTTTCTTTTTCATGATCGAATCTTTCACCGTAACAGATGCTCCTGTATAAAGTAAATCGCCCTCTGGCAGATATTTTGTATTACTGCAGCTTAAAACAAAAAAAAGGCTGAACAGTACAAAATACTTTACATATCGATTTTCTATATGATTATGTTTTTTGCTCATTACCTTTTATTTGATTTTCTTTTAGCTCTTGCTCTTCTTTCTCTTTCTGTTTTCTTTTTTCTTTACGAATTTTCTCTTCCTTTATCATTTGCTTTTCTTGCTCTGAACGATGAAAAAGCTCTCTAAATTTATTGTAACTCATCGTAATAATAAAAGCAACCCCAGTTTCTACAACCTGACCTTCTACTGCAACTTGGTACTGATTTTTTCTATAAGCACGAACCATATATCGGCCGTCTTTTGTAATTTGATAATCCAAGGCAACATCGCCGGCAATATTGGTGCTTTCTTCATTGGCACGTTCTGCACCTTCAACGCCAAAACTGCTTCCAACAGTTACTTTCAAACGATCATCAAGCAGTTTTTTAGAAACTGCAACATTCAAATCAGTTCTATTTTGCATAGTTCCAGAAGTGTAATCTTCTGATGATTCTAAATCAAAATTAATTTCAAATCCAGTAATTAAATCGCCTGCCAGATTATTTAATTGCTGCGAAAGAATTTTACTCACACTTTGTCTTGCCAAAGATTCTGCACTTGTACCTCCGCTCTCGCTCGCAAACGGATTTTCACCCACAAATCGATTCAATAATAAAAGCGCAAAAACCTGTTTATTTAATTCTGCAGGATCTTGTTCTAATTGCTTCAATTTTGCTTTTGTTTTCGTTACAACATCAGAAGAAACATCGTAATTACCATCTGGCAGATTAATTCCAAAAGAAATATCCGGTTTCATTAATTCTCCATTCATCTTCAACAACGTCTGAAAAGGAAGTTTTTGTTTGTATGTATTTTGCATCGCCTGCGTCTCACTTTTCAGCTGACTTCCTAACAAATCAATAGGTGCAGCATTTACTTTATAAATTGCTGTAATATTTAAATTTGCCATTGTAGGCTCACCATTCCAAGTGATATAACTTCCTTTTTGAATATCGAATTTTCTTTTAATTCCGTTAAAATTCATTTCGTAAGCACCATCCGAAAATTCATATTTCCCTGTCAAAGTTGTTTTTCCTGACTGGTCAATTCCGCCGACTAATTCTGCTTCTCCTTTTAGTTTTAAATAATCTCCATTTGCTTTATCAATCAACAAAGTTAGTTCTGCTTCTTTATCAATTGAAATCGCAACATTTACATCCATTCCTTTTACTTGCGATTGATCCAGTTTATTTTGTAGATCAACAGTTTGTTTTAAATACATATTATCTTCATCAACAAACTCTACAATTCCTTCACGATCTGCTATCGAAGGATCTGACTGCGGCATTACAACCGTAAACTTAGTTTCTTTATTGATTTTGATTGTTCCGCCAACCACAGGACTTTCAAGGTTTCCTTTGATAGTCAATTTGGTGTCTAAAAATAAATCTCCATAGAATAAATCATTGTCAACTTCTTTAGAATGTATTGCTCTAAAATCGTCTGCAGTAACAGCCAAATCAAAATTATAATCTCTAAAATCTGTCGATTTTATAGTTCCGTTTACCTCTAATTCATTTTCATTTTCATCAGAAAGAGAGAATTTATCAAATGAAATGGTTTCGTTATTAAAAGCAATTGTTTCATTTCCTGTTTTAAAATAAGAGTTTAACTGCGTTACTCTAAAACCGGCATCATTAAAATTAAGTTCTCCGTTTATTTTTGGAGCAGCTGCATTTCCTATAATTTTAAAATTACCCGATAAGTATCCTGTTCCCTCAGTAATGTTTCCCATACTAAAGCCTTGAATACTTTTAATATTGAGTTTATTTATAACAACGTCAAAATCAAAATTTCCTGCATCAATTGTGTACGTTCCATTCAAATTAACATCATTCCCTTCATCACTCAAAGTCACATTTGAGGCTAAAAGATTTGCCGCTTTGTTGTCTACTTTTATTTCTAAATCTCCTACTTTTTCACCTTTAAAAGTAAAATCATCAATTTTTAAATTTGAAGTAAAAATTGGGTTCGTCATTATATTTTCGACTAAAGCAGAACCGTTAATCAAACCTTGCATCAACAATTCGTCTTTTTTAACCATATTCATAATGGTTTCGATTTTGAAGTTCACAAAATCAACTTGAAGCGGTGCATTATTTTGTGTTCCCTGCGATTGAAGTTTTAATTCATTTCCGTTATTATCCAAATAAAATTTACTGACATACAAACGTTTGTCGCCAAATTCAATCGCATTATCTGAATCGATATTCCATTTATCATAGTTGAGAATGAAATTTTCAGCATCTATTTTAAATATGTTTTTCGAATCTTCTGCCTTAAATTCTCCTGCAATAAAATACTGCTGTTTCTCTTTTGCATCTTTGACTTCAAGTGCATAATTCAGTATATTATTCTCAACTTTTCCAGACAAACTGGTGAATGGAATTTTTAGCGAACCGCTTTCAATTGTTGCAATTGAAACTGAATATTCTAAAGCAGTTTCTTTGGCTTCGATATTAATTTTTCCGTCAGCGATTGTATTTTCAGCATATACAATTCTCGGAATTGTTCCTTTTACTTCTAAGGAATCGGTTATATTATTATATTTTCCAGAGATTTTAATGGGTTCTAAACTGGTAAGTTTTGGAATCAGTTTAAACAAAATTGGGTCATTATTTACGGTCAAGGTAAAAGCTAATCTTTGTTCATCAGATTCTCCGTTTACTTTCGGATTTTTTAAATCGATATATTTTGACAATGATTTTTTAATAGCTGCTGCCAAAGTTGTCAATTTGTATTTTCCATCTACTTCTGCTTTTAAAAACTGAGAAGATATTTTAATATTATTTCTAGTATTATCTGAAAAAGCAATTAAACGAACTGAATCTAAAACAATTGGTTCAGTATCCTGCAAAATCTGAATATTTGAAAGAAATACTTTTCCGTTCAAAAAATCTGGATTGCTATTCGCTATATCAGCATCGACATTTCCGCGAAGCTTCATTGGCCCCGCATGAAGATTCAATTTTTCTAAATCGGCAATATCAAGGTTTAATTTAAGTTTTACTGTTGGAAATTTATCTTTCGTATCACCGCTTGCTATTAGATTAAAATTCAAATTAGGATCCTGCATTCCAGATTTTACAGCAAAAGAGCCGTTTGCAATATTTCCTTTTAATGCTAAATCTTTATAAGTATAACGATTAAAAATCGCTTTCTTAACCAATCCTTCAATTGCCGCATTTGCCGTTTTTGGATCTAGGCCATTTCCTTTTACTTTCGCTTTAAGCGTAATTTTTCCGATGGAGTCATTTTTGATCAATCTGCCTAAATCGAAATCAAGCAAATAAACTGTTGCGTCATATTTCTCTCTTTTTTTAATGCGTTGATCAAATAAAGCATCCACTTTTGCATTTCCAAAACTGCTGTTTAAAGTCAGATTGGTTTTAAAATTCTGAGCCGAACCTTTAAACTTTCCGCTTAGATTGAGCTGAGACGGCAATTGAATGTTTTTGGGAATTGTTCCTGCAGGTACAAACGAATTAATATCTTTTGAAGTGCTCGACAGTTTTTTAATATCTAAATCATAATATGCTTTTTGCGCGTCTGGAAGTCCCGTAATTTTTCCCGAAAGAGAAACTTTTGTAGTTCCAATTCCGCTCATTTCAAACTTCGGAATATTTAAGTCTTTTACCTTTCCGCTCACGCGGCTGTTTACATATAAAATTGCATTTGGATTACTTTTAAAAGGATTTGTTTTTTGTAAATCCGGAACAAACAATAAAATGTCTTTAAAACCTATTTTCGATTCTTTTAAACTGGCATCAATCACAAGATTTGCAATGTCTTTTTGCAAGGCCGCAAGCGATTTATATTCTACCTTTATTTTATCTTTTACAAGAGTTTGAGGCGTCTTTAAATACAAGTTATCCAAAAAAGCATTTTTAGGTCCGTAAAAGAAATCTGTTTTTAAAGCCTGAATATTTAAACCGCTTTTTTCGTTTACAGTCAGCACTTTTATATTTCCCGAAATTGTGTCATTGGCGTAATACAATTTCTCAGCCTGAAAATTCATTTTACTTAAATTTAAATGACTGTAATCTAAACCTTTTGAAGTTGGTTTTGACTGCATATCATCAAATTTAAAAGCAACATTTTCTATGTCGATTTTATTTAGTTTCGCTTTCCAGCCGGCTTGCTTGATTGCTGTTGTATCTAAATTTGGAGTTTGAATTTGTTTGTCTTTTATTCCTAATCTCAGATTTCCGCTTAAATCTTTAAGTTCAAAAGCATTAAGATCAACAAGCTGTTT
The DNA here is from genome assembly GCF_004119495.1 of Flavobacterium sp. YO12. Taxonomy (GTDB): domain Bacteria; phylum Bacteroidota; class Bacteroidia; order Flavobacteriales; family Flavobacteriaceae; genus Flavobacterium. Next base: position 43,242 of record NZ_NRQU01000010.1, read on the forward strand.
GTTTAAATTAATTTCATTGAAAGATAATTTTAAACTGCCGAATTTTATTCCTGAATCTAATTTTGAATCTTTGTTATCATAAGCAATATAAATTTTTGACAAACTGATTTTACCTAGTTTTAAATTGAAATCAGTTCGCTGCGAAATTGTATCAGCAGTTTTTACTGATACTTCGGCAATTTTTTCTACAACGTCCTGATTCAAAACTAATTTAAACCCGTCAAGATCAATATTCGGAATATCAAAATTCATTTTATCGAGATCGAATTCTTTGAATTTGGTATCAAAATGTGTCAGTTTTACACGAACATCGTTCTTAGAATAATCATCTTTAAAGTTAAAATTAATGTTATCGAGATTTATTTTTACAACAGATATTTTGAAGGGTTTACTATCTGGATCTTCTGCCTTTGACTCTTTAGATTTAAAGGCTTTGATGATATAATCGAAATTGAAAACGCCGTTTTTGTTTCGCGAAATATTGGCTTTTACATTTTCTAATGAAACAGAGTTAATCTCTAGCTCACTGCTGACGATTTTAAAAAGATCTACATCCAATTCTAAGCGTTTTCCTGCCAGAAGTGTATCTCTTTTTTGATCTTCAAAATAAAATCCTTCCAGAACTATGTCTTTTGGAAATTTAATTGAAATATGATCTAAGGAAACTTTGGTTTTAATTTTATCTTGAAGATAAGTAACCGCTTTGTCTTTGACATAATTCTGAACGGACGGAACCTGAATTAACACGATAAGAAGCAATAAAAGTATAATTACAGAAACCAAGCACCATAATAGTACACGTAATGTTTTTTTTATATAATGAATGGTTTTCTTATTCATGCGCTGCAAATACGATTAGATTATAGTTGCATTTTGTATAAAACAGCATCGCTGCTGTTTACAAATTTGTAAATTTTAATTCTTAACAATTTACACAATTACATGCAATTATTCCAAATTTATGGGTAAATAATTGTTTTCTTACTTTTTTTGTTCAGCGGCGAAGACTGCTAGGCACAAAGTTTCTAAAATACATTTAGTAAAAATCTATTGTCTAATACTAATCAAACAACAATATAGTTCTCAAAATTAGAACTTAATATGCGGTAATTTTTCTCCTAAAAGATCTATTTTCTTTTGAAGTTTTGCTAAGAATTTTTGATGCTGTTCTGATTCAGGATTAAAACTGCGATGACGTAAGCTTTTTTGAATTTCATCTACTTTCTGCATTGCTGAAAAGCTTTCTTGTGAAATACAATTCTCACTGAAAAGTTTCCAAATATAATCGATCGCTATTTGATTTGGATGCAACATATCTTCGGCATAAAAACGATAATCACGAAGTTCGTCCATCATAATCTCGTATGAAGGGAAATAATTGAAAGTCGAAAGTCGAAAGTCGAAAGTTTGATGCAAAGCTGTAAATAAATGTGACTTGCTTAATTGATTTTCGACAAATCCATCTTTTATATGGCGTACTGGTGAAATCGTAAAAATGAAATTGATATTTGGATTTAAAGTATGAATTAAATCGATTGTATTTTGGATGCTTTTCTGGATTACATCAACTGATAACAACTCTTTTAAAAATTGCTTTTGAGGCACTTTATGACAATTGGCAACGACTTCATCACTTTCCAAATATCTGTAAATCCACGAAGTTCCAAAAGTGATAATAATGTGAGTAGCTTCTTTAATTCTTTTGTGTGTTTCTGTAACAGTTTTGTTAAGCGATTCGAGCAATTCTTGTCTGTCTGAATTGCTTAAATCAGAATGGACTTCGAAACTATGCCAGCGCTCGTTATGAAAAAAAACATCTTTCTCTGTAAATAAATCTTGCTTACAAACTCTCGCAACTATTTTTTCAATTGAAACGGGGTTGAATATAATTCCAAACGGATTTGTTTCATTTTGAAATTTAAAATAATCAAATTTCTCCGCCATATTTTCTGCAAAACAAGAACCTACAGAAAGTACTTTCGAAGTATAATCAATTGGATTATTACTTTTTGAAATTGGAATTTGGGTTCTGAATTGCATGGTTTTTTTATTTAAACACGAATTTCACCAATTTTCGCCAATAAAAAAACCAAATACAAAAGTATTTGGTTTTTCTATAATTAAAGTATGTCTTGACTTAATAAGAATACTCATTTGTTTCTCTAGCCGTTGTTCCGTCACTTTTGTAATTAGTGATTTTTGACGGATAATTATTTGCATCATATACAATTTCTCTTTTGTATACACGTGCTTTTTCATTTGTATAAGATGCTGTATACTTAACAACATTGTTCACAGAGCTAATAGAACCTTCACCTTCACTATGATCTATAAGCAAATTGAATCCCGCAATATTTTTATATGGACTGTTTTTATCGTCATATTCATATTGAGCTGTAAATACACTACCTGTTTCCGAATCTGTTTGAACACTTTTAACTAGATTTCCGTTCGCAAAAGTTAACACTTCAGAATAAATACTCTTTTTTTCTACAGTACCATTAATATTGTAGCGCTCTCTTTTTACTGTTCCATCTGCGTTATGCGTAAATACTATTCTGCTATTGTATTCACCATTAGGAAATGCTGTTGAAAAGCCTTCTGCATAAGTAGACTCTGTTAGCTTTCCGTTTGTATATTTATAAGTTGTGATGTCACTAGTAATATCTTTACCGCTTTCAGTATCATAATTAATTTCTTTTACCAAAAGATTACCATCATAAGTATAGTCGGTTCTTCCTGCTTCATCTTTCGTACTTACAATCTTATTACCATTGTAAGTAGATATATACGTAGAGTTGTCTGAAGGAAATTCTATATCAGAATATTTAATTGTTTTTGGCAAAATAGCACTTCCTTCTTGACTATCATCACTTGAACAAGATGTTAAAATTAGTGCCAAAGCACCAAAAAAGCATAATAATTTTTTCATTTTGATTTGGTTAAAATTCTTAATGGTGCAAACGTAGTATAACCAAATATCAAAACCTTACGGGATTCCACATTAAAAAATACAAATAAGCTTTATATGCTTCGTAATGTACTAATGGCAAACAAAATATATAAGCAATTCCTTAGTAAAAAAACATCAAAAAATAAAACAAAGTAAAAAAACCAAATACGGAAGTATTTGGTTTTGATAAAAGCTAAAACTGTTTATAATTAATATGTGTATTCTGTTATTTCATTAACTGTTACACCATCTTGCTTATATAAAGTAGCTTTAGTTGGATATCCTTTATCATTATATTCATAAACTGTTTTATATGAAGATGAAGCAGCGTCTCCAGAATAAGAATATGAATGCTTAATTAAATTATTGACACTACAATTGTCTGCGTCTATTAATAAATTGTAACCTAAAACATTTCTAAATGGATTATTTTTTGCGTCATATTCATAAAGACTTGTTCGAACTGAACTTAATCCAGATGGCTGGTCAGTAGCAACTAACTTAACCAAGTTACCATTCTGAAAAGTATATACCTCTGAATAATCATCTTTACTTTCTACTCCTGTTGAAGCATTTATACTGTAAGTCTCTTTTTTAACAGTACCATCTAGATTATAAGTATATGTGTATCTACCTTTATATTGTCCAAATGGGTATTTAGACGTAAAGTTTCTTGCATATAATGTAGATGTTAACTTGCCGTTTGTATAAGAATATGACTCTTCTTCTTCTTTATCACCATTGGTTACATCATATTCTATCATTTTAACAATAACATTGCCTTCATAAGTAAAAATAGTTTTAGTTTCCTGATCTATAGCGCTTACTATTTTATTACCATCATAAGTAATCGTGGAAGTTGTATTTTCTAAAGGATAATCAGGCTTAGAAAACTTAACTGTTTTAGGTAAAATTGCAGTTTCTGCTGTTCCTGAATCATTATCATTTGAAGAACAAGATGTAATTGTTAAAATCAAAGCGCCAAAAAGGCATAAAGTTTTTTTCATAATTAAAAATTTATAGTTCATAATATTTTGCAAAAATAATGACACATAAATCTGAAATTTAGAAGCATAAGTCTTTTAAGTATCAAAATAAGACAACATACACCTTGATAATTAGATTATAACAGCAAACAAAATTTACATTTTTAATAACAAAAACCAACTTCACAAACTAAAACAATTCCTTACTTTTGCATCTTCCACTTTTCTAAAAATCATCTATGAAATTATTATATTCTTATATAATCAAACATAAAATGCTCTTATTTTTGCTTTGATTATGGCCTCTATAAACATTTGTTTCAGTTTATCAGACTCTATTATTACGGGTAAATTAATGCAGGACTGCGGTGTTGGACTGGCAAAATATAAAGGAAACGAAATGGCGTTTATAAAATCGTTATCCTTCTGGCTTGGACTTTCGCTCGCTGCCGCGATGATTTCCAGAATTACCAAAAACTTTCAGGATTATTTTACCAATGTCGTAATTCAAAGAACCGGCGCTCAAATGTATACGGACGGAATTAAGAAATCGCTCGATTTACCATATGCTGAATTTGAGGATCAACGAAGCGGTGAAACTTTGAGTAAATTAACCAAAGTTAGAACTGATTCTGAAAAGCTGATTACACTTTCAATTTCCTTGATTTTTCAAACGATCATCGGATTCATATTTGTAATTGTTTACGTAGCTAGAATCGATTTTCGTATTTCAATCATCTTTTTAATTACAGCTCCAATTATTGCTTTGGTAAGTTCTTATCTCGGTAAAAAAATTAAAGTTGTTTCTAGAAAAATAGTGAATCAAACTAATGCTTTGGCTGGTTCTACAACGGAGAGTTTACGAAATATCGAATTGGTAAAAAGTCTAGGTTTAACGTATCAAGAAGAGAAACGTTTGAATTTAAATACATTCAAAATTCTGCAGTTGGAATTGGAAAAAATCCGTTTTATTAGAAGTTTGAGCTTTATTCAAGGAACAACAGTTCATTTTTTAAGAACTTGCGTCGTTTTTACGTTGTATTATTTCTTATTTGGTAATAAAATTATTGTGGGTGATTTACTAACGATGGTATTTTTTACTTTTTTCATCTTTGGTCCACTGCAAGAACTTGGAAACTTTATTATTGCGGTTAATGAAACGAAAGTTTCTATGGAGAATTTCAAAACATTATTAAGCGCTCCGAAAGAATTCCGACCGAAAAACCCTAAACATGTTGGAGCTATTCAATCTTTATTATTTTCGAATGTAAGTTTCAAACATAGAACGGCAAAATTTAAAGCGGTTGAGAATATTAACTTTGAAATAAAACAAGGGCAGACTGTTGCTTTTGTTGGTCCGTCGGGCTCAGGAAAAACCACTTTAGTAAAATTATTGGTTGGTTTGTATACACCCGCAGAAGGTCGAGTTCTTTATAATGATATTGATTCCACCGAAATTGATTTACTTGATTTACGAAAACAATTAGGGTTTGTCACACAAGATGCACAGTTATTCTCAGGAACTATTCGTGAAAATTTATTGTTTGTAAAACCAAATGCAACCGACGAGGATTTATACGATGCTTTAAAACGTGCAAGCTGCGACAAACTTCTTAAGCGTGCCGAAGATGGTTTAAACACTACTATTGGCGAAGGCGGGATCAAAGTTTCAGGTGGAGAAAAACAACGTTTATCTATCGCCAGAGCGATTCTTAGAAACCCAAATTTATTGATTTTTGATGAAGCAACTTCCGCTTTGGATTCGATTACCGAAGAAGAAATTAATGCGACAATCCGAAATATTTCAGATAAAAACAGAATAACAGTTTTAATCGCACACCGTTTATCAACCGTAATGCATGCTGATAGAATTTTTGTTTTGGAACAAGGTAAAATCATCGAGCAAGGCAAACATGATGATTTGATTGTGGAGAAAGGGCTGTATTATGCAATGTGGCGCCAACAAATTGGGGAACGAAAATAGTTTTTCTAAAGGTTCTGAGGTGCTAAGATGCTAAGGAACTGAGATTTTAAGTTTTTTAAACAATCGAACACACGTACTATTTGTCATTTCGACTGAAAGGAGAAATCGCACTAATATATCGACAAAGATTGGCGACTTTCTTTTACGGATTTCCGCGTGTGATTTCTCCTTCGTCGAAATGACACGAAATGAGAAAACACTATAAATACAAAACCCGACAGATTTTTAAAATCTGTCGGGTTTACTTTTATAAAAAACTCAGAACCTTAGTATCTTAGATTCTTAGCACCTTTAAATTATTTAACAAAATCAACCGCTTTAGCCAAAGCCTCAGCAATTCCATCAACATTTTTACCTCCTGCAGTTGCAAAGAAAGGTTGACCTCCTCCTCCACCTTGGATATATTTTCCTAATTCGCGAACCACTTGTCCAGCGTTTAAGTTTTTGGTGGCAACAACTTCTTTAGAAATATAGCACGTTAACATTGGTTTACCTTCGTGAGCTGTAGCGAAAACTACAAAAAGATTATTATAAGAATTACCCAACTCATAAGCTAAATCTTTTGCTCCTTCTGGATTTAAATCTACTTGCTTCGCTAAGAATTGTACTCCGTTGATTTCTTGTAATTCTTTAGCCAAATCCGCTTTCATGTTTTTAGCCTTATCTTTCAATAAAACCTCCAATTGTTTTTTCAATTGAGCGTTTTCGTCTTGTAATGCCTGAATCGCTTTTACAGGATCTTGAGCGTTTTTAAGTGCTTCTTTAATTTCACTAAAAGAAACAGCTTGCGACTCAAAATACTCTTTTGCAGCTTCACTTGTAATGGCTTCAATTCTTCTAATTCCTGATGCAACTGCTCCTTCTGAAACAATTTTAAAATGCCAGATATCAGATGTATTTGCAACGTGTGTTCCTCCGCATAATTCAACTGAATCACCAAATTTAATCATACGAACTAAATCGCCATATTTCTCTCCAAATAAAGCGATAGCACCTTCTTCAAGAGCTTGATCTTTTGGAATTGCTCTTTTCTCGATTAATGGCAGACTTTCACGAATCCTTGCATTTACGAAATTCTCTACTTCTACCAATTCCTCGTCACTAACTTTAGAAAAGTGTGAAAAGTCAAAACGTAATGAAGAATTACGAACCATCGAACCTTTTTGCTCAATATGAGTTCCTAAAATTTTTCTCAAACCTTGGTGCAATAAATGCGTAGCCGAGTGATTTGATGAAGTTTTAGCTCTTTGTGTAGCATCAACAACAGCATTAAAAGCACCTGTAATATTTTCAGGCAGTGATTTTGCTAAATGTATCGTTTGGTTATTCTCTTTTTTAGTGTCAATGATATAAATAATATCTCCATTTTGAGATTCTAAATATCCTTTATCTCCTGTTTGCCCTCCGCTTTCTCCATAAAATGGAGTTGCATTGAAAACCAATTGGTAAATTTCACCATCTTTTACACTGTCAACTCTACGGTATTTAGTGATTTTTACCTGATGAGATAATCTATCATATCCTATAAACTCCTGAATATCATCTTCAACAATTACGTTCCAGTCTCCAGCTGTTACTTTTGATGCAGCACGAGATCTTTCTTTTTGTAATTGCAATTGTTCCTGGAATCCTGCTTCATCTAATTTCAATCCTTTTTCAGAAAGAATCAAAGCTGTTAAATCGATTGGAAAACCATAAGTATCATACAATTCGAATGCTTTTTTACCATCGATTGTATCTCCTTGATTATTTAAAATTACAGCGTCTAAAAGAATCAAACCTTGATCTAATGTGCGTAAGAAAGAGTTTTCTTCTTCACGGATAACATTTGAACAAAGCGCTTTCTGCGTTCTGATTTCTGGGAAAGAATCTCCCATTTGCTCGCTTAAAGTTTCAACCAATTTATAAATAAACGGCTCTTTTGTGTTTAAGAATGTAAATCCGTAACGAATAGCACGACGTAAAATTCTACGAATTACGTATCCAGCTCCAGTATTAGATGGCAATTGTCCATCGGCAATAGCAAAAGCTACGGCACGAACGTGATCTGCAATTACACGAATCGCAATATTCATTTTATTTTGCTCATCACTAATATCCGTTACGTCATTAGTTGTATATTTTGATCCTGTAATAGTTTCGATTTCTCTAATTAAAGGCATAAAAACATCAGTATCATAATTTGATATTTTTCCTTGTAAAGCCATACACAAACGCTCAAATCCCATTCCGGTATCAACGTGTTGTGCAGGAAGTTTTTCTAGAGAACTGTCAGCTTTACGATTGAATTCCATGAATACATTATTCCAGATTTCAACTACTTGAGGGTGATCATTATTTACTAAACTTTTTCCTGAAACTGCAGCTTTTTCTTCTGGAGTACGTAAATCAACGTGAATTTCAGAACAAGGTCCGCATGGCCCTTGATCTCCCATTTCCCAGAAATTATCTTTTTTATTACCAAGAATAATTCGGTCTTCGTCGATTAAAGTTTTCCAAATATCCCAAGCTTCTTGATCAAAAGGAACATTATCTTCTTTACTTCCTTCAAAAACAGAAACATAAAGATTCTCTTTTGGAATTTTATACACTTCTGTCAATAATTCCCAAGCCCAGTTGATTGCTTCTTTCTTAAAGTAATCACCAAAAGACCAGTTACCTAACATCTCAAACATGGTGTGGTGGTAGGTATCGATACCAACCTCTTCAAGATCGTTATGTTTTCCTGAAACACGAAGACATTTTTGCGTATCGGCGATTCTTGGACTTTTTGGCGTTCCATTACCTAAGAAAAATTCTTTAAACTGGGCCATTCCCGAGTTATTGAACATTAAGGTTGGATCGTCTTTAAGTACAATAGGAGCCGAAGGAACAATTGTATGTCCTTTACTCTCAAAAAAATCTAAAAATTGTTTACGTACGTCTTGTGATTTCATGTTTTATAATGAGATAATTTGAAAATGTGTCAATTAGATAATACGACAATTAAATAATTAAAAATAATTCTTAAACAATAATTATCTAATTGTCACATTATCTAATTATCTAATTGCTTTATCTTGAAAAAAAGCCCCGAACAACTGAAACATTTACTAATTTTGTTCGACTAACTACTTTTACAAGCTGCAAAAATAGGGTATTTTAAAATATGGCGAAAGTAAAATATTATTACGACTCAGAAAATCTGGCTTATACAAAAATAAAAACCAGAAAAAGGATTAAATTCGGCTATGCTATGCTGTTTTTATTGGCTTCGGCGTTATTTGGTTTTTTAGTTTTTGTAGTTCTGCTTAATACTCCTTATTTTGAAACTCCAAAAGATCGTTTACAAGCACGAGAAATCGAAAATCTAAAACTGCATTATTCTATTTTGAATAAAAAATTGGAGGAAATTGACGCTGTTGCTGCAGCACTAGAAGATCGAGACAATAATATTTACAGAGTTTATTTTAATAAAGCTGAAATTCCAGATTCTATTAGAAAAGCAGGGTTTAGAGATCCTGAAAGATATAAAATATTAGAAGGATACAATAACTCGCAATTGGTTCTAAACACCACGAAACGAATCGATAAACTTTCAAAAGAGCTGGCTATTCAATCTAAATCATTAGATGAAATATTAAAATTGGCAAGTACAAAAGGAAACTTATTATTAGCCATTCCGGCAATTCAGCCCGTTCAAAATGAAAGTCTAAAAAGAGTTGCATCTGGTTTTGGATATCGAATTGATCCTTTTACGAAAGTGAGAAAAATGCACAACGGAATGGATTTTACTGCCAGCACAGGCTCTCCCGTTTTTGCCACTGGAGACGGTGTTGTTGAAAGAGCTGACGCCGCTGCATCTGGATTTGGAAATCATGTTGTAATCAGGCATGGTTTTGGTTATGAAAGTTTGTACGCTCATTTAAGCAAGTACAATTGCAGACCGGGGCAAAAAGTAAAAAGAGGAGATATAATTGGTTATGTAGGAAGCACCGGAAGATCTGAAGGACCGCATTGCCATTATGAAGTTCATAAAGATGGTAAAGTCGTAAATCCGTTGAATTTTTATTACGGAAACATTTCTGCAGTCGAATATGTTGCGATTTCTCAAATGGCAAACCAAGAAAATCAGTCATTAGATTAACATACGGTAGTCAAAAGTTGTAAAGTTGTAAAGTCATAAAGTTGTTACCGATGTTGACTTTGTGCTTTTTTTTAAACATACCCAGTGGGTGAAAATAAAAAAACAAATGCAGGACTTTAAAAACTTTATGACTTTTGACTTTCGACTTTAGGGTTCCACTCTAAAAAGTACTATTTTTGAAATAAATTAGAAAGAAAAAAACATGCATATTGAGCTTTCAAAAGATAAAAGATATTTCAGTATTGGCGAAGTTGCCAAAGCTTTTAATGTCAATGCATCATTAATTCGGTTTTGGGACAGCGAATTTGATATTCTGAAACCAAAAAAGAATGCCAAAGGCAACAGAATGTTCACGCCGGATGATATTACCAATTTACAATTGATTTATCATCTTGTTAAAGAAAGAGGTTTTACACTGGAAGGCGCAAAAACACACTTAAAAGAGGGCCAAAAGAAAACATTAGATAAATTCGAAATAATACGTAAATTAGAGACGATAAAAACACAATTGAACGAAATAAAAAACGAATTGTAATTAAAAATAGAAATAAACTTAAATCAAAACTAATATGAAAAAATGGTTAATCCCCGTAGGAATTATTGTTGCACTAATTGCTATCATTGCTTTTTGGTCAATTGGAATTAAAAATACTGCTTTACAGCACAGTCAAGCGGTTAACAAAGATTGGGGAAATGTACAAACTGCTTACCAAAGAAGAAATGACCTTATTGGAAACTTAGTAAACACGGTAAAAGGTGCTGCTGATTTTGAAAAATCAACTTTAACGGCGGTTATTGAAGCTCGTGCAAAAGCTACCTCTGTAACTATTGACCCAAGTAATGTAACTCCAGAACAATTAGCACAATTCAACCAAGCACAAAGCGGTGTAACTTCATCATTATCAAAATTATTGGTTTCTGTTGAGCAATACCCAACTTTAAAAGCTAATGAGAATTTCTTGAAATTACAAGATGAATTAGCTAGTACTGAAAACCAAATTTTAACAGCTAGGACTCGTTTTAACGAAAGCGTACAAGTTTATAATGGTTACATTTTATCAATCCCGAACAAATGGTTCTTGAGTGAATACAAAGAAAAACCATACTTTGAAGCTGTTGCAGGTGCTGATAAACCAGTTGAAGTAAAATTCTAAAGATTTAATATTTTTGATTAACGATTTTAGATTTCAGATTTAATCTGAAATCTAAAATCCACAATCTAAACTCTAAAATAATTTCAATGTCAAAAGTAGAAGATTTTTTAAGCAAAGAAGAAGAGCAAGAAATTGTTGAAGCTATTCGTATGGCCGAAAAAAACACTTCTGGCGAAATTAGAGTTCATATAGAAAGAACATCTTCTAAAGCTCATTATGACCGAGCTTTAGAAGTTTTCCATGAATTAAAAATGCATGAAACCAGATTAAAAAATGGTGTATTGCTTTATTTTGCTGTTGATGATAAAAATTTTGTCATTTGCGGCGACAAAGGAATTAATGATTTAGTTGCAGACGATTTTTGGCATTGTACCAAAGACATTATGACAAATCATTTTAAATCCGGAAACTTTAAACAAGGTATTGTTGATGGTATTTTGAATGCAGGCGAACAGCTGAAAAAATATTTCCCTTCATTGGCAGACGATACAAACGAATTATCTAACGAAATCTCAAAAGGATAAATAATGAAAAATTCAAAAAATAAAATCACAAATTCCAATAGAATTTTTCAGTTTGCCTTTTTACTTATAGTGCTTTTTACTTCTAATAGTATTTTTGCACAATTTGAGATTCCTAAAAAACCTGATTTTCAAACCTCAGTTTATGATTATGCTAATGTTTTAAGTGCTTCTGAAAAAACGCAGTTAGAAGAAAAACTAATTCGATATTCCGATTCTACGTCAACACAAATTGTAGTCATTACAATTGAAAGTTTAAAAGGAGAAGATATTGGAATTCTTACTCCCAAATGGGCTCAGGAATGGGGAATTGGACAAGCTAAAGAAGATAATGGTGTATTGATTTTATTAGCTAAAGCCGAAAAAAAAATATGGATTTCACCTGGTTATGGATTGGAAGATCGTTTGACTGCAGGTATTGGCGGAACCATTACTCGTAATATTATTATTCCAGAATTTAAAGCTGGAAGTTATTATCGAGGACTTGATAAGGGTGCCGATGCTCTTTTTGACGTTTTTACAGGCAAATATAAAGGCGAACGCAAACAATCTAAAGGAAAAGATTTCCCAATACTCCCGTTCATTATAATTGTTGTAATTGTTTTAATTTTACTCTCTCGAAATAAAAGAGGCGGAGGAGGAAATTCTGGCAACAATGGCGGCGGCGGTCCCAGCCTGCTCGATGTAATTATTCTAAGTAATCTTGGAAGAAGCGGCGGCGGATTTGGAGGTTTTGGCGGCGGATCATCTGGAGGTGGTTTTGGCGGAGGCGGAGGCTTCGGCGGTGGATTTGGCGGAGGCGGATTCTCTGGCGGTGGTTCTGGAGGAAGCTGGTAAACTAATTTTGTTTACTACGTCAATCAGGCTAAAGCTTAGTATCAAATTTTCATTGTTTTAGGTTTCAAGTTTAAAAAATCTTACTTTTACAAATTACAATTCAATATAGATGTTATCACATAAAGCAAAATACGCCCTTAAGGCCTTACTTTATTTAGCAGAACAAGACGAAAATCACATTTCTAGAACTATAGAAATTGCTGATGGCGCTAACATTCCTAAAAAGTTTTTAGAACAAATTTTATTAGATCTAAAACGAGGACGTTTTGTGAGCAGCAAGCAAGGAAAATTTGGTGGATATTATCTGATAAAATCAAAAAATGACATCACTTTGGCAGAAATTCACCGATTATTTGACGGTGCAATTGCACTTTTGCCATGCGCTTCTTTAAATTTTTATGAGCCTTGCTCTGATTGCAAAACCGAGTCTGAATGCAGTCTGCGTCACGGTTTAATGCTTATTAGAGATAAAACTTTGAAGGCAATGGAAGGCATCACAATCGCTTCATTAGTAAACAAATAAAAAAATATTTTCTAATTCCTAGTAAATCCATAGAATTAATTATATATATTTGCCAAAAATAATTAACAAACCATTTACAAAATTTTAACTCATGAAAGTACATTTTAGTTCATCAGGTGTAACAAAACTTTGGCAAAACAATTCTACAAGACTTTTCGCAGTTGCAAAAAGCAATTCCTCTATAATGTGTATGTGTTGATTTAAAAAAATTTTATTTTAAACTCTACTAATCACATATACTTAATATAAAAATGAAAACATTTACACAAAATATCTTTACAATAGTATTCTTTTTAATCTTCTCTGTCTCATTTGCACAAAACATTGAAGGTGTTGTTACAACAAGCGAAAATATACCTTTAGAAGCCGTTAACGTAGTAGTTAAAGGAACTACTAACAGCGCTGTTACTGACAACAGCGGAAAATTCACAATCGATTCAAAAGGAAGACTGCCTTTGACACTTTTAATTCAGTACGTTGGATATACAACAGCTGAAATCGAAGTAACTGCAATACCAGTAAATCCGATTCAAGTTCTGCTAAAAGAAGAAAATGAACTTATTGAAGTTGTAGTATCTTCAAGACGTCGTATCGAAAAAGTTCAAGATGTGCCAATTGCTATTTCAGTTATTACAGGAAAACAAGCGGAACAAACTGGAGCTTTTAATGTTAATAGAATTAAAGAATTAGTTCCATCAGTACAACTTTATTCTTCAAACCCAAGAAACACAGGTATCAATATTAGAAGTTTAGGCTCTCCTTTTGGATTAACAAATGATGGTATTGATCCAGGTGTTGGTTTCTACGTTGATGGTGTTTACTATGCACGTCCGGCAGCTACAACTCTAGATTTTATTGACATCGAACAAATTGAGGTATTGCGCGGTCCTCAAGGATCATTGTTTGGAAAAAACACAACTTCGGGAGCTTTTAATATAACAACTCGCAAACCAAGTTTTACTACTGGTGCAGATTTTGAAGTAAGCTACGGAAATTTTGCATTCTTGCAAGCTAAAGCTTCGGTCACTGGTGCTTTAGGAAAAAAGGTTGCTGGTAGATTGTCTTTCTCTGGAACGCAACGTGATGGTTTAGTTGATAATATCGTAACTGGAAGACCTACAAATACATTAAACAATCAAGGAATTAGAGGTCAATTACTTTTTACTCCTTCTGTAAATACAAACATTATTCTTGCTGCTGATATTACAACACAGCGTCCAGATGGATACGCTCAGGTTATTGCAGGTGTTGCACCAACACAAAGAGCTGCATATCGTCAATTTGATGCTATTATCAAAGATTTAAATTACAAGCTTCCAAGTCAAAATGCATTTGACCGTAAAATTGATCAAGATACTCCATGGCGTTCTGGACAAGATATGGGAGGTGTTTCGTTGAATATTGACACAAAAATTGGAGGAGGAACTTTAACGTCTACAACAGCTTGGCGTTTCTGGAACTGGGATCCGTCAAACGACAGAGATTTTACAGGATTACAAGTATTGGCTAAATCGCAAAACCCAACAAGACAAACGCAGTTAACACAAGAAGTACGTTATGCGGGACAACTTACATCAAAATTAAGCGGTGTTGCTGGAGTATTCTTTATTGACCAAACATCACAAACAAATGGTACCGAAGAATCTGGAAATGCGCAATGGAGATTTGCTCAAAGTTCAACAAGTCCATTATGGAAAACTCCGGGTCTTTTTGAAGGTTACGGCATCAAAACCGACGCTCGCATTAGAGCATCAAGTGCTGCGGTATTTGGACAATTAGACTGGGCATTAACAGAGCGTTTACATGTTTTACCGGGTTTGAGATATAATTTCGACAAAAAAGATGCTCATTATGCTCGTACAACATACGGCGGACTACAAACAACTGATCCTGCATTGCTGGCTTTGAAAAAACAAGTTTACTCTGATCAAGCTTTTGATTCTAGTACTGACAACACGGATTTTTCAGGAAACATAACTGTTACTTATAAATTCAGTGATAAAATTAATGCTTACGGAACTTATGCTAAAAGTTACAAACCTGTTGGTGTAAATGTTGCCGGTCTGCCAACAGATTCGAAAGGACAGCCATTGTTAGATCTTGCAGTTATTAAACCAGAAAAGGTAAACCATTATGAGATTGGAATTAAGACTTCTCCATTTAAAAATTCTATCTTCAATTTAGCCTTTTTTAATACTGATATTAAAGATTTTCAAACGAACGTTCAGGCTGCAGAATTGGGTGTAAACAGAGGTTATCTTGCTAATGCTGACAAAGTACGTGTAAAAGGTGCTGAACTTGATGCTAGCTTTGTTGTAAACACACACTTAACTATAAATGCAGCGGCTACTTATACTGATGGAAAGTATGTTAAATTTACAAATGCACCGCTTCCATTAGAAGAAACCGGAGCTCCGGTATCGTTCAAAGATGTTTCTGGAACTGCTTTACCGGGCGCATCAAGATGGGCAGGATCTTTAGGTGGTGAACTTTCTGATAATGCAAGATTCTTTGGAAACGCAGGAAAAGTTTTTTTAGCTGTTGATTCATACGCTCGTTCTGAATTTTCGTCAAGCCCTTCGGCATCAAAATATTTAGTTGTTCCGGGTTATGCGATCTTTAATGCTCGTTTAGGTTTCCGTGCATCACAAGGATTATCAGTTCACTTTTGGGGACGTAACCTTTTAAACAAAGATTATTATGAGCAATTATTACCTGCAGGAGGAAATGCGGGACAATATGCAGGTGTACTTGGTGATCAAAGAACTTATGGAATTACATTGAAATATAACTTATAGATTTAAATTAAAGTTAGAAACTAAATTAACGAGATGCGTTTTACACGTATCTCGTTTTTTTTTATCAAAACAACACAAAAAGACATAAACTGTTATTTTAAAAACTTTTAGCAGCATTTTATTTCATTTTTTAAAATGATCTTTATTGATGATTTTATGTAAATGAACTTTTTTCTAATCTCGGCATTAGCAATATTAAGCGGGAATTAATCAAATACAAAAATGCAGCACTACTACAATTTTACAGTTTCAAAAAAACAGATTTCGTTTGATCCTTATTGGTACGATAACTCAAGCATGCTTTTACACTCTTTTTTAGGAATTATTCTTTTAACTTTAGGAATTATCGCATCGCATTTAAATGATCTTAAAAGTGTACTGGTTCTTTCTATTCTAATTAGTACAGCTTTATTTTTTCGTGGTATTTACGAATGGAAAATTAAAAATAAAACGACCTTTATTTTTGACAAAAATGATGACGCTTTTTATAAAATTACACCGCTTTCAAAAAAGAAAATTACTGCTCTAAGTGATATTTTAAACATTAAAACAAAATCGGGATCACGAAATTTTTATTACATTCTAACACTTCAAAACAAAGCTTCCTTTAAAAATATTCCTTTAACAAATACTATTAAAAATGATAATCAAAATAATCCTGAAGTTCGTTTTTTAGAAATGGAAATTATTCCTCAATTGGAATCTTTTTTAAACATAAAAAAAGAAGGTTTTACGGTTTTTGATTCTGAATTAATTAATATTTAATTTTCAAAACAATCACAAAATCAAACCAAAAGCGTAATAAAAAACGTTTTCTATTTCAATTCATTTATTCTCATTTGTATATATTCGCAGCCTGAATTTATTGGTTGCATGAAGTTTTTCAAATTAGTACTTATTTTAAGCTTAATAAGTCCCTCTTTATCGGCGCAAAATCAAAAGAAAACTGATCAGCAGACATTAACTTGGATTAGGTATTATAATATCTTGCCTTTGAGTGAAAAATGGGCGCTTCATTCTGAATTTGATAATCGAAGCTTTCTTAATCCTATTCATGAAAACTTATTTGCAATACGAGTTCAAGGACGATATCGTGCTGCAAAAACTATCGATTTAGGTGGAGGTTTTGCTTATTTTAATGTAAATACGCAAGACCCAAATGTTGATCCTGATTTTTCGATTCCAGAATATCGCGCACAGCAGGATATTACTTTTATAAACGATATTGCCAAAATCACTTTTCATAATCGTTTTCAGCTTGAAGAACGCTTTTTTCAGAAAGCAACCAAAACAGAGTTACTTGACAACTATTGGTTTGCTTACCGATTCCGTTATAGACTGCAGTCAACATTTACGTTATGGGAAAAAGAAAAACGAAGTTTAAAAGCAACAATATCTGATGAAATTATGTTTAATTTCGGAAAAGACAATAAACGAAATACATTCGATCAAAACAGGATTTATGCAGCGCTTCGCTATCACATTAACCCAAACATTGGTTTAGAATTAGGTTACTTAAAAAGCTTTCAAAGACGCGCCAGCGGAGTCGATTTTTATGATAGGGATATTATCCGATTTACAATTTATCATAGGATTAATCGGGAATTTTAGATTTTCTAATAAAAAAACGGCAAATCAGAAATTTGATTCACCGTTTTTTTTATTCTTTGTCCCTTTGAGCCTTTGTACCTTTACATCTTAGTATCTCAGCACCTTAGACCCTTAGCCCCTTAAAAAAAATCAAAATCCTCTTTGTTTTCTTCCTTTTTTACTTTCGGCAAAGTTTCCAATTTTATAGGCTAGAGAAAACATTACATACCTTTTTAAAACCGTATTTTCTTCATCTCGGATCGAAGTTGGCGAAATAGTTCTTGTTGCACTTTGGTTCTGATTTAAAACATCATATACTTTTACTTTAGCATATAATTTTTTATCCAAAAATCCATAAGATAAACTCGTATTCCAAAGGAAAAAATCCTTTTTAAAATCATCTGAAATATTTGAATTATATGTATATCCAAAATCATTTCCGAAGATTAAATTAGCAGGCCAATACGATGTTGTCTGCATATTAATTCTGTGAATTACGTTTGAAGTAGCATCTCTAGAATAATTTTCATAACGTGTTTCATTATAAGATAAACTATAAGATGGTGCAATTGAAAGCACTTCTCCATAATCATAAGAAGCATATACACTTGGAGTAATTACAACTGATTTTGCATAATACAAAACCGCATTTGTAAATCCTTTATCAAAATTATAATTACCGCTTAAACGCAAACCGTATCTTAAAGTGT
Organism: Flavobacterium sp. YO12; assembly: GCF_004119495.1. Classification (GTDB taxonomy): domain Bacteria; phylum Bacteroidota; class Bacteroidia; order Flavobacteriales; family Flavobacteriaceae; genus Flavobacterium. The sequence continues at coordinate 61,424 of NZ_NRQU01000010.1, forward strand.
GAGCATCTTTTTTAATCTGCTGATTCCAGTTTCCTCCAAGCGAAGCTGAATAAGTTCCTGAAATGTTTACATAAGTTGTGTTTCTTTTTCCACTTTCATCATAAATCGAGGTAGAAACAACATCATTATTATAATAATCTCCTTTTAGGAATAAACTATAGCCTGAACGTGTTCTAAAATCAAAATTCTTAAAATTGATACCTGCTGTATTTTTTTCAATCGGATTTAGATTTGGATTTCCTACAACGCTATTCAGCGGATTATTTAAATCTGCAACAGGCATTAATTGTGTTGCTGACGGAAGCGCGTTTGAATAATCGTACTTAAATGTCAAATTTTTAGAACGATTAAATTTGTATCGAAGCTGCGCTGTTCCATATGGCAGCATATATCTTTTATTCAAATCTGTAGTTTGATTTAAATAAAAAGAATGATTATCAAACTCTACAATTGATGTTCTCGAATTTACATTAAGTGTAAATTTACTTTTCTGCCAGGAAATCCCAACTTTTGGTGTAATCGAGTTTTGCTTTGATGTTGTATAATTAGTCAGCGATAAATTTAAATCTGAATATTCTTGTGATGCATCATCAAAATTAAATGTTTTTTGATCGTTCATAGAACTCTGCCAATCAAAATTGGTTCCGAATCTTAATCTAAGTGAATCTGTAACTGGTTCTGTATATTCTACATCAAGTGAATACGCATCGCTTTTTGATTCATTTTTTGCATTCTGATTTCTTTCATCATTTGGTTTATTATCCTGATAAAAAATAGTCTCAGAAATATTGATTCCGTTCGAATCATTTTTAGTGTTATTGTTATTAAAAACCACACTTAAATTTCGCGATTCCTTTTCAAAAGTTTTATTGAAATTAATGCTATTGGCAAAACTTGTATTAAAACTTTCTGTATGTGAAGCAGCTGTGCTTTCGTTTAAAGCGTCGCCATTTTCATTTTCAGAAAAAGTCGAAGAAGATGAATTGTTGTTTGATTGGGACAAATTCAATTTAGGTGCAAAAACAATCTGCATAGAAGGATTGATTTTGTATTCTAATTCAAAATTGGCTTTATTTCCTGTGTTTTCATTTTTAGTTTTAGAATCCGCTTCAGTCAAAATATTTCCTGTTGGCAAGAAACTAAGCTGATTCGATTTACTTTCATTTTTAGTGACAGCATTTGTAAAATTATAACTGCTCATAAACTCCAAATCTTTTGTCCAGTCATCAGAATAATTAATTCCAGCCAAAGTAGACTGCGTAATTCCCTTTCCTCCGCTGCCAGAACCCTGACCGCCGCCTCTTGCATTTCGTCCGCCTCCCATATTATCAAATACCTCATCCATAGAGAAGCCGGTTGAGTTGATATTGTTGGACGAAGCCAGTACACTTATTTTTTGTTTATTCTTAAAAAAGTTCATCATTAAACTGCTCTCGTAGCGTTCGTCTGAACCGTATCCGCCAAGCACTTTTCCGAAATAACCTTTATTTTTTTCTCGTCGATTGTAATATTTATACTTGAAAAATCTGAAGTCGATTCTTGTTTAGCCAGTTCTTCTTTTTTGGTTTTAAAATCAGAAACCTGAACTTTTTTAATAATATCGGCTGGAAGATTTTTAATGGCAATAGCGCCATCTTTATCAAAAAATGCTTTTCCGTTGACTAAAACCTGATTGACTTCTCGCCCATTTACTGTAATTTTCCCAGTATTATCAACATCAAATCCTGGCAGCTGTTTCAATAAAGTTTCCACGTTTGCATCTGGACGCACTTTATAAGAACCTGCATTAAATTCTAGTGTATCTTTTTTAATGGTAATTGGCGGTGCTTCACTTTTAACTATTACTTCATTTAAAACATTTGCATTTTCAAGCATATACAATTTTCCGAAGTCTTTACTTTCTGTAAGTCCTTTTTGCTCTTCGTAATAGGTCTGATATCCGGTATAATTTACTTTTAAAAAAACTGGTTTATCATACTTTTTAGTATTAATAATAAAGTTTCCGTTTTTATCGGTTGTAGCATATTCTATAATTGTAGAATCTTTTACTGTTGTAAAATAAACCGTAGCTAGTTCAAGGGGAAGCTGCGAATTGATATCCACCACAGTTCCTTTAACAACAATATTATTTTGTGCATTTGCCGAATAAACAAAAGCTAAAAACAATAGAAATGAATAAATTTTGGTCATAAAATTTGGTTAGTTAGATCAATAAGACTCAAATAATTGCAAAAGGTTTAATTGTGTCTTTTACATTTATTCAAATAGCGTGCCGTTAAAAAACTAACAGCAAAAAAAAGTCCCCTTAAACGGGGACTTCTATTTTTATTTCTCACGAATATAAATATCGATCGGAACTCCTGCAAAATCCCAGTTGTCACGGATTTTATTCTCTAAATATCTTTTGTAAGGTTCTTTTACATATTGCGGCATATTGGCGAAAAATACAAACTGAGGCGTTTGAGTTGGCAATTGCATACAATATTTAATTTTTACATATTTACCTTTTGTTGCCGGCGGCGGATATGCTTCAATTACTTTCAACATATATTCATTGAATTTCGAAGTTGAAATTCTTTGTTTTCTATTTTCAAAAACTTGAACTGTAGCTTCTAATGCTTTTAGTAAACGTTGTTTTGTTAATGCCGAAACAAACAAAATTGGCACATCTGTAAATGGCATTAATTCTTTTTTGATTCTTTCTTCGTAATCACGGCTTGACATGGTATCTTTTTCAACCAAATCCCATTTGTTTACTAAGATTACAACCCCTTTACGGTTTTTCTCGGCAAGCCAAAAAATACTTTGATCCTGACCTTCAAAACCACGAGTTGCATCGATTACTAAGATACAAACATCGGCATGCTCAATTGCTCTTACGGAACGCATTACAGAGTAAAACTCTAAATCTTCTTTAACTTTTGCTTTACGACGGATTCCCGCAGTATCAACTAAATTAAACTCAAAACCAAAACGGTCAAATTTTGTATCAATCGCATCACGAGTTGTACCAGCAATATCCGTTACAATATAACGATCCTGGCCAATTAAGGCATTGATAAAACTTGATTTTCCTGCATTAGGACGTCCTACAACTGCAAAACGAGGTAATTCTTCAGTAACCTCAACTGGTTCTTTTTCTGGAAATGCATCAATTAAAGCATCTAATAAATCTCCGGTTCCGCTTCCTGAGATACTTGCAAACGTAAAATAATCTCCTAAACCAAGATTATAAAACTCAATTGCATCTTTCTCACGCATTGCGTTATCAACTTTATTTACTGCCAATAAAACTGGTTTTGTTACTTTACGCAACAATTTAGCAACCGTTTCGTCCATTGGAGTAATTCCTTCTTCTACATCAACAACAAAAATAATAACATCGGCTTCGTCGATAGCAAGTTCTACTTGTTTACGGATTTCACCTTCAAATACGTCATCAGATCCGCGAACGTATCCACCCGTATCAATAACAGAAAACTCTTTTCCGTTCCACTCGCTTTTACCATAGTTTCTATCACGGGTAACCCCAGATACTGAATCTACAATAGCTTCTCTTCTTTGTATCAGCCTATTAAAAAGGGTCGATTTCCCTACATTAGGTCTTCCTACTATCGCAACAATGTTATTCATTTTTTTTGAATTTTAGACTTTAGATTTTAGATTTCAGACTTTTAGCTTCCTAAAAATCTAATAACTAATAACCTTAAATGCCTTATTTAAATTTTTTGCAAAGGTAGTCTTTTTTAGTTTGCAGTTATCAGTTTTAAGTATTCAGTAAAAAAATTGATAAAACTGTGACTTTAAACTGAAAACAGACTACTTTTTTTCAGGAGCTTAATCCAGCTTTCCACTATATCTTTTGTGGCGAACCCCGCCACAAAAGGATGCCGTTCCCATCTAGGCTAGGACATCTCGGTAACAAGAACTTTTAATTTAACGATTAAACAAATAAACGATTAACCGATTCAACAAAAAATTACTGATTATAACCAAATCGTTTCAACATATTAGCGTTACTTCTCCAGTTTTTATTCACTTTTACATAAAGCTCAATGTGAATTTGTTTTCCGAAGAATTTCTCCAAATCAACTCGAGCATCCATTCCTACTTTCTTTAGAGCAGTACCTTTATGCCCAATGATAATTCCTTTTTGAGTATCACGTTCGACCATAATTACAGAACGAATTCTGATAATCTTTTCATCTTCAAAAAATTCTTCTGTTACAATTTCTACTGCATACGGAATCTCTTTACTGTAATTCAACAAGATTTTTTCGCGAATAGTTTCGTTCACAAAAAAACGTTCAGGCTTATCTGTTAATTGATCTTTTGGATAATAAGCTGGTGATTCTGGCAATAACTCGATAATTCTGCCAAAAACTTCTGGTACATTAAAGTTTTGTAAAGCGGAAATTGGAAAAATTTCTGCATTTGGCACTTTTTCTTTCCAAAAAGCAACCTGCTCTTCTAATTGTTCCTGATTTGAATTGTCGATTTTATTCAACAATAACAAAACTGGAATTTTAGCATATATGATTTTATTGAAAAAAGCTTCGTCTTTTAAGTCTTGCTCCCCTATTTCGACCATATAGATTAAAATATCAGCATCTTCAAAAGCCGATTTTACGAAATTCATCATCGACTCCTGCATTTCATACGCCGGTTTTATAATTCCGGGTGTATCAGAAAGTACCAATTGAAAATCTTCGCCATTTACAATTCCTAGAATTCTATGACGTGTTGTTTGTGCTTTTGATGTAATGATAGATAGTCTTTCACCAACAAAGGCATTCATTAGTGTTGATTTTCCAACGTTTGGATTCCCGATGATGTTTACAAAACCTGCTTTATGTGACATTTGCATAATATTTTAAGGTGCAAAGGTAGTCATATCAACTCAATACAGAAAATAAAACATTTTTTTAAGTTTTCGTTGGATTTCTAAAAAATCGGCGTATCTTTGCACCCGAAACATCGCGGGATAGAGCAGTAGGCAGCTCGTCGGGCTCATAACCCGAAGGTCACAGGTTCGAGTCCTGTTCCCGCTACTAAGACAAAGCTTCAGAGAAATCTGAGGCTTTTTTTATTTTCTACCTTTCTGATTATTTTGCGAATACAGATTACAAATCTGCGCTATCGCTATCTACATATCGGAGCGATCAGGGTTTCAGTTCAAAATTCTCCTTCTTTACTGCATTTAAAAAAACTACAGGGCTAACTCCTGCAGAATATCAAAAATCCTCCCTAAAATGAGTTCAATATTATAGAATTGAACTCCTATCTTATAAATTAAAACTAAGAAACAATCTGCATTCCGGATATTTGCACTTATTATTAATAATCTTAAAAAATGATAAAAGCATCGAAAGTTATAATACAAAGTATTTTCATCTTCCTTCTTCTCTCAGCTATTTAACCCTTTAATCAGGGAATCAAACTATAAATTACGACAATGAAATATTTAACCACTATTTTATTTTTTACATTACTTGCCTGTAAAAGTGTGCATCAAACCAATAAACAAACTGTTGAAAATGCGATTACGAATAATGCTGTTCAGTTATTAGAAGACAAACGGTTTCATTCTGTTTCCGTTGCAGTGTTTAAAGATGGAAAAACCACAATAAAACATTTTGGCGAATTAACTATCGGAAAAGGAAATAAACCAAACGATTCTACACTATATGAACTAGCTTCTGTAACTAAAACTTTTACAGGGTATATAGTTGCAAAAGCTGTACTTGACAAAAAAATAAATTTAGATGATGATATTAGAATCTACCTTGATAAACCTTATCCTAATCTTGAATTTAAAGGTGAACCTATAAAAATAAAACATCTCATTACGCATACAAGTGGATTTCCGAATTTCCCTATAAAAAGCGAAAATAAAAAAGCTTTTTTTGAAGGACTAAAACTAATCAAAATTGAAACAAAACCTGGAGAAGTATATTACTATTCAAACACAGCTCCAGAGTTGACAGCATATATACTTGAAAAAGTATATCAAAAACCATATGAGGAATTGGTAATGGATTTTGTTTTGAAGCCAAATAAAATGACTCAAACCAAATTTACATTAAATGAAAATGACAAAATAAGATTGGTAAAAGGTTATAACGACAAAAACGAGTTAATGCCTAACTTCAATAGAACTTTATGGGGTGGAATTTCGGGATTGCATTCGACAACTACGGATTTAGTGAAATATTTGAAATTGCAACTAGACAAATCAAATCCTATTGTAAACGAATCTCATAAAAAATTATACAAAGAAGGTTCTGATTTTTGGGAAGGCTACCATTGGTACATCATAGAAAATGATGAGGAATTAATTTATAGACATCACGGAGGTATATACGGAATGCAGAATTGGTTTGTGATTTATCCAAAACAAAATATAGGGATATCCATATTGACAAATACCAGCTTTAATGAAACAGGAGAAATTTTAGAAAAAGTAGTTGATAAATTGTATGATGACATAAATAAATAACGCATAACAACTAAGTGCTAAATTCGAGTTTAGTTTCTGAATTGAACTTTAATGCAAAACTGAATATTTCCGCTTCAATTTCCACCAGTTAGCCAAGCTGCAAACCGCTTGGATTTAAATCAAGTCAATTTATATTATTTTTTTTAATTATTAATTTTAAGATGTTAATGCAAAAATCGCATAATAACCTCAATAAACTAGTGAGATAATTGACCGCTCCTGTTACTAAGACAAAGCTTCAGAGAAATCTGGAGCCTTTTTTTGTTTATACCTTGATTCTCTTTGCGGGCGCGAAATCACGAGACATTCGGACAGCTTTCCCCAAGAAATCTTCGAAGAGCGGGGTTACAAGCCAGACGCCAAATGAATATAAAACCACAAGCAAATAGGTACCAATTTATACAGTTTTGAGCTTTTGAGACCTTTTCTAATTTTTCTTATATGAATTTTGGATTTAAATAATTCAAAGCACTTTTTATGAAAAAAAACTTTTTACTACTGATCATTTTATTTGCCTTTTATTCTGCCAATGCTCAAAATGGAACTGATCTTTATCAGAAAAATAATGAAATTAAATTAAATGCTCTTGCTCCTTTATGGCAATCTTTTCAGGTTGGTTATGAAAGACATTTAAATCATAATTCGTCATTAGGAATTTCTTTTTATTATGTGTTTGACAATAAAAAGAATGAAAAGGATTTAAATTATTCAATATCTCCGTATTACAGAAGATATTTTGGTAAAAAATACGCATCAGGCTGGTTTGTTGAAGGATTTGGAATGCTGGCTTCAACAGATGGAAAAAAAATATACGCTTCAAAAGATCATTCTATATATACTGAAAATCCCGACGTTATTAATTTTGCTCTCGGTGCCGGCGGAGGCTGGAAATGGGTCAGTAAAAGCGGATTTCTTTTTGAAGCAAATATTGGTTATGGTGGTATATTAATCAATGCAGATAAAACAGATCATACTATTGTTGCAAAATTTGGGCTTACTGCTGGATATAGATTTTAATAAAACTTATGATTCAATCTAAAAAAACGTCAAATTCTTACGACAACTTTATTAAAATCATCCATAAACTGGTTAGATATTTGAATGCTTCCCACTACTAAGACAAAGCTTCAGAGAAATTCTGAGGCTTTTTTTTGTATATGACATTTTTTATTGCGGACCAATAGTAAATACAATACGAGCAGTGTAGTTGTCAACTGGAGTTGTAACAGACACGCCGCGTACTCGAAGGTTTAAACCTATATTAGTTACAGTTGCCAATGACAAAACAGCAGTTACTTTAAATAACTCTGTATCATTTGTAAGAACCTCCTGATAGGGTGCCGCTTGATTTGGAGTCATACTACAACCCACACATAATCCTGATCCATTGTTTAATTTTCTAACATCAATTTTTAGAGTATTATTCCATGTAGGATTGGGTTCATATCGTACCGAAATCTTACCTGTACCTAAAAGAAGCGGCACTGTCAAATTTAAACTCATTTGAGTAGAGGTACTTTCATAAGTTCCTGCATAATCAGACCCTGCTTCCGTAATGGTTGGAATAACAGGACTCCAATCTGTACCTACTACTGTAATCGTTTGAGATTTACCGGCTATACACACCAATAAAGCCCCCGCTAAAAGCAATAACCTTATAGATGCATTTATTCGATTTTTTATACAGGATTGTTTCACCATCTTTTTAGTTACTAATAGTGTAGGTTATCGTAATTATTTTACTCGTTGTTTGTACCAATTTCTTATAATCATCAATTTCTAAAGAAATATTCAGTAAGTGTCCGTTATTAATGCCATTTCCTGTATAAGCACCACCAATACCCGTTATAATCGTAGTAGGCGAAGTTGTTAGTGTAACTTTACCGGCTGAAGTTCCAAGAGTACCTCCGCCGCTACCAGTAGCAGCCGCCGCTTGAAGCTTTACAAATAGTCCCGCAAAGGACTGATCAATTTGGGCAGTAACAAATCTTGGCGGCGTTGTTGTTTTTTTAGCAGAAGTATAGTTTAACCATTTTGTGGTATTAACAGCAGGAATCGTCAGCGGACGACCCGCTTCTGTTGGAGCTAAAAAGCTAAAAGAAATAGCAGTCATACTCGGCTCAACATCAAGTAATGCAACTTCTGAAAGATTTATATTAATATTACGGTTTCCAGACGTTTGCGCTGAAAGAAAAAAAGTACCACAAAAAAACAGCAATACCCCAAAAACAAATTGAATTGAATTAAAAATCATTTTTTATCTTTTGAAGTGTTAAAACCTACTTTCATTGGTTTTTGCAAATATTTTATTTCTTTTTCTGTTTTACTTATCTTAAGCTGAACCTGCTTATCTTCATTAGGGTTAAGTGTCAAATTTATATCATCGGTAAGAATTTTATATTTGCTGTCTAATGCGTTGCGATATACTTTTAACTTCCAATCTCCTGGTCTTAGATATGTAAAATCAAAAGGCTTGGTTATTTTACATATTTTTCTAAAAACCTGACTATCTGATATTATTTCAACAATTACACTTTGTTCTTTGTCGGCAATATCTTTGTCATCGAGTATTATAATTCCTTTAATATTTGAGGCTTTTGTAATACCAAAATTGAGATAATTTCCTCCTTCTGCTATTGTGACTTTAGCAGGAATATCAATATCTGTAATATCTTTTACCCCTGTGTGCCTTGTTCTATCTCAAGAAAGTAAGTATCGGGTTTTACATTTTTAAACAAAAAATGACCTCTTTCATCAGTAATAGCTGAGTAAGGTCCCAAATGAAGTTTTACACCTTGTATTTGTGCACTCTCTAAAGTAGTGATATTTCCTTCAAAAAAACCATACTCTTTGACTTTTTTTATGGGCGCATGAATATCCAGCGTATACCGTACAGAAAATGAAAAATCTTTATTCTCAAGTTGATTTTGTGCTAAAGCATATCGAGAAAGCAGGTTTATTTGCTGTCTTGGTGATATTCTGTAATTTAATGCCAATTCCAGAAGATTTCGATCTCTATAGTATTCCTCCAAATAATATGTATTTTGATAGAATAAACTCAAATACCATCGATCATAAATAGTCGCATTTATGCGTCCTCCATATAAAAACAGCTTCTCATCCTTTGCTGCATATCGACTCACGGTAGAATAACTGCCATAAAGACTTATAGAATTTCGTTTGTAATTATAGCTGACGTTTGCAGTTTGTATTGATGTTTTGCCTGTTGAATTAATCAAAAAATTAGTTGTTTCTGCGAAAAACATTTGAAAATTGACCGAAAATTTATAAATATCCTGAGATAATTCGATACGATTAAATCTTTCTTTATAAAAAAACTGTTTATGCTCCATTCTGTCTTCGTATTCCTGAGTTCCACTAAACAAAGAAACTGCACCAGTTTTTAAATAGTTGTAACGTATTCCTATTTGAAAAGCTTCTCTAAATGGAGCCGCACCATAGAGCGTATCTCTTTCAAAATTTCTCGCATCCTTTTGATAATTAGCCGAAAGGTTTAGTTTGGGTAAAATCCGATAATTAACATTGGAAGTAAAAAATTGCGTATCTGTATAATAGCCCGAAAAATGAGGAGACGCATATATATAACTCGCACTGACATTTAGATCATTAAAATAAGTTTGAGCTTGCAGCTGCCATGCAGTTCCTTGTGTTTTTTCATTATTACTTACAGCATATTCTCCTTGTATCCCTATTTTATCAAAAACATTTGTCTCTCCAGAAACATAATGCAAATGATCCTCTTGATGACTATCTTTTCGTTTCAATAAATATCCGTAGCGTATATTATTTTTGGCATTAAAGTTCACTTTAGCATAAACATTAATCTCTTCTTTAATATCTTTAAAAAAGCGTGGTTTATTGTAAAACCCACCTACCTCTAATTTCTTGTATTTTTGTCTTAGTTCTACACCTCTCCCGTATCTTGAAAACTCGGTCAAAAATGACGAATAAAAGATCTTATCTCCTAAATGAGCATAAAAATTATTGGATTTATAATTAACAAAATATTCTTCATACTGAGAAAAGACAGTTAATCCGAAACGATCTGGACCGACTGCTCTAAATTCAAGAAATTTTGTATTCTCTTCATTTAAAGCTCCTCTTCCATAAATTTCTCCCTGAAAACCAGATTCATAATCATTTCGCTGCTGTCTCCCAATATACGTTGCCGCTACTCTAATAGGAAAACGAAGCCAGACATCTTCATTTACAGGAAAAGCGGGAATAACATTTGTAATCTGCGAAGCAAAAACGGATTGCGTAGTGTCGCTTTTTACAGAAGCTGTAAGTTTAATTAAGTTTTGAGAAGGTTTGGGTTGTTTAAGATCAGTAGATTGATATGCGTTTATTGTTGCTGCCATTCCGGGTGATAACAAAATAGGATTATCTCCTTTTACAAAAGTTGCTGCAGAGGTCTCGATAAAGATATTTTCTTCAACGTTTCCCTCATTTTTTAGAATAAAAAAGCTATTAATAGTATCTCCGGCTTTTACATAGCTTGGCGTAGAAATAACATCTAATGTTATCCGCTGCACTTGACTTACCATTAACGCAAACTCTTGAGAATACAAAATAGCATTTGTTTTATCATTAATAATTAAATGTATGCTGTCTTTACCTTTTGGTTCATTAATTGGTACTTGAATAGCCGCTAAATATATTTTAGTTTCATTTGCTGCTAAATCAAAATCATAAGGTGCAGCAGCTAAAATCCAGCCTTTTGGAAGGGTGACTTTTGGAGTAACCAAAATATCTTTTGAAAATGGATTAGTAATCTTAAAAACCAATGTTTGTACTTTTCCCGGGGTAAGAAACTCGTTTTGGTTTACTAAATTAACCGCGAGATTTTGCGCCTGAAAAAAATAAGGAATAATAAATAATAATATAATTATTATTTTATTCATTTGGTATATTTAGTTCAATATTTATTCCAAAAACATTATCATCACTACTACTCGCGAGTATCGAAGCATTATATTTTCCAGCAGGAACTGAACTTAAATCTATAGTAAACAGCTTGGAATTATTAGGCAATAAACTCATTATATCGCTCTTGAATTTTCCTTTATTACTGCCGTCTTTACTATCAAATATCTCGATGGAGGCTTCAACAAGATGAAATATTTCTCCATTATTTGAAATTGAAAGTTCCAAAATATTCTTTCCAGTAATTTTCTTTAAATCAATAGCATCAAAAGTCATTAAAGCACTTGCTGGTTTTTCATTTGTTGTAATGATCTGAATGCTATAACGAATGAGTGTTCGCAGCTGAATACCATTTTTGACATTATTTGGAACAATATCGTCAACAGGCTCGACCATTACAACACTCCAAAAGCTGCCGCCAGGAGTGTTTTCTGGAATAATGATTTCATAAGATACACTGGCCTTACCTTTACCTTCTATTTTTAATAAATCAGTATTTAATTTAATCCATTTTAAATTACTCCTCTTATTTTTTCCATAATCTTCATAAAATGAAGTACCTGTCGCATTGTAGCTGTAATCTTGTTGATAAAGCCTTACATTTTGAGGAATATCAGAAGTATTTTCGATTGTGATAATTCCTTTTTGCAGTGTTCCTTCTTTTAGTCTGTAATTATGCGTCAAACCATTGGTAATAACAATACTTGCGAATAAATTAGTATACGCAAAGAAAACTGCAATAAAAAAGAGTGTTTTTTTTAAAGTCATTGTAGTAGGTATTTAAGATATTCTGGTAGTTGGGGTAAACAAAAAAAGTGCCTCCTGATTTTACATAAGCGACACTATTTTTGCTCAAAGATCTTGTAAAAAATACTGCTTTTAGTTTTCAGCAATAGTATAAGTAACTGTTACCGAAGGCGTCGAGGCAAACAAACCTGTGTAATTATTAGCATGTAATGAATAAGTCAAATTGTGTCCGTTTGAAGCACCATCTCCAGTATATGAAGCTCCAATTGCTGATACAATTTGCTGGTCAGCAGCGGTAAGAGTAATTGCACTGCCGGCAATAGTTCCCAGCGTTCCTCCGCCATTTGATCCAGTAGCTGTAGCTGCCTGAACTCTTACATCTAAGCCTGGTACAACTGCATCCATTTTGACAGATACTTTAGCCGTTTTTGCACTTGCTGTTGGAATGTAAGAATAATTGAGCCACAAACTAGCATTGTTAGCAGGAGCTACAATAGGTAAACCTGCCTCTACGGGAGCAGTAAAAGCCATCGTAATATTTTTTGACAACGCTGGTTCAATATCCACAATAGCGACTGTGGGAATTGTAATTCCTACTGTGTGAAAATCTGTCCTAGTGTCTTGAGCATGGGCTTTGCCAAAAACAACCATAAAAAATACAACCGATAAAATGTTAAATTTTTTCATACGAAATGTTTTATATTTTATATAAATTTATAAAATTTTCAAACATATCTCTATAAAATCTTACAATTTTAATAAGTTTTTTTACTTAACAATCTTCAAGTTCCTGTTTCATCTATAATAGCCGCAACAATGATTAACAGTACCATTACTACAAATTAAAAAAAACACCATTGCTTCTTTTACAAAATATGTTAAGTAAATCTATACCGATTATAATTCATAAAAATCATTTTGGTGCAACCGTTTTAATAAAAAAGATTAAGCTGCCTATAACATAAAGCATTGCTAAAAGCAAAAAATATCATTACTCTATTTTGTAAGATCCAGAGAAAAATTTACGCCCCGAAAGTAACGGATTTGCTTATCTTGTTCTAAAATAATTTTACACAAGAAGTAAAAATATATAAAGACAATTCAGCTCAAATTTGAGATAAAAAATGTTTCTATAAGCGGCGGTTCTTTTTATTTACTTTTCGCGATTCTAAATCCAAAACCGTCATTTCGTGTGTCTTTCGGAGATTGATATCTCACTTCGGGCATATGAATTCCATATTCTAATGGTTTTCCATCTGCACTTTGGGTTTCGTAAAACCAACTAACGCCTTTCGAAATTTTATATTTCCCTTCTCCTTCTATTGGTCCTTGAGGATTCTGTTTGCTTACCAAACTATCCTTTTCAGGATTATACCAATCAGAAACCCATTCACCAACATTTCCAGTCATATCATGAATTCCTAATTCATTAGGTTTAAGAAGTCCAACTTTATGAAAAATGCTGTCTGAGTTTTCTTTTACCCAACCAATCTCGATTGGATTATTGCTGCCGCTATATTTGTAGTTTTTAGTTTTCTTTCCACCTTTGGCAGCATATTCCCACTCTGCTTCTGTTGGCAATCTTCCTCCTGCCCATTTTGCATAGTCATTTGCTTCATCCCAAGTTGCAAGCATTGGATTATTATCTATCCATTTATAATATACCTTTTTTCCATAGGCATTTTCAATAGGCGCGTCAGGCATTTTTCTGCCTGTTTTTTTACAAAACTCTTTAAACTGCTTAACCGTTATTTCATATTTACTTATGTAAAAATTATCAAGTTCAACCATTCGGTGTGGACTTGTAAAACCATTTATTGTATCACCTTTGGGAGTAATAATAATTTGGTTTTTTCCTTGCTCAAAAGTCCCTCCTTCTACAAAAACCCAATCAATATTGTCTTCTTTACAGGAAGTGAATGCAAAAAATCCAAGAAAAATTATAAGTATTTGTGTTTTCATATAATCTATTTAAAATTACTTCCAAAACGTAAAAAAAAAGCAAGTGCTAACTGATGGGAAGTGCCCTTAGAAGTTCTGGCCTTTTCTACTTGATTTCTTACTCAGGCTTTATTAAATTATCTTTTACTTTAGCATAAATATCAAGACTTATAAATTTACCATTTTTAATTTCGCAGTCTTTCATAGTTCCTTCGAATTGAAAGTCAAGTTTAGCCATTGCGTTTTTACAATTCATATTTTCCGACTCAACAAATCCCTCAATTCTGTTAAGGTCTAAATTCTCAAATCCATGATGACAAATTAAGGGCATTGCTTCTTTCATAATTCCTTGTCCCCAAAAATTTGGAATTAACCAAAAACCTATTTCTACTTTTTTATGTTCTTTGCTTAAATTATTTAATCCACCCGCTCCGTAGAATGTTTTGTTATCAGCCGAGCAAATAGCAAACCAAATTCCTGTTTCATTTTTTTCAAGGTCAGCAAAAAAAAGCATTTGCTCTTTAGTTGCTTCCAATGTTTGAAAACTCACTCCATAATATTTAATAACTTCTGGATGTGAAAGTCCTTTGAAAACATTTTCAAGATCACTATCTGCAAATTGTCGCAGTAAAAGTCTTTCTGTTTTTATAGTTGGAAATTCTTTCTTCATGATTTTTTGTTTGTTTGATTAATATTACCCAAGTGCTTTTAAGGATGGAAAGCAATATTACATCAAGTTACAAAATCATAATTTCTAAAACTGGTACGATATACCGGCACTAGCGATCCCTTTGTATCCAAAACCAAATTCTGCAAAACCTGCAAGTGATTTTCCTACACGAAATCCTAAGGCGTTTAACTGATAGTTTACAAAACCATCACCATCAGGAGAGCTTCCCGGACCTGAATAATCTACACTTTCAGAAGTATAAGCAACTGCAATTCCTGAGTACATTTGAAAAAAACTACTGGAAATATAACGGTAATCCGTACCCAACCCTACAGTAATATAAGAATAATCAAGCTCTCCGTTTTTTGCTCCACTTACATATACATCTTGTGACATTTTTTGATAAAAACCATCTGCATATACCATCCATCTCTTTGCAACAGCATAACGATACGTTAACCCAAAGGTGGGACCAGCATTCATATTCTGGGTTGTAATTTGACCACCTGTAAAGCCTCCTGTAAGGACATCTGTAAAAAGGTTTGCTAAGTCTGTTGATGTAGCTGCACCTACACTAAAGCTAATGTCGCTGGTACCTTTTTCTTGCGCTTGTCCTGTTATCACAAATCCAAATACAATAAAAATTGAAAGTAATAATTGTTTTTTCATGTGCTAGATAATTAATTTACTTTTTTATATTCCAATGTCCCCAACTGATCATTTGTTATAATACGTTTATCACTGTCAAAATATTCTATTTGAAATTTTACAGAGATAAGATCAACAATCACTGTAAGCACCTCATTGTTTTTGGATAATTTCCATTTACCTTTTGTACTCTTATCCCCAACAATTCCAGTAAATTTTCCATCCTCAGTAAAGACTTGGAAAACCTGGTCACTTTTAAATTTTTCTTTTATACTTTTCTCTTTGCCATTCTTTGTTAGTTTTACCAGTTGCCATTTACCAATAAGCTGAGTCGATGTTTGTGCAGAGATAGTGCACATAAAAAAGAGAAGGATTAGAGAGAGAGTTGTTTTCATAAATAGTTTTTTAAGTTGTACAATATTGCAGCTTCAAAAACTAAATTACAAAAAAAAAAATCTGAATATTAAATAATTTGAATCGAATATTCATTATAATATTAACAGCTAAATTAAAACAAAAAAAATGGTAATGTATAAACAAAAAATACAGTTCTCTAATTGGTAAGAAACTATATAGCTTAACAATACCAGTAATTTTAAAGTTAAATTAAGAAGCAAGTGCAATAGTCCAATTAGATATTTGAATGTTTCCCGCTACTAAGACAAAAGCTCCAGATTTCTCTGAAGCTTTTGCTTTTCATTTGAAGATTTTGGAAAGGGTATTACCAGATCGTTATTCTATCTTTCTCTGGTAAAAACATTTTATCACCAGGTTTTACATTAAATGCATTGTAAAAAGGTGTCGTATTCATTAAAGGACCATTAACACGCCAATTTGGCGGCGAATGCGGATTATTGTTGATCCATAAACGCAGAAACTCGTCTTTCATTTTTACTCTCCATATTTTAGCTATAGAAATAAAGAAGCGTTGGTCTGGAGTAAAGCCGTCGATTTTTGTATTCCCTTTACCTTGTTCCGTCATTTTAAAAGCATCATAAGCAACTGCTATTCCTGCAATATCTGCCGTATTTTCGCCAACTGTCATTGCACCATTAATATGTAAATCCCCCAAAACAGTATAGGTACTGTACAGATTGACAACCTGTTGTATTCTAGATTTAAACTGCGCGTAATCCTCTTTTGTCCACCAGTTTTTCAGGTTTCCATCCTTATCATATTGAGCACCTTGATCATCAAAAGTATGGGTTATTTCGTGACCTATAACCATTCCAATACCGCCATAATTAAGGGCATCATCTGCATTGTTATCAAAATATGGGGCTTGTAAAATCCCTGCAGGAAAAACAATTTCATTTGCAGTGGGATTATTATATGCCGTAACTGTTGGAGTTGTAGTATACCATTCTGATTTATCAACTGGTTTGCCCAATTTTGCCAATTGAAATTGATATGCAGCCGCAGCGGCCGAAACCATATTTTCAAAATAAGTGTTTCTAGCTATGTGTACATTGCTATAGTCTCTCCATTTATCTGGATATCCTATTTTCTTAGTAATGGCAAATAATTTTTCTTTGGCTTTTTGTTTCGTGATAGGACTCATCCATTCTAATTTATCAATTCTTTTGCCGTACGCTTTTTGCAAATTATTCACGAGGATTAACATACGTTTTTTAGCATCTTCTGAAAAATATTTCTTTACATACAATTCACCCAGTGCATCGCCTAAGTAATTATCAACAACATTAGCCATTTTTTCTCCGCGTGTTTTTTGTACAGCTTGACCAGAAAGCACTTTGGTGTACTCAAATGAGGCATCTGCAAAAGGTTTACTTAAATCATCTGCATATCTTTCTATAGCATTCGCTTTCAAGTAAATTTTCCAATTATTAATAGGAATGGTTTTCAAAAGCTTATTTAGAGCGTCATAATAGGCTGGTTGACCTACATTAATAAAATCAGTTTTAGCACCTAAATTATTTAAAAAAGCAGTCCAGTCTATGTTCGGATGTCTTTTTACAAGATCTGCCACAGCCGTTTTATTATAATTGGCTTGCACATCTCGAAGTTCAACTTTTGTTTTATGCGAAACAGCAATTTGTTTGTCAATATCGTAAACTAAATCAGCATTCTTTTTAGCCTCTTCGGCACTGCTGCCTGTTTGTTGAAATAATACAGTAAGGTATTTTTTATATGATTCTTGTATAGCAGCAGTCGATGAATCTGATTTGAAATAATAATCCCTGTCTGGCAAGCCAATCCCAGTTTGATAAAGTTGAGCAATGTTCATGCTGCTGTTTTTATCATCGGGTGACACTCCAAAAGCTATTATAGAAGAATTGCCTGCTTTTTCTTCATTAGCTACAAATTTCATTAAAGACGGTAAATCACTAATGGCTTCAATTTTAGCAAGCAAGGGTTTGATTGGTGTATAACCACGTTTGTCAATGGTTACGGTATCCATTCCTGATGCATAAAAATCACCTACTTTTTGTGCTATACTTCCTGCTGAATTCTCACTTTTAGAAATACTGTCTAATATTCGCTGCAGGCGCATTCGCTGCGGGAAATTCATAAACATATAGGCGCCTACTCCGGCTTGAGATGGTGGTATCGATACAGAATCGTACCATTTGCCATTTACATATTTAAAAAAATCATTACCAGGTGTCAATGTGGAATCTATTCCAGTGATGACGACATTTTTTTTCTCCTGATGTTTTGAACACGCTGTAAAAGCTAAGAATGCAATAAAGAGCAATAAGGATTTTTTCATAAGCTAGATGGTTTCTATTAAAATGAACTGAAAAAACGTTTGAAAAGCAATTTTAAAATGGATATGCCTGGCATCGTTAATTTTAGCAGAACAATATACGAATTCAGTTTTTAATTCTAAAGTTTTTTATCAAATCCAAAGCAAAGACAAATGCCGCTGACTCTCGCATGAGAATTTTTCAAAAATAAAAACTAAACAACTATCAATCAAAACACTACAATCTTACCTTATTTAATTTCAGTGCTTTTCATTAAATCTCTTAGCATCATTTTTCTTTTATTATAATACAATTTTATCTTACTTTTATCACAAGAATACCACTAAAAAAATAAAGTAAAAAATGATTGATTAAACTCTAAAAATTAACCCCATAAACCATAACCTATAACTAATGTATTACATAAAAAACAAAAATCTGATCTCCATTTTCGCACTATTATTTTTCTTTTCCTGTAAAATTCAGGCGCAAGGATTTGATAAGAACACGAAGGATAGTGTAATGATCTACAACAAAATGCTTTCAGAAAAACAGATGCATGAGGATCTTAAACTACTTCTTGCCATAAATGAAAAAGCAAATTCGGGCTTATATCAATACCGCTCTAAAAAACAAATAGACAGCATTTATAGCGCAGCCATTAAAAGTATTAAAAAGCCTTTGAGCGTTACTGAGTTTTACAAAATAATGCTTCGTTTGGCAGATTATGAAGGCAGTGTACATAACTATACTATCCCTGATCTTGATTTAATAAATTTTTTAAATCGGCAGAAATCGTTTTTCCCTTATCCTCTTCTTTATATTAACGGACAAATTATTTTCGATGGTCAATCGTCAGAGATACCTGCTGGTTCGAGAATAAGAAGCATAAACGGTATAAATGACGCACAATTGATGCGATCTTTTTATAAATATTATACAGCGGATGGTCATAATAGTACAGAAAAGTTATCGGCAAGCGTAAATAAATCGTTTGGAATAAACTATCTGCTGGAATATGGTCTTTGTAAAGAATTCGTCATAGAATACAATGCACCAAAATCTGGATCTCTTGAAAAAAAGGTGCTTTCTGCAGTAACACTGAAGCAAAGAGAAGCAAACATTAAAAATAGATTTAGTGCTCCTGTTACTGATTTGATCGATTACAAAAAGCAGGCTCCTTACAGCTTTAGCATGCTTAATCCTGTTACAGGTTTATTAAATCTAAGATGGTTTGGTATGGCATACGGATCTGACGATCCTAAGTTTCAAACGTATGTTCAATTTTTGGACAGCGTTTTTACAAAACTAGATAAAAACAAGGTTGCTAATCTGATCATTGATGTTAGAAATAATCCAGGCGGAAGTGATCCTAACTTTGAACAACCTGTAATGTATCTTACAGATAAACCATTCAAAGAAAATGTAAAGGCGACCATAATCTTTGATCCCAACTTTTTGCCTTTCGAGAAATATTTCTGGGGCGTTTCGACATCAGAACGCATGGATAGTATTACCAAAAAAATGGGAAAAGAATACTTAAAAGATGTGTATCCGGTTTTCAAAAACAATATTAGTGTGCAAAACCAAAAATATAATCCCGTTTATTATCCCAAATCACCCAAATTTAAAGGCAAAATTTATCTTTTGATTAATGAAAATGTGGCATCAGCTGCTTCACATTTTGCTTCTCTGGTAAAAGCGTATGTTGAAAATGTTACTATAGTGGGCGTAGAAACTGTAGGCGGTTACTATCGTCACAACGGACATTCACCATTGGTCTATGAGCTTCCAAATTCAAAGATAAAAACACAATTTTCAATTGTAAATCTGGTTCAGGATGCCCCAAAGAAGGATAACCAGTCAGAAGGTCACGGCATTATGCCTGATCATGAAGTATGGCCGTCTCTAGATGATTTTTTTCAACATAAGGATACGCAAATGGAATTTACGCTTAAACTTATAGAAATGAAATAATTTATTTTTTATACTTTAAAAAACAACAAAAAGCTTCAGAGAATCTGAAGCTTTTTTGTTTATCTATTGCCTGACTCAGGTATGTGTGTTTTATTTATTCAGCTCTTTTTCAATTTCTTTAATAAGTTCAATTGTTAGTGGTCTTGTGTTTTGATCATAAACCCTTATATTATTCTTACCTAGTTTGACAAGAAATTCAACTGTCTTTTTAAATTTTGGGTCTGCATACATCTCTTGTTCTGATTTATCTGCATTTTCTATCATTTTATCAAAACACTTAAACAGAAAATCATTATAATATTTGTCGACTTCGTTGATTGCCGGTACATATATTTGGTAATAATTTAAGATTTTCTGTTTTAATTTTTCGTCTTCAATATACCCAATTTTACCACTAGACTTAAAGCCTTCAAAGTTACCAATATTCATTTTTGGTCCATGTGAATAAATTGGGAACTCAACTTTATTTTTAGACTTATAAATACTGTCAAGTTGGCGAGGTGTTAATGCTAAAATTTTTTCATAATCTATGTTTGATTTTTTGTATGCTTCCTTTTCAATGTCGATGCTTTTTACATCATTTTGCAAATCATTCTTTAAATTTTCAAGAAATACCTTTACTTCTTCTTGTTGATGTTTATGTTCGCTCCAACTGTGCAGCGATATTGAAAGTGTTACTGCAAAAACAATTATGAATATTTCTATTAGGATTTCTTTCACTTTATCTCCCAATGAGTGCTCTTTATTTTTCGCCGCTTTGTAAATTCTTTGAGTGTGTTTTTGTACTTCTTCTTGCATAATTTTTGGTTAAAATATTCTCTGATTAATTTGTTTTTGTCTTTGTTTTATAAAATAGCACAACTTATTATGCATTTGGAAAATCGATACTTATCCATGCAAATTTGGGCTAATATTGTGATATAAATATCTCACAATATTAATTCTCAAATATATAATTTTTCAATTATAAATCATCATATGGACTTTTATTTTACTGCTGTTTTTGATGCATAAAATGAATCTGGACATGAAAACAAAAAAGGTTTTTTTCTATTCTACACACAAACAATCACGATATTTTAAAACTAAGATTCTTATTCTGCAATACTATATTTGGCTGACTAATCGACCATTTCTACTACTAAAAAAGCTTCAGATTTCTCTGAAGCTTTTTTTAGTAGTCTGTTTACACTTTGAAATAACTTTATATCCACCAATAAAATACTCGCATCGACAAAGGATTATTGTTCATTGGTAAGTGCGCCATTTCTCTTTACAATTTCTTTCACTCCTCCTTTTGTTAGAAATATTGAATTGTAAGCACCTGATTTATCAAGTATAAATTCTATCGTCCTATCATTATTATCCGCTCTAAAAAATTTTGTTTTTGACTCAGGCAAAAGCTCCATTTCTGAACTGTTATAAAATAGTTTTTCTCCAATTTTGATTATTTCGATTTTTCCATACTTGCCTGCGTATTTATCATACTGAGCACTATCTGCTTTCGTTTGATGATGTTTGTAAGGAAGTTCAACCTCCATCTGTAATGCAATTGCTGAAAGACCGTAAGCTATAATCTGCGAAGATGATTCGTTGTTTGAAAGTACTGTCACAAAAATTTTATCCTCTGTAAACCGATTAAAAGAAGTCATTGTACCAAAAAAACCTCCATCATGTCCAATTAGCTGATGTCCGTGATTATAAAATGGATTAATCATAAATCCATATCCAAAACCTTCATCACTATAGGAAGTAAACATCAGTTTTTTCATTTCGGCTGTTAGTATTGTTGTTCCATAAAGTATATTGTCCCATAATGCCAAATCTTCAATAGTAGAATAAATGCCGTCGTGTCCAACATTAAATCCCCAATTGATATAAGGATTTTGAACAAATCCTGTTTCGGTTCTATAATAAACTCTTGCTTTTTTTGAAATTATCGAATCATTATTACTTACTCCTGTATTTTTCATTCCTGCTTTGTCAAATATATTTTTCTTCAAAAAAACCGCGTATTTTTCACCAGATGTTTTTTCAATAATCTTCCCCAATAAATAATAGCCGATATTACTATAAGCACTTTGAATTCCCGGCGAAAACTCATAGGGTATTTTTTTTATTTCTTCGTACGCAACATCACTAGAAACAGTAGTTAATGCCAATTCTTTAAAACCTAACGCCAGTCCTGAAGAATGACATAATAACATATGAATGGTAACACTATCTGCTTTTGGATAATCTGGAAAAAATTTACTTAACTTATCGGTAAGTGACAACTTCCCTTCTTGGACTAGCAAGAGAATAGCAGCTGCCGTAAATTGCTTTGTAACAGATGCCAACTGAAATTTAGTATCAATTGTATTTTTAGTATTCCACTCGTAGTCTGCCAAACCATATGCTTTTTTTAGTAAAACTGAGCTATTTTTTGTGACTATGACTGTACCGCTAAAATTATTTACGTCAACCTGTGCCTGCATATAATTTGCCAGATTAACTGCTTCTTTTTTTTGTCCAAAAATTAGTGTCGAGAAAAGAATGAATATCAAACTTGGCAGCAATTTATTGATTAGATATTTTTTTTCCATATTATTTTTTTTCCGTTTGAGATTGTTTTAGTCTGTTTGCTTTCTAGTAATTCAGTTTTATTGATACAAATATAATTGACATATCAATTATATTTGTATATTTTACTTAATTATTTTAAAAAAGTTTCTTTTAGATCAAATTTCTAATTTACATTTTAGTTAATCATTTCTTAATCCCTTCAAAAAAATCATTTGCATTAACCTAAATTCGTTCTGTAATTTAGTATGAAATAAGCTATGTTTTAAAAAACAACTAAATACCATTGTTCCCCAAAAACAAATCTTAAAAATAACTTTTACTTTAAAAAATTGATTTATACCACAATTTTAAATATTGCGATTTTTCAAGGAGTAATCTTGGGCATCATTATTCTAAAATCTTCCTTATTCAATAGTAATTCAAATAAATATCTAGCCTACTTGCTATTTGCACTTTCTATCGTTTTACTAAACTATGTTTTTGAACTTGAAAATGTGTTTAAATCCTATCCCTTAATACGTTTTACAGACGCTGTCGATTGGATATTTCTATTACCCGTTTTCACTTTCCAGTTTATTATAAACCGCATTGATGATACAGTAAAAAACAAACAAAAAACGTATTTGTATTACATTCCATTTGTCTTTAACAGCATTCTTAATGTTGCTGTTTGTCTTGACATTATAGCAGGAATTTATAAAATTCCCGAGGCATACATACCTGTAATCAATATACTCAGGATTATTCAGCTTTTAATGGCCGTTATCATTGTCCTGTTTCTGCCCCTTTATTCTTATTTTATGATAAGGCATTTAAAAGACCCTCAGGAGAAAAAATGGGTCATTACCATATTAACCTTCATGCATTTGCTGCTGGTTACATGGCTGACTACTTATTTGGCTGGTTATTTTTTTCAATTAGATATTTCTGCTGCCATGAGCTGGCTGGCTATATGCGCTACCTTTATAATTCATTGGACAGCTTATGCCGGCATTTACAAATACAAACTTGCCAAGAACAAAGATGCTATTTATCATTTTCTAAACAATGATTTAGCGCTTTCATCTGCCAGCCTTCAAATTATAGAAAGCGGCCCAACAGAAGAAAATAATACCTCGGAAGAATACAGAGAATCTATCACAGCAGATAATCTTTATTTTCAAAAACTAGAACTTCTTTGCAAAGAGCAGCATATTTATACTGACAGCACATTAAACAGAGAAAAAGTTGCCGAACAACTTGGCATAAGTGCAGGTTATGTTTCACTAATTATAAATACGATTACTGGAGACAATTTTGCCAATTATATAAATAACTATCGAGTTGAAGCGGTCAAGAAAATGATTTCAAATTCTGACTATGAAAACTACAATTTGCTGGCAATGGGATTAGAGTCTGGGTTTACTTCAAAAACCACTTTTTATAAGGCGTTTAAAAAAGTAACCGATCAAACACCTAATGAATACAAAAACACTATTAAATAAGTACCGATTTGTGCAATTTTAAGTTTTTGAAACCTTTTCTACTTTTTTTAAAATCAATTTTGTACTCAAATAATTCAAATCACTTTTTATGAAAAAACTATTATTACTAGCTGTTCTTACAGTTTTAGGTTTTGCAAATGTTAATGCCCAAGAAATTAAATTTGGTGCAAAAGGAGGTATAAACTTCGCAACTGTCAGCGGAGATAACACCAAAGGCATTGATTATGTAACAGCATTTAACTTAGGTGTTTTATCAGAAATTCCTATTTCAGATAAATTTTCTTTTCAGCCTGAATTAATGTATTCTGGTCAAGGATACAGTTTCAATGATAATACAATTGCTTTAAGTTACCTGAACCTTCCTTTAATGGGAAAATATTACCTAACTAAAGGATTTAGTGTTGAAGCCGGACCGCAAATAGGCTTTTTGCTTGATGCTAAAAATGAAAAAATAAACGTAAAAGATTCGTTTAATACTTTTGATTTTGGCGTTAATTTTGGTTTAGGCTATAAACTTGAAAACGGACTTAATTTTGGCGTAAGATATAATCTAGGATTAACTGACATTAATAATGTAGATAATTCTTCTAGCAAAAATAAAAACGGACTGTTTCAAGTATCTGTTGGTTATTTCTTTTTCTAAAGCTTATGATTTGGTCTAAAAAGGAATTCAAATTCTTGTAACAACATTATCAAAATCTTAAAAAAACTGGTCAGACATTTTAACGCTGCCTGAAACTAAGTAAAACACCACTTGAAAAAGCTGGTGTTTTTTTTCTATTTCAGATTCAGCAAAATCATAACCGTAGTAACAAATACAAGTTCCAGTCGTGTTACGTTTCTAAAATTCATAAAACATAAATTCAAGTACATTACTCACAAACAGTTGTATTTTAAAAGGACAGCTTCTTGATTGACACTTTATTTTATAATTACAAATCTGTCTGCAGGTCTGAAGAATACAGAGTCTTTTCTACAGCATTATTTTGAGATATTTTTTGAATATCTACCAGAATATCAACATCATTTTTAAAAATTGTGTTCAATACTTCAGCAACTTCCTCTGAAGTATGTTCATTAGAATATCCTACAAACTGAATCAGCTTATCTTTTTGCTGATGCATTTTAAACCCTGCCAAAGACAACTGAGACAAACGATTAGAA
The DNA here is from genome assembly GCF_004119495.1 of Flavobacterium sp. YO12. Taxonomy (GTDB): domain Bacteria; phylum Bacteroidota; class Bacteroidia; order Flavobacteriales; family Flavobacteriaceae; genus Flavobacterium. The sequence continues at coordinate 86,777 of NZ_NRQU01000010.1, forward strand.
ACATCAATATTATTGATTTTCACGTTTGATTTTGTTAAAAAAACTATTGGATTTCGAGCTTCTAAATCTATTAAAAACGGAACTCCATTTTCTATCTTTAAACTACAAAAATCACCTGTTCTATATCGTATTAAGGGCAAGAAAGGGTTACTGCCTCCGGTAACTACTAATTCTCCTCTTTCGCCATATGGAAGCTTCACATCTTGATATTCATCAAAAATTTCTAAATACAAATCCGGCCGAATAACCTTATGTCCAATTTCTGAAGCATAAGCTATGTTTCTACATTCTGTTAACGAATAAAGATCGATAACAGGGCATTTAAAATAATTTTCTAATTTGCTTTTGGTGCCTTTTGTTAACTTCATAGCAGAAGATATTAAGGCCTTTGGATTCAGTTTAGGCTTTAAATCTAATAATGCTGTAAAAGCGATTGGATCACCAGTAAGAATTTGCGGATTATACTTCTCAAGGTATTTTTTACAATCATCAGGATGGTTCCAATCTGACGGATTTAGATTTATTTTTAAAATACCCGCTCCTTCTAAATAGGTTGATAAAGAAGCGTATGTCAATGTTTTTTGCTGTGCACAAATCAAAGCAATTGCTGCTGTATTTTTACTTTCTTTTATATGAATATCGAAATCTTTTAGAACCGATTCTATTTGCGGCAGCCAATTGGCTTGTGAAACGGCATCAAAAAGCACATCTAACTTTGGTCCTGTAGATCCAGATGTATGATACACTAACAACTCCTCTAAATTTGCTTCATTAGAAACAAATAAATAAGGATATTTTCTAATGTCTTCTCTGGAAATGGTTGGAAAAGAATCTAAATCAGTGCCTTTTTTTTCATAAAAAGGTACTGTTTTAAGACACCATTTTAAATAGTCATTTACCCAAATTGGCGTTTGTCCTTCGTTCCAAAATACTGTTTTATCATAGTACTTTTTTTTATAGGAATGGACTTTTAAAAGTTGTACTGCGTTTAATCGATCGCCGCTTTTAAAATTAAATTTTGGAGCAAAAGCATCTTGTCTAAGTTCATTTAACAAACTTAAATCATCAAGCAGCGGAAAACGCTCCTCATCTGTTAATGCAATTTGTGGATTACTACTCGCGTCCATAGGTATTTGCTGCTTCTCTGGCTTTTTTCTCTGCCATTTCTCTTTTAATGGCCATTATTCTTTCGTGCGCTTCATAAGATTGTTTTAAAACTTTATGCCTGTCTGCACTGCTTAATGAAGATAATTTATCTGCCGCTTCATCATAACTTTCGCCGTTAGGTATGATCTCACAACAATTTAGCAGCAAACGCACCATTTCTTCCGCACGTTCATCATCATTAATCCATTCCTTAAATTTTACATATGCAGCAGCTTCACGCAATTCTTCAAACCAAAAATTATAGAGTTTATCTGCAATAAATGGCTTATTTATAAAATCTTGATGACTAAGAAGCCATACCGAAATATGAATTGCCAGCCAATGATTATCTTTAATAAGATTTAAATCAATATTGGTTGGTATGTTAAATTCCGTTCTTAAAAAATCATTACTTACAATTCTGTATGTATCACAAATTAAGGCTGTTGAATTCAATCCATCTTTAATAAGAAAATCCGAAGACTTTAAAAAGCTGTCTGGACATTTTCTTAAATAGGTAACTAGTTCAAAAACATCATATTTAGACATAGGCATAATTTTGTTGTGAAAATTCTGATGCAAATTTTAAAAGTTCAGCTTCGTTTGTGACATAATATACTTTCCAACCCATTTTTTCTAACCGTATTACTAAATCTTTTTGGTAATCTGGATAAGAATGCAGAACCATAGTTCCGTGCCCGCCAGCATTTTTTAATGCAATTTCAGCCAATTCCCAATGTGTTTGTTTCTTTTGTGTATCAGAATTTAACATGCTGAATATATCATTGTCCGTAACGATTACAATATGTGATTTTTTATTTGGTTTTTCTCCAAACGGTTTTCGCAATCGCTCAATTCCGTAAGCATAACCAGTTCCCAAATAAGAGGTTAAGGTAGTTAGCAAATCTGTTTCATCAGAAATAAAACCATCTGTTTCCAAGTAACTTCCTGGTTCACCAGATAAACACCCCATAACGGATGCTCCAGCACGTAAAGCAGATAATCCAATAATTGTTGCTGCGAGAACCGGCCATGAAAAATTTTCTTTTGGATTCATCATCGAACCAGAACAGTCTATCCCCATATATACATCTAAAGGTCCTTCTGAAATATTATTATCAGAGTCTGCACCGTAAGTTCTTTTTTGAGTGGTTAATCCGGGAATAATTGCTGGTGATAAAATAGCCGATTGCAGCCAGTCTACTTCTTCTATGGCATCTCCAATATCCCACGTTTCCAAACCTTCTGGTAAATCCATAGAAACATTTTCTGAAGTCTCTACAGGAAAATCAATTAAATGAGATAAAGCAATTTCCTTATAATAGGCATTAACCAAACTCTGCTCATCAGCATTTGGGTTGACTTGCTGCATTAAGTCGATATAATTTCCCGGACCCATATATCCATTTCTTGGTCCAAATCCGCCTTTTATATTTTCATCTAAACCTAAAACATCGATGTTTTTCTTGCCGCCGTCTTCTTTTAAACTAATCGCTTCTTTTCGCATATCGACTATTTCATCATAGCCTTCTAAATCAAGTTCTGTCATGCCCGAGATATCCATAGCTCCTTTGCCTGCATCTTCAGCATCTAATAGTATCAAAATCTTTTTACGTGCATCTCGAAACGTTTTATCATCCATTAAATAGGGATATAACATTACAGCAAATCTTCCTCCTCCATGAATCCAGCCTTTTGAATAACTTCTAACCAAAGAAGCTAATAATGAAGCATCAGCATCTATTTTTTTACTGTGAAATGATAAATTCACTGCTAATTCGCCGCGTTTCAAACGCCACAAATATTCATAAGTACGCATCATTAATGTCCATAATTCAGAAAAATTATCTTCTGAATTAATCGCTTTATAAACCTCTGAAATTTTTAATTTATTGACACGCTGTAATTTATCATTGATTAAAAAATCAGTATATAAATTTGACACCATAGGTGCTCGATCCTCAATACCGGGTAAAGCAAAACGAATTCGGTTCAACAAAACAGCGTTGTCGTATAAATTTGCAGGTGCAAAAATGTGATGCCCTATTTCGTGTGCTAATACCTCAACAGCGTAATCGACAATACCGCGTTCTACAATTTCTTCTAAGTTTATCACTATGCGATGATCTGTTAACCGAATCATTGCAAAGCTGCCCGAAAGCCCTTCTTTTTGAGCTTCCTGATGCGACAAACACCAAATAGGTTCTTGCAAGCGCAGCAAAGGATTCCACTCCAGTTTTGCCTGCTGCCAGCACGATTTCCAAGCGGCTAATGTTTCTTTTATTTCAGATTGATTATGCATTTCCAAGACTGAATAAGTATAAAAAATAGGAATTTTGCAACGTTAAAACCAATGTGTTTTCTGTTGTCGCAAAAGATGAAATCTTTTTTGTGTCAATTTTTTCGTTGCCTTTTCCGAGCCATTTCTCCAAGTTATCTAATCGATTAGAATTTGATAAAATTAGAGATGCATCAACAGAATTTGCAGGAACCAAAACTTTTCCAAATTGGTCTGCAAAAAGTGCATAACTGCTTTTCGAATCGGTTACAAATATGTTTCCATCAATTTTTGCTAGTCTCGGCGGATTTTCAAAAAATCCATCTGTGTCTTTAAAACCGCCTTGTACGCCTTCAAATTTTGGTTTTTCATCCGCCCAAGGATTCTTAAAAAGCTGAATCGAACTTTTGTCTGAACTTATGGCATTACTAACTATTTCTTGCAGATTCTCAGAAAGTTCTTTGAAATCTGTATTTAAACGAATCCTCAAATGCGCCAAACCGCATCTCCACGCATAAATACGTCCTGCAATTTTAAAATCTTCAATAGTTTTAATCTCAGAGCTGCTGAGCTTGATTAGATTACACCAATCTATTGTTTTTTCTGGTGCATATATATGCAGATTAAAAAGAACATCATTTAACAATGAAATTACTTTTACAGGAAATTTCACGACCAAGTTTGGCATTTGCGCCATTAACAGCCAAGCCTCTTTGTATTCGTCTTTATAGCGAATTGCAGATCCGTTTCCAATTAACTTCAATGATTCTTGATAAAGCGCTTTTACGATTTCATGAATTTTTTCTGGAGCAGAATTTAAAGCAGCCGTTTCTTTTACAATTGGTTCAACAACTTCTACCATCCAGCTCGTAATTGCATGAGCAGGCAAATTGCCATATTTCATTTCGCTCTCATTGTACCATCGATTGTATAACGTACTTTTTTCGCTTAATTCTGCAATAAGTGGTTGAAAGCTTATTTTTTCCATTGCAGCCATCTTTTGTAATTGGTATATCGTTGATGCAGATATTTTAGTTTTAAAATATCATCAGCTCGATAACCGTACAGCTTTTTCTCTTCAGACCACTTTTGCAGCTGCTTTTCAATACTTAAAAGTCGATTATCAATTTCTTTTGAAGATATATTTTCAAGACCTTTTTTAAATTCCTCTTCAAATCGATCAACTGGATCATTTCTATCCAAATCCTGACTCACATATTCATCGCAAGACAAATCGAATAAGTTTCGCAGCCACACAATTCTATCTACTCTGTATACTTCATTGCCTATTTGATCGAAAAATGGAGATTCTAAATGCGGCGTCAAACTGTCGTGTAAAACAAATGGCAAAACTTGTCTAATATCTTCTAATTCTACTTTTCGATTTCCTCTAAAATAAGCCAATGCTTTAGAAAACATTAGTAATGTCATGATTTTTCTAACAGATAAACCATTCTTTGCCTGCGAACCTAAATCTTTAATTGGATCTTTTCCTGTTTCTTTTCTAAAAAGAACACGCATATCCATACCAGATAATTTTGCCGTGTCTTTGGTCATATATTCCAGTCGGTTAGACGCAGGTTCAAAAAATTCAAACTGGCGACAGAAAAACTCAATACGTTTACGTAATTCTGGATCTATTTGAATCCCTCTAATTTGTTTATTTACAGTCGTTAATTCTTCTTCTGTAAAAATAATTTCTTCAGGAATTATTGCTTCTGGCTTAAAATTGAGCTCAATGCGCTGCAATAAATCTTCAATAAACCTTGTATTAAAGTGCATAGCTCTAATAACAATATCAATTCTATCCTTTAAGGCTTCAATAACCTGATAAGTTCCTCCACCTGCATCATCGTTAGCAGTCAGATACCATGCGCCATCAGGACATTCATAAATCTGATCAAAAATTTCAGCGTAGTTATCGGCCAGTACGGTTAATAAAGCAGATTGCGTTCTGGTTGGAATTCGATTATATTCATCAATAATTTTTACTCTCATGCCTAACCATTTTCGCCAAGCAATTCGAATATCTGAAGTTTTTTCGGCCTTTACCATATCCGAAGGCAATGGATGTCCTAATAAATCTGAAATTGTCATTTGAGGCTGACCATGCTGAATGGCTCGCATTACATCTTTATTATCATATCCAGCCAGCAAACCCATCAAAACAGAAGTAGCTGTTTTTCCGCGACCTGGCCCGCCAACAATAAGACATTTACCTCTTACAGCTAAATTTAACAGAGGCATTAATACAAAACTAGAATAGCTTTGATCTGTAGGCAGATAAACAGGTACTTTACTGTCTCCAAATAAAAACTTTTTAGGATCGCTGTCATTAAATTCGATATCATAATACGGACTGATAATGGCCGTATTAGCGATCCAAAAATACGCTTGGCGCAATTTCTCATCTAAAGTAATCGCATCACCAGATTCTTTTTGAAAATCATCAGTTGAATAAAGATCTTCTACTTGAAATTTATTATTGCTTTTGGCATCTTGCGGATTTGTTGGTGATTCTGGAACTTTCTTAAAAAATCCCATCGTTTTATTTAATAAATCAGACATAGCTATATTTTGATTCTAAGTTATTTAAAATTTACAATTCTCTGCAGCAGATAATACTTTTGATACTTGCTCAATTCGTTCATCGATAGTACCACTGAGCATATAATATTTAAGATTTCTATTGTTTAAATCTTCTATTATTTTTTGCTGAAATTCCTTTCTTTTCACATCACCAGATCGATCCCAAGTGTCATCATAAGGAATATCAGTATCACAGACAAAAATAATATCGTGCCTGTTCTCTGCTGCTTTTGCTAAATTTTCTAAGGCTGCAAGAGCCGTTCCATGGTAATCCAGCGAAAATAAATAGGTCGTAATCGCATTAGTATCTGAGAACAAAATTCGATTTGATTGCAGCACAAGAGCATCTTCTCTCTCAATGTGTGTTTCAGCAATTTTTAAAAGATCTTCTAAAGTTAGTCTTTTATTTATTTGATGCTTCTCCCAATATTCTCTTCCGTATTCAGGCATCCATTGCGTATCAAAATGAAGAGCCAATTTTTCTGCTAACGTAGTTTTACCAGTTGATGGAGCTCCAAGCAATACCACTTTTGTTATCAAATCTTTATAAACTATGGGATGAATAAATTTCTTATTTTCAAATGAATCTTTTCTAATTTTTGTGGCAGAGATTGGAATAATATTCCGACTAACATCAACTTGTCGATTTACAGCATTCAGCGCAATACTCATATGTACGCCATAAGGCTCACTCGAGTAAAAATGCGAGATAGTACGATTACCTAAAACACTTAAAACATAATCTTCCTGAATTTTCATAATCTCTGGCGTATAACCAGTATCATTTGGTGAATTCACACCTTCGATGACTACAATTTTCGGGTATATTTCACGTATCCAAGCTGCTCTGGTCGCTAAAGCAATATTTATTACTGGATCATCATAAATTAACACTATTAATTCATCAACTTCATTAACAGCAGTTTCTATTAATAATTGATGTCCTTTATGAAAAGGCGCAAACTTACCTAGTGTTAATCCAACTTTATGCTCGCTCATATTCAAATTCTTCATTATATACTTTTCTCCATTCTAGATAACCAATTATTGCCATTATTAAAAAAAGCACATACAACCCTGTTGTAAAATACAAACCTTTGTACCAATATACACCTATAGCAACTACATCTACAACTATCCAAAACATCCAAGAATGTAATACTTTTTTAATCATTAAATATTGAGCAACAAGACTTGCAATGGTTATAAAAGCATCTTCATAAGGAAAAGATGCATCCGTTTTTGTCTGCATAAAATAACCTAAACAAAAGGATAATAAAATGGTTGAACCAATCCAAAAAGTTTCGTTTTTTATCAATGTTATACGCAATGTACTGTGATTTGAACCGCCATATTTCCAATTATACCAGCCAAATACTTGCAGAAAAACATAAACAACATGCAAAATCATATCTGAATATAATTTGGCTGTGTAGAAAATAAAACAATATAATATTACTTGAAGTAAACCAAAATACCAACACCAGATATTTTGTTTAATAGTAAAATAAACAGCCATAAAGCCGAAAAATGCGCCAAATATTTCTAAAGTTGTATCCATAATTGGGTATAAATATATAATAATGAATCAAAATTTTAATTGATAACGAATAACATTTAAACAATTTGCATCTCTTTATTTAAGTACTTTTTGAACGACTAATACTTTTTGAACAAATTAGAATCATTAACCATCTTATTGTCTGAAAAATGGAGATCTAAAAAATTAGAAAAACACATCCTTCTGTTTTTGATGTGTTCTTTCGAATTATGGACGAAGAAAAAACTATACAATTGTCTAAAAAAGGAGATATTGACATTTATTTTCAGCTGGACTTTTCAAAAAAACTATGAAAAATCCGCAAGAATATTCTTTAAAACAAAACATTTCTAAATTTTATTAAAAATTTTTATTCGAATAAAAACCTTCTTTACCTTATTTTTTAGTGTAAAATAACCTGTTATTAACCAAATAAATACACTTAAACTAACTCGTTTCGTTTGTGATTTTCTAGCTCAAAACGTGTTATTTCAAGCCTAATTTCAAAAAGTTTTTTTCGGAATCTTTTTGTGTATTTCAAAAATAGTTGCATTTTTGCACCCGCAATAGCAAAACAGGTCCGTTCGTCTATCGGTTAGGACGCCAGGTTTTCATCCTGGTAAGGGGGGTTCGATTCCCCCACGGACTACAAAAAAAGCTTCAGAGAAATCTGAAGCTTTTTTGTTTTTAGGTACTTGCACTACTTTTAATTTAACCAATCAGACACTAATTTTCGGTAGGTTTCACCAATAGGAAGCTGCTCTCCGCTAATCAACTGAATTTGATTTCCATCAATAATTTTTATTTTGTTCTTTGGAATAATATACGAACGGTGAATGCGTACAAATTGGTTTACAGGCAGTTTTTCGAGAATATCTTTCATATTTTCGAGAACCATAATTTTTTCGCCTTTTGTGTGTATTCGGATATAATCTTTTAATCCTTCAATGTAAAGAATGTTAGCTGTCGCAATTTTATAATGCTTCCTTTCGGCTTTAACAAGCAAAAAATCCTCAGAATCTTGGTTCTGAAAAGTTTCCTGCCAGCGAATGAATTTCTCAACACTTTGATAAAACCTATTGAACACTATAGGTTTCAGTAAATAATCAATTACATGAAACTGAAAAACATCTAAAGCATAATCTGTATAAGCAGTTGTAACAATAAAGTTATGTTTTTGATTAAACATCTGCATTAATTCGATTCCGGTAAGCTGCGGCATTTGAATATCAATAAAAACCAAATCGACTGTTTCATTGTTCAATATCTCTATTGCTTTAAAAACATCCGAATCAGCATACAAAACATTCAATCTAGGAACTTTTGATGCATAATCTGCCATAAGTTTTACTGCAAACGGCTCATCGTCTAATATAATACAATTTATTTTTTTCATTTTAAATCTATTTCAAGTTCAGCTGTAAACTGATTATTTTGATTCACTAATTTTAATTGATGTTTTTGAGGATAATGAAATTCTAATCGCTTCTTTAAATTATCCAGCCCAATTCCGCCCAGCTTATCTTTCTTTTGTATTGCGATACTATTTACGACCTTAAAATTGAGCTTTTTGTCTTTCAAGTTCAAATTAATTAAAATCGGATTTTCGTTCGAAGTTAATCCATGTTTTAAAGCATTTTCAATTAATGGAGATAAAACATAAGGCGGAATTTCTTCTGAAACCTCTGCCGTTTCAATTCGAAAATCGATATAAGCATTTTCCTGATGCCTTAATTGTTCAAGTTCGATGTAGGCTTTTATATAATCGATTTCATCTTGCAATCTAATTTTTTCTTTTTGAGATTCATAAGTCGTAAAACGCATAATTTGACTTAATTTTTCAATCGCCTCCAAAGATTTATCCGATTGAAAATAGACCATCGAGTAAATATTATTTAGTGTATTAAAAACAAAATGAGGGTTAATCTGCGCTCTTAGAAATTTGATTTCGGTATTTTTATTTTCTTCCAAAATAATCTGATTGTACTCTAAAAGACGAATAAAATAAATTACAAACCAAAGCAGTGAACTCAAAATTACAGCCATACTGCAGTAATTCAAATTATCTAACATATAGTTAAAAATTCAGGATTTATATAGTTTATTTTATCAAACAAAACTGCTGTTATAACTTGTTCAATAAGCCATCTTAATAAGGTAAAAAACAGGTAAGAAACTAATACGCCTGCAAAAAATATTTTCCATTGAAAGGCTTTAAAAACCCTTTTCATTACAATTAAATAGTGAAAGTAAAAGGTAAAAACAAAAACAATGCAATAAGTTATAAAAAACAAATCTAGAACAAAAACATTTGTTTGTATTGGATTTTTGGCAAATATAAAATACGCCATCAAAAGCCAATATATAACATGAATGATAATCTCTGCCTTTAGTGATAATGTTTCCTTACGCATATTGATATTTATTTTTTTCAAAGATATACATTCATAAAAAAGTCTAAAAACGGGTTTGTAGATTATTCAAGGGGGTTTGTCGATAAAACTAGTTTTAGGCATTTTTTCAGCACAGTTTTGCATGGTAATTAAATCAAAACCTATGAAAAAAGTTATCATCCTATTGTTTATTCTTCTTAGTCAAACTAATGTATTCAGCCAGCAATTTTCTATTAAAGGAAAAGTAATAAATCAAAACAAAGAGCAAGTCGAATTTGTAATTGCCAGTTTATTTAAGGACAACAAAATGGTCACATCCGTTTCGACTGACAGTTTGGGGAATTTTGAATTGAAAACTGAAAAAGGAATCTATAGATTGCTGCTGGAACAATTTGGAACAGAATACTTGAACAAAGAAGTTACTCTTGACCAAAACATTGATCTAGCGGTAATTGAAATTAAAGAATCAATAAACCTTGAAGGAGTAACCATAAAATCTAGAAAAAAACTGGTTGAACAAAAAGTCGATCGACTTGTTTTTAATGTCGAAAATTCTGTAACTGCCACAGGCGGAACAGCTTTAGATGCCTTAAAAGCAACGCCAACGGTAAGAGTTCAAAATGAAATTATTTCGATTGTTGGAAAAGGTGAAATTTTTGTCATGATTGATGATCGCTTGCAAAAAATGCCGCAAGAAGATTTAGCTGCGTTTCTAAAATCAATTCCGTCTGATAACATTAAAAGTATTGAAGTCATAACTACTCCGCCGGCAAAATATGATGCAGAGGGCAACAGCGGGCTTATTAATATCAAATTAAAAAATGCCAAAGCAAATTCATGGAATGCGAATATTGGAACTTCATACACACAAAAAACGTATACAGGCGAAAACCTAAATGGATTATTTACTTACAACTATGATAAAATTTCGGTGCAGGCTTCTGTTAACAAAGGAAAACAAAAATTACGCTCTACTTCAGAAAGTGCTATATTTTACACAAACGAGTTATGGAAAGAAGATATTAAAAATAAATCTGTAATTGATGTATTGAGTTTAGGCTTTGGTCTTGATTACAAACTAACTAATAAATGGACAGCAGGAATTCAGTATCTTGGCAGTTTTACAGACAAAACCTCAACTAATAATCCGTTTACAACTATATATAATAATAGCGGAACGGCAGATTCTTATATCGCTTCGGATGTTAATGCGGCCAACAATCCGAAAATGAATACTGTTAATTTTCAAAATTCTTTTGTATTAGACAGCTTAGGGAAAAATATTTCGATTAATCTGGATTACTTCAATTACAGTAAAAATGATTATCGTTTCTTTTCTGGAAATGAATTAGATCGCAATAAAAATGTTATTCCTAACACTTTTTTTTCGTCGACCACCAGCAATGTCAATACAATCAAAAATTACTCTGCAAATATCGACGTTTCGTTACCGTATCAATGGGCAGAGATTAGTTTTGGAGCAAAAGCTTTTCATACCAATACTGATAACAATTTAGCCGTATACAACAATGAAACAGGAATTGCGGTTTTCAATACAAACCATTCGAATATTTTTAATTACAAAGAGTACAATCAAGCTTTATATTTTTCGGGAAGCAAAAAGATAAATTCTAAATGGGAGACACAAATGGGTTTGCGAATTGAAGCTACACAAACCAAAGGTTATTCTGAAAATCTAAATCAAACAACTGAAAACCATTATATCAAATTATTCCCAACGGCTTATTTGACTTATGCGCCAAATGAAAACAATTCTTTCTCTTTAAATTACAGTCGAAGAATCCGCAGACCAGAGTTTGAGTATTTAAATCCTTTTGTAATTCAAACAAGTCCTTATTCTTATTCGCAGGGAAATCCATATTTAAAACCTTCGTTAATTGATAATTTTGAATTTTCGTTTATCCGAAATCAAAAATGGGTTAACTCTGTTTATTTTTCTCAGGTTTCAGATTTTGGGCAGGAATTATCTATCATCGATCCTGAAACAAACAGCACCAAAAGAATGCCGTTAAACTATGCAAATACGTATCAAATAGGGTTTTCTACTTCGTACAACTTCAATAAATATTCTTGGTGGAACAGTTTTACAGGTTTTAATTTAAACTATCAAAATGTAAAATCAAGAACAAATTTCATTAGTTCTATAGATGGATACAACGGATATATTTACAGCAATAATGACTTTACGATAAGCACTAACAAAACAGTATTTATTGGATTAAACTACGGTTTACAGCTTCCTGGACGTTATCAAATTTTTAATATTTCGACTTTGAACATTTTAGATATCTCGGTTAAAATGCTCACTTTCAAAAAAAACCTGTCAATTACATTTCTAGCCGAAGACGTATTGAATGCTCAAAAACCATTAATTACCTACACTTCAAACGGAATAAAAACAAATATAAAAAGTTACGGTGACACTAGAGGTTTTAGAATTTCGTTAAGTTATAAATTTGGAAATCAAAATATTAAATCAAAACAACGCGATTTTGGAAACGAAGACGAAAGAAATAGAATAAACTAATTGCAGCAACAAAAACAGAGCTTCAGAGAAATCTGGGGCTTTTTGTGCATGGAAATAAATTGTGCTATAAATATTCCGCTCCGCTGGAGCTTTCAAAACAAATAAAAAATTCTGCAATCAAAGAGGCAAATTATTTAAGTTTAGAATTATAAAGCTGTTTTAAATTACTTTCAATTGCTTTACAATCTCGTGCATATGTTCTTCATCAGTGCCGCAGCAGCCGCCAAATACATTTAAGTGGCTAAAAGTATCTTTTAAGTTTTTGTATTCTTTACCCAAATCCTTAGGAATTCCTCGGTCTAATTCTGTGGCTTCGTCTAATTCGGCGTGGCTTTTACAAGATGCATTTGCTCGAAAACCTTTTATTCTTTTTATCCAATTTTCATTTGCATTCGCTTTCAGTTCGTTTACAAAATGCGTAGGATGCGCACAATTTATCATATAATACATTGGAGGAATATTCACGCTTTTGTCTATTTTTTCGATTGCGTCTTTTAAGCTCATTCCAGTTGGCAGTTTTCCATCAGTTTCGACTGTAAACGAAATGACTACAGGCAAACTTACAGTTTCTGCAGCTTGAACAATACCTATCACTTCTTCGATATAATTCATGGTAAGTGCCGAAACAAAATCAACCGGCATTTGACTCAATGCTTTTATTTGCGTTAAATGATATTGCTTTGCTTCGTCGACATTCATACAATTATCAGGCACATAACCATCGCCTCTAGGACCAATGCAGCCGCTTATAAGAATAGATTTTACAGTATTCGAAAATTCTGTTTTTAAATCTGATAAAAGCGAAACTGCTTTTTTATTCAACTCAAATAAGGAATCTTTTGAGTACCCAATTTTTTCAATCCACTCTGGATTTGCGCGCCAAGTTGGGCTTTCTAAAATAAAATTGGTTTTATACTTTTCGGCAATTTTTAAATAACGCGAATAATAATTTTTCATGCTGTCGTATCCTTTTTGATCTTTTAATATATCAAAGGCAGCAAAATAAGGCAGATCATAACCTTCTAGAAAAAACAATGTTGTTTCGAGTCCGCCATCGGTTAAAAACAAATCTTCAGATTCGTTTGGCAGTGTATTTTTAGTCTTTTTCATCTTCACTTCATTAAACACAAATAATTAATAATCAAACAAATAGCACTATAAATATACAAAATTTCGACTTCTTCAAATAAAAAATCAAACAAAAGCAAAATCAAGAACTTTGCTTTTCAAGAATACTTTTCGGCATTTTTTTCAAAAACATAACCATAACCATAAAGAGTTTATTTACTTTTGCACCCGCAATGGTTTAGCTGCAACTTTTCAAGTGCAGTTAACGAAGAGGGAATCAGGTGCAAATCCTGAACAAGCCCGTTACTGTAAATTCCATGCAACATTTTGACAGATTAGGAGAGCTTTTTTGGCTTTCGGAATCAAATCTTTTGCCACTGCATTTTTATCAAATGTGGGAAGGCGGCTCAAAATGGGAATAAGTCAGGAGACCTGCCACTGCATATAATTTTAGGCTCTCGCGGACCAGAGTTTTAAAGACAAACACATTTATCAAACTAAACATTTGATTTCATTTTTTCCGTTTAAAACTATTTGTCACAAATAGACTATTTTGCTATGCACGTATGTAAAAACAGGCATTCAAGTCTGCTGCATTGTGGATTATGTGCCTTATTATGGATTTTATTTATGAATCCGATTATGGCACAGGATAATCCTAAAACTAAGGAGCGAGACTCTTTAAAACCACTTGTGTTAAACGAAGTGATTCTAACTGCGAGCAAACGCGAGTTTAGGATCGAATCGCCTATGCCTGTTCAGATTTTATCGGGTAAACAGCTCGAAGCACTAAACAGTCTTTCGGTTGCAGATGCGGTTCGTTATTTTTCGGGCGTTCAACTGAAAGATTACGGCGGAATTGGCGGTTTAAAAACCATAAACGTTCGAAGTTTAGGAAGCGCTCATACAGCAGTTTTTTATGACGGAATGACGGTTGGAAATGCGCAAAACGGTCAAGTTGATTTAGGAAAATATTCTTTGGATAATATTGAAGCCATCGAACTTTATAATGGTCAAAAATCGACTATTTTTCAGCCTGCACGAGGTTTTTTCGCTTCAAGTACACTTTTACTAAAAACAAAAATTCCTGTTTTTGAATCGGGTAAAACCACAAATATTAGAACTTCTTTTAAAACTGGATCTTTTGGATTAGTAAATCCTTCTGTTCTTTATCAGCAAAAAATAACTTCTAAAACAGCGCTTTCCTCCAATATTGAATGGCTTAAAGCCGATGGAAAATACAAATACCGCTATCAGAAAAAAGACGGTTATGATACAACGGCTGTTCGCCAAAACGGAGACATAACCGCACTTCGGGCTGAATTGAACCTGCATACCAAATTTGGTTCAAACGCTATTGCCAACTTTAAGGCTTATTACTACGATTCTGAAAGAGGACTTCCGGGCGCTATTCTAGCTAATAGATACGAACATGTGCAAAGACAATGGGATCGTAATTTTTTCATTCATGGTTCTGTACAGAATTCCTTTTTCGAAAAACATGAAATACTTACTAATGTAAAATTCAGCAGAGACTACAGCCGTTATATCGATCCTGATTATAAAACTCTTGAAGGCGCATTGGATAATAAATATTACCAAAACGAATTTTACGCTTCGATTGTCAATCTCTACACTATAAAAGATTGGTGGAAAATGTCGTTTGCAGCAGATTTCTCCATTAATACGCTTGATGCTAATTTATACCGTTTTCCCTATCCTACCCGATATTCTTATCTAGGCGTTATTTCCAGCGAAATGCATTGGAAACGACTTGATATTCAAGCCAATTTGCTTGGAGCTTATATCGACGAGCAGGTTAAATATTATCAGCAAGGCGATAGTCAGCATGTTTTCTGTCCGGTTGTATCCGCTTCTTATCAACCTTTTACGATAAAGAATTTCAGAGTTCGAGCGTTTTACAAAGAGTCTTTTAGAATGCCGACTTTCAATGATCTGTATTACACTTTTATAGGCAACAGTTCTTTGCGTCCAGAATTTACAACGCAATACGATGTGGGAACAACTTACAGTATTGAGCCTAAAAAAATGCTGCAATCAATATCATTTCAAGCCGATGTTTATTACAATCGTGTAAAAGATAAAATTATCGCAATGCCGTCATCTAACCTTTTTAGATGGACTATGATGAATTTGGGCGAAGTCGATATTCGCGGCTTAGAACTAAACACCAATTTCGTTTTTAAATTCCCGCAGCAAATCTTTCTAGATTTAGGTTTAAGTTATACCTATCAAAAAGCAATTGACATTACTGCAAAAGGAACAACTTACGGTGATCAAATTCCTTATACACCAGAAAACAGTGGTACAATAACCTCATCGATCAACTGGAAAAACTGGAATCTTAACTACAGTTTTATATATACCGGCGAGCGTTACAGTCAAAAAGCAAACATTCCTGTTAATTATGTTAAACCTTGGTACACCAGCGATATGGCTCTTATTTGGAATGGAAAATTCTCAAAAATTCCTGTAAAATTAAGTGGCGAAGTCAATAATTTATTCAATCAATATTATGATGTAGTACTCAATTTTCCTATGCCGGGCAGAAACTATCGATTAAGCCTTTCTCTAAATTTTTAAAATAAAACAGCAACACTAAATAAATTCTCAGCAATGAAAACAAATTTCAAATTTTGGCTTTTACTCGCTTTTGCGGCAATAGCTCTTCAAGGATGTCAGGAAGATGATCCTATTATTCGTGAAGAAGTAGAAGTTTTACCGCCCGAAACCGTTACGACCGTACAAGGTTTTTATCTTCTTAACGAGGGGAATATGAACATGAATAAAGCTTCATTAGATTATTACGATTATGAAACCGGAAGTTACAAGCGTAATGTTTACGGTCAAGCAAATCCTGATGCGACTTTAGGTTTAGGCGATGTAGGAAACGACATTGGTATTTACGGTTCAAAATTGTATTCGGTTATCAACAACTCAAACAAAATTGAAGTTATGGATGTGGTTACCGCAAAACGTCTTAAAGTAATTGACATCAAAAATTGCCGATACATAACTTTTGCCAATGGAAAAGCTTACGCAAGCGCCTATGACGGCGAAGTACAATTGGGAGAAAATTCTCCAAATGGCTTTGTTGCCGAAATCGACACCACTTCGCTTTCGATCACAAAAACAGTGAAAGTAGGCCGTCAACCCGAAGAAATGGCTGTTGTAGGCAATAAACTTTATGTTGCCAATTCAGGAGGATATAGTCCGCCAAATTACGAAAGAACCGTTTCTGTAATTGATCTAAAAACTTTTACCAAAACAAAAGATATTGATGTTGCCATAAATCTGCACAGACTTGAGGCTGATGAAGATGGAGATTTGTATGTAAGCTCTCGCGGCGATTATTATGATATTCCTTCCAAACTATTTGTAATTGATACTAAAACTGACCTCATTAAAAAAACTTTTGATATTGCCTGCTCCAATCTTACTATCGTTGGTGACAAAGCTTATATAATTGGATCTGAATTTAGTTACAGCACCTTCGATTATATCATAAACTACAATTTGATTAATGTTAAAACCGAAACTTTACTTACAGAGAGCTTTTTACCTAAAGCGGTCAGCGACGAAATTAAAACTCCATACGGGCTTGCGGTTGATCCTGTTTCTCTAAATGTTTTTATAACGGATGCTGGAGATTATGTTTCGCCCGGAAAATTATACTGTATTGACAAAAACGGGAATACAAAATTCACGGTTACAACTGGAGATATTCCTGCACATTTTGCCTTTAAAACAAAAAAACAATAATTAATCCATAAATTTTAAAAATGAAGAAAATTCTACTTGCATTGTCGGTTGTCCTGCTTCTTTCGGGCTGTTATAAAGACGATATTAATGATCTAAAAAATGATGTCAATGATTTGAAAAACCGAATGGCACAATACGAGAACCTGCTTGATGTATTAAACAAAAGGTTGTATGTGGTAAACTACGAAACTAAAGACGGAAGTTATGTAATTACAATGAGCGACGGATCTAAATTAAATGTCCGCAATACCTCATCGTTTATAAAAATTGGTGAAAACGGAAACTGGTGGATCGATGGTGTTGACACTGGAAAATCTGCCAAAGGGGAAAGCGGAGCTAAAGGCGAAGCTGCAAAAATCACTATTGGAACTAACGGAAACTGGTTTGTTGATAATGTAGACACTGGCGTTTCTGCTTCTGGTCAAAAAGGAAAGGACGCTGCAGAAATTACATCGGTTGCATTGGCAAACGGAATTATGACTTTTACTTTTGCCGATGGCCGTACAATCAGCATCGTTGCAAGCGCTCCAGAAATTACACTGCCTAATCCAGCTGGTGGTTTTGCTGTAGATAAAATGCAATGGTTTAAAGTTCAGCCTCAATTAACAAATGCTGCAAATGCAACTTATAGATGGATTGTAAACAGCCAAGAAGTTGCTGCAACAACTGACTTGTTCTATATTTTTAGTGCTGCAGGAACTTACAATATCGAGTTTAAAGCTAAAAATGGAGTTGGCGAAAGTTCTAAATCTTTTACTGTTACTGTTGCCGAAAAAGCATATTTAAACAAAATTACACGTGTTTTTGACTTCTTTCCTGCTCCAGGACAATTTGTAAATGCGCTGCCTGCTGCGACTGCCGCAGATACTGACGAAACAATGCGTGTAAAAGCCGAAACAGCTTTAACAGCAGGAAACATGATCAGCCTTGGAGGATTTGGAGGTTATGTGCAATTTGGTTTTGACCATACGATTATCAATAAAGAAGGAAATGATTTTGTTGTTCTTGGAAATGCTTTTACAGATTGGGCTGAACCTGGAATTGTAATGGTTTCTTACGATGCAAATGGTAACGGAAAAGCGGATGATGAATGGTTTGAAATTGCAGGTTCTGAACACAATAAAGCGACGACTATCAAAAATTACGAAATGACGTATTATAAACCAGAAGCTGAACCAACTAATCCGAATGAACCAAATTACATTCGTTGGACTGACAATCAAGGACAAACTGGTTATATAGCAAAAAACCAATTCCACAAACAAACGTTTTTCCCTTTATGGAAAGGAAATAGTGTAACTTTTAAAGGAACATTCTTAAAATCTAATATTTACGATAAATCTGGCGGAAAAGGAAACAACTGGGCAAATCCTGCTTACGAATGGGGTTATACTGACAACTGGGCTAATGCTGATGTAAGAGGTCAAATCGACATAAGCTGGGCTGTAAATGCTAAAGGAGAATCAGTAAAACTAAAAGGAGTTGATTTTATTAAGGTATACAATTCTAACCGTGCTGAAGGCGGATGGCTTGGAGAAGTTTCAACAGAAGTTTCAGGATTTAAAGATTTAAATTTACCATAATTCCGTATTCTTATTTTTTGAAAAAAGGAAAGTCTCAGAATCTCTGAGACTTTTTTTATGCCTGAAAATCTTTCTAATCTGCGGCCGAGAAATAATTACACTTCTAAAGCCGACTTAAAAACAAAACACTCAACACTTTATCTAAATCATACTCAAATTGTGAATATCTATTTGAGTATTTTATGAGTTTATTTTCCTGTAAAATCTATCTTTGGCATCCTTAAAAAAATTAAAGAGATGAGCGCAATTTGGTACGAATGCAAAGTAAAATATAGAAAAACAGATGAAACTGGAGGCCAAAAAGTACTAACAGAACCTTATTTGGTAGATGCAGTATCTTATACAGAAGCTGAAAAAAGAATCAATGAAGAAATGGCTGCTTATATAAGTGAAGAATTCAAAATCACGAACATAAAAGTGGCAAATTATGCCGAGATTCATCCTTTTGAAAACACAGATCGTTGGTTTAGATCAAAAGTTTCTTTGATCGCTTATGACGAAGAAAGCGGAAAGGAAAGAAAATCGAATATGTATATGCTGATTCAGGCAAATGATGTGAGAGAAGCTTATGACAATACGATTCATGTTATGAAAAACACTATGGGAGAATATTCGATTCCTGCCATTTCTGAATCGCCAATTATGGACGTTTTCCCATACTTCAGCGGTGAAGAAGGAGAAACCGAAATGCTGGAAAGATTCAATGCTCTAAAAGCTTCTAAAACTGTAAAACCAGACGAAGAAACAATAGACCACATGGAATTTGAAACTGCATCAGAGGAATAAATTTTCTTAAACTCCAAAAATTAAAATTACAAATTAGCTTCAGAGAAATCTGGAGCTTTTTTTTATCAGCCAACATAACTTCTATTAATTATAAAATTAAAATAAATCATATATTCGTTATTACAAAACTGACCTAAAAGCACTTGCACACTAAACCAAAAATTCCATGACAAAAAAAACACTTGTTTTAATTGGATTTATCATTTTAAAATTTGTTTTACAGTACACGCTTTTAAGTCCTGAATATGATTTGCAGCGCGACGAATATTTGCATCTCGATCAAGCGCACCATTTGGCTTGGGGCTATTTATCTGTTCCTCCCGTTACTTCATGGTTTTCTTATCTAATATTTCAACTCGGAAATTCCGTTTTTTGGGTTAAGTTCTTCCCTGCCCTTTTTGGCGCACTCACTCTTTTATTTGTGTGGAAAACAATTGAGGTTTTAAAAGGTAGTTTTTATGCATTGGTTCTTGGCGCCATATGTATTTTGTTTTCGTCTCTTTTAAGACTCAATATGTTGTATCAACCCAACTCGCTCGACGTTTTGTGCTGGACACTATTTTATTATATCATAATTCAATTTATCACGACTCAAAAATCAAAATGGTTTTATATAGGCGCAATTGTATTTGCTTTTGGGTTTTTAAACAAATACAACATTCTTTTCCTGCTGATTGGTCTTTTACCTGCACTTTTACTGTCAAACCAAAGAAAAATACTGACCGAAAAAAAGCTGTATTCTGCCTTGATTTTAGGACTTCTTTTAATACTTCCAAACTTATTATGGCAGTATAATAATCATTTTCCGATTGTACATCACATGAAAGAATTGGCAGAAACACAATTGGTAAATGTAGATCGTCTCGATTTTCTAAAAGAACAACTCTTGTTTTTTATAGGATCTATCTTTGTTCTTTTCGCAGCTTTATACAGCTTATTATTTTATAAGCCTTTTGCAAAATACAGGTTCTTTTTTGGGGCGATAATTTTTACGCTCATTGTCTTTATTTATTTCAAAGCCAAAGCGTATTATGCCATTGGTTTATATCCTATTTATATTGCTTTTGGTGCCGTATACCTTTCTGAAGTGTTGCAAAAAGGATGGAAATATTATTTGCGATATGTATTTGCCGCCATTCCGATATTATTGTTTATTCCGATGTACAATATTGCGTTTCCAAACAAAACGCCAGAATACATTGTAAAACATCCTGAGAAGTATAAAAAATTAGGAATGCTGCGCTGGGAAGATGGAAAAGATCACAAACTACCGCAAGATTTTGCCGATATGCTGGGTTGGAAAGAGCTTGCCCGAAAAACGGATTCTGTTTATGCATTATTCCCAAAATCAGAAAATACGTTGGTGCTTTGCGATAATTACGGACAAGCGGGAGCAATAAATTTTTATACTCAAAAAGGAATAAAAGCTGTTTCTTTTAATGCTGATTATGTGAATTGGTTTAATTTGAATATCAAATACCAAAACTTGATTAGAGTTAAGGAATTTGAAGAAAACAGCAATGAACTCGCAGAAACAAGCCCGTATTTTGAAACTGCTTTTATCGCTGGTGAAATAACAAATCAATACGCAAGAGAATACAAAACAACCCTTTTTGTTTTTACCAATGCCAAAATCAACATAACCAAAAGACTGGAGCAGGAAATTAAAGAAGAAAAAAATTATGCCGACTAAAAAATGATTGATTTTACCTCTATTACCTATTTAAAAACAGGAAATTCAAAACAAGTTCGAGTTTATGAAATCTTAACCCAAAATAAGATTTTAGAAATCCTATATGAATTTGATCCTATTTTAACTGGCACCATTCCTATAAATATTGATATTGAAAACAGCGATCTTGATATTATTTGTTACTGGACAAACAAAACCGATTTTATAACCAAAATTTCCACAGCTTTTAGTACTAAACCTGAGTTTAAAATTAGAAACCGTTTGATCAATAACAATGAATCTGTAATTGCAAATTTTAAAATTGATGGTTTTGAAATAGAGATCTTCGGGCAAAATACTCCGACTAAAAATCAAAACGCCTATAAACATATGCTTATTGAACATCAAATTCTACAGTCAAGAGATGAGAATTTCAGATTAAAAATCATTGCGCTCAAGCAAAATGGTTACAAAACAGAACCTGCTTTTGGTAAATTATTGGGTTTAAAAAACGATCCTTATACAGAATTACTCGATTACAAAATCTAACCAAGAACAAACACCAAATACAACATATTAAAATACAATTAATTAGAAACTAAAAAGCAATAATTCAAAATTTTTCAGTTATTTCTTTGCATAACCGTATTTAGTACTTATCTTTGCACCCGAAACATCGCGGGATAGAGCAGTAGGCAGCTCGTCGGGCTCATAACCCGAAGGTCACAGGTTCGAGTCCTGTTCCCGCTACTAAGACAAAGCTTCAGAGAAATCTGAGGCTTTTTTTTTAAACTACGACTTAAACTATTAGAAACAATAGACTACCTACAGCCTTTGTTCGATAAAAAATAAATTATATTATAATCGTAATTAAAATCCAATGCTTAAAAAAAACAAACCCCAAGTTCTATTTTTTATTCTTTTAAATTTATTTTTCACCCTCAATTCGTTTGCGCAAAAAAGTATTTATGCCGGAATCGAAATTGGACGCAGAGCTATTAAAGTGTCTGTTGTTGATGTAAATAACATTAAAAAAGCTGATTATAAAATACTTTCTTTCTGGACAGAAAGAATTCCGTTTGCCGATCATATCAGCGCTTCTGGAAAACTTACACCAGAAGACATAAACAAAACGAGTCTGACTATAGTCGATCAATTAAAAAAAATCAAAGCCGACTATAAAATGCTGGACGAAAATATCTTTATCGTTGCCGCTCCTGTATTTACATCTGCCAGCAACTTTGATGTTTTAAAAAGCAAAATCACTTCTCTTACCAATAAAGAACTTGAAATACTTGATGGTACTGAAGAAGCCAAAACGTTAGTTAAAGGCGCAATACCGCCTGTTGATTATGCAAATGCTTTTCTTTTAGATATTGGCGCTCAAACTACTAAAGGCGGTTACATTGACGAACTTAAAGACAATAAATTAGAATTTATCCCTCTAGAACTTGATTTTGGCACCATGACGCTTACTGATGCTGTAGAAAAAACAGTGACCAATAAAAGTCAGCTTAATGATATGTCAACCTATCAAGAAAAGTCATTTGATTTTAATCCAAAATTACGCAAGAAAACTAAAGAGCTGTTTGACGCAAATCCGCTTTTAATGAAAAAAGATAAATTATATTTATCTGGCGGTGCTGTTTGGGCATTTTCAACGCTTTATTATGATGAAAACGTTAAAGATCATTACATTCCTTTGACGCTTCAAGATGTTATCGATTATGACGCTATTCTGAAAAATAACTTTGGAAAATTTACAAACCTTGCCAAAACCAACAAAGAAATGGCGAGAGTTTTAAGCACTTATGACCAGAAATACCTTATTTCGGCAAACAACATATTGGTAACGTGTTTAGAAAGTATTCCAAACTTAGAAACAAAGAAAATATATTTTGTAAAAGAAGGACAAGTAACTTGGTTGATCTCTTACATTGCCGATCGCTCTAAAAAAGTAAATACTAATTTTTAAAGATCACTATTTAATGTATACATTGCACAATTGTTATTCGATTTTGCATTTTAAACTAATCAAAGCTTCAGAGAAATCTGGAGCTTTTTTTTGAATAAAAAATGTATACTTATGCATTTTTTAGTTAGAATTCTTCGTGAAGCGAGGATGTTTTATTTTACATTCTTTGTCGATTCTCTTTGCGCCACACGAAAGGATTCGTGCGGGAGCGAGTAAAAAAAACAATCTGATACACTACCAATTACCCTCATTTCTCCTTTTTAAATTTCAAAATCTGTTTTTTTTCAAGTACAACTAATGAATCACTTGTTAGCTTTAAAATTTTCCATTGAAAATTAGACACATCATCATCATTAAAAAAATCAATTACTTTACCTTTTATTTCATACTCAAAAAACAATTGCTTATCATTAGGATAAAAGTTCATTTTCATTGCCTTATCACTAATATTCAATTTAAGAATTAAGTCATTTTCCTTTGTAACCCAGTTACCACAAACAGAATTTATATTTGTTTTACCAACAGGACTATCCGTTATTAAATTATTATTTTTGGAGTAAGCAAAAACCGCAATAAAAACAACATAAATCAGGAGAACAATTAGCTTTTGAACAAGGCTTTTATTTTTTAAGAACCATGTAAGGCAAAAACTTAAAAACACACCTATAATACTAAAAAAAAGACTTCCTAATAGTGAAGAAGATTGAAGAACATATTCTTTAAAAAAGAAAAATGTCAGTACAAATATACACACTGCAAATCCAATCGTTGTATAAAATTCTTTATTTAATTTTTGCTTCATTATTTTTTATTTTGCATTTGTTCTTTTATTTCACCCTGCTCCCCAAAGTGTTCATGACAAGCGCTGCGCAAATGTCTCTGACTTTGCGCTACCTTATCTTCTTCTTAAAAACGTAAGGTTCTAAAA
>NZ_NRQU01000011.1 GCF_004119495.1 Flavobacterium sp. YO12
TACCTTTGATCCTGATTTTGGTAATAAAAAGAATAATAAATAGAAAAATTATATTCTATTTACAGATGCCGAAATAAAGTATTGCCTCTTCATAATTTTATTACTATTTTCACATAAGTGTAAATGTTACATTAATAAGTTATGAAACAATTTAGGAAGTTTATATCTTTACCAATAAATTATTATATATGCTAAACAGTTATAGCTCTGCTGATAAGGTTTTACTAGCGGTAGATTGTATTATTTTTGGATTCGACAGTGAAGGTCTAAAAATACTTTTAATCAAAAGAGATTTTGAACCTGAAAAAGGAAAATGGTCCTTGATTGGAGGATTTTTAAAGCGTGATGAAATTTTAGATAATGCAGCTATTAGAATATTAAATACGTATACTGGTTTAAACGATATTTATATGGAACAGCTGTATGCTTACAGCGAAATTGATCGTGATCCTGTCGAAAGAACCATTTCTGTCTCCTATTTTGCCTTGATTAATATCGAAAACCACAATGCTGAACTTATTAAAAATTATCATGCTGAATGGTTCCCTATAAATGATGCGCCAAATTTAATTTTTGACCATAATGAAATGGTTCAAAATGCAATAAAAAGACTGCGATATAAAACTTCGATAAAACCAATTGGATTTGAATTACTGCCGGAAAAATTCACCATGCGTCAGCTTTTAGAATTATATGAAGCTATCTTAAGTAAGGAGTTAGACAAAAGAAATTTCATTAGTAAAATAAACTCTCTTGAGATTTTAAATAAACTTGAAGAAAAAGACATGCAGTCGTCCAGAAAAGGATCGTATTTGTACACTTTTAATAAAGAAAAATACGAAGAGAAGTTACTAAATGATTTCGTACTGAATTTATAAAAAAACAAAACCCTGAAATTCCACAATTTTCAGGGTTTTTTCTTCAATAAAACTACTATTAAAAAAAATAAACAAAATTATTATCTTTTAACCTTTGTATTTAGCTGTTATTATGAACACTAACTGCTAAAACATTAATAAGTGTAAAATTTACATTTGCAAATGTAAGCAAAATAATTCTTCAAAAACAAAAAATATCATCTTTATTTTTTTTATTAATAAATAAGAGAGTTTTTAATCAAACAACGATTTAACTATAGTATGAATAACTGCATGTTAAATTCTTTACTAAATTACTACAAAGAATTTCGCATTATTAAGGAGGACTTGTTTTCGATTTGTTCCTTTTTTCCCTTTAAAACCATTTCTGCCAAAATTTTTCCCATCGCTTCAAAATGAGTAGAAATTGTAGTAATTCCGCTGGCTACCACTTTTTTTAAAGGAGTTTCATTATAAGAAATAATTCCAAAATCTGTTCCGAGTTTTAAATTTTGATCTCTCGCGCTTTCTATTACCCGAACCAAATCACGATCATTTGGTATAATGTACAAATCTCCTGCATTTATCTTTCTATTTGTAAATTCGGCAATAATTTCAGATTCAAAATTATGTGCCGCACAAAAATCTTCAAAACCCATTTTCATTCCTATTGGCTCTCGGAAACCTGGAAAAATCAAAATCAATTTCTGATATTTAGCCAAACGTTCTTTTCCCTTCTCTAATCCTTCAAAAATATCCTTTTGATGATTCTGATAAATTGCAGGATACGATTTTAAGTCAGCGTTTGTCTGATCCAGTATAATAACATCACCCACTGGTAGGGTTTTTATAGAGTCAACTATATCTTTTAAATTTGTTGGCATTAAAATGTATTTCGTATAATTCCCAACACTGTCATTAATCAGTTTCTGAAAAACAACATTATTAAAATGATGAAAGTAAATATCGACCTGAACATTTTTCCCAATATTGTTTAAAAAGGAGTTATAAATATCTTCTTTGAAAATATTCAATTCATCAAATAACAAAAAAATCTTCTGCTTAATCGTGATTTCTACACTCTTAACGTAGTATCCTTTTCCGGGAATAGCATAAATAATACCTCTTTTTTTGAGTTCTTCGTATCCTAACAAAACGGTATCTCGGGATAATGAAAATGCCAGACAAACTTTATTTACAGAGGGCAATCTGTCTCCTTTAACCAGTTTTTCGTCTTCAATTGCTTTTTCTATTGAAAGAATAATCTGCTTATATTTTGGCAGACCAATGTTGTTTTGAATCGAAATTATGTTCATATAAAATAAAGGTCTTTTAAAATTTATACAAAAACTGGTAGGTACCGGTATGCAAAAATAAAGAATGTTTTTATTTTTGACTTTCATTTTTCTAAAATTTTAATGAAAACAATGAACAAATCACATAGTAACGCAACTTCTAATGCCGATTTTTCTGATTTCGAATCAGATATTGAAAAAATTCGTTCTTTCGAGTTATCGAATAGAAACGGAATGAGGGTTCAGGTTTTAAATTACGGTGCAACTATTAGTTCCATTCAGATTCCAATTTCTGAAGGTAAAATTGTTGATGTTGTTTTGGGATTTGACTCTCCAAAGTCTTATTTAGAATCTTATAATTTACCAAGCGCTCCTTATTTTGGAACAACGGTTGGGCGTTATGCGGGGCGAATTCACAATGGACTTTTTTCTTTAAATGGAAAAACATACCAATTAACAAAAAACAATAACGGAAACTCTTTACACGGCGGAAATATTGGTTTTGGGAAAAAAATATGGAATGTTACCAATCAAACTTCTAATGAAAATCCGTCGATAACATTTAGTCTTTTAAGTGAAGATCTTAATGAAAATTATCCTGGAGAATTACAAGTTGACTTAACTTACACGTTGACAGAAGATAATGAGCTGAAATTAACTTATAAAGCAATTTCAACAGAAGATACTATTATAAATTTAACGCATCATAGTTATTTTAATCTTGATGGTCACGATGGCAGTGTTCTGGATCAAAAAGTTTTTATTGATGCCGAAAAAATGCTGGAAACTAATCAAGAGAATATCCCAACTGGAAAATTTATTGATCTCAGCAACCATGAATTTGATTTTAGAACTGAAAAAAAATGCCCGGCTTCGATCGACAACTCTTTTGTTGTCAATAAAACCAATAATCCCTCAGCATCTTTATTTAGTTCAAAAAACAATTTAAAAATGAACGTTTATACGGATCAGCCAAGTGTACATATATATGTAGGCGGTAATTGTTTTGACATTTTAAAAGGAAAAAACGAAACTGCTTATCATAAAACGAGCGGGATTTGCTTTGAAACTCAAAATTTTCCAGATGCTCCCAACCAAGCGCATTTTCCTAATTCAGTTTTAAGAAAAGGTGAAACATATAATCAAGAAACCGTTTATAAATTTGAAATTTTAAACTAAAAACGGTAAACTAATTACAGTATAATGAATGACATTTTAATACAAAACACTACTGCTTTTTTCGAAAAATCTTTTGGGACTAAACCAGAAAAAATAGTACTTTCTCCAGGAAGAATCAACATTATTGGCGAACATATTGACTATAATGATGGTTATGTTTTACCTGCAGCAATTGACAAAGTAATTTGCTTTGCTTTGGAAAAAAACAATTCTAAAAAATCAAAAATAATTGCCATCGACTTAAACGAGCAATTTGAAATTGATTTAACTCAGGAAGTAAAATTAAGCGATATTGTCTGGACAAATTATATTCAAGGCGTTATTAAACAATTGCAGGATAATGGCTTTTCCTTTGAAGGTTTCAATTGTGTTTTCAGCAGTAATATTCCTGTTGGTTCGGGATTATCATCATCTGCCGCTTTAGAATGTGGAATGATTTTCGGAATTCAACAGCTTTTCGATTTAAAAATTGAAAAAGTAGATATAGCATTATTAGGACAAAAGGCTGAACACTGGGTGGGAATTAACTGCGGTATAATGGATCAATTTTCGAGTGTGCTTGGTCTTGAAAACAAAGTTATTCAATTAGACTGCAATACATTAGGCTATCATTATCATAATGCTGATTTTAAAGATTATTCTTTGGTTTTATTTGACAGTAATGTTAAACATTCTCTTTTTACATCTGAGTACAATACACGCAGAATAGAATGTGAGCAGGGATTATCAATAATTAAAAGTCATTTTCCTGAGGTAAAAAGTTTTAGAAATTGTACCGAGGAACAACTTTTAAGTATTCAAGACAAAATGGATGAAACTGTTTTTAAAAGAGTTCATTATGTGGTAAAAGAAATTAATCGTGTTATAAAAGCCTGCGAAGCGCTGGACAAAGGAAATATAGAAGAATTAGGACAATTGCTCTTTGAAACACATTATGGTTTATCTCAGGAATACGAAGTAAGCTGTGCCGAATTGGATATGCTTGTTGATACGGCAAAAGCAGATAATACTATCATTGGTTCTCGCTTAATGGGCGGCGGTTTTGGCGGGTGCACCATTAATTTAATTAAAAAAGGTCATGAAAATGAGGTAAAAAGTAAGTTTTCAAATCTTTATTTAAATACATTTGGGATTGAATTAAAATTTTACGACGTAAAAATCTCAAACGGAACAACATTACTTTAAATACCACACCGAAAAAATGAAAAACTTTGACATTAACGAAGATCCTCACAGACGTTTTAATCCTTTACTCAATGAATGGGTTTTAGTTTCACCTCATCGTGCGAAACGTCCTTGGCAGGGTCAAAACGAAACCATTTCGACTGAGAAACTTCCTAAACATGACCCAACTTGTTATTTGTGTCCGGGAAATGTTCGTGCAAACGGCGTAAGTAATCCTGCATACAAAAACAGTTTTGTATTCGACAATGATTTTGCTGCTTTAAAACAAGATGAGATCATTTTTGAAGAAGATATTAAACATACCTTTTTTAAGGCAGAACCTGAACAAGGAATTTCGAGAGTGGTTTGTTTTTCACCAAGACACGACTTGACGCTTCCTGAAATGGAAGTTGCCGATATTGAAAACATTATTAAAACTTGGCAAAAAGAATATGCTGATCTAGGAAGTATTAAATACATTAACCATGTTCAGATTTTTGAAAATAAAGGAAGCGTTATGGGATGCAGCAACCCGCATCCGCATGGGCAGATCTGGGCGCAGTCATCATTGCCTACTCAGGTTGAAAAAACGCACAAAAGCTTAAAAGCGTATTACGACAAAAATCAAAGAACACTGCTTGAAGATTATGTGAAGGCTGAATTGAGAGTTGGCAGTCGAATTGTAATCGAAAACGACCATTTTGTTGCATTAGTTCCGTTTTGGGCAATCTGGCCTTATGAAACTATGATTGTGAGCAAAAATCCAATTAGCAAAATCACCGATTTTAATGCCGAAGAAGTTACCGCTTATGCCAAAATTTTAAAGCAGCTTACCATTAAATACGATAATTTATTCAGCACATCATTTCCTTATTCTTCAGGAATTCATCAAGCGCCAACAGATAATTTTGATCATCCAGAATGGCATTTTCACATGCATTTTTATCCACCGCTGCTTCGCTCAGCAACTGTAAAAAAATTCATGGTCGGCTATGAAATGATGGGAGAATCGCAAAGAGATATTACACCAGAAAAAAGTGCTGAAATTTTAAGACAACAATCAGACGTTCATTATAAATAAAAATTGGCTGAATTTTTCTTACAAAATAAGTATTGGATCGAAAATTTAACATAATAATTTATTTATAAATGTAAATAATACATTTACAACAGCAGATATATAACTTTTTATTTTAAATTTGGCTTCCGTTCTTTTTTTTGTAAAAAAATAACAGAATAAAAACACATTTTTCATTTTTTAAACAAATTAAACCATACAAAACCACAAAAAACAATCGCTATACTAATTATCTAATATACCATTATCAATGAACCAGAACCTCACTATTGCAGATTATGCAGTATTTATTATCTATTTTCTCGTAGTATCTATCTATGGATATACGATTTATCGCAAACGCGAAAAAAACGAACACGATGCCAAGGCTTATTTCCTTGCCGAAGGAACACTTACTTGGTGGGCAATTGGAGCTTCATTAATTGCATCAAACATTTCGGCTGAACAATTTATCGGAATGAGCGGTGAAGGTTTCTTCTTAGGAATTGCAGTTGCTGCTTATGAATGGATTGCTGCTATTGCTTTGATTATTGTTGCAGTTTGGTTTATTCCTGTATATCTTAAGAATAAGATTTACACGATGCCTCAGTTCTTAAAAACACGTTACAATGAATCGACGGCTTTAATCATGGCAGTTTTCTGGTTGTTTTTATATGTATTTGTAAACCTTACTTCTATTTTATATTTAGGAGCAGTTGCCATTAATGGTCTTGCTGGCGGAGAATATCTTCATGCCATTATGATAGGCTTAGCTGTTTTTGCATTAATTATCTCTTTAGGAGGAATGAAAGTTGTGGCTTATACCGATGTAATTCAGGTAGCGGTTTTAATCATTGGAGGTTTAGTTACAACTTATATTGCTTTGACTGTAGTATCTGATCATTTTGGTTTTGGAAAAGATGCTCTTGCAGGTTTCAATCTATTAATGGAAAAAGCACCTGAACATTTCAAAATGATAATTGAAAGACCTACTGCTTCTTCATCTCAACTTGAAATTGATAAATATTTAACTTTCCCTGGTTTAATGTCTTATTTAGCAGGTATCTGGATTATCAACCTTAACTATTGGGGATGTAACCAATATATTACTCAAAGAGCTTTAGGTGCCGATTTACAAACTGCACGTAATGGTATTTTGTTTGCAGGATTCTTAAAGTTATTAATGCCTTTAATCGTTATGTTACCTGGAATTGCTGCTTACGTTTTATATCAAAATGGTGGCTTACCACAATTGATTGGCGGAAAAGACGGAGCTTACTCGGCAATGTTAACTTTCCTTCCAACAGGTTTAAAAGGATTATCTGTTGCTGCATTAACTGCTGCTATCGTAGCATCATTAGCTGGTAAAGTAAATAGTATTTCGACAATCTATACTTTAGACGTTCATAAAAAATACATTCAAAAAAATGCGAGTGACAGACACCAAGTAAATATCGGAAGATATGCTGTTTTTGCTGCTATGCTTTTAGCCGTATTATTTACATGGAATGACATATTAGGAATTGGCGGTGTTGGCGGATTTACTTATATTCAAAAATATACTGGCTTTATTAGCCCTGGAGTTTTTGCGATGTTCTTCCTTGGAATGTTCTGGAAAAGAACAACTGGAACTGCAGCAATTGTGGGTGTAATTTTAGGATTTGTATTGTCTGTTTTATTCAATGAATATGCTCCAATGCTTTTCGGAAATGAAACCTTATTATATACCGCTTATTCTAATGGAAAAGGCGCATTCGAAATTCCGTTCCATATTTGTATGGGATTATCATTCTTCTTTACAATGCTGGCAATGATTGCAATCAGTTTTGCTGGACCTAAAGTAAACCCTAAAGCATTTGAAATTGATTCTGAAATGTTTAAAGTTAAACCACAAACTACTGTGTTAATCGTAATTACTTTATTGATTATTGTAGCATTATATGTGAAGTTCTGGTAACAAAATTTTACAAATACTATTTAATAAAAAAGAGGATTCTAAATTTAGAATCCTCTTTTTTATTACAGTGCAACAATAGAAAAAACCAGATTATTCCGAGCTTTGTTCTTTTTGCATATTTAGTAAATACGCCATATTTGCAATTACATGATCGTGTTTCTTGACAAACGAATTTTCTTCATTCCAAACATAACCAGCCAAAACAGCGCATATTTTTTCTTTTACTTCAGGATTTTCCGGCTGATGGAAAAATAAAGTCTGCAGATTTCCGGTGTACCATTCTTGTACATATGTTGTGAAAACTGCAATTCCACGTTTCATATATTGGGTAAACTCAACTTCCCAATCAACAGGAGTTCCTTGCGCTTCTTTCAAATATAATTTTGCAGCCAGCATTCCAGATTCAGTTGCAAAAGCTACACCTGACGAGAAAACAGGATCTAAAAATTCTGAACTGTTTCCCGTTAAAGCAAAACCATCGCCGTACATTCTTTTTACAGCTCTAGAATAATTCTCCAATTTTACAGGCTCAAACAAAAACTCAGTTCCCTGAAATCTTTTAATATAAAAGTCTGATAGCTGAATAGCATTTTTCAAAGCCTCGGCATTATCTTTATTCTCAGAAAGAGAATTGATAAAATCAGTCGGGCCAACAACTCCTAAACTCGTGTTTCCGTTAGAAAACGGAATTACCCATAACCATACTTGGGTTTCTAGTATATCAAATGAAATTTGAGTTCCTTCTTCTCCTTCTTCTCTATTAATATCTTTTACGTGTGTAAATATTGAGGAATGCGGATCTAATTTTGAAGGCGTATCCAAATCTAAAAGTCTTGGTAAAACACGTCCATAACCGCTTGAATCGATAATAAACTTCGCGTGAATTTCTTTTAAATTCCCATCCTTATCTTTTACAATAGTTTTAGAATTTTTCCCTTCAAAAGAAACTTCCAAAACCTCTGTTTCAAATTCCAGATCAACACCTTTTCGCACGACTTCCTGAGCCATTGTATTATCAAAATCAGCACGTGGAACCTGCCAGGTCCAATCCCAGCCTTCTCCAAATTTCTTACTGAAATCAAAAACACAAATTTCTTCACCTCTTATAAAACGAGCTCCCAGCTTCTTTTCAAAATTCATTGCATTAAGAGCGTCAAGCAATTCTGCCTCAGCAAAATGATCCATTACTCTAGGAATTAAGCTTTCGCCAACAACAAGTCTCGGAAACCTTTGTTTTTCAACAACTTTTACCTTAACATTGTTTTTATGAAGATACGATGCCGATACGCATCCAGAGGGTCCGGCGCCTATCACTAAAACATCTACAAACTCCTTTGTCATAATAAAAATATTATCAATTATTACCTTACATTTGCCATCATCAAAATAACTACATTTATTTTGATTAATAAAATTAAATTAGCACAATCAAAACCGATTTAATGAATACAATTAATGAATATTTAAGTTTAGCAGAATTCGAATCTATTATATTTGGAAATAATAAAGTTGCAATCAGCGATGTCGTTCTAAACCGAGTAAATGAAAGCTTTAATTTCCTAAAAGAATTTTCTGGAAACAAAGTAATTTACGGCGTAAATACTGGCTTTGGTCCAATGGCGCAATATAGAATTAAAGAATCTGATCAAATTCAGCTTCAATATAATTTAATCCGAAGCCACTCATCTGGAACCGGAAAACCTTTAAGTCCAATTTGTGCAAAAGCAGCAATTCTAGCACGATTAAATACACTTTCATTAGGAAACTCAGGCGTTCATCCGTCAGTAATCAACCTAATGTCTGAACTTATAAATAGAGATATTACGCCATTAATCTTCGAACACGGCGGTGTTGGTGCCAGCGGTGACTTAGTACAGTTATCTCACTTAGCTTTAGTTTTAATTGGTGAAGGCGAAGTTTTTTACAAAGGCGAAAGAAGACCAACTCCAGAAGTTTTTGAAATTGAAGGCTTAAAACCAATTCAAGTAGAAATTAGAGAAGGTTTAGCACTAATCAACGGAACTTCGGTTATGACCGGAATTGGTGTTGTAAATGTATATCACGCTAAAAAATTATTAGACTGGTCATTAAAATCTTCATGTGCTATCAACGAATTAGTTCAAGCTTATGATGATCATTTCTCAGAAGAATTAAACCAAACCAAACGTCATAAAGGACAACAGGAAGTGGCGGCGAAAATACGTCAAAATCTTTCAGACAGTACTTTAATTCGTAAAAGAGAAGACCATTTGTATTCTGGTGAAAATACCGAAGAAATCTTCAAGGAAAAAGTACAGGAATACTATTCATTAAGATGCGTTCCTCAAATTCTTGGACCGGTTTTAGAAACCATTAATAACGTTGCTTCAATTTTAGAAGACGAATTTAACTCGGCAAACGATAACCCAATTATCGACGTAAAAAACAAACACGTTTACCACGGAGGAAATTTCCACGGAGATTATATTTCGCTTGAAATGGACAAATTGAAAATTGTTATTACAAAATTAACGATGCTGGCAGAACGTCAATTGAATTATTTATTAAATTCAAAAATCAACGAACTGCTGCCTCCATTTGTAAATTTAGGAACATTAGGATTTAATTTCGGAATGCAGGGTGTTCAGTTTACTGCAACTTCAACAACCGCAGAAAGCCAAATGTTATCAAACCCAATGTACGTTCACAGTATCCCGAACAACAACGACAATCAAGATATTGTAAGTATGGGAACCAACTCGGCTGTTATTACCTCAAAAGTAATCGAAAATGCTTTTGAAGTTCTGGCTATCGAAATGATTACCATTGTTCAGGCAATTGATTATTTAGAACAAAAAGATAAAATTTCATCGGTTTCTAAAAAATGGTACGATGAAATTCGAAACATAATTCCTACTTTTAAAGAAGATCAGGTGATGTATCCTTTCGTTCAAAAAGTAAAAGATCATTTGATCAACAATTAAAACTTGTTTTACAGTATTAATATTGAATCTTAAAATCATGAAAAAACCATTTATTTTTTTGTTGCTCGTATTTATTCAAGTTGTTAATAGTCAAGAATTGGCATTAGTTAAAAAGAATTCAAAAATTGGATATATCTCTAAAGATGGATCTTTTAAAATTGAACCGCAGTACAAATCTGCTAAAAGTTTCTCTGAAGGTTTGGCCGCAGTAGAAAATGGCGGAAAATGGGGTTTTATTGATGCAAAAGGAGAATGGGTAATTCCGGCTGATTTTAAAGATGCTAAAGATTTTAACGACGGAATTGCTATAGTGCAAAAAGATAAGCAATGGGTTTATATTGATAAAAAAGGTGAAATTCAAAAAAATCCTGCATCAGATAAATTATTCGATTTTAATAATGGTGTTGCTTTTTTCAGACAAAATAATAAAGTTGGACTGATCAACAATAAAATGGCAATTGTTTTAGAACCAAAATACGATCAGATCAAACCTTTTGAAAATGGTTTTGCAAGAGTGGAACTGAATAAAAACTGGGGAATTATAAATGCTGAAGGAAAAGAAGTAGTTGAGCCGGCTTACGCCGAAATTGGAAACTATTTTAAAAACACAACTTGGGCTAGAAAAGACAAAACTTTTGGACTTGTAAGCGCTGGTAAATTTATTCCAGTTGATGGAGCCGAAAAAATTTGGGATTTTGAAACACAAGATTTGACGTTTGCTAAAAAGAATGGAAAAATTGGATACATTGACTTAAAAGGAAACTGGACCATTTTACCGATATATGATAAAGGAAAAGCTTTTTCTAAAAATTTAGCACCCGTTTTAGTTGGAAAAAAATGGGGATACATTAATCCAAAAGCAGAATTTGTAATTGAACCAACTTATAACGATGCCGAAGTTTTTAGTGCAAATGGTTTAGCTCCAGTTAAAGAAAGCAATTGGGGATTTATTAATGAATCTGGAAAACTGATTATTCCAACCCAATATGGCATTACTGCAAATGCAATTATTGCCATGTTTACCCAGCAAGATAAAGGCTTTATAGATGGTGTTGCAAGAGTAAAAAATGAAGGAAAATGGGGTTTTCTTAAACCAGACGGAACAGTATTAAGTAATCAATGGTTTGAAAATGCTGAACTATTTTCAAAATCTGCAGAAAAACCTCAACCAGTTGCAGCTCCCGCTGAAGCTCCAAAACAAGAAACAAAAACAACAAAACCTGCTGCTAAATCGACACCGAAACCAGCAGCTAAGAAAAAGAAATAAATTTCACTTATGAAATGTGTATTAGTAACAGGCGGTTCTAGAGGAATTGGAAGTGCTATTTGTAAAAAATTAGCTGTTGAATCTAATTATCATATTCTGATCAATTACCATTCAAACAAAACTGCTGCTGAAGCAACACTTCAGGAAATACAAAAATTAGGAGCAACAGGAGAAATCTTAGGTTTTGATGTTGCTAATTTTGAACAAGTACAAGATGTTTTAACAAAATGGCAGGAAACTAATCCTGAAGCTATTGTAGAAGCTATTGTAAATAACGCCGGAATTACAAAAGATGGTCTTTTTATGTGGATGACTCCCGAAGACTGGAACGGTGTTGTAAACACAAGTTTAAACGGATTTTTTAATGTAACGCAGTTTTTCATTCAAAAAATGCTGCGTAATAAATATGGCCGAATCGTAAATATGGTTTCGGTTTCTGGTGTAAAAGGAACAGCAGGACAAACCAATTATTCCGCAGCAAAAGGCGCAATTGTTGCTGCCACAAAAGCATTGGCACAAGAAGTAGCAAAACGTAACATTACCGTAAATGCTGTTGCCCCGGGATTCATTAGAACTGACATGACGAGCGAACTGGACGAGAAAGAATTATTAAAACTAATTCCTGTAAATCGTTTTGGCGAAGCCGAAGAAGTAGCAGATTTGGTAAGCTTTTTGATTTCAAAAAAATCAAGTTATATTACCGGTGAAATTATCAATATAAACGGAGGGATATATTCTTAAAAAATATTTTAAACACATAGAAACATAGAATTTTATGTGAAAAGAATGCAAAAAAGAAATGCATTTCTTTAACATAGATTGCTATGTGTATTTCAAATAAGTGAAACGCCTATTTTGAGTTTACAAAAGCTATGTTACTATGTGTTAAAAACAAAATTACACGTAACGGATATAAAATTACTTTGAAAGACGATGAATAAGAGAGTTGTAATTACTGGAATGGGAATTTATTCTTGTATCGGAACTTCTTTAGATGAAGTGAAGGAATCATTATATAACGGAAAATCAGGTATTCAATTTGATTCTGACCGAAAAGAGTTTGGTTTTCAATCAGCCTTAACAGGAATGGTTCCGAAAGCTGATTTAAAAAATTTATTGACACGCAGACAACGTATGAGCATTGGTGAAGAAACCGAATATGCTTATATGGCGACTATCGAAGCATTGAAAAATGCTAATATTGACGATGCTTTTTTTGAGAATCGCGAGGTTGGAATTATGTACGGAAATGACAGCGTTTCTAAAGCTGTTATTGATGCTACAGATATTGTACGTGAGAAAAAAGATACCGCTTTAATTGGTTCTGGAGCTATTTTTAAATCGATGAATTCTACTGTTACAATGAATCTTTCAACGATTTTTAAACTGCGAGGCATTAATTT
The DNA here is from genome assembly GCF_004119495.1 of Flavobacterium sp. YO12. Classification (GTDB taxonomy): domain Bacteria; phylum Bacteroidota; class Bacteroidia; order Flavobacteriales; family Flavobacteriaceae; genus Flavobacterium. The sequence goes on from NZ_NRQU01000011.1 coordinate 13,143, forward strand.
AACTGTTAGTGCAGCTTGTGCGAGCGGTTCACATTCTATCGGGCTTGCTTATTTTTTAATAAAAAGCGGTTTTCAAGATATTATTATTACCGGCGGCGCACAAGAAATTAATAAATATGCCATGAGCAGTTTTGATGGATTAGGCGTTTTTTCGAATAGAGAAAATGATCCCGAAAAAGCTTCTAGACCTTTCGACAAAGATCGCGACGGATTAATTCCAAGCGGCGGCGGTGCAACTTTAATTCTAGAAAGTTACGAATCTGCGATTGCACGCGGCGCAAACATTATTGCCGAAGTTTCGGGTTACGGTTTTTCATCAAACGGCGGACATATTTCAACTCCAAATGTCGAAGGACCTGCCACAGCAATGCAAAGAGCTCTTGACGACGCAAAACTAAAAGCATCAGATATTGAGTATATCAATGCGCACGCAACTTCAACTCCCGTTGGAGATGCAAATGAAGCTAAAGCTATCTTTGAAGTTTTTGGCGAGAAAAACCCATACGTAAGTTCTACAAAATCAATGACAGGTCACGAATGCTGGATGGCTGGAGCAAGTGAAGTCATTTATTCTATCATAATGATGCAGCACGATTTTATTGCACCAAACATCAATTTAGACAACCCTGATGAAGATGCTTCTAAATTAAATTTAGTTAAAACTACGTTAAACAAAAAATTTGACATATTTTTGTCCAATTCTTTCGGTTTCGGAGGAACCAACTCTGCGTTGGTGGTTAAAAAGTTTAAATTAAACAATGAATAAAGAAGAGATTATAGCAAGAATTAATGGTTTTTTAGTTGATGAATTTGAAGTTGACAATGACGACATTGAACCAAATGCTAATTTAAAAGATACACTTGGGTTAGACAGTCTGGATTATGTTGATTTAGTAGTTTCGATAGAATCTAACTTTGGTGTAAAACTAGTGGAGGCAGATTTTGTTGGAATTTCTGATTTTCAAAGTTTCTACGACCTTATTGAAACCAAATTAAAAGCCAAAACAGCTTAATGAGTCAATGGGATGGCAAATCAAAAGGAACTGTTTTAGGCTATAGAATATTCGTTTTTTTAATACAAAAAGCGGGTATAAAGTCTGCTTATGTCCTGCTTTATTTTGTTGCCTCTTATTACTTTCTGTTTTTAAAAAAAAGCAATCGAGCTATTTTTTATTACTTTAAAGAAAGACTCAACTATTCCTATTTCCAATCAAAAAAAATGGTTTTCAAAAGTTACTATACTTTTGGACAGACCATTATTGATAAAATTTCCATTTCGGCTGGAATGCGAAACAAATTCACCTATGAGTTTGACGGAATCGAAACGCTGAAAAAACTTTTAGCCGAAAAAAAAGGCGGTGTTTTAATTAGCGCTCATGTTGGAAATTTTGAAATCGCAGAACATTTTCTAGGCGACATCGATCTTAATTTTCAAATTAATTTAGTCACAACAGACTTAGAGCATTCTGCTATTAAAAATTATTTAGCCAGCGTTACTCAAAAACCAACCGTAAAATTCATCATCATCAAAGACGATTTGTCTCATATTTTTGAGATTAATGCCGCTTTAGCCAATAATGAATTAGTCTGCTTTACCGGAGATCGCTACTTTGAAGGAACAAAATCACTTTCAGAAAACATTTTAGGCAAAGAAGCCAGCTTTCCGGCAGGACCATTTTTAATCGCTTCAAGACTAAAAGTTCCCGTTGTATTTGTTTATGTTATGAAAGAACCAAATCTGCATTATCATTTATACGCAAGAGAAGCCACAGTTAAACATCGTGACGAAAAAGCACTCTTGAAAGAGTATGTAACCAGCGTAGAAAATATCTTAAAAAAATATCCGCTTCAATGGTTTAATTATTTCGATTTTTGGAATGATTTACCATAATTGGTAAAAAATAACGCAGGTTTTTTCTCATTTTTGTCATTTCGACGAAGGAGACTCGAGCGAAAGTGAACAGGCGAAGCAAATCTCCACGAGAAGCTCTAAAAAGATTGGCTTATAAGAACGGAGCTACTTACGAAGATTTCTCCCTTCGTCGAAATGACAAACTGTGCTTTAAAGTGTTCTGCTAGATTAAAAACCCACCATAAATCCACATCCAAAAAAACTTATAAAACGAAACATTAAACAAGAAAATTCGTTTAAATAAATTTGCCTATTTTTGTTCGCAACCATAGCCAATCAACCCAAATGAAAAAAGTTCTCGTTATTTATTATACTCAATCCGGACAATTAGAAAGCATTGCACAAAACATTGCAAAACCATTTTTAGATTCAGAGGAAATAGATGTAACTTTTTACCAAATACAATTAGAAAAACCTTTTCCTTTTCCTTGGAATAAGGATTCATTCTTTGATGCCTTTCCAGAATCATTTTTACAGATTCCAACCGCTCTAAAACCAGTTCCAGAAGATATTTTAAATACGAAATTCGACTTGGTGCTTTTCAACTATCAAGTTTGGTATTTATCGCCTTCCATTCCTATTAACTCTTTTTTGAAAAGCGGCGAAGCAAAAAAAATTCTAAACAATACACCCGTAATCACCATCAGCGGTTCACGAAATATGTGGATAATGGCGCAGGAAAAAATCAAAACCCTGCTTAAAGAAGCCAATGCACAATTAGTAGGAAACGTTGCTCTAGTAGATCGTGTTGGAAACCTAATCAGCGTTATTACAATCGTAGAATGGATGTTCTCTGGCGTTAAGAAAAAATACTTAGGTATTTTTCCGCTTCCAGGAGTTTCAGAAAAAGACATTCAGGAATCTCCAAAATTTGGAGAAATAATACTTACAGATCTAAAAACGAACAGTTTGAATGATCTACAACCAAAATTAGTCGCAAATGGCGCCGTAAAAATCAGTCCCTATTTAGTGACCGTAGACAAAACCGCCAATAAAATTTTTAATAAATGGTCAAACCTCATTTATAAAAATCAAAAAAACCGAAAACTGCTTCTAAAAGTATTTAATGTTTATTTATTCCTTGCGATTTGGTTAATCTCGCCAATAGTGTATATATTGCACCTTATTTCCTACCCATTTAAGTTAAAAACCATAAAAAGAGAAACTCAATATTATCAAGGAGTTTAGCATACTAAATTAGATTATGTTTGAAGTATATATCACCAAAGCTGCAAAATATTTGCCAAACGACGCTGTTTCGAATGATGAAATGGAAGCCTATTTAGGCCTTATCAACGATACTGCCTCAAAAGCAAGACGTATTATTTTGCGCAACAACAAAATTACAAGCCGTTATTACGCTGTTGATAAAACAGGAAAAAGTACACACAGTAATGCCGAATTAACACGAAATGCTATTTTACCGTTGTTCGACGAAAACTTTACATCTCAGGATCTAGAAGTACTTTCGTGCGGAACCTCAACTCCTGATATATTCCTGCCTTCGCACGCTGCGATGGTTCATGGTCTCTTAAAAAACAAATCGGTAGAACTAAACTCTTCAACAGGAGTTTGCTGTGCTGGAATGAATTCATTAAAATTTGGTTTTCTTTCTATAAAATCTGGAAATTCAAAAAATGCAATCTGTACAGGATCAGAAAAAGTTTCGACCTGGCTGAATGCTCAAAAATACAATCACGAAGCCGAAAATTTAAAAAGTCTGGAAGAGCAGCCCATTATTGCTTTCAAAAAAGACTTTTTAAGATGGATGCTGTCTGACGGTGCCGGCGCTTTTTTATTAGAAAATAAACCAAGAGGTCCGATTTCTCTAAAAATAGAATGGATGGAAGCTTTTTCGTATGCTTACGAACTAGAAACATGCATGTATGCAGGAGGTGATAAACTAGAAAACGGCGAAATCAAATCATGGAGCGATTACGCACCAGAACAATGGTTGAACGAATCTGTTTTTGCCATCAAACAAGATGTAAAACTACTGGACGAATTTATTCTTTCTAAAGGCGCAGAAAGCATGAAAGATGCCATGGATAAAAACAATATTAAATCTGACGATATTACTTATTTTATTCCTCACGTTTCTTCTAACTTTTTTGTTGAAGGATTAAAAAAAGGATTAAATGAAAGAGGCATCGGAATGAATGATGATAAATGGTTTATGAATCTTTCTAGAGTGGGTAATGTAGGTTCGGCCTCCATATATTTAGCTTTAGAAGAATTAATGAATTCAGGAAACTTGAAAAAAGGAGACAAAATTCTTTTATCAGTTCCAGAAAGCGGAAGATTCTCTTTTGCCTACGCTTATTTAACAGTTTGCTAATGGAAACAACAGCACTTTTAGAAAAAGAAACGGTCGAAAATTTATTGCCTCAAAAGTTTCCTTTTGTAATGGTTGATGCAATGTATTCTTATACCGAAACTTCTTTGATTTCGGGTTTAACAATTCAGAACGATAACATTTTTACCGAAAACAATATTTTTCTAGAAGCAGGTTTAATTGAACACATGGCACAATCTGTTGCCTTGCATACTGGTTATCAGTTTTTTTTAAGAAACGAAACTGCGCCGACTGGATATATTGGTTCTATTAAAGAAATTGCAATTAAAAAACTGCCAGAAATTAACGATTCTATTCAATCTGAAGTTACCATTTTACAAGAATTTGCCGGTATCACTTTAGTGAATATTGTTACCAAATTAAATAATGAAGAAATTGCAAACGGACAAATGAAAACCGTTTTAGCCAAATAATATAAAAATTGAATACTGGAGTTGACATACAAAATTATCTGCCGCACCGAGCACCAATGCTTATGGTAGATTTGATTTTGGATATAGATGCCAACTTTGTAGAAACCACTTTTTTGATAAAAGAAGACAATATTTTTGTTGCCAATACTATTTTTACCGAAGCTGGTTTAATCGAAAACACAGCACAAACCTGCTCTGCAATTGTAGGGAAAAAATATTTTTTTGAAGAGGACGGAACAGAAAATGAAAACGTAAATGTAATTGGATTTATCAGCGCTTTAAAAAATGCAAAAATTCATTTACTGCCAAAAGCAGGCAGCACTATAATTACCAGAGCAAATTTAATTTCGAAATTTGCCGGCGACGATTATACTTTATGCACAATGAGCTGCAAAAGTTTACTCGGCGAACAACTGCTCTTAGAATGCGAAATTAATTTATTCATTCAAAAAACAATTTCGGTTCCAGAATAAATCCCAATAGAAACGATAAATGTCATGGAAAAAGAAAATGTACCACAAGATAAAAGTAACTTAACCAAAAACAATGTTAAAGAGCTTTTATACGCGACTGATGAAAACGGCAATTATACCACCACCTTAAGTACAGGCTGGGAACCCAAAACAATTGCATTATCAAATTCTATCGAAGAAATAAACGAACGTATTGCCGAAGCAAAACAACAAGTTAAAACTGGCGAAGTAAGTCCGATTTCTTATTATATGGAACTTAATAAAATGGATCTTACGATTTTGTCAAGCTACGTAGGAATGTGGAAATGGCGCGTAAAAAGACATTTTAAACCTGCTGTTTTTGCCAAATTAAGCGATTCTATTTTGAAAAAATATGCTGATGCTTTTAGCATTTCAGTATCCGAATTAAAAAACTTTAAAACAGATTAATGCAAGTCACTTTTACACATCACCAATCTGCTCACTGTGAAAATGGAGTAGCATCGAATCTGTTAAAAAACAACGGACTCAACATAAGCGAACCAATGGTTTTTGGTATCGGTTCAGGACTTTTCTTTGTGTATTTACCCTTTATAAAAGTCAATTACGCACCAGCAATCAGCTATAGAACTTTACCGGGACAAATTTTTAATAAAGTAGCGACCCGCTTAAATCTTAAAATAAAAAGACAAAAATTTTCATCAACAGTAAACGCAAACAAAGCGCTTGATGAAAATTTAAAAAATAATATTCCAACCGGATTACAAGTTGGCGTTTATAATTTAAGTTATTTCCCTGACGAATACCGTTTTCATTTCAATGCACATAATTTAGTTGTTTACGGAAAAACCGATAAAGACTATTTGATCAGCGATCCTGTTATGGAAACTGTAACCACTTTAACGCACGACGAATTAGACAAAGTACGTTTTGCAAAAGGAGCTTTCGCACCACGCGGACAAATGTATTATCCAATTCAAATTCCAAGTGAAGTCGATTTAAAAAGCGCCATCATTAAAGGAATAAAAAACACTTGCAGAGATATGCTTGCGCCAATGCCAATTGTGGGCGTTCGCGGAATCAAATTTGTATCTAAGCAAATTAGAAAATGGCCTGTAAAACACGGTACCAAAAAAGCCAATCACTATTTGGCACAAATGGTTCGTATGCAGGAAGAAATTGGAACCGGCGGCGGAGGTTTCCGTTTTATTTATGCCGCATTTTTACAAGAAGCTTCTGTTATTTTAAACAATGAAGAACTTAAAGAACTTTCTAAAGAAATGACAAAAATTGGTGATTCATGGCGAGATTTTGCCGTTGAAGCCTCACGAATTTATAAAAACAGAAGTGCCAAAGAAGACGCTTACAATACTATTGCCGATGAACTTCTAGACATTGCCAATAGAGAAGAAATCTTTTTCAAAAAATTAAAAAAAGCCATCAGCTAAGATATTTTGCAATCTATAATTAAAATAGAATCCCTTTCGAAAAAGTACAAAGATGCCGACCAGTATTCTTTGAACAATGTTTCGCTGGCTATAAATGAAGGTGAAATTTTTGGTTTACTAGGTCCAAACGGTGCCGGAAAAACAACCTTAATTTCAATGCTCTGCGGATTGGTAAAACCAACTTCGGGACATTTTACAATTGATGGTTTAAACTATGCCAATCATTCTTCAAAAATTAAAAAAATCATAGGCGTTGTTCCTCAGGAATATGCCTTATATCCTACTCTTACCGCAAGAGAAAATCTTCATTACTTTGGAAGTATGTACGGTTTAAAAGGCTCTGATTTAAAAGATAAAGTAATTGAAACTTTAGATCTTTTGGGTTTATTAAAATTTGCCGATAAACGAGTTGAAACTTTCTCTGGCGGAATGAAACGCCGTGTCAATTTAATTGCCGGAATTCTGCATAAACCAAAAGTTTTATTTCTAGACGAACCAACCGTTGGGGTTGATGTTCATTCTAAAAATGCCATTATAGAATATCTAAAAGTGTTGAACCAAAACGGAACAACGATTATTTATACTTCACATCATTTGGCTGAAGCCGAAGATTTCTGCAGCAACATTGCTATTTTAGACCAAGGTCAAATTTATGCGCAAAACACACCTTCAATTTTAATTGAATCGACAAAAGATGCTCGAAATCTCGAAGACGTTTTTATTTCATTAACCGGTAAAGACTTGAGAGATGATATATAAAATTTGGATGTCAGTTGTAAAAGAATTTTTACTCCTTAAACGAGATTTAGGCGGGTTGATTATTCTATTTATAATGCCATTGGTTTTGGTCATTACCGTTACATTAATTCAGGACAGTACTTTTAAAAAAGTCAGCGATTCTAAAATTCCCATTTTATTAGTCGATAATGATAAAGGTTCTGTATCAAAAACCGTTTTTAACAATTTAGAAAAAAGCGATTTATTCAGCGTTGTTACACAAATCGATAATAAAGCGATTACCGAAGATATTGCACGAGAAAATGTTTACAAAGGAAAATTTCAACTGGCTATTGTAATTCCACAAGATTTAAGCTCTGACTTACAAGCCAAAGTAGATCAAAATGTCGAGAAAATTGTCAGCAGTTTAGGTATGACTGATAGTACTGCAGCGAGTGAACCGCAGCGAATAATAAAAGAAAAAGAAGTAAAACTGTATTTTGATCCAGCGGTTCAAATGAGTTTTAAAAATGCGGTCATGAATTCGATCGATAAAATGATTTCGCAAATCGAAACCAAATCTATTTATACCACTTTTCAGAATCAATTAGGAGGAAATGCCGACTTTGAGCAAAAAAGTTTCATTTCTTTCAAAGAAATAATTCCGAGAATAAACAACAAAGAAGTTCGTCCAAATTCTGTACAGCATAATGTTCCAGCGTGGACACTTTTCGCCATATTTTTTATTGTAATTCCGTTATCCATTAATATTGTAAAAGAAAAATCGCAGGGAACTTTCGTTCGATTAAGAACCAATCCCGTTTCCAATTTGGTTGTAATAATCGGAAAAACCATTACCTACTCGATCATCTGTATGATTCAGTTTTATATGATGGTTGCTGTTGCCGTATTTTTATTTCCATCCATCGGATTGCCTTCTTTAAACATCGAAGGGCATTTAGCATTAATGAGTGTCGTTGCCTTATTTTCAGGTTTCGCCGCCATTGGATTCGGAATTTTATTAGGAACCGTTGCCAGTACACAAGAACAATCGGCTCCCTTTGGCGCAACAAGCGTTATTATTCTCGCTGCAATTGGCGGAGTTTGGGTTCCAGTTTTTGCTATGCCAAAAATCATGCAGATTATTGCCAAATCATCACCCATGAACTGGGGATTAGAAGCTTTTTATGATGTTTTATTGCGCAGCGTTTCATTCCTGGAAATCATTCCAAAAATAAGTTTGTTATTTTTGTTCTTTATTATCACAACATCCATTGCCTTATTTTATGACAAAAAGAAAAGAACAGTTTAACGAAGCCACAGATTTAACCGTTTCTCACGAAATCAGAATTCGTTTTAACGAAACTGATCCACTTGGAATTGTTTGGCACGGCAATTATATCACGTATTTTGAAGATGGACGCGAAGCGTTTGGTCGCGAACACGGACTAACTTATTTAGATATTGCAAAAACGGGTTATACAACGCCAATTGTAAAATCAAAATGTGAGCATAAATTGTCTTTACGCTACGGCGATGTCGTAACAATTGAAACAACGGTTGTTGATACACCTGCCGCCAAAATGATTTACCGTTTTAAAATTATTGATGCTAAAGGTGAAATAGCTTGCACTGGCGAAACCGTTCAGGTTTTTTTGGATGCAGCAGGTAATTTAATGCTGACAAATCCTCCTTTTTATGAAGAATGGAAAAGGAAAGTTGGGTTGTTAAAGTAGACGCGTTTCCTGCAAGGTTTCCAAAACCTTGTAGGTATCCATAATATCGAATAAAGATGACACAACAAATCTTATTTGTACTAGCAGTATTAATAGATGCGTTTTTATTCTAGAAAACATGGTAATAAAGCGAAGTCCGATATTGAGAAGTTTGAAAAAAATAAAGCTGATATGGAATATGAAAAGAAGTTTGATTATTTAAATCAGAATGTTTTCTTTGATCTTGAAAACAAAAATTCAGGATTCGATTCTGAATCTATAAAGTATTTTTTGGAAGAAGATTTTAAAATAGTATTAGATAGAGTTGAGAGTTTAAATCTTGGAATTAGTGGTATCGAACCCTGGTTTGATGAAGAATTTTATGATGTAATTGTTGTAGAAGATTATGGTAATAATCCTTTTGATTCTAATTGGTATAAAAACGCATTCGAAAATTTAAAAAAAGGAAAGAAAAATCTTCTCTATGCAGCTAGTTATATTGTACCACTTGACTTATTATAGACAATTGTTATCAACTAATAGCTTAAAATCTGCATAGAATTAATTAAAAGTCTAAAATCATACACCTACAAGGTTTTAAAAACCTTGCAGGAGAAATTGAAATTTAAAATGTCAAGAGAAATATACATCACACAAACAAATTGTATCACACCTTTAGGCTTTGATGTTGAATCTAATATCATCGCCATTCTTCGCGGCGATTCTGGAATTCAGCTTCACAATGATATTTCTTTAATGCCAAATCCGTTTTATGCTTCAATTATTTCTGATGAAAAAATAAACAGTGCTTTCGCAAAAATCAGCACTGAAACCAAATATTCTCGTTTAGAGAAAATGATGATTTTGGCTTTAGAGCCAATTATCAAAAACTCAGGAATTGAATTCAATTCAAAAACTGCCTTTATACTTTCAACTACAAAAGGAAATGTTACGGCTTTAAAAGACAATACTAGTGACAGTTTCAATAATGCACATTTAGATGTTTTAGCCAAAAATGTTTCTGATTTCTTCGGATTTACGACACAGCCAATTGTGGTTTCAAATGCTTGTGTTTCTGGAATTTTGGCAGTTTCAGTTGCCAAAAGAATGATTCAGTCTGAACTTTATGACAATATTTTTATTGTAGCAGGAGACGAAGTTTCAGAATTTGTTTTATCTGGTTTTAATGCGTTTCAAGCGATGAGTGATCTGCCTTGTAAACCGTATTCAAAAAACAGAACTGGAGTAAGTTTAGGCGAAGCAACGGTTGCTGTTTTAGTTTCGGCGGAAGCCAAAAAAGCTAAAATAAAAGTAATCGGAGACAGTTCGATAAACGATGCCAATCATATTTCGGGACCGTCAAGAACAGGCGAAGGTTTGTTCAGAAGTATTCAAAATGCTTTGAAAGAAGCTCAAATTGAAGCCCAGAAATTAGATTATATTTCAGCTCATGGAACCGCAACTCCGTTTAATGACGAAATGGAAGCGATTGCTTTAAATCGTTTAGGGTTGCAAAATGTTCCTATTAATAGTTTAAAAGGATTTTATGGTCATACATTAGGCGCTTCGGGATTATTGGAAACGGTAATTGCTATAGAATCGGTAAATAAAAATAGGCTATTTGAATCAAAAGGTTTTGACGAAATTGGAGTTAGCGAAAGTGTAAATGTTATTGAGAAAAATAAAGAGGCTAAAATTGAATATTTTTTGAAAACGGCTTCTGGATTTGGAGGTTGTAATACGGCTGTGGTTTTTGAGAAAGTGAAGTAATTAAAACATATAAAAATGACAGAAAAGGTTGGTCTTATAAAAAACCCGTTAACAATTATTGCCATTTTTGCAGGAATTGCTGAAGTAAGCGGAACATTAGTTTTACCATTTATCCATGAAAATAATCAAGAATTATTTATCTATTTTCTTATTTCTTTTCCAACGGCACTTGTTGTTCTTTTCTTTTTAACCTTAAATTTTAACAATAAGGTTTTATATGCACCCTCTGATTATCAAGATGAAACAAATTATATTAAGATTAACAAATATGATTTTTCAAGACAGCAAAACGTAGAAGTAAAAGTTTCTAGAGATGATGCAAAAAACATTCAATTTTTACAATTAACTGAAAAGGTAAATTTCATAAATACGCAACTAATTAAATTGGAAAATTCCATTTTAGCTCCAGAAGAAAATGAAAAATTTTTACGTGAAACAATTGGTCGTGATTTTAAGGTTACCAATTTTGAAAATGTAAATCAGTTTATAAAATATATGGGGAAAATTGGTGTAGCATTCGAAATTTACCATAGTCCAGAATTTGAAGAAGACTTTGATAATGATTTTTCAGATAATGAATCAATTTGGCTTGGAGGAAATGTCTCTCTCAATCTTGCTAAAATAATAATTAAAAATTCTAAAAGTTTTTATCCTCACTTAAAATACATTGGTCTATCAAAAAGCATGACAGATATTTATATCGGAGGATCTACAGAAAGTGCTGTTAAAACATTTAAATTACGCCCACTAAAAGATCAAGATTTTGAAAAATTAAATACATTCAAAAACTTAGACTCTTTTCATAATTTTATTAAATCTTTTAAAAAATAGATAAACTTTAAATTGGTTTTTCTAAAAATGAATCACAAAGTCAAATGACTCAAAATAAAACCTACATACAATCCTATATCACAATCCAAAACAACGAAATTGTTTTGAACGGAACTTCTGTATTTAAAACTGAACCAACAGATTTTGCTGATTTCTCCAAACAAGCGTATCGTAATTTTGAAATGCAATATCCAAAGTTTTACAAAATGGATGCTTTGAGTAAACTGGCTTTTTTAGGATCAGAATTGCTTTTGAGTCCGATAACCTCAACAGAGCAGGAAAATAATATCGCATTGGTTTTGGCCAATAAATCGTCGAGTTTAGATACGGATGTAAAATATCAAGAATCTATTTCAGACAAGGAAAACTATTATCCGAGTCCTGCGGTTTTTGTTTATACACTGCCAAATATTTGTCTGGGCGAAATAAGTATTCGTCATCAGCTGAAAAGTGAGAATTCTTTCTTTATATTTGATGCCTTTAACACAGAATTCATATCGAATTATTCGGATATTCTTTTGAATACGAATAAGGCAGATGTAGTTTTATGCGGCTGGGTAGAATATTTTAACGACAATTACAAAGCTTTTCTCTGTACTATAAGCAAAGAAGAAAGCGAAAAATATACAAACGAAACTATCAATACATTATACAATAAATAATCATGGAAGCATTAAAAGAAGAATTGAAAAACAAAATTATTACTACTCTAAACCTTGAAGATATCGCAGTAGAAGATATTGCTGATAACGATCCTTTGTTTGGAGATGGTTTAGGTTTGGACTCAATTGATGCACTTGAATTGATCGTGATTTTAGATAAAGATTACGGAATTAAATTAGTAGATCCGAAAGAGGGAAAAACAATTTTCCAGTCTATCGAAACTATGGCGGCTTATATCAGCGCTAACAGAACTAAATAAGACTTCTTAGACTGACTTAGATTTTTAGACTTCTTAGACAAAAAACTGTCTCTATCTAGAAATCCAAAAATCTAAGCAAGTCTAAATTCTAATAATCTAAGCAAGTCTAAAAATCTAAGTCAGTCTAAAATGAAAGGTGTTGCAATAACAGGAATGGGAATTATCTCTTCGATCGGAAATTCGGTTGAGGAAAATTATCATTCGTTAATCGAAAATAAAATCGGGATTTCTCGTATCTCAAATATTTCTACAGTTCATGCAGATGTTATTAAAGTAGGTGAAATCAAAAAAAACAACGATGAGCTTATCAACGAACTGGGATTAAACAGCGATAATAATTTTTCGAGAACTGCTATGATTGGTACTTTGGCGGCAAAACAAGCTGTTGAAAATGCTGGAATCACCTCTATAAATGAATTTAGAACTGGACTTATTTCGGCTACTAGTGTAGGCGGAATGGACATGACGGAGACACATTATTACGATTATTTCGAAAAACCTGAATTGGTTAAATATATTACCTGTCACGACGGCGGTGATGTTGCTGAAAAAATTGCTGAAGAACTGGGCTTAAAAGGAATGGTTACAACTATAAGTACCGCTTGTTCCTCTGCAGCCAATTCAATTATGCTTGGTGCAAGATTGATTAAAACTGGAAAATTAGATCGTGTAATTGTGGGAGGTGCCGATGCTTTGGCAAAATTCACTATCAACGGATTTAAAACTTTAATGATTTTATCTGACGATTACAACAAACCTTTCGACAATAACAGGAAAGGGCTAAATCTTGGAGAAGCTGCTGCTTTTTTGGTTTTAGAATCGGACGAAATTGTTGAAAAGCAAAACAAAAAAGTACTGGCAAGAGTTTCGGGTTACGGAAATGCAAATGATGCTTTTCACCAAACCGCTTCTTCAGAAAACGGAGACGGTGCTTTTTTGGCAATGAAAAAAGCATTTGAAGTTTCGGGTTTAAAACCCTCTGAAATAGATTATATCAACGTTCACGGAACTGCTACTCCAAATAACGATTTATCTGAAGGAAGAGCTTTGCGCCGAATTTATAAAGAGGAAAATGTTCCCGATTTTAGTTCAACAAAACCATTTACAGGTCACACTTTAGCAGCTGCAGCGGCAATTGAAGCTGTTTACAGTGTTTTGGCGATTCAGAATAATGTCGTTTATCCAAATTTGAATTTTGAAACTCAAATGGAGGAATTCGATTTGACGCCGCAGACTACTTTAAAAAATAAAAACATCGAACACGTTTTATCTAACTCTTTTGGGTTTGGAGGAAATTGTTCAACCCTTATATTTTCAAAAAGCTAAAATGAAAAAAACATATATAAATGGAGTAGGCTGTATTTCGACTCAAAAAACATTTGATACTGTTTTTTTAGAAGAAGCTGTTGTAAATCATGATGAAAATGTACTGGCAATTGTTTCGCCGGCATACAAAGAATATATTTCGCCAGCTGCAAGCCGCAGAATGGCAAAAGGTGTAAAAAACGGAATCGTAGCTTCGGCTTTAGCAATGAAAGATGCTAATATTGAAAATGTTGACGCAATCATAACTGGAACTGGTTTGGGCTGCATCGAAGATTCTGAAAAATTCCTAAAAAGTATTTTAGATAATAAAGAAGAGTTTTTAACGCCAACTTCCTTTATTCAATCTACTCATAATACTGTTGGTGCACAGATTGCGCTTTTACAGCAATGTAAAGGTTATAATTTTACGTATGTAAATGGTGCGGTTTCTTTTGAATCGGCACTTTTGGATGCCAAAATGCAAATTGAAGAGGACGAAGCCAATTCGATTTTAGTAGGCGGTGTTGATGAAAACGGAGAATATACTACTTCACTTTTCAAATTAAACGGACGTATTAAAGCAGATAATTCTGCTCCTTATGATGTTTTAAATGCTGCAACCAGCGGTGCCGTTTATGGCGAAGGAGCCAGCTTTTTTGTTTTGGAAAATGAAAGAAAAGAAAACACTTATGCCGAACTTCTAGATGTTTCTATTGTAAATACTTTGGAAGAAAATGAAGTTGAAACAGCAATTGTTTCGTTCTTAAAATCAAATCATTTAGAAATTTCAGATATTGATGCTCTTGTTTTAGGTTTTGACGGAAATGCAGATTTTGAGAATTATTATAGAAATCTTGCTGAAAATGCATTTGCTCAAACTCCCATTTTATATTACAAACATTTGAGCGGCGAATATGATACTGCTTCGGCTTTTGCTTTTTGGATGGCGACTAAAATTTTGAAAACTCAAGAAATTCCTGAAATCGTAAAAGTAAATACTGTCGAAAAATCAGATTACAAAACGATTTTATTATATAATCAATTAAACGGAAAAAACCATAGTTTTACGCTGCTGTCAAAATGATAACGCACAAAAACATATCGCTGTTTTTTATCTTTTTATTGCTTTTATTGTTTCTTCTGAAAATAAGTCTAGCAATTAATGAATTATGGTTTCTTATAATTGCTTTACTATGGATCGGAATAAATGCTTTTGGTTCTGCACGCATTTCTTCCAATTATCATGTAAAAGCATTTTGCAGTAATCCGTTAGAAACAGAAAAAAAATCGCGCTTACTTTTGACGACGGTCCAAGTATTTACACTTTACAAGTTTTAGAACTTTTAAAAAAATACAATGCCAAAGCGACCTTTTTCTGTATTGGAAAAAACATTGAAGCACATCCCCAAATTCTCCAAAAAGTGATTGATGAAGGACATTTAGTTGGAAATCATTCTTATTCACATTCTAAGTTTTTTGATTTTTATAATGCTTCAACAATAACCGAAGAACTTCAAAAAACAGACGCGCTTTTAGAAAAATTCACTTCCAAAAAGATCAACTTCTTTCGTCCGCCTTATGGAGTTACAACACCTTCGATAAGAAGAGCTTTAAAAGTAACTGGACATAAAACAATTGGCTGGAATATTCGTTCACTTGACGGTGGAACCCAAAATCAGGAATTAATTTTCAATCGACTCATTAAGCATATATCTCCCGGCGGAATTGTACTTTTGCATGATACAGCAGAACATTCTGTTTTGGTACTGGAACAGTTTTTGCAATTTTTACAGCAGAATAATTATGAAGTAGTTTCGATTGAAGAATTACTGAATCTTAAAGCTTATGAAATTGAACGCGGATGAAACAGATTCGCTATCGCGAAGACGCGGATTTAAACGGATTTTATTAAATTAAAAATTCGTGAAAATTGGTGCAATTCGTGGCAAAATTATTAAGCACAATCTTAAAAAATATGAAAACTAAAATAGCTCTACTAATTCTTTTTATTTCAGGCGGTTTGTTTGCTCAAGAGCAAAAAATGTCTGCTGCAGAAATTACACAATTTAAAGAAGATGTAAATGTCGTAGCCAAAAAAATCAAAACTTTAAGTACCGATTTTGTTCAATACAAGCATTTAGATTTTTTGTCAAAAGACATTGAAACTTCGGGAAAAATGGTTTTTAAAGAGCCGGCTTTGCTTCAATGGCAGTATAAAAAACCATACAACTACAGCATTACTTTCAAAAACGGAAAAATCCTGATTAATGACGAAGGAAAGAAAAGTGCAGTTGATATTGGCAACAGCAAAATCTTTGCACGAATTAATAAATTAATTGTGGGAAGTGTAAGCGGTAATATGTTTGATGACAAAGAATTTACGATTTCGTACTTTAAATTGAAAGGTCAGAATCTAGCAAAATTTGTTCCGAAAGATGCTGCGCTGAAAAAATACATCAAACAAATCGAGCTCACTTTTGACAAAGAAGAAGCAACTGTTGTTCAGGTAAAATTATTAGAATCATCTGAAGATTATACTAGAATTGTACTTAAAAATAAAGTAATCAATGCAAAAATCGACGATTCAGTTTTTACTAATTAATTGCTTTCTGGCAATTGTTTTAGTTTCGTGCGGCTCAGTCACAAAAAACTATGCACCAAAAAAACTAGACAAAACGTCTTATGAAGTTCCGTATTTTTCAGATTCAAAAACAGATTATGTTTATAAAACCAACATAAGCGTTTACGGAAATGAGTTATCAGGAATTTTTATTGCCAAAAAAATAAACGATACAACACATCGAATTGTTTTTACAACGGAATTCGGAAATAAATTAATGGATTTCGAAATTTCTGAAACTGATTTTAAAGTCAATTCTATTGTTTCTGAATTAGATCGAAAAATATTAATCAATACTTTGAAAGAAGATTTTCGTCTGCTTTTGAAAAAACAATATTTGATTCAAGAGCAATTTGAAAATGAATCTGATAATATCTATAAATCGGCAGATGGAAAACGAGACAATTACATTTTTGTTTCTAAAAAAGATCAAAAACTAGAAAAGATAGTTCACGCCTCTAAAACAAAAGAAAAATTTACGCTGTATTTCAATTCAGAAAACAATATTTTTGCCGAAAAGATTCAGATAATTCATCAGAATATTAAATTGAAAATTGAGCTTAATTATTTTAAATCAGAATAAAAATTTAAACTAATCCTAAAACTAAACTAATCTAATGATGAAAAAAATAACCTTAATTGCATTCGTTTTATGCATCGGAATTCAATTATCTCAAGCGCAAGTAAAAGTTAGTCCGGGGCTACGAGGTGGTTTAAATGTGTCAACATTAACCAATATTGATGATAATCAATCTAAAACAGATTTTTATGTTGGTGGATTAGTGAACATTAAATTTAATAAATATTTTTCGTTACAGCCTGAAATAACGTATTCTAGACAAGGTGATGAAGGAAGATACTTTGAAAATGGTCGTTATTATTCTGAAAAGTATGAACTAAATTATTTAACACTTGGTGCGGTTGCAAAATTTAACATTGGCGGTAAAGGCTTCCACATTTTGGGCGGTCCGTCTTTAGATTTAAAAGTTTCTGATAATTATATCAACAGCAATCCCGAAGGTTTTGACCTTGCCATTGTTGGCGGTGTTGGCTATACATTACCAAATGGATTAACATTTGAAGCCAGAATTAAACAAGGATTAATTGATATTTATGGTTACGACGGAATTGATTACGATAATAACGATTATTACTATAATGATGTTATCTTAAATCAAGTTTTTCAAATTGGTATTAGTTACACTTTTAAAGTAAAATAAATGTATAAAAGTAAACTAGCGGCTGCCCTATTTCTTTTTTTCGCAGTTGTAAACATACAAGCTCAAGCAACTTTTAAACCCGGTTTACGAGCAGGTTTGAGTCTTTCGACGATTTCAGAAATGCATGCAGATTACAGACCTGATTTTTATATTGGCGGTTTTGGAGAAATAAATCTAACAAAGCGTTATGCGCTGCAGCCCGAAATAAATTACATCAGACAAGGATCTAATAATGTTGCACGAAATTTTATTGATCCCAATACACAAACAGAAAGAATCGTTTATCAGGATTTACAAATGAGTTATTTGTCTATCGCTATGATTAACAAATTTACATTTGGACAAGGTTTTCAAATACAGTTTGGGCCAGCTTTAGATGTTCTTTTAAATGACAATTTAGCTTTTAGAAAAACTTATAATGACCTTTCGTTTGTAACAGGTCTTGCTTACAAAATGCCATCAGGTCTTGCTTTTGAATTCCGATTTAAAAAAGGACTTTTAGACGTTTTAGACAGCGATTACTATTATAACAATTCAAATAGTCACTATCTTTTTGGTGATTATAATACTAATGTAAATTTTCAAATAGGTGTTTCGTACTCTTTTGAGGTGAAATAAAAAATAAAATTATGGTTTTAAAAGACTTCTATAAAGTACTTTCAGAAGAGAAAACGGGCGATGCTAAATATAATATTCGTATATTAGTTAATGCCAATCATGAGGTTTTTAAAGGTCATTTTCCTGGAAACCCAATAATGCCAGGCGTTTGCATGATTCAAATTATTAAAGAACTTACAGAGTCTATTACCAAAAGTTCGTTGATGATTCAAACCTTGACAAATGTAAAATTCATGGCATTAATAAATCCTGAGACAAATCCTGAGTTACGCTTAGAACTTGATATAACAGTCACAGAAGATGATTTGGTAAAGGTGAAAAACACCACTTATTTTAATGATACCGTTGCCCTGAAATTAAGCAATGCGTATAAAAAATTATAATTATGAAATTACTTATATCATTACTTCTTTGGATCAATTTTGTTGGAACTCCTGATCTGGCTTCTATCCGAAAAATGTATTCTGATGTTACAAAATCAGAAACTAATGCGAAAGAATTTACACAGAAACTTTCTGGAGTTTCTAATGACGATGATAAAATTTTGGTGGCTTACAAAGCGGCATCTATTTTATTAGATTCAAAATTCGAGAAAAAACTAAGAGACAAAATGGATCGTTTCAAGGAAGGTGCCAAATTGTTGGAAGCGACGATAAAAAGTGATCCAAATAATATCGAAATCAGAATGATTCGCTTAAGTATTCAGGAAGATGTTCCTGGAATTACCGGCTACAAAAAAAACATTAAAGAAGATAAAGCTTTTATTACCGCTCATTATGCAGAGCAAAATACTGCTTTAAAACTATATCTAAAAGACTTTGTTTTACAATCTAAAAGTTTCTCTGACAAGGAGAAGCAGTTTGTAAAATAAGCTCAAGAACAACTCCCAATGAAACCTATATTATCTCAGCAAGACCTGCTCAGTTCAACTTCTTTTTGTGTTATTGTACCCACTTACAATAATCAAAAAACATTGAAAAAAGTGCTGGATTCTATTTTAGATTTCACTTCAAATGTCATTATTGTTAATGATGGTTCGACTGACGAAACAAACGAAATTCTAAAACAATATCATCATCTAACTCAAATTCATCATCCTAAAAATCTAGGAAAAGGCAGAGCGCTGCGTAATGGTTTTAGAAAAGCAATCGAACAAAATTTTGAATATGCCATTACGATTGATTCAGACGGACAGCATTTTGCTTCTGATATTCCTGTTTTTATCGAAGCAATTCAAAAAGAACCCAATTCGCTTTTAATTGGAAGCCGAAACATGACTCAGGAAAATGTGCCGAAGAAAAGCAGTTTTGGAAATAAATTTTCGAATTTCTGGTTTAAGTTTGAAACTGGAATTGTACTTGAAGATACACAATCAGGTTTTAGATTGTATCCGTTAAAATTAATTCCGAAGCAATTTTACACCAATAAATTTGAGTTTGAAATTGAAGTAATTGTTCGCTCCGCTTGGAAAGGAATTGTAGTTAAAAATATTCCTATTCAAGTTTTGTATGATCCTGCAGAACGCGTTTCGCATTTTCGTCCATTTAGAGATTTTACCCGAATCAGTATTTTAAATACCGTTTTGGTAATCAACGCTCTTTTGTACATTAAACCGAGAGATTTTTTTAGGAGAGCAAAAAAAAAAGGTTTTAAAAAATTCTTTCTTGAAGATATTTTAGAAAGCAACGATTCTAATTTCATAAAATCAGCCTCAATTGCTTTAGGAGTTTTTATTGGTATCTCGCCATTTTGGGGTTTTCAAACCGTGTTGCTTTTTACTTTTGCAGCATTATTCAGGCTCAACAAAGTCATTGCCTATCTAGCTTCAAATGTAAGTTTCCCGCCTTTCATTCCGTTTGTCATATATGGTTCCTTAAAAATGGGAAGCTTTTTTGTAGCGGGAGATGATGCTTTGGTTTTAGATAGTTCTATTACGTTTGATGATATTCAAAAAAATGCTACACAATATATCGTAGGAAGTCTTATTTTAGCATCCGTTTCGGCGCTATCAGCTGGCTTTATAAGTTATCTGCTTTTAAGCGCTTTTAGTTCTAAGAACAAAACGAATATTAAGTAAGGTTTGCCACAGATTACATGGATTAAAATGATTTTAGTATCTGTGTCAGTTTGCCACGAATTTCACAAATTTCCACGAATTGATTTGTGTTAATTCGTGAAATTTGTGGCGAAAAAAATCATTTTAATCCATGTAATCTGTGGCAAAAAAACAATAATAAATAACTATGCATCAATACTTCTACGCCATTCATTTATTTGTAAACCGACGAAAATCTTTATCGGTTCTTTTGGCCGTTTTGATGCTTTTAGTATTTGGCTTTTTTGCTTCACAAATTAAGTTTGAAGAGGACATCAGCAAGCTTATTCCAGCAAACGACAAAGCCGATGCGACCGCAAAAGTTTTAAAACAATTAAATTTTGCTGATAAAACAACCGTTATTTTTGAACTTGAAAAAAACGGTTCTCAAGACGATTTAAAAGAAATGGCTGCTGTTTTTTCAGACAGCGTTTCTAAATCCTGCAAACCATACATTACTGGAATTCAAGGAAAAATAGACGAAGAAAATATTCAAGAAACTATTGATTTTGTTTACAATAATCTGCCTCTTTTTCTAGATGACAACGATTATACTGCCATTCAAAACAAACTGCAAAAAGACAGCATTGCGGCAACTGCACAAGGAAATTACAAATCAATCATTTCTCCATCTGGATTTATTACCAAAGATTTTATTCTGCAGGACCCGCTTGGAATTTCTTTCATCGCTTTAAAAAAATTACAGCAATTAAATATTGGCGACGATTTTACACTCGATAATGGTTTTGTAATGACAAAGGATAAAAAGAAATTACTTCTTTTTATAACCTCAGATATTTCATCAAGCGAAACGGAAAAAAACTCCATTTTTGCCGAAAAACTTAAATCAATTCAAGAAAACTTAAATCAGCAGTTTAAAGGAAAAACTTCTGTGAGTTATTTTGGTTCGGCTTTAATTGCGGCTGCCAATGCAAAACAAATTAAAAGCGATATTGTTTTAACAACATCAATTGCGATGTTTACCTTAATGTTGATTCTGATATTATTTTACAGAAAAATATTAATTCCGCTTATTATTTTTCTTCCAACCGTTTTTGGAGCTTTATTTGCCGTTGCCTTTTTATATTTTGTAAAAGAACAAATTTCAGCGATTTCTCTAGGAATTGGATCGATCTTGTTGGGAATTACGATCGATTATTCGCTTCACATTCTTACACATTACAAACACAACAGCGATATAAAAACCTTGTACAAAGACATTACGATGCCTGTTATTATGAGCAGTTCAACAACTGCCGTTGCCTTTTTATGTTTGCTTTTTGTAAAATCGGATGCCTTAAATGATCTCGGAATTTTTGCCGCTGTTATCGTTATGGCAACTGGAATTTTCTCTCTTTTGATTATTCCGCATTTGTATAATCCAAAACAAGACAATTTTGAACATAAAAAAAATGCGATTGATAAACTCGCGCATTTCTCCTTTCATAATAATAAAATCCTGATTGGTCTGTGTGTTATAATTACAATCGTTTGTTGTTTTACTTATAATAATGTTGGCTTCAATAACGATTTATCGCAGTTAAATTTTGTTCCAAAAGACATTAAAGCGGCCGAAAAACAATTGGAAGAAAGCACAAGTTTAACTTCCAAAACCATTTATGTTGCCTCGTACGGAAAAAGTATGGAGGAAGTATTGCAGAACAACAACAAGCTTTTTGGAGATTTATCTACAGCAAAAGAACAAGACAAAATATTAAATTTTAGTTCAATTGGCGGTATTGTGCTTTCGCAAGAAGCGCAAAAAGAGAAAATTGAAAAATGGAATTCATTTTGGAACGCTGAGAAAAAAGAAAATTTGAAGTCACAATTGATTTCCGAAGGTTCAAAACTTGGCTTTAAACCAACAACCTACTCGATCTTTTTTGATCGTTTAGGCTTTGATTTTAAACCAATTTCTATTTCAGATTATTTAAAAGTTCAAGCATTGCAGCTGAAAGAATTTGTAACCGAAAAAAATGGTTTTTATACGATTTCAACTTTAGTAAAAGTTACCCCAAAACAACGTGATGTTTTTGTAAAATCAACTTCTGCCAAAGACAACATCATTGCGATTGATCGTCAGCAAATGAATGAAACCTTTTTCAGTACTTTAAAAACTGATTTTAATTCGCTTGTAAATTATTCTTTTGTTGCCGTAATTTTTATTTTATTTTTCTTCTTCCGAAGAGTCGAATTAGTGATTATCAGCTGTATTCCAATTGCTTTAACTGGAATTGTTACGGCTGGAATTATGGGCATTTTTGGTATTCAAATGAATATTTTCAGCATGATTGTCTGCACCTTAATTTTTGGTCATGGTGTTGATTTTAGTATTTTCATGACAAGCGCTTTACAAAAAGAATATTCGTCAGGAAAAAATGAAATTGCCATTTACAGAACTTCAATTATTCTGGCGGTAATTACCACTATTTTAGGAATTGGTGCGATGATTTTTGCAAAACATCCAGCATTACGATCTATTTCTTCCGTTTCTTTAATTGGAGTTTTTGCAGCTTTAATTATTACATTTATTTTTTATCCTATACTGTTCAAATTATTTTTGTCAAATAGACCCAAAAACGGAAATCCTCCTTTTCAATTACGCACTTTTATTCATGGTGTAATTTCGTTTTTCTATTATGGTATGGGTGGCATTTTAATGTCTATTTTCAGTTTTACGATAATGCCGATTTTACCGCTGAGCAAAAAAACAAAAATGAAAGCTTTTAGATATGTGATTTCAAAATTCATGAAATCTGTATTGTATTCAAACCCATTTATCCACAAAAAAGTCATCAATAATTTTAATGAAACTTTTGATAAGCCAGCTGTTATAATTGCAAATCATTCTTCGTTTATAGATATTCTTGCAATGGGAATGCTGAGTCCAAAAATTATTTTTCTGGTAAGCGACTGGGTTTACAACTCTCCCATATTTGGCGGAACAGTTAGAAAAGCAGGTTTTTATCCCGTTTCTGAAGGTCTTGAAGGCGGTGTAGAACATTTAAGAAAAAAAGTTGAAGAAGGTTATTCCTTAATGGTATTTCCAGAAGGAACTCGTTCTGAAAACAATGTTGTAAAAAGATTTCATAAAGGCGCTTTCTTTCTTGCCCAAGAATTTAACTTAGACATTATTCCTGTTGTGATTCATGGTGCCTCAGAAGCGATTCCAAAAGGCGATTTTGTAATTCATCGCAGTACGCTTACCCTTTCAATTTTAGAGCGAATTACTCCCGAAAATAATTCTTTTGGAAATAATTATGCCGAGCGTACAAAACAAATCAGTTCTTTCTTTAAGGCTGAATATCGCAAAATTCGCCAACAGCTCGAAGGTCCTGCTTATTTCAAATCAATGCTCATTAACAGCTATGATTATAAAGAACTTGAAATAGGCAATAGTGTAAAAAAAGATCTAAGTCAAAATTTAGAAACCTATTACAACTTAAATAAATACATTGATTCTAAAGCTAAAATACTCCATCTTGCAAATGATTATGGGCAGCTGGATGTTTTATTGACTTTGCAGGAACCACAGCATAAGGTGTTTTCATTTATAAATGATGAAGAAAAATTGGCTGTTGCAAAAACGAATTATTTCCTTAAAAAAAGAAAAATATTTTATTCAGATCCATTAGAATCAGCATTTGAAAATCAACATGAAATTCTTTTAATTTCTGATGAAAGCTATGTTGCTGCTTTTGAAAAAATCATTTTAAGCACAACAATAATTTTAATTAACTGCCAAGATTTAAAAACTAAATTGATTGCAGCTGGTTTTGAAATTACTGCTGAAGAAAATGATATAACCGTAGTAAAGAAAAAATAGAATGAAGGAGCATTACGATGTAGTAATTGTTGGCAGCGGTTTAGGCGGATTAGTTTCGTCTATAATTTTGGCTAAAGAAGGCTACAGCGTTTGTGTGCTTGAAAAGAACAATCAATACGGTGGAAATCTGCAGACTTTTGTTCGTGATAAAACTATTTTTGATACGGGAATTCATTATATCGGAGGCTTAGATAAAGGCGAAAATCTCTATAAATATTTTAATTATATCGGTATTATGAAGCATCTAAATTTGAAAAAATTAGATGATAATTGTTACGATATGATTTCTTTTGAAGATGATCCAAACGAATATCCACATGCGCAGGGATACGATAATTTCACCAAACAGCTGACTGCCTTTTTTCCTGAAGAAAAAGCCAATATTGATAAATACTGCGAAAAACTAAAGTCGATCTGCGACGCTTTTCCGCTTTACAATTTAAATTGGGAAGGAAAATATGAAAACGAAATTCTTGCGCTAAACGCAAAAGAAACGATTGACGAATGCACGCAGAATGAAAAATTAAAAGCGGTTCTTGCCGGCTCTAATTTTTTATATGCCGGAATTCCAGATAAATCACCTTTTTACGTTCATGCCCTTTCGGTAAATTCATACATTCAAAGTTCGTGGCGATGCATTAACGGCGGAAGCCAAATTACAAAACAACTTTTAAAACAGCTTAAAAAATACGGCGGCGAATTTTACAAATACAAAGAAGTGACTCGATTTCATGTCGAAAACAATAAAGTCGAATTTGTCGAATTAAAAGACGGAACAAAAGTTTTTGGCTCCATGTTTATTTCAAATATTGAACCTAAAACAACTTTGAAAATGGCTGGCGAAGAAAACTTTAGAAAAGCGTTTGTTAATAGAGTTCAAAGTCTTGAAGGTGTCATTTCGGCTTTTAGTTTGTATTTGGTTTTTAAACCTGAAACTTTTAAATATATCAATCATAATTTTTATCATTTCAAAAAAAGCAGTGAGGTCTGGACTGCGCATGATTATGATGATGATTCGTGGCCAAAAGGTTTTATGGCTTCGATGAATGCTTCAAAAAAAGATGAAATCTGGGCTGACGGAATGACGTTTATTACGTACATGAAATATGAAGATATGATTCCTTGGATTGATACTTTTAACACAACTGCGGAAAAAAGTGATCGAGGGGAAAGTTATGAGGAATTTAAAGCGAGAAAAACGGCTAAATTTTTAGATGAAATTGAACTGAAGTTTCCAGGAATTAAAGATTGTATCAAATCGATTCATTCTTCTACACCGCTTTCATATCGCGATTATATTGGCGGTTACAATGGAAATATGTACGGATATGTTAAAGATTCTAATAATCCTATGAAAACATTAATCCCTGCAAAAACCAAATTGGATAATTTGTATCTTACGGGTCAAAGTATAAACATGCACGGAGTATTGGGTGTAACAATTGGTGCCGTTTCTACCTGCTCTGAAATTATTGGTAAAGAATATTTGGTTACCAAAATTAACAAAGAATCTGAATAAAGAATCATGAAAAACAGAATCTCATTTTTTTTATTTATCGGTTTTCTACTGTCGCTTGTTTCTTGCGGAACATCAAAATCAATGCACCATCAACCCGAAATTTCGGGATATAATGCACAAAAACCAGTTGTCAAAAAAATCTCTGATTCTGTTTTTACCTCAGGAAAAAATTCTCTTTTAAAAAACAGACAAGGTCTTTGGGAATTGTATGCTGAAGGCGATCCGCTTGAAATTGGTTTAAACACCGGCGCCTTGACAGATTCACTTTTAAAAAAACAACAACAGATTTTTTTCTCTAAAATAACCGATTTAATTCCGTCCAATTTTGAACAGAAAATGCTTCGTCATTTTTTAAAATGGTACAATCGAAAATTATTTTTGAATGTTCCTGAGGAATATCAAACGGAAATTTTTGGCGTTTCAGAATATACTTCACATGAGTTCGACAATATTGCATCCAAATATCAACGCGGCTTATATTTACACGCTGCACACGATATTGGCCATGCTCTTCAAGATTTAGCTTTAGTCGGCTGTTCTTCTTTTGCTGCTTGGAATGAAAAATCGGAAGACGGGAGTTTAATTCTTGGACGAAATTTTGATTTTTATGTAAACGATGCTTTCGCCGAAAATAAAATCGTGGCATTCATAAATCCGAAAGAAGGTCATAAATTTATGATGATTACTTGGCCGGGAATGATTGGTGCGGTTTCTGGAATGAACCAAGAAGGTTTAACAATTACAATTAATGCATCAAAATCGAAAATTCCATTAATTGCCAAAACACCAATTTCGATTCTTACTCGAGAAATTTTACAGCACGCCGCAACAATAGACGAAGCCGTTGCGATTGCCAAAAAAAGAAAAGTATTTGTTTCTGAATCTATAATGGTAGGAAGTGCAAATGATAATAAAGCAGTTTTAATCGAAGTTTCTCCCAAAAAAATGGATGTTTACGACGTTTCAAACAGTAATGAATTAATTTGTTCGAATCATTTTCAAGGTGATGCTTTTAAATATGATAAAAGAAATCAAGCTCAAATCGCTAACAGCCATTCTGAATATCGATTTGAAAGAATGCAGGAACTTTTATCTGAAAATCCAAAAGTAAATCCTGAAATTGCTTCTGAAATTCTTCGAAATAAAAACGGTTTAAAAGATATTCCGCTTGGTTATGGATCTGAAAAAGCACTAAATCAGCTTATGGCACATCACGGAATTATTTTTAAACCTAAAGAAAAATTAGTCTGGGTGTCTGCAAATCCGTATCAATTAGGCGAATTTGTCTGCTACAATTTAGATACTGTTTTTAGTAATCGAAAAACAGATACTTTGGTTTCGTTTCAACTAGAAAATTTAAATATTGCCAAAGATCCTTTTCTAGAAACTACAGCTTACGAGAATTATAAAAAATTTAGAATTGAAGATCATAAAATAGATGCTCTGCTTGAAAAAAAAGAAAGTATTTCGGTTGCATTTATTCAAAATTACCAATCCTTAAACCCTGATTATTGGGTTGTATATTATAAGCCAGGATTGTACTTTTACCAAATAAAAGATTTTAATCAGGCAAAGCTTAATTTTGAAAAAGCTTTGACGAAAGAAATCACCACTGCACCCGAAAAAGAAAAAATTGAAAAATATTTAAAAAAGATCAAAAGAAAACTACAATGATTCCAGCAATAGAAAAAGATTCTTTAGAAGAAATTAAAATTTTTCAAGAAAAAAAACTTACCGAACTTTTAGAATACATCAGTCAAAATTCTCCTTTTTACAAAAGACTTTTTGCTGGACAGAATATTGATATTTCAAAAATTAAAACGCTCGAAGATTTACAATTTTTGCCTGTTACTACAAAAGAAGATTTACAACAATACAATGATGATTTTGTATGTGTACCGCAAAACAAAATTATCGACTACGCCTCTACTTCTGGTACTTTAGGAGATCCTGTAACTTTTGGTTTAACCGATTCTGATTTAGATCGATTGGCTTATAATGAAGCTATTTCTTTTGCCTGCGCAGGAATTGCTGAAGGCGATGTTGTACAGTTGATGACTACAATCGATAGAAAATTTATGGCTGGTTTGGCTTATTTTCTGGGACTACGAAAACTAAAAGTAGGCGTTATTCGTGTTGGTGCCGGAATTCCTGAAATGCAATGGGATTCGATTTTAAAATACAATCCGAGTTATTTAATTACCGTTCCTTCGTTTTTATTGAAGTTAATTGAATATGCCGAAATTCACGGAATCGATTATAATAATTCGAGTGTAAAAGGCGCTATTTGTATTGGAGAATCGCTGAGAGATCAAGATTTTTCGATGAATACTTTGTCTAAAAAAATCACGGATAAATGGAATATTAAGTTGTTTTCGACTTATGCTTCTACTGAAATGAGTACGGCTTTTACAGAATGTGAACACGGAAAAGGCGGTCATCATCATCCAGAATTAATCATTGTTGAAGTTTTGGACGAAAATAATCTGCCAGTAAAAAATGGCGAAACGGGTGAACTCACTTTTACTACTTTAGGTATTGAAGCGATGCCTTTATTGCGTTTTAAAACGGGCGATATTGTACAGCTTCATAATGAACCTTGCGCCTGCGGGCGACACACTTTGCGTGTTGGTCCAGTTTTAGGACGAAAAAAACAGATGATCAAATACAAAGGCACAACACTTTATCCGCCGGCAATGAACGATGTTTTAAGTGGTTTTGATAATATCGAGAATCATATTATTGAAATTTCGACAAACGATTTAGGCACAGATGAAATCGTGATAAAGATTGCTGTAAAAAATCAAACTCCAGAATTTTTACAGGAAATAAAAGATCATTTTAGAGCCAAATTAAGAGTAACTCCAAAAATAGAATTCGCCTCAAAAGAAACTTTAAACCCTTTGGTTTTTAACCCAATGAGCCGTAAACCAATTCGTTTTTTTGATTATAGAACTTCGTTCTAAGTTGCTAAGATACTGAGATTCTAAGGTTCTAAGTTTTTCTTTTTTAATATTAAATAAGGATAAAAAACTCAGAACCTTAGCATCTTAGAAACTTAGACTCTTTTTAATTAAACTAAATGTTGTAATTTTGCAAAAAATTATGAAGATGGTCAAGATTGGCAACATAGAATTACCCGAATTTCCTTTACTGCTTGCTCCAATGGAAGATGTGAGTGATCCGCCGTTTCGCAGATTATGCAAAACGCACGGCGCTGACATGATGTACTCGGAATTTATTTCATCAGAAGGATTGATTCGTGATGCGATCAAAAGTAGAATGAAGTTGGATATTTTTGATTACGAACGTCCTGTTGGAATTCAGATTTTTGGTGGTGATGAGGAAGCAATGGCACTTTCGTCTAAAATTGTTTCTACGGTAAAACCTGATTTAGTCGATATTAATTTTGGCTGTCCTGTAAAAAAAGTAGTTTGTAAAGGTGCTGGAGCGGGCGTTTTGAAAGATGTTGATTTGATGGTTCGTTTGACAAAAGCGGTTATTAGAAGTACTGATTTACCTGTAACGGTAAAAACGCGTTTGGGCTGGGATGAAAACTCGATTAATATTGATGAAGTTGCAGAAAGGCTTCAGGATATAGGTGTTCAAGCTTTAACGATTCACGCCAGAACTCGTGCTCAAATGTACAAAGGCCACTCTGATTGGTCGCATATTGCGCGTGTAAAAAACAACCCAAGAATTACGATGCCTATTTTTGGAAACGGTGATATCGATAATCCTGAAAAGGCTTTAAAATATAAAAACGAATACGGAATTGATGGTATCATGATTGGCCGTGCTGCAATTGGTTATCCGTGGATTTTTAATGAAATTAAACATTATTTTAAAACGGGCGAGCATTTACCTGCTCCAACGGTTATTGATCGTGTTGAAGCCGCTCGAAATCATTTACAATGGTCTATGGATTGGAAAGGCGAACGTTTAGGAATTGTAGAAATGCGCCGTCATTATACGAACTACTTCAAAGGAATTCATTCTTTTAAAGAATTCAAACAAAAACTAGTTACCACTGATGCACCTGAAGATTTATTCGCAATTATGAAGGAAATTGAGCAGGTTTATGCAGGATATGAGTTTGTTTAAAATATAATCTTTGCCAAAGTTTTCACCTCTGATAAAGATCTGATATATAAAAAATACCTTCAATATTGAAGGTATTTTTTTTGAATGTATAGTCATTTTTACTTTACAGCTTCTAAAATGTTTAGGGCAATTTCTGTCTGTCCTTTTTCACTAGTAATATAATCGCGATCTTTTTCATTCGATAAAAATCCGATTTGTAATGTCATTACAGGACAGCTAGCATTTTTTAGTATATAAAAAGGTGCTTCAGAAACTCTTCTTTTTTTGAGATTTCCAGCTTCAGTCATTTTATCAATTACAATAACTGCACTTTCTTTTGATTTTTCATGAAACGTCTCATTTGATGGAACATAGACATCTACTCCGTTTACACTCATATTCATACTTTTACTAACATGAAGAGAAACAACTAAGTCTGGTTTTAAATTATTGATAATCGAAACTCTTTCGCTCAATTCCATCTCACGATCACTATCTCGAAGTAAAACAATTTCAAGGTTACTATCCTTATTTAACGTTTTAATTTTTTTGCAATTGTTTCCGTAATTAATTTCTCTTGAAATCCATACATGTCGGCACCAAGATCTTTTCCGCCATGACCGGCATCAATTACAATTGTTTTTTTCTCTTCTAGTGGTTTAAATGAAAAAATAACTGCTAATCCTAAAATTCCTAAAAGTGTTGAAAATTTAATTCGCTTTTTCATAATATAGTTTTTGGTTACTAAATTTTTAACGTCTTTTTTTAAGAAAAAGTATACAAATAAATTTTAAACCTGAACTCTTTTCCACTTTCCTCTTTTATAGAAAAAGATTCCGGCTAATGTTATTGCAGTTTCAGCAACTGGAATTGCGATGAAAACTCCTGTTGGTCCCATATTAAAATGTTTGGCAAGTATATAGGCTAATGGTATTTGAAACAGCCAAAATCCGAAGAAATTAATTCCTGTTGGTGTCCACGTATCTCCTGCTCCATTAAAGGTATTTATTAAAACCATTCCAATTCCATAAAAGACAAAACCAATACACATGATCTGTAAAGCTTCGACTGCAACCGTTTTTACTATTTCGTCATTGGTAAAAAATGAAATAATATACTGTCCAAAAACTAATGTTATAATTGTAATAGAAGCCATAAAAACCAAATTGTATTTTGCAGTTGTAAAAACTGATTTTTCGGCGCGTTCAATTTGTTTGGCTCCTAAATTCTGTCCGACCAAAGTTGCCGCTGCATTACTTAACCCCCAAGCAGGCAGAATAAAAAACATCATAATTCGCAATGCCGTTTGATAACCTGCAGAACCATGATCGCCTCCTGTTGTAGCTACTAATTGTGCCAAGAAAATCCAACTGCATGAAGCGATTACAAATTGCAAAACTCCTGGAGCAGCAATTTTGACTAAAGCTTTTATCTGCTTGAAATCTGGAATTAAATAAGAGATTTTAATTTTTAAAACTCCATTTCCATAGAACAAATGATAAATTTGATACAAAACCCCAATGCTTCTTCCTAAAGTCGTGGCAATCGCCGCACCAACTAATCCAAAAGCAGGAATTGACCCGAAACCATTAATTAAAATTGGGCATAAAATAATATTACAAATATTAGCAATCCAAAGGCTTTTCATTGCGATTGCCGCATTACCAGCACCGCGAAAAATTCCGTTTATCAAGAATAAAAATGTAATACATAAACTAGAGCCAATCATAATTTGAGTGTATCTAAACCCATGTTCAGCGGCTTCAACAGAAGCTCCCATGAATAAAAGAATATCTTTGGCATAGATGATTCCAAAAATGCTCATAAAAACACTTAGTACAAATGCAATAATTATAGCCTGCATTCCGGCTTTTGCTGCAGCAACAGGATCTTTTTCTCCAATACGTCTTGCTACAACTGCGGTTGCTGCCATACTTAATCCGATGTCTAGAGAATATATAATTGTTAAAACAGACTCTGTTAATCCCACTGTTTGAATTGCAAAACTGCTGTGTTCTAAGTGACCAACGAAATACAAATCGACTAAAGCAAAAACCGATTCCATCATCATTTCTAAAACCATTGGTATGGCTAATAGAATTACGGCTTTCTTAATACTTCCAGAGGTATAATCAAAGGATTCGTCACCTTGCAAGGCTTGTTTTAGGGTGGTGAATATTTTAGAAAATAAACTTTTCTTTATAACTGTTTCTGTCATGATATTTAGGATAAATGATAAAAATTGTCCAGATGTAATAACCTGAACTAAGAAAGTAAAACGTAAGTATCCTAATTATTCTAAAAAAATAAAATTAGGATTAGGCAGAAACAATCATATGCTGTAGATTTTTAAAGCAATAAATGTAAGTAATATTTTTTAGAGAAATATATTAATCCAACAACTTTTTGCTTACGCGGCTGCTGGCAATTAATGAAGCGACAAAACCAAGAGAAACAATTGTACCTAAAACAATAAGCACATTTTCTACTGTAAATACTACTGGATATGCCAAAGTTGCGGTAAGCATAATAAGCTCATATTTTTGCTGCAGCACTACTAGAATAATACCTAAAGCGAGACCCAATAATCCGCCAAAAATACTTAGCAGCGTTCCCTGAAGTAAAAATATTTTTCGAAGACTGTTGATTTCTGTTCCAAGATTAAATAGGGTTTTTAGATTTCCTTTTTTCTCTAAAATCATCATAATTAAAGCGCCGACTAAATTAAAAAGTGCTACCACAATTACGAGAGTAAAAATCAAATAAACTACGATATTCTCCGTATTGAGCATTCTGTATAAAGACTCATTAAGCTGTGCTCTGTTTTTTAAGGTGACTTTATTATCGAAGATCTTTTTTAATTGATTTGTAATGGCATTTTCATCTGCATTTGGTTTCAGTTTAAACTCAATTCCTGAAATCTGATTGGGTTTATACATCAATAATTCCTGAGTAAGACCTAAATCTGCAAATACATATTTCGAATCTAAATCTTCGCTGATTGAGTAAACTCCAACAGGCAATACATCTGTTTTTGTAAAGGCTTCATTTGGATTTTCGATTGCTCCTTTTCCTGGTTTTGGTGCAAATATCTGCAACGGATTTTCAAAATCAAGAATTCCCATCGAGAAATCCTGTGCCATTCTATATCCAATTACTACCTGATAAGAATCTCTTCTAATCCATTGCCCATTAAATAATTTTTTCTTGATATCGTTTACTACAGGATAAACACTGTCTACACCTTTTAAATAGGTAACATGCTGTTTATCTTTGAATAAGAACAAAACACGTTCTTCGATAATTTTGGTATAAGAGGCAACTCCTTCAATTTTTTTGAGTTGATTTTCTTGTTCTTTAGAAATAAAAAATGATTTTCCTAAAGTACTTGTCATTTTCAAGTCGGGATCTATTTCGTTTGTAAACGAAAGACTAAAAACTTTTAATCCGCTAAAAACGGACAATACCACAAACAAAGCCATTGTGCCAACAACAATTCCCATGCTGGCAATACGATTGATAATATTGATAGCGTTATTTTTACTTCGGCTGAAAATATATCGTTTGGCTATGTAAAGGGGGAAATTCAATTTATGATTTTCTTCTTTTTTCTAGTAGATCACGGTTTTCAATTGGATTTTCTCTGTTTGCCAAAGCATTGTCTATTTTTTCAATATAGTCTAAAGAGTCATCAATAAAGAAAACTAGATTTGGCACACGGCGTAATTGCAAACGAACGCGTTGTGATAAATCATGCTTGATTAGGGTAGTATTTGATTTTATTCCTTCTAAAGTTTCTTTGGCTTTTTCTTGTGGAAAAATACTTAAATATACTGTCGCCACAGATAAATCTGAAGTAACACTAACTTTGGATACTGAAATTACTAAGTTGCTAATTCCATTTTTTCTCACTTCACCTTGCAAAATATCAACCAGATCTTTCTGGATTACACTGCCTATTTTTTTCTGTCTATTTGTTTCCATAGTGCAAAAAATACTATTTTTAATTTCAATCGATGCAATTTCGAATTAACTTAAGAATGAATTTACAAATCTATTTCTCAAAAAACGGTCACTTCTAGTATTCATTTTCACAATATCCTCAAATTTTAACTATTATAGGTAATCATTTGTTTTGATTTAAAAGCTGATAAATATCACAAATATTATCAGAATTATTTTACATATTTGATATAAATTTAACACTTATCTATTATGAAAAAAGAGAACCAATTAGTCACATTATGACTAAAAGCGTAGTGACTGTAAATCAAAATGACGATTTAAGAAAAGTAGTAGAAAAACTAAAATCGAATTCGATCAGACATATTCCTGTTGTTAATGGCAAAGTGGTAGTTGGTATTATAAGCCGAACAGATGTTAATCGATTGACTTTTGGTGCTTTGTTTGATGGACAAGAAGGTGTAGATGAAGCGATCTTGGATATGCTCAGCATTTCTCAAGTTATGACTTCAAAACCAAAAACTCTTCCTTCTGATACCATTATTAAAGATCTAGCGGAAGTTTTTGCAAAAGAAGATTTTCATGCTCTGCCTGTTGTAGACAATGGAGAACTGAAAGGAATTGTAACTACGACTGATGTTATTAAATATTTTTTAGAACAATATGATTAAGTGATTCAAAACTGTAAAAACCGAATTTCTTATTCAAAATTCATCTATACAATCTGGTTTAAATACTGTTTTAATTGAAAACCCTGATAATGTAAGCAAATAAAAAACCTTTTCACTAGTATTAATCAGTGAAAAGGTTTTCTTTTAGCTAATATTCAATCAGCTCATTTTATAGTACTGCTAAACTATCTATTTTGCAGCCATCCTTCTGGATTATTATTTGATGTATTTTGAAGAATCAGGAATTTAATAATTGTTTTTCCTGTGTCTCCACTAGTTCTAACTTTTCCAATAACTTGCTTCACTTTTACTTTATCACCTTGTTCAACAGACACGGAACTTAAATTTTGATATACGGTAAAGAAATCTCCATGCTGAATAAAAACGGCTCTGTTTACAGGAGATAAGGCAATCACTTTGGATACCACTCCTTCAAACACCGCACGTGCGCTTGCTCCTTGTTCAGTAGTGATCTCTACTCCTGAATTATGAACAGTCAATGATGGATACAATGGATGCGGTTGATCTCCGTAACCAAGAGATATAAATCCTTTCTCTACCGGCCAAGGTAATTTTCCTCTGTTTGCTTTAAAATCGGCAGCCAAAATTTTACCTTCCGGCGTTAATGCAATTCTATCTGATGAATAACTTTTAGGTGCTGCTGCCTCTGCTTTCTCTGCTTCGCTGGCTTTACCTTCTGCGATTCTTCTACGTCTCTCTTCCTCGGCTCTTTGATTCGCTAATCTAATTTGTTCACGAATAAGTTCTTTAATTTTAGCGTCGATTCTTCTCGATTCTTGCTGTTTCGCTCTTGTATCAGCAATAATTTTATTCTTATCTTTTTTAATTGAGTTAACTAATTTTTGCTGTTCTTTTTTCTCAACTTCTAAACTTTGTTTTTCCTTTTCGTTCTCAGCAATAATTTTTTTCTTAACCTGTCTCTGCCCGTCTAACCTTGCATTAAAATCAACTAATTGTGCAGTTTTAGACTCGATTTCTAAACCTTGATTTTTTCTAAAATTAGTATATTGTTTTAAATATTGTGCTCTTTTATAAGCTTGTAAAAAACTTTCTGAAGACAAAATAAACATTGCTCTACTTTGCTCAGAACGGCTTTTGTACGATTTTAAAATCATCTTAGCATAATCTGCTTTTAAAACTTCCAGCTCCTTTTTTAATTTATTAACCTTAACTTGATTAATATACATATCATTACTTAACAGTTTTTCCTGCTTTGCGGTAGTATTGATTAATTTCTCTTTTAACTTGATTTTATTCGCCTGAATTAAAAACACATTTACAGCCGATTTTTCTTTTTCTTTACTGATTGCAGCATTTTTTCATTATCTCTAATTTCTTGCTGAATCTGCGCTTTACGCTGTTCAAGTTTTTCTTGCTGTGAATCTTGCGCCCACATAAAAGTTGTGGCACAAATAAAAATTAGGCTGAGGAGAAATTTTGGCATGTTTCTTTTTTCTTTTTGCAAATTTACTTAATTAAAACTTTTTTATAACCGCTTGGTACGCTATACGGAAAAGAAAGTTCCTCGTTAAACGAAATATTGTTATAATTTAAATTAATATTGGTTGTTCCTTTTGGCTGCACAGCATTAATTGTAAGTGTTGTTGGAATTGTTCCTTGGGCAAACGTTTTACTGTCAGAATAATTAATTTCTAACTTTCTGTTTTCAGATGCTTGTGTGATTTCTTCTTTCTGCAGCAAATATTTTTCAGGATCTAAATAGAATGCCTTTTTTATATTTTCATCCTTTTCATCTTCTAAGCGAAAAAGATTTTCTACAATTGTCTGTGTATACTCGCCTTTTCTTAAATCATCAAAAGCTTCTCCAATTAACAAATTCTGTACTTTGTTATAATCTAATTCAGTTCCAAGCCATTTACTCAAACTGCTAAAATCACCTTCATAATAAGTACTGTTTATTTTTTCGTAATAACTTACTGCGGTTGGGGTAATCAAGGCTTTCGCCATTGTAATTCCTAAAAACCGAACGCTTACTAAAATCTGTTTGTCTTTTTCAATTTTTATTTCGGCAGTTACGTTTTGACTTTGTTTATCATCTACATACTTCGCAGCGGCTTTTATATAGAGAGTCGAAAAATCTAGTTTGTTTTCGTAATGCTTCTCTATTGCTTTTTTATCTTTTTTTGTAATCGTTTCGACTACAGTGTTGTTTTGTACTGCTGCCTGTTTTGATTTACATGAAATCACAAAAACGGACATCAATACTAATACAATATATTTTTTCATTTTATTCTCCTTATTATTTTTGTTTTAATAACTCATTTGCTTTCAAAAAGTATTCCTCTTTTTTCTTAGCATCTCCCAATCCATTGTAAGCCTCACCAAGTTGAATATTAAAATTTGCTTCGAGCTTTTTATCATCAACAACATAATCAAGTCCCATTTCTAAAACGGTTTTTGCGTTTTTAAATTGTTTCAGCTGATTATTTCCTAGTCCTGCATAATAGTAAAATTGAGGCTGACTCGGATAAACTTCTATCATATTCATCGCCCTTTTTGTCATTGGCTCAAATTGTTTTGCCTGTGTATAAGCATCAAGTAAAAGCAAATTAGTTTCACGATCTGTCTCTGAGTTTGTTCTTAGATCTTTCTCGTAATACTTAATTGCGTTTTCAAATTGTCCTTTTCCATGATAAAATTTGCCAATTTCTTTTGCTACATCAATTTCTTTATCGTTATCAAAATATGCAATTGCCTTTTCTAAATCAGGTGCATACTGAGGATTTTTAGTAACATAAATCAAAAATTCATTTAAGGTACGATGTTTAATTTTTGAGTCAATTTTTGAACTTGACAAAACTATATTCATCGCTTTTATCGCTTTATCTGCCTGATTGGCATCTAGATATACTTTGAATAAGCTTACCTGCGCCCATTCTGAATCTGGAATTTCTTTTGATAATTGTTTTGCTATATCTAATGCCTTATCTGTTTCCTCTGCTTTTGAATATAAAAAAATCAAATTAACGTAATTGGATTCTTCTTTTGGATTTTTCTTAATCTGATCTATTAAATTGGTAATAGCAGCATCCTGATATTTTCCCTGCGATAAAATCTGTATTTTGTATCTTTCACGATCTTCAGATTTCCCAAACTTATCGTTCATTTCATTAATAGCAGTCAAAGCTTTATCAAATTGGTTTGTGATCATATACAACGATATTAAATCGTCTTTGTACTCTTCATCAAAAACCATAATTTTCTGAATCGTTTCGATTGCCAGCGGATAATTTTTGGTTTCATAACTTACATCGTAAATTCCTAACCAATACCATTTATTTTTTGGGTTTAATTGTGTGGCTTTTTCAAATGCATCCTGTGCATTTTTATAATCTTTGAGAGCCAGATAATTTTTCCCTAATTCAAAATAGGCAACAGCATCATTGGGTTTTAGTTTGATACATTTGTCTAATGATGCTATTGCTTTATCATAATTTTCAATTCCTTTTTGTTTTAAAGATTCATAAAAAGCATCTTGATAATCATCTGTTGCCATAGCAATATCTTCTGGTTCAGTTTGAGCCAAAACCACATTTGAATTGCCAAGCAAAACGATAAATAAAATTATTAAAACGCCTTTTTTCATTCTTTTTATATTTTCATTTTTAAACCAAAAAGAACCTTTTGAAATTTATTTTTATTCTAAAACAGAATAATCTCCAATGCTGATGCTGGTAAATTTACCATCATAACTTACATGATTTCCAATCATTGCATTGTCTAAATTTGCATTTTTTATTTGAGAATAAGTCTGTACTAAACTGTTCTTAATTGCACTATCCGTTATGTGACATCCTTTGCCAATTGAAACGTTCGGACCAACCGTCGTGTTTTTAAGCACT
Source organism: Flavobacterium sp. YO12 (assembly GCF_004119495.1). GTDB lineage: Bacteria > Bacteroidota > Bacteroidia > Flavobacteriales > Flavobacteriaceae > Flavobacterium. The sequence goes on from NZ_NRQU01000011.1 coordinate 51,483, forward strand.
ACATTTTCACCAATATAACAAGGTGGAATAATGGTTGAATTTTCTAGTTTTACATCATAGTCAACTAAATGTTCACCATCATTATGTAAAAATCCCAGCATTCTGGTATTTGTTTCAACGGTTACATCTTTGTTTCCGCAATCCATCCATTCGTCAACGCTTCCTGTTTTAAAAACTTTTCCGTTGGCCATCATTGCTTTGATACCGTCATTGATTTGATATTCTCCGCCGTTTTGAATGTTATTATCTAAAACGCCTTGTAATTCCTTTTTCAAATCACTAACTTCTTTGAAATAGTAAATTCCAATAACTGCTAAATCGCTTACAAACTCTTTTGGTTTTTCAACCAATTCTATAATTTCATTATTTGCGTTTAATTTTACTACACCAAAAGCTTCTGGCTGTTCTACTTGTTTTACCCAAATTACAGCATCTGCCTCAGGATCTAATTCAAAATCAGCTCTAATTAAAGTATCCGCATAAGCGATAACTGCAGGACCAGAAAGAGATTCTTTTGCACACATAATAGCGTGACCTGTTCCCAAAGGCAAATCTTGTCGATAAATAGATGCTTTTGCTCCTAACCCTTTTGCCAAATCTTCTAAACTTGCTACAAGATCATCTCCAAAAAAAGCAGGATCTCCTAATATAAAAGCGACTTCTTCGATAGGCTCTTTTAAAATTTTGGCAATATCCTCGACCAAACGATGCACGATTGATTTTCCTGCAACTGGAATTAATGGTTTTGGAACGGTTAAAGTATGTGGCCTAAGTCTCGATCCGCGGCCAGCCATTGGAACTATTATTTTCATTTTTTGTTTTTATTTGTTTCGTGAAGATTTAAATCTTCATTGATTTGGTTTAATTTTTTTTATGATAAAGCCCGTGAATATTCTTTACTAAGATTTTTCATTTCACTTTAAAAGTGCTAGAAATTAATGTGCTTCTAGATTCTATAATGTAAAACTAAAAACTATTTTACTCCTGTACTGCCAAAACCGCCTTCACCTCTTGAAGTTTCAGAAAGTTCTTCGACTTCGATCCATTCAGCTCTTTCGTGTTTCGCAATAATTAATTGTGCAATTCGTTCTCCGTTTTCGATTACAAATTCTTCATTTGATAAATTTACTAAAATTACCCCTATTTCTCCTCTATAATCTGCATCAACCGTACCTGGAGAATTTAAAACTGTAATTCCTTTTTTAGCAGCCAGTCCGCTTCTTGGTCTTACCTGTGCTTCGCAGCCAATTGGTAATTCGATAAAAAGTCCTGTTTTTACAATTGTTCTTTCTAAAGGTTTTAGCGTAATTGATTCAGTTAAATTAGCACGCAAATCCATTCCTGCAGAAGCAATAGTTTCATAGTTAGGTAAATCGTGCTGTGATTTATTGATAATTTGTATTTTCATTTTATATTTTAAATAATTAAAAAAGTAATTTCTACTTTTTCATGATTCCTTTAATAGTCTCTTTTTCATTATGATAAACAAAGTACATAAAGCCTAAAAGCAACGGGATGCCAACGAAATAATTTTCTCTAAAGCCATAGAAAGAAATTGCCGAGAACACAATCGAAATTCCTAAATAAGCAGATATCTTATTCATATCATATGGTATCGGGTAATATTTATTTCCTAAAACATAGGAAATTAACATCATGCTTCCGTATGCTGAAATAGTAGCAATTGCTGATCCGTAATAACTGTATTTTGGAATTAAAAAGTAGTTTAAAACTAATGTTACGATTGCACCAACTATCGAAATGTAGGCTCCAATTTTTGTTTTATCTGTAAGTTTATACCAAACTGATAAATTGTTGTAGATTCCTAAAAAGAAGTTTGCCAAAATAATTAAGGGTACCACTTTCATTGCTTCCCAATAGGACTTATTATCTAACAAAAGATACTTTAAGACATCGGCAAAAACAATTACGCCCAATAAAATCAATGAGCCCAAAATCACAAAGTATTTTGTAATAACTGCATATGTTTGAGGGGCATTGGCATTTTTTGCGTGGCTAAAAAAGAACGGTTCAATTCCTAATCTAAAAGCTGTTGCAAACAAAACCATAAACAAGCCTAATTTATAACAGGCAGAATATGCTCCAACTTCAGATTTTGCTAAATTCTCAGGTAATAAATAGCCTAACAAAATTTTATCAAAATGCTCGTTAACGGCAAATGCTAAACCTGCAACCAAAATTGGAAGACCGTATTTCATCATTTTTTTCCAAAGTACAGGATCAAATTTTCGACCAAGCGACATATAATTTGGTGATAGCACTACAAACGTGGCTAAACTTGCCAGCAGATTGGCAATGAAAATATAAGCAATCTGGAAATTTTCTACATATAAGTTATCCCAAACTGAATTAGGATTTGAAGCCGCCAGTTTAGGTAAATAAATCAAAAAGAAAATATTCAGCAATAAGTTAATGATAACATTACCTATTTTAATAGCCGCATACATCATTGGACGCTGATTGGCTCTTAACTTAGAAAATGGTACTAAAACCAAAGCATCTAAAACTAAAATCCAAACAGAATATGTTATATACTGTACATCAACTTCTGCCCAAGCTGCCAAGGTATTTCTAAATATTAAAGCAGCAAATAAAAAGATTATTGACGACCAAAATATTGATATTGTAGATGTCGCAATTACATTTTTCTTGTCTTCTTCTGCGCTGTAAAATCTAAAAAAAGCCGTTTCCATTCCGTAGGAAAGTACTACGTTAAAGAAAACCATCCAAGACAAAACAATCGAAACCTCACCATATTCAGCTGTTGGCAAAATACCTGTATATAATCTGACCAGTAAAAAACTAAGCATTCGGGGTAAAACCGTTGCCAGTCCATAAATCGCAGTTTGTTTGAATAGATTTTTATATAATCCCAAAATAGTTTGTAATAAAGTTCGTGAAACAAAAATAACCAATTCTTTGGTTTAATAATGCTTTTGAAGGTTCAATAAAAGCTTAACTATTATTTTATTTAGTTATTTTATTCTCGTCTAAGATTTTTACAAAATGAAACCCTTTTGGATTGTATCCTTGATTATAATAAAAACGATGAGCGCCAAAATTTCCCGTAAAAGCATCCAGAACTATACTACTGCAACCTAATGCTTTTGCCTTTTGTTCAATAAAATCAGTTAATAATTTACCAATTCCTTTAGAGCGGTATTCTGGATTTACAACAAAATTGTCAATCTCAAGATATTTCCCTGTCCATAATTTAGTGGCTGACCAACAGCCCGTAAGTCCTACACAAGTTTCATCTTGAAAAACACCAATTTGAATATAATTATGAGGCACCATTTCAAGGAGAAACGATTTATACTTTTCTACCGTAATCATTGGGTATAAAAATCTCATTGTGTCGATTTGGTCCAACATCTCTTCTATCGAAGTAAGCTCACGTATTTGTAAATTCATAATATAAAAATAGACTTCAAAAATACTTATTTTTTTGCTCTCTGTATAATAAGATAAAAAGCAAACATGTTAAATCTATAATAAAGAGAAAAAATTTTGTAATTTTTCTAGGAGTCTTCTTGATAACTTTGTTGTACAGGGAATGAGAAAAGCTACAACGCAACCCTAAAAAAGCAAAGCATTGGGACTAATAAAGCTAGTTTGTTCCCATAAAAGACAAAGCAGACAGAGGTGATAAATCTGTTCAATAATTTTATAAAATGGTAATGGTTCTCAATTTTTAGGGTAAATTGAGAATCACCATTTTATAAGTTAACTAGAAAATACAAAACTATTATACAAAAAAAGAGCCGACAAGTAATTGTCGGCTCTTTTAGTATTTCATTATTAAATTATCCGTTCAAAGCTTCTGCTCCACCAACGATCTCTAAGATTTCGTTTGTAATCGCAGCTTGACGTGCTTTGTTGTACGTTAATTTTAACTGGTTTCTTAATTCTGTTGCGTTGTCAGTTGCTTTGTGCATAGCTGTCATACGCGCTCCGTGTTCTGAAGCAAATGAATCGCGAATACCTTTATATAATTGTGTTTTTAAAGACTTAGGAATCAAAGTCAAAACAATTTCTTCTTTTGAAGGTTCGAAAATATAATCTCCAGCAGAAACTGATACATCAGATTTTAAAGGTGCTAAAGGCAAAAATTGTTCTGTTTGAACGATTTGAGTCGCAGCATTTTTAAACTGATTGTAGATTAACTCGATTCTGTCATATTCTCCAGAAACGAATTTTTCAGTCAAATTATCAGCAATTCCAGCAACATTTTCAAAAGTTAAATGATCAAAAATTGCGTTATGATGACCGTGAACTTTATGAGTTTTGCTTAAAACATCGTTTCCTTTTTTACCAATAGCAAAAACATCAACTTGTTTTCCAGCGTAAAAATCAGTACGATTTTTAACTTCTTTAATAATATTTGAATTGAATGCACCACATAAACCTCTATTTGAAGTTATAGCTACAAGCAATACTTTTTTTACTTCACGTTGTGTTGTGTAATCTCCTCCAACTTCACCTTCAAGTGTAGCCGAAAGATTTTGCAGTAACTCCGTTAACTTCTCGGCATAAGGACGCATTGCAGTGATTGCATCTTGTGCCTTCTTAAGCTTTGCAGCAGAAACCATTTTCATTGCCGATGTAATCTGCATCGTCGATGAAACGGAAGTAATTCTATTACGGATTTCCTTTAAATTTGCCATCTATTAATTAGAAAATGTGACAATTTGAAAATTAGATAATTAGATTAATGTGAAAACATTCTCTAATTATCTAATTTACCAATTATCTAATTAGTTATATTTTGCTGAAATTTCTTTTGCTGCTTTTTCGATAACATCAGTAATGTTGTCATCTAATTTTCCAGCTTTCAACGCGTTAAGCGTATCTTTATGTTTACTGTTTAAGTAAGCTAAGAAATCTGCTTCAAATTCTTTTACTTTATTTACAGGAACGTTTCTTAATAAGTTTTTAGAACCAGCGTAAATAATAGCTACTTGATTTTCTACTGTATAAGGATCGTTAAGACCTTGTTTCAAGATTTCAACGTTTCTTTTTCCTTTTTCAATTACGTTTAATGTAACTGAATCTAAGTCAGAACCAAATTTAGCGAAAGCTTCTAATTCACGGAATTGAGCTTGATCTAATTTTAAAGTTCCAGAAACTTTTTTCATTGATTTAATCTGAGCATTACCTCCAACACGAGATACAGAGATACCTACGTTAATTGCAGGACGAACTCCAGAGTTGAACAAATCTCCATCAAGGAAAATCTGACCATCTGTAATCGAAATTACGTTTGTTGGAATATATGCAGAAACGTCACCAGCTTGAGTTTCGATAATTGGCAATGCAGTTAATGAACCACCACCTTTTACGATAGACTTGATAGAATCTGGTAAATCATTCATGCTTTTAGCAATACCATCATCAGCGATTACTTTACAAGCACGCTCTAATAAACGAGAGTGTAAGTAGAAAACGTCTCCAGGGTAAGCCTCACGTCCCGGTGGTCTTCTTAATAAAAGAGAAACCTCACGGTAAGCAACAGCTTGCTTAGATAAATCATCATACACGATAAGTGCTGGACGACCTGAATCTCTAAAATACTCACCAATTGCAGCACCTGCGAAAGGAGCATAAACTTGCATTGGAGCTGGATCAGAAGCATTAGCTGCAACGATAACTGTATAAGCCATTGCGCCTTTTTCTTCTAACATTTTTGCGATTCCTGCTACAGTTGAAGCTTTTTGCCCAATTGCAACATATATACAGAATACAGGTTTTCCTGCATCGTAAAATTCTTTTTGATTTAAGATTGTATCGATACAAACAGTTGATTTACCTGTTTGACGGTCACCAATTACAAGCTCACGTTGTCCACGACCTACTGGGATCATAGCATCTACTGCTTTTACTCCAGTTTGTAATGGCTCAGTTACTGGCTGACGAAATACAACACCAGGTGCTTTTCTTTCTAAAGGCATTTCATATAATGTTCCGCCAATTGGTCCTTTTCCGTCAATTGGAAAACCAAGAGTGTTCACTACACGTCCTACCATTTGCTCACCTACTTTAAGAGAAGCAATACGTTGAGTTCTTTTTGCAGTAGATCCTTCTTTAATTCCTGTTGATGGTCCTAAAAGTACCACACCAACATTGTCTTCTTCAAGATTCAATACGATACCTTCCATACCGTTATCAAATTCTACTAACTCACCATATTGAACATTAGACAGCCCGTAAACACGAGCAATACCATCTCCAACTTGAAGTACTGTTCCTACTTCCTCCAGCGTAGCACCAGATTCAAAACCTTCTACTTGCTTTCTTAATATTGCTGAAATTTCAGCAGGTTTGATTTCCGCCATCTTAATTTATAATTTAGACACTTTTATGTGTAATAAAACTAATTACTTAACTCTCTTTTTAATACTTGCAATCTGTTTGCAACAGATGCATTGTATTGATTATCACCTATTCTTAAAATAAATCCACCAATAATTGAAGGATCTACTATATTTTCAATTGTAATTTTCTTATCTGACAAAGTTGCAATTTTAGCTAAAACTTTAGCTTCTAATGCAGCATCCATTGGAATTGCAGTTGTAACTTTTGCAGTTTCAACTCCGTTGCTTTCGTCAAATAATTTATTGTATTCTACTGCAATTGCATCTAGAATTTCAAATCTTTTGTTTTCGAATAATAAATGAAATAAACCTTTAGTTACGCCATTTACATTTGCAAAAACCTCTAAAAGAGCACTTTCTTTAACTTCAACTTTTGTAGTTTGGTTTTGAATAAATGCGCTTAATTCTGAATTATTTTCAATCGCTGATGCAATTGATTTCATATCGTTATTTACAGCTTCGGCAACACCTTTAGAGTTTGCTAAGTCTAGAATTGCTTTTGCATAACGAATTGCTGCTCTTGTACTTGCCATAATCTTAGTTTAACTTTACGTCACCCAACATTTTCTCTACTAATTTAGTTTGAGATTCTTTGTTAGATAATTCTTCTTTCAATAATTTTTCAGCGATGCTTAAAGATAGACTTGAAACTTGTGATTTCAATTCTGCCATTGCAGCATTTTTTTCACTTTCGATAGCCGCTTTAGCTTGCTCAATTAATTTTTGACCTTGCTCTTGTGCATCGTTTTTAGAATCAGCAATAATTTGCTCTCTCATTTCACGTGCTTCTTTCAACATAGCATCACGTTCTGCACGAGCTTCTTTTAAAATACGCTCATTATCTGCAGTTAAGTTTTCCATTTCTCTGCGAGCAGCTTCTGCTGAAGCTAACGCATTGTTGATAGATTCCTCACGGCTTTTTACAGCTCCTAAAATTGGTTTCCAAGCAAATTTTGCTAAAAGAATAAAGAAAACAATAAAGATAATTGTTGTCCAAAAAATTAAACTTTCCGGTGAAGTTAATTGCATAACATTATATGTTTAAAAATTGTTTGTCGTTTTTTTAAAAAAACTTCCTGAAGCCAACCGCTGCAGGAAGTTTTAAGTTTTAATTATTTTGCGATTAACGCAACAACTACTGCGAAAAGAGCAACCCCTTCAATAAGTGCAGCAGCAATAATCATAGCAGTCTGGATTTTTCCAGCAGCTTCTGGCTGACGAGCAATAGCGTCCATTGCAGAACCACCAATTTTTCCAATACCAATACCTGCACCAATTACAGCTAATCCAGCTCCGATTCCAGCTAATATCATAATAATAAATTTATATAGTTAATAATTAAAAAAACTCTGATTAATGGTGATCGTGCTCTTCAACAGCCTGACCAATAAATAATGCTGAAAGCAATGTAAATACATATGCTTGTAATGCAGCAACTAACATCTCTAATACACTCATGAATAGTACAAATGCTCCAGAAACTGGTCCAATTGCAACTGATTTAAATATGAAGATTAAAGAAACTAAACTCAAGATAATAATATGCCCTGCAGTAATGTTTGCAAACAAACGAATCATTAACGCGAATGGCTTAGTAAGCATTCCGATGATTTCTACAGGAATCATAATTGGAGCTAACCACACAGGAACTCCTGGTGTATTAAAAATATGTCCCCAATAATTTTTGTTTCCGCTTAAAGTTGTAACTACAAAAGTGATAAATGCCATTACAAATGTAAAGTAAATATTTCCTGTTAAGTTTGAACTGAATGGGAAGAATGGAATTAAACCGATAAGGTTATTAATCCAGATAAAGAAAAAGATAGTTAAAAGATACGGCATGTATTTAGCATACTTTTTTGTTCCTATATTAGGAATAGCAATTTCGTCTCTAACAAAAGTAACAAGCGGCTCTAAAAATCCAGCCAATCCTTTTGGTGCTTTGTCGTTTTTCTTGTATGATCTTGCAACCGCAAAAAACATAACAAACAAAATAATTGCCGACATTAACATTGAGAAAACATTTTTTGTAATAGAGAAATCTAAAGGTCTTGCATCAAAAGCAAAAGCTCCGTTATCTTTTACATCTTGTGACAATCCTTCAAATTTGTCAGCGTAAAAAATTATTTCCTTATAACGAACAAATTTTTGACCATTGATATCAACTACATGTTCTCCTGAATTGTCGTGGTGAAATTTTGCAGATGAAAAAATCTCTAAACCATTTGCAGTCCATAAAATAACTGGAAGGCTAAAAGAGATTGGATGACCATCCCAGTCAGCAATATGAAAATCGTGAGCATCTCCAGTATGCGCATTGATTAATTCACTAGCGTTAAACTCTTCTTCAACTTTATGAGCAACAGTTTCTCCGTGGCCGTTTGTCTCTGCATGACTTCCTTCTGCTAATTCGACATTTTCGTGTGCAGCTGAAACACTGTCAACAGGCGTTGATGCGAAATTTATCGACGAAGTAAGTGCTAATAAGGTAACTAATAAGTACTGAACTGGTTTATTGGAAATTATCATTATTAAAACTGTATCTAATTTTAGGTTTCAAAAATTTTTTGCAAAGGTACATTTTTAATTTAAAACTGAAAATATATCGATATAATTTTTAAAATTTCCGTTTCAAAATGCGATATATTTAATAATGAGACTATTAACCCTTGTTTATAAGCCTAATTGTAAAGACTGTCTCAAAAAGTAAAAACAAAAAATAAGGGATAAAAAACGCGCTTACATCTACTATAGGATTTGCAACGCCTGACTTTATAAACGGAATTAGGAAAACAACAGCCGCCATCATTCTAAAAAAACTAGCGCCAAGAAACGTAAAACCGGTATAAGTGGAGAAATTTTTATTGATATAAATAAGTAAAAGATATACTAAAAAAGTGGCCAAAATATTGAACAAATAAATACTCCATGCCGCATAGAAAAAATTATACTTCTCAGATAAAGACTGCATTATAAAATACTGAGCAGCAAACAACACAATTGAAAAAGGGATAAAATACTTTAGGAAATCTACAGTTCTATTCATTACTTGTTTAAATTTTTAACTTGTCTGATGACATTATAAAGTGCTAAAAAAACAGAGAATAAAGAAAGAACAATTGTCCAAAGCGATCCTCCGTTAGAATACTTTTCGTCTAACCAGATGCCAAAGTAACTAAATAAAAAAATAATTATCCCCATTTGAAAGGGGATATTTATAAGTGCAATCCATTTGTTATTTTGTTTATTATTCGGATCCTTATCCATTTTTTAGAGTTACTTCCTTATTGTTAGTTATCATGGTACAAGTTGCTGTAAATTCAGCTCCAGGTTCTATAGAAAGTTTTCCAACGGCAACTTCGCCGTGAATTTGTGCAGATTCTTTAATATTAAGGATTTCAAGAACTTTAATTTTTCCACGAAATTCGCCTTCAATATCTGCGTTGTTACAAATGATCTCTCCTTTTACAACACCGCTTGCTCCAATGACTAATTTTCCTTCGGATGTAAAATTTCCAATCAATTCGCCGTCAAGCCTAAAATCAGCTTTTGAAACAATATCTCCTATTATAGAGGTTCCTTCAACAATTCTATTTGTTTTTCCTAGAAGTTCTGTTCCGTTTTTTTTTACTTTATCAAACATTATTATGGGGTTTTTGGGGTCAAATAAACATCGAGATTTTTCTTGATTTGAACCACTTTGTAATTATCGCTCGATATAATTACTGCAGGTTGAGCGATTTTAAATCTTTTATCATCTCTCAAAACGCCCGCCACATCTTTAGCATAAGCCTCAGATTTTACTCCATGAATAACAACAAAACTTTCAGTCTTATTGTATTTATCTACTGAAGTTGTCAGACGCTGATAATTTTCGACAGCTAAAAAGCTTTTAATCACATCTTCTATATGCTTTGCTGTTTTACTGTCATTACTTGCAATTGGATAGATTATTTTCCAATTTTTATTGTCTTCTGTTGTAAAGTTAAGACGCTCTAAAACTGGAACTTGTTTTTCTAGAATCTCTCTTGCATTTTTACCTTCTTCACTATTTGGATAATTATCTGCAACTGTTTCTAAACCTTTTTTATAAGCTTCCAATCCGTTAACCTTTCCTAATGTATTTGCTTTAAGCAATTCATATTTAGAAACTATTTCATCTCCTGAATACTGATTAATTAAATTATCAATATTATCTAAAACAACATTAAACTGCTCTTCTTGATAGAGTTTAAACCATTTTTGATATTCTTTATCTGGTGACGAAAGGTCGTCTGTTTTTACATTATTTAAAATTTGAGCATATCGCGAGTTCGGATATGTTGCTATAATGTTTGCTTTTATCGCTTGTGCCTTTGCAGGATCAGTAATTTGATAAATTTTATACAAATTATACATTGCCGGCAATACCAATTTTTCTTCTGGATTATTTTTTAATAATTGTTCCAGCTTATCACTTGCTAAAGTATATTCATTAAACTTTTCTTTATATATAAGTCCTAATTGGTAGTACGCAAAATTGCGGTCTTTACTAATACTATCAATAGCCGCTTGTGATTTAGGAAGCTTATTTTCATAAAAAGCAGAAGTATATTTTTCGACAACAACAGTATCTTTTAATGCATTTGCATTTTCCAGATTATTTATCGTGTCATTCATTGCGGCATTATTTGCAGATTTTATGGCTGCCAATCTCCAATTTCCTCCCATTGTTCTATTACCCCACAATTTCTTAAACTGCAATTTTCCATAGGCAACTGTGGTTGGATTATAGAAATAAAAAGTACTTGCGACATCATTTCCTGCTTGAGGTTTTAATCCGCCGTCAAAATCAACAGGTTTCCCTAATGAATTAGGATTAATTGCTGTTGGCGCATTTGATGCATTTGTATTTCGATCAATATTTGCCAGCTTCTCTTTCTCTCTTTCTTCTAAAATTCGTTTTGCTTCATCTTTCTTTTTTAATTCAGCAATATAATTTTCAAAGTAAATTGTTCTCTCGGCGCCTGGCAGTTTGTATACCTTAATTATACTGTCATTAGTTTTAGCAATTGCTTCGTACTTAATAACGTTGTCAAGGTTTTTTCTGTTTTTTTCAATAAAAGCAAACTCTCTGCTTTTTGGATTTAACTTCGTTAATGTACTGTCATAATATTTAGCAGCCATTGAATAATCTGTATTTTTAAAATACATATTTCCAATGTTTCGATATGCCGATGCCATTAAATATGGATCTTTCGATTTTCTGCCTAATGATTTATTATAAAATTTCAGCGCATTTTCAGTATCTTTCTTTTTATCATAATAAACCGCCATTTCATAAAACAAAACATCATAATAAGGTCTGTTTTCACGATCTGCAACTAGTTTATTGTAGGTTTTTAAGAAAATAGTGTCGTTACCGCTTGCGTAATCGTACATCTGTGCTTTTTTTGCATAAGCATGCATCATATATTTTCGATCGGCTTTACGATTCATATCAATTACACCATCGTAAAAATAAATAGCACTATCTTTTTTGCCAGCCTCTTGATACATCTGTCCTAAAATAAAACGATATCTGGCACGATCTTCATTTATTTTGGTAAATTTCTCAGCAATTTTAAGCTTTGTTACTGCGCTGTCTCTTTGTTCTAAATTTAAAAATGCTTCCGCCAAAAGCGCATTAGCATCTGAAAAAGTCTGTTTATTTAAATCTGTATTTTTTAATAACAGATTGATATTTTTTATAACAATTGCATCATTACCCAAACGCATATTGGTTTTTTCGCGCCAGATTTTTGCGGTATAGATATTACTGCTGTTTGGATATTTGTATAAAATATAATTGAATGCTTCTAAAGCCGGTATAAAACGCTGATCGTAATATCTGGCTTTTCCAAGCATTAAATAGGCTTCATCTATTTGAGAGTTTCTTTCTCGGCCTCCAATATTCATTGAATGCTTCTGAATTGCTTTTGTAGCTTTTGTTTCTGCTAATTCAAAATCAGGATTTTTGGCTTTTTCTTCATCAGAAAAGTTTTCATCAAACTGCATTTTTTCTATTGGAAGTATTTTCCAAAAATTATCCTGATTATTTGCGTATATCGATTGTAAACCTTTGTCGAGGCCTATTCCACCATTATACAAAATGTTATATTTTGTACTTAAAGCATGTGAATTCCTCGATACAAAGCTGTTATTTTTGGTAGAACAAGCTATCAAAAGGAATAAAAAAACAAGAAAAAAACTATATTTAAGAGTATTCTTTTTCAATAGAACTGATTTTAAAGCATAAACTACCAAAAAGCATTTTTAGTATAAAGACTTGTAAAAATACGCTTCTTTTTGAAATATAGAAACTTATACAGCAAAAAACGATTCAAGCTCTTGAAGGGTTTCTTTTGATGTTTGAATATCCTTTACAATTTCGCCTTTGTTAAGCGCCACAATACGATCGCAAACCTCTACTGTATGCTGCAAATCATGACTTGAAACCAAAACAGTTACATTTGGATTATCTGCCAGTTCTCTGATAATTTTCTTTAATCGGCTTACTGTAGTTGGATCTAAATTTGCAAAAGGCTCATCTAAAATAACAACTTCAGGATTACCAATTAAAGTCGCTATAATACCTACCTTTTTTTGATTTCCTTTAGATAAATCACGCAGGTACTTTTTATTATTTAATATTTCTCCGTTAAAAAATTCCTCATGTTCTGCTAACAAAGCATCAACATCAGCTTTATTCTGACGACGTAAATCGCCAATAAAATAAAAATATTCCTCTGGAGTTAAATATCCAATTAAAAAGCTTTCATCGAGAAATGAGCCTGTAAATGATTTCCAATTTTCGCTTGTATTTACTTGAATATCATTATTTTTTATAGATCCTGTTGACGGCTGAACCAAATCTAAAAGCAGACTAAAAAAAGTTGTTTTACCCGCTCCGTTGTTCCCTACTAATCCAAAACTTTGTCCTTTTGGGATTTCAAGATTATTAATATTTAAAACTGTAGTTCCGTTGTATTTTTTTGAAAGTTGATTTGCTTGTATCATTTTAATTTTAGATTTTAAATTGTTGATTTTAGATTAAAAAATCTATTTTTTCTTTGATTGTCAATGAGATAAAAATTACCGAATTATCAAATTGGCACATTTTCTAATTACGTTAATTCTTTTGTTTGTAAGCACTTATCGTACTATACTTTTCTATTTTGTATCTCTTTTCAATTACTGAAAATACTTTCTCTTTAAAAACTAAACCTAAAACTCCTGCCGTGGCAACCAAAGCTAATGCAACCGTTTTATCAGCAAAATGAAGCCCAAGCCAATACAGCAGTAATGGCAAAAATACTTTTGGCAGCGAAAGCAGCATAGCACTTACATTAAATGCTTTTTTATCTCCAAAAGCCCCGCCAGCACTACTTAAATCAATAGGTGTTTTTGTAAATGCTCCTCCTAAAAGCACTAAATGTGAGTTTACACCAATATTATAAATGGCACCAACAACAATGGTTAAATAAACTTCCCATCCGTAAAAAAGATAAAATGAAGCCAAAACGGTTGAAACAAAAGTAGCAATAACAATCAGCCACCATTTTGAAGTAATATATCCGCGATACGGAATATTTTGTGTCATCATTAATTGGTAATACGAACTATCCCAACTTGGTACAAACTGACCAAAAACAAATAAAAATCCGCCCGAAACAAATATTCCGCCAAAAATTTGCATTACTTGCGGCTGACTTGAGTTTCCAAAAAAGAGCAGGCCGTAAAACAAGAAAACAACACTCAAAAAAATGGTTGTTTTTGATCTTTTGTTTCTTTTAATAAGTTTAATATCATTCTTTAGAAACGTTCCAACTGTTCCAAATTGATTCAACCACGAAAGATTCTCAGTTGTAGCAATATCTTGTTTTACTGAAAGTCCAGCATCTAGATATAAATTCTTCTTGAAATATTTAAAAGTAAAAAGATATAAACCTGCTAATACCCATACCGGGATTAAAAAGAGTCCGTCAATATCATAAAATCCTTGAAAAACAGGTGTTGTAAACGTCGTAATATCAAATAATTTATAATACTGAGCACCTGCCAAAACTAAAATTATTCCAATAAAAACAACAAACAATTTATCGATGTTGCTTAAAATAATATTTAGAAAATTATTGATGTATACTAAAGATAGTATGGCTAAATGCCAAAAAATAATTTCGATTAGATCATATCCATTTAAAATCAGTACTACCGAAAACGGAATAAAAAACAGAGCATGAACCCAATTGAAAAATGACAGCATTGTTTTGCCTAGAGAGAAATGAACAATAACTGATTTTTTAAAAGGTAAAACCAGCAAAGGTTTAATATTTAAAACTGGAATAGACTGTACTAATAATCGAACAACTAAATCGAACAAAAAATAATAAATTAAAAATTTATTGACGGTTTGCAACGGATCGAGATTCATTTTTTTAAGAGCATAAAATACTCCAACACCCGCTCCTATAAAAATTAATGAAAAATATATCATTAAAAACCCCAGTAAAATCTTCATTGCCAAATTTTTGCCAAATGATGCAGATCTGGCAAAGGCTTTCCATTCAAGGTAAATAAACTTTTTAATCATTGTTAATTGGTTTTGATTTTGGTAGTAAGAGATCAAATGTAGGAAAACGTTACAAAAAAAGTTAAAAAAAATATTTTAGTAAGTGTCAATTACTTAGTCTTTGCTACTTTTGCAAAAAAAATTAATCATGCCTTCATTCTTAAAATTAATAATTAAAGAGGTAAAACGCGAAACTGCCGACGCTGTTTCTGTTCTTTTTAATGTTCCTGAAGAACTTAAACCAGATTATAAATTTATAGCTGGACAATACATAAATTTAAAGTTAACACTTGATAATCAAGAAATTCGTCGTGCTTATTCTATTTGTTCTGCACCAGAAAGCGGTGAATTACGAATTGCAGTAAAAGCGGTTAAAAATGGTTTATTCTCACAATTTGCAAATACAAAGCTTAAAGCAGGAGATGTTCTTGAAGTTGGTCATCCAGAGGGTAAATTTACCTTTGAACCTGATGCTGAAAGACAAAAAAACTATGTGGCTTTTGCGGCAGGAAGCGGTATAACACCTGTTTTATCTATTTTAAAATCAGTTTTAAAAAGCGAACCAAAAAGCTCATTTGTATTAGTTTACGGAAACAAAACTCCTGAAGAAACTATTTTTCATCAGGAATTACATGATTTACAATTGCAATACGTAGGTCGCTTTTTTGTGCATTATGTTTACAGCCAGGCAAAAGTTGAAAATGCATTATTCGGCCGAATAGATAAATCGGCAGTGAATTTTGTTTTAAACAATAAACACAAAGAATTAGAATTTGATAAATTTTTCTTGTGTGGACCTGAAGAAATGATCAATACGGTTTCTACTGTTTTAAAAGAGAAAAACGTAAAAGAATCTGCTATTAAGTTTGAGCTTTTTACTGCTTCTACAAAAGAAAATGAAATCAAAACTTCATTAGAAGGACATACAAAAATTACTGTTTTAGTTGATGATGAAGAAGTTACTTTTGAGATGTCTCAAAAACAAACTATTCTTGATGCGGCTTTAAAACAAGGTGTTGATGCTCCTTATTCTTGTCAAGGCGGTATTTGCAGCAGCTGTTTGGGACGTGTAACTGCGGGTTCTGCTGAAATGACAAAAAATTCTATTTTAACAGATAGTGAAATTGCAGAAGGTTTAATTTTAACTTGTCAGGCACATCCAACATCTGAAACTATTTATGTTGATTACGACGACGTATAGTCTACATTAAATTCTAAAATATAAAAATCCAAATTCCAACTTTACAATTGGGATTTGGATTTTTTTGTTTTTTACTATTTACAATAGTGATAGAAAAAATTAACACAGCTGGAATTACAATAAAACCAATTTTTTACTAAAATATTGATGATTTTTTATTAAATTAGGGGTAAAATCAAAGCACTCATAATCTGATGCTCTTATGTTAGATTTACAGTCCTAAATCAAATTTGTCAACGCATTTAAACATTAAATATCATGACAATACATCACTTCCTTCGTTTATCATTTATCGCAATTTTTGTAGTAACAGCTCTTTTTTGTATTTACTTTATAATCAAAAAACAACGAAATAAAAAAGGGCCTAAATTACTTACCTCAGAAAAGTACAACTCAACAATGATTGGGAAAATGACTGAAATTAAAGTCTCTGACCAAAATATTTTTAACATCTGGCCTTACGTTAGTAAATTAAAAACGGCTAAAGTACTTTCGCATAAAATCAAAGAGTCTCAATTGGTACATAAAGTCTATAGAAATTCAACCGAGAACTTTGAACACATTTTACTGTCTACAGAAAAAGAAAATCATTTTGTTGTAATTGTAGCCAATAGAAACAAAAAGAAAACAATTGGATATTTTCTTCATGATTTGAATGGATTATACGCTTAACTGTATTTTTTCAACAATTTCATTAGGAGAAATACTTCTCATCGCATCTTGATAACCTTCAACTGTTTTATTTCCATAAACCGAAGTTGGCAGTTGCGGGTATTGATTTCTATCAGCAGTTAGAGCATTTTCAAGACTTTGATTAAAAGGCAAAAATCCTGCATAAGGATGAGTTGCTCCCCAAAGTGTTATTACTTTTACGCCCAGCATAGCGGCAATATGTGCATTTCCAGAATCCATCGAAAGCATTACATCAAGATTGCTGATTAACTGTAATTCTTGCTGAAATTTAATTTTTCCAGCCATATTAATTACATTTTCAAAAGGTTGCGCTATTGAATCTAAAATATCGATTTCTTTTTTTCCTCCTCCGAAAAGCAAAATTTTATAGGATGAATTCTCGGCTAATTTTGCCACAACTTCTTTCATTAAATCTAACGGATAAACCTTAGAATCGTATTGTGCAAAAGGTGCGATACCAATTAATTTTTGATTCTCGTTCCCGATAATTTCTAAAATGTCTTCGCTTAAAATTGCCTTTTCTGGAAATTGAGGATTAGATAAATCTAAAGAAAAACCAAGTTCTTCAAACACTTTTGTGTGTCTTTCAAACATTGTTGGTAACGGTGCAAAGATCTTATTTTCGGCTCTAGTCAATTCTTTTTTTCCTTCACGGCCTTTATCAACTGTTGCTCTTTTTTTTCCGCTTAAAGCGAAAAGCGAGCCTACAACCTTAGATCTTAAAACGTTATGAAGATCTGCAAAAGCATCGACTTTCAATTTACTTACATCTTTAAATAAACGTACAAGTCCCAGAAAACCTTTATGTCTTTCTTTTTCATCAAAAGCAAAAAAGTTTAAATTAGGAATTCCGTCAAAAAAAGGTTTAAAAAAAGGACGCGAAATAACGGTCAATTTTACCTCTGGATATTGTTTTACAAAAGCGCGTAAAACAGGAACCGTCATGGCGACATCTCCCATTGCGGATAGTCTCATGACGGCTATATGCTTAATTTTATTGGACAATTTTGCCAATTATTTTTTATTTTGGTATAAAACAGGATTCAATTCATCGTCGTTATACATTTTCATTTGTTTGTATACTTTCATGAATTTATCTCCATTTTCGATGTCAGTCAATAAATCATCAATTGCAGTTGACAAATCTGATCTTTGCTCTAATAGAACATTTAATTTTTCCTGACATTTATCTCTATGTTCTTGTGTAGCTTCTGCGCGAGTAGCTTCTTCATGCATATGATAAATTTTTAATGCCAAAATCGATAATCTGTCAAATGCCCATGCTGGACTTTCAGAGTTTATTTTTGCACCGTCTTTTACTTTTACATTGCTGTATTTTTGTAAAAAGTAACTATCGATATATTCTACCATATCAGTACGTTCCTGATTAGATGCATCAATTCTTCTTTTTAAAGTAAGTGCCGCCACTGGATCAATTTGCGGATCACGAATAATATCTTCAAAATGCCATTGAACAGTGTCAATCCAGTTTTTTAGATATAATAAATGTTCGAATTTATCCTTTGGATATGGATTGTTTATAGGCTGATCTACATTATCAAACTGATGATAATCCTTGATGCTTTGTTCGAAAACAGAATATGCTAATTTTGAAAACATGTCTTTATTTGTTAGAGTTACAAAGATACTTTTTATACTTTTATGGTGCGAATAATAACGAGTAATTTTTTGTTCTCGTATTTTTACCAAATTTATAATTTTAAAATTTAACTATGAAAATTCATTATATATCTGAAAATAACAGCATTTTAAATCATTTTTTAAGTCAAATCCGAAATATAAATGTTCAAAATGACAGTATGCGTTTTCGACGAAATATAGAACGAATAGGCGAAATTATGGCGTACGAATTAAGTAAAATTCTAACTTATAAAAATGTAGAAATTCAAACACCGCTTGGCATAAAAAACACAACAGAAATAGCTGCTGATTTGGTTTTATGTTCGATTTTAAGAGCTGGATTACCACTGCATACAGGCTTTTTAAATTATTTTGATAATGCCGAAAACAGTTTTGTTTCTGCCTGTAGATATCATCCTAATAATGATCACGAATTTGAAATTAGAGTTGAATACCAAGCGGTTTCAAATATCAATAATAAAACCGTTTTGCTGCTTGATCCAATGCTGGCAACTGGTCAGTCAGTAGTTGCTGTTCATGAAAAACTGGTTGAAAATGCAACTCCAGAAGAAATTCACATTGTCGTAGTTATCGCGGCTCCAGAAGGAATTGCTTACCTAGAAAAAAAGCTTCCAGAAAATTGTCATTTATGGGTTGCTTCATTAGACGAAAAGCTAAATGAGAAAAACTATATTATTCCAGGACTTGGTGATGCTGGTGATCTTGCTTTTGGAAGTAAATTATAATTGCGAGAAAAAGGTAAATAAACTACACAAAATCAGTACATAAAATACAATTTCGTTATTAAGCTTTTGCTGTACATACTCTATATGACTTGCTGCCATAATAGTAAGCGGTGCGATGCTAAACAGCAATAAATCATTGCTTTTGTCTGGCGATACAATAAAAACGAGAGCAGCAATAAAGAAACATGCTACTACTTTTTTGTAAGAGGCATGAACAATCTGAGGTCTGTTTGACAATGTTGTAATCATTGAAATAACAAAGAATAAAGCAACCGCAACATATATTGAAAGTGCTCCATTTTCATAATTGTTCTTGAAATAATCTATTCTAAAATCGATTACTGCACGTTTTTGAAAAAAATCTACCGCATCAATATTATTGAACATTAAGGAGATCATTGTAAACACTAACGCTACTGCCAAAAGTGCAATAAAAGGTAAAACCCAGTTTCTATAATCTCTCGAAACGTGAAAAACTATCGATATAAAAACCAAAATTAGGAATAAGACACACCAAAATTGAAATAAAGAAGCTACAAAAATCCAAAAAGAAGCATCGAATATTTTTTCTTTTGATGCTTTAAGAGATTGAAGCGAAATCAATCTTCGAAGTGCTAATAAGATGAAAAAATTAGCATAAATTACATCTGGATTATTAAATATAGTAGGGAAAAACAATATAAATAATAAGTAGAAAAATATCGCGTACCCATTGTCTTTACTGAGTCCATTCTTTTTAACAATGAAATTAATCATGAAAAAAGAAGCCAAAATAAAGCACAATAAACTCAATTTTTGGAATATCGTAAAATATGAATTTATCCAAGACGTTTCTCGAATTTGAAACATAAAAAAGAAAACCAGTATCAAAATTACAACCAATGAATAATTTAATGGCGTAGATTTTTTAAAAACACTTGTTATCATAAGGATATTTTATACTTTTGTGACTGTAAATATAATACTTGTTTAAAAGGAAAAACCAACAAGTTGAAAAAGATTCTTTTTTGAATTTTAATTCAATGCGTTAAAAACAATAATAACATATAATTTTATAAATTATGACAGCTTTTTTCGAAGGAATTCAATACTTATTCGTTAACATTTTGTTTGCTCCTCTTGACTTTTTACGTCGTTTGGAATTAATTACATGGTTTGGTGCAAACACTATTAACTGGATTTTCATGATCATCTGTTCATGTGCAATCGTTTATTGGATTAAACAATTACGCATTTTTGATGATGCTGGAACAGAAAACCAAGATACAACAGCTCATTCATTTTTAAAATAAAAACCAAACCCTTTAATTAAAAAGGGCTGGTTAATTTATTTTTAAATTAAATCGAAGCCAATATCTTTTCTAAAATACATCTTATCAAAGCTTAGTTTATCTATGTTTTGGTAAGATTTTTTTATGGCCTGCTGGAAATCATCTCCATATGATGTTACAGTCAAAACACGTCCTCCATTAGTAACGACATTTTCGTTATCTAATTTTGTTCCCGCGTGAAAAACTATAGAATCTGTAATATTTTCTAAACCAGTAATTACTTTCCCTTTTTCAAAATCTTCAGGATATCCTCCAGAAACCACCATAATTGTCGTAGCACTTCTTGGATCAACCTCTAAAGTAAAATCGTCTAATTTTTGATTCGCAACCGAAAGGAATAATTCAACTAAATCAGATTTTAATCTCGGAACCACAACTTCAGTTTCAGGATCTCCCATTCTTACGTTGTATTCAATAACGATTGGCTCGTTTTTTACATTGATTAAACCAATGAACACAAAACCTTTGTATTCGATTCCGTCTTTTTGGAAACCTTCAATAGTTGGTTTTACGATACGAGTTTCAATTTTTTCCATCAAAACAGCATCAACATAAGGAACTGGAGAAACTGCTCCCATTCCGCCTGTATTTAGTCCTGTATCGCCTTCACCAATTCGTTTGTAATCTTTTGCCGTTGGAAGAATTTTATAGCTTTTACCGTCAGTCAAAACAAAACAGCTTAATTCAATTCCGTCCAAAAATTCTTCAATAACAACTTTCGAACTTGCTGCTCCAAATTTTGAATGAACAAGCATATTTCTTAATTCCGTTTTAGCCTCTTCAAGATCTTGAATAATCAAAACTCCTTTTCCTGCTGCTAAACCGTCTGCTTTTAAAACGTACGGAGGTTGTAAAGTTTCTAAGAATGCACATCCATTTTCAACCGTTTCGGCAGTAAAACTATCGTAAGCCGCAGTTGGAATGTTATGTTTCATCAAGAATTCTTTTGCAAATTCTTTACTTCCTTCTAACTGTGCTCCTAATTTTGATGGTCCAATTACTGGAATATGTTTTAAACTTTCGTCGTTTTTAAAATAATCATAAATTCCTTTTACTAAAGGATCTTCTGGACCTACAACAACCATACTTACTTTTTCTTGAAGTACAAATGTTTTAATAGCATCAAAATCGGTTGGAGACATTGCAACATTTGTAGCAATTGCAGCTGTTCCTGCATTTCCTGGTGCAACAAAAAGTTTTTCGCAAAGCGGACTCTGAATCATTTTCCACGCAAAAGCATGCTCTCTTCCGCCTGATCCCAATAATAAAATTGTCATGGTATAGTTGTATTTAGTTGTGGTGCAAAAATAATTGCTTTTGCACGTAAAAAATAATTAAATCTTAAAAACTTATTGATTCTTCACTGTTCATAATTGCTAAATATTACTTTTGACTAAAATTATAAGAAAAATGATTCGCCTTTTTGATCTTTCTCTTCAGTTAAATGGTTTTCCGATAAAGAAAGCCAAAGCCGAATTGGACAAAATTGTTTGTTTTTCTGAAGAAGAATTTGCTTCATTTCTTGAAAAAAAAAGAAAGAAATTGTTGATTTTCACTTAAAAAACAACTCTTTTTATGCGGCATTAGTTGGAGATAAAACTTTTAAAAATTGGGAAGATTTACCGATTTTAAATAAACAGAATCTTCAAAAGCCGCTGCAAGAAAGACTTTCAAAAGGCTATTCTAAAAAAAACATTTACCTCAACAAAACATCAGGATCAAGCGGAACTCCTTTAATTTTTGCCAAAGATAAATATTCACACGCTTTAACTTGGGCATCAAATATTATGCGTTTTGGATGGTTTAGCATTGATTTTAATCATTCGTATCAAGCACGTTTTTATGGAATTCCGATGGATTTTATTGGCTATCAAAAAGAACGTTTCAAAGATTTTTTGAGTCGCCGGGTTCGATTCCCAGTATTTGATTTATCAGATGATGTTTTGACTAAATTTTTAAAAAAATTCAAATCGAAAAAGTTCGATTACATCAACGGCTATACAAGTTCAATTGTTCTGTTTGCTAAATTTCTAGAACAAAAAAATATTACTTTAAAAGAGATTTGTCCAACATTAAAAGCTTGTTTTGTTACTTCAGAAATGCTTTTTGAGACAGATAAAATCCTTTTAGAAAAACAATTCGGAATTCCGATTATCAATGAATATGGCGCTTCTGAACTGGATTTAATTGCTTTTGAAAATCCTCAAAACGAATGGCAAATTAATGCCGAAACACTTTTTGTAGAAATTTTAGACCAAAACAATAAAGTTCTCCCTTACGGGGAAGAAGGAAAAATTGTGATCACTTCTTTATTCAATAAAGCCAATCCTTTTATCAGATATGAAATTGGCGACATTGGAATTTTAGACGAAAAAAGCACACCACAAAAACCAATTCTTAAAAAACTTATTGGCAGAACAAATGATATTGCAATTCTTTCAAGCGGAAAAAAATCGCCCGGTTTGACCTTTTATTACATAACCAAAAGCATTATTGAAGACGATGGAAACGTAAAAGAATTTATCATTAAACAAACGCAATTAGATACTTTTGAAATTGATTATGTTGCTGAAAAAGAATTGATTTCAGAACAAATTCAAAAAATACAAGAAGCCATTGATTCATATTTAGAACCCAATTTAAACTTCACTTTTACAAGAAAAACTGTTTTAGAAAGAACTAATCGCGGGAAACTAAAACAATTTAAATCCTATTTATAAGTATAAATAAAACCTTACATTTGTTTTTTTTAATTAAAAACTTATGGAAGATCATTCTTTACTTTCTGAAGAAACAATTTCTAATAAAATATATTTTATCCGTGGTCAAAAAGTGATGCTGGATAGCCATTTAGCTTCACTATATGGAGTAGAAACAAAAGTTCTAAAACAATCTGTTAAACGAAATATTTCAAGATTTCCAGAAGATTTTATGTTTCAGTTATCGCAAAATGAATTTAATAACTTGAGGTCACAAATTGTGACCTCAAGTTGGGGAGGAACGAGAATCTCTCCTTTTGCTTTTACTGAACATGGTATTCTAATGCTCTCAAGTATTTTAAAAAGTGACAAAGCCATCCAAACCAATATTCAAATTATGAGGATTTTCACAAAAGTGAGACAAATGCTTTTGGATACAACAGAAATTAAGGTTGATATTCTACAAATCCAGAAGAAGTTAGAAAATCATGATAAAAATATTGAATTGGTTTTTTCTTATTTAGATGAATTGACTGAAAAGAAAGAAAATGAATCTGAAAGAGTGAAGATTGGATATAAAAAATAATTCTTTAAGGTCACAAATTGTGACCTTAAAGAGTTAGCGAAAATCAATTTTACCTTTCGAAAAATATAGCCAATGGTTTCAACCATTGGACACAATATCTTTCTCCAATACGTTTCCCACGGTTGAAACCATTGGCTATATTTTGAATAAGATGGAAAAATTGGAGGTCGCAAATTGCGACCTCCAATTCTAAGCGAAATTCTTCAAGGTCACAATTTGTGACCTTGAAACTTGAAGTCGCAATTTGCGGCTTCAAGTTGAATTTTAAATCTTCCTTATATATTGTGGTTTGATTATCAATTGAGTAAATAAAAACCTCATCATCAACAAAACAGAAAAAACGAAATTATACCCATGAAATTCCCTGTAAACACCAAAGTTATGTTTGATCAATTTGAATTTCGATGAAGAAATAGAATCCTTTCTAATTCTATAAAACGCTAAAGATTCTGGAATAGCTTCTGCTGTTTTTATTTGTTTTAAAATAGTAAGCCACAATCTCCAATCCTGTCTTTTTTGAGAAGATTCTAATTTGATTTTTCCAAAAAAATCTGCGTCGTAAATAGCGGTTAAATTTCCAACGTAATTGCAAAAAAACAGTTGTTTATATGTCAATGGTATTGGAGTTTGAACTCTTCTGTTTAAATTGTTTCCGTTGTCATCAATACAATCGTAAAAGCTAAATGTAAATGGTAGATTATTTGCTTTTAAAAACTGGATTTGCTTTTCTAATTTAGTTGAAAGCCATAAATCATCGGCATCTAAAAATGCAATATATTTTCCTGAAGCTTTTTCTAAGGCTTTGTTTCTTGCAAAACCGTTTCCTGAATTTGTTTCTAGTTGGAATAATTTGATTCGGCTGTCTTTTTGGGCAAAATCATCAATTATTTTTACGGTTTCATCTGTAGAGGCATCATCAACCAAAATCATTTCCCAGTTCTCGTAAGTTTGCTTTTGAACTGATTCGATAGCGGCTTTAATGAATTTTTCAGCATTAAACGTTGGCATTAAAATAGAAACTAAATCATTCATTAATATGCCTTTTGATCGCCTTTAAAAATATTAATAACAGTTTGAAGGATTATTTTTAAATCTAAAATTAAAGACCAGTTTTCAATATAAAAAACATCAAACTTTATTCGATTTATCATATCTCTTTCTATCGTTATTTCGCCTCTAAAACCACTTACTTGTGCTAAACCAGTAATTCCGGGCTTTACACAATGGCGAATCATGTATTTTTTTACTTTGCTGCTGTATTCTTTATTCTGAGACCATAAATGAGGTCTGGGTCCAACTACGGACATATCGCCGAATAGAACATTTATAAATTGCGGCAATTCGTCTATGCTTGTTTTTCTCATAAAACGCCCCATTCTTGTTACACGAGGATCGTCTTTTGAAGCTTCTTTTTCAGTTGTTTTATTAATGTGCATAGAACGTAATTTGTAACATACAAATTCGTTCTCATCTATTCCTGGTCTGCCTTGCTTGAAAAAACAGGTCCTTTTGATTCTAATTTGATTAAAATAGCCAATAATGGAATCAGCCATGACAATAAAAAACGATTACTATGAGAGAAAATAAAACATCAAACAGACGCTTCATGAATTTTACTGCAGGCTCATTAAGTATCGTTTGTTTTAATGACAGTACTGGAAAAAATCATAGTAATCTATCTTTAAATTTTTGAAAAAACATCCTTTGTATCAGGAATAAACTTTATCGTTTTATTATTTTCATCTGCAAAATCAATTAGATCTTTCAAACTGTTATTTGATACTTCGTTTAAAGAACAGTAAATTTCATCGACTTCATTTTCGATCACAAATGGCTTTAATGCATCTAATTTTCCAGTAATACTCTGATCTGCATTTATATCTGAAAAATATCCCAAAAATCTATATCCATAGTCCTTTCTGGTTTCAAAAAGATTTTTAAGACTAATGGCCTCTGGCGTAAATCCAATAATAACAGCATTCCTATAATTGTTGCCAGTTATTATTCTATACTCTTTTAAATAAAAAAACCAAGCAAATTTAAAAACGGTAACCACTACCAAAACCAGAATTATAAACAAAAAAATCTTTGATTCGTTAAAAATCGCTTGTCTAGAAAATGGAAAAAATGCAATAACAGTCAAGAGAAATAAAATTCCTTGTTTGATTATTTTTGATGTAATAGCAACTGGAGTTGTAAAGCGATATACATCATAAAATTTAACAAAAAAAGCAACTATTCCCCAAGCGATAATTTGATAAAATATTAAAATCCAAATATTTGATGGGCTCAGTTCATTAAAAAAAATGAAAAAACTGAGTACAGAGATCATTGTCAGGTCGATTAAAATACTTATTGGCCTAATATATTTTGAATATCTTCCTGTGTGAAATGCCATCATAAATAATTCCTGTATCCTTTTTTTATCAAAATTTACTGCATTCGAAAATAATTCCGTTTACCATTATCGTATATAACCTGAGAAATCCTTGTGTTCTTCTTTAGAAAGTTCTTCTTTAGAAAGTGATCTAAAATAATCATACGTAATTTTCATTCCTTCAGAACGGCTCACTTTTGCTTCCCAACCCAATAATTCTTTAGCTTTGGTAGTATCTGGCTGACGCTGCAATGGATCGTTTATAGGCAATGGATGATAAACTACTTTTTGATTTGTTCCGGTAAGTTTTATAATTTCTTCTGCAAAATCTTTTATTGTTATCTCATCTGGATTTCCAATGTTTACGGGATATACATAATCAGAATGCAGCAATCTAAAAATACCTTCTACTTGATCATCCACATAACAAAATGAACGAGTCTGCATACCATCTCCAAAAATCGTTAAATCTTCTCCACGCAAAGCCTGACCAATAAAAGCAGGAATTACACGCCCGTCATTCAATCGCATTCTTGGACCATAAGTATTAAAAATACGTACAATTCTGGTTTCAACACCGTGAAAAGTATGATATGCCATTGTTATTGATTCCTGAAAACGTTTGGCTTCGTCATAAACACCTCTTGGTCCAATTGTATTTACGTTTCCATAATATTCTTCTGTTTGCGGATGTACTAATGGATCTCCGTATACTTCAGATGTTGAAGCGATTAATATTCTAGCTTTTTTAACTCTCGCCAATCCTAATAAATTATGTGTCCCTAAAGAACCCACTTTTAAGGTCTGGATTGGAATTTTTAAATAATCTATTGGACTTGCCGGCGATGCAAAATGTAAAATATAATCTAAATCGCCTGGTATATGAACAAATTTTGTAATGTCGTGATGGTAAAATTCAAAATGTTCTAATTTGAATAAATGCTCAATGTTTTTAAGATCTCCAGTAATCAAATTATCCATTCCTATAACAAAATAGCCTTCTTTGATAAATCGATCGCACAAATGTGATCCTAAAAAACCCGCTGCTCCGGTAATAAGTATTCTTTTCATAATGATTTTATTGAACCTTTTGTTTTTGATAATGGCTGCAAATATGCACAAATGTAATAAAATATCCGGCCTTTTAAATTTGCTGAAATTTTTACTAAAAAAGAGATTTGGCTTTTTTACACCAATATTAAATAGGTTTATTCTATTTTTACGATTCTAAATTCTAAATGTTTTGAAAGTTGTACATATTGTTGAGGCACTAGAAGGCGGCGTTTATACTTATTTTAAAGATTTGTCAGCTTACTTTGGTGATGAAAAAATAAGCGAAAACATTGAAACTACTATTATTTACAGCAGTAATAGAAATGGTGTAAGTACTCAAAAAGTTAACGCTGAGTTCTCTAAAGGTATTAACTTAGTACACCTCGATATGGTTCGGGAAATTTCTCTTGCGAAAGACTTAAAATCTATAGTCAAACTTACTCAAGAACTTAAAAAAATTAATCCTGATATTATTCATCTTCATTCCTCAAAAGCGGGGGTTTTAGGACGACTTTCTTCTTTTTTCTTATTCAAAAAAACAAAACTTTTTTATTCTCCACATGGCTATGCTTTTTTAAGAACTGACATTTCAAATCGTACAAAAAGGTTTTATTCTGTTATAGAAAAAAACTTTCAGTACCTATTTGGAGGAACAATTGTTGCCTGCGGTGATACTGAATTTGAAATTGCTAAAAATATTGGTCCTTCAAAACTTATTAGAAACGGTGTTGCTATAAATGAAATTCGTAAATACTTTTTACCTCATCAAAACACAAAACTAACCATTGGTATATTGGGCAGAATAACTGCGGCTAGAAATCCTAAATTGTTTAATGAGATTGCTTTACAATTTCCTGATTTTAATTTTATCTGGATTGGTGACGGAGAACTAAACCATTTGATTACAGCACCAAATATTCAAATCACGGGCTGGATTTTAGATAAAAATACAGTTTTTAAAACATTAAATTCTATTGATGTTTATCTGCAGACTTCTCTTTGGGAGGGTCTGCCTATTGCAGTTCTTGAAGCAATGGCGTTACAAAAACCTGTAATTGCAACCCATATTATTGGCAATAAAGACATTGTTGTTCCTAATGAAACTGGATTTCTTTTTAGTGAAATCAATGAATTAAAAAGCTTTTTTAACGTTTTAAAAGATTCAGAAACAAGAACTGTTTTTGGAGAAAATGCATTAATTAGATGTTGTGACCTTTTTGATAAAAATAAAAACTTTAAACAGCTTTTTGATCTATACCAAGAATAGTTTTTTGCTGCAGCCAATAACTTGAAAAAACCGAAAACCAAAATCCGCTAAAGGCGATACCATCAAATCTAAGCAAAAAATCATCAGTTAAATTTGAAGTAAAAAACAGGAAGAAAAATGAAATTACTATCGCGTTTTTCAAATCAAATCCTAAATATCCAATACCAAAAATATAAAATGCTACGACTAAGGGGCCAAGTATTCCAAATTTCAGTAAAAAATCTAAAAACTGGTTGTGGGTTGGAAATTCATATTTAGCTAAAAACTGCTGATTGGTTGCTTTAAAGTATTTATTTAATTCAGGTTTTCCATCTGAAGCTCCTACTCCAAAAGGAAGTTTTTTAACGGATAATTCCCAAGCTGATTTCCAAATTGAAAGTCTTGTTGCTAATGAATTGAAAGCATAAATTTCTGGATGATCAATTTCATCTAATTTCCCTACTTTATCCATATAAGCAAAAGTTACATTAGAGTATTTCTCTTTCATATAAGGGTTTTTCTGTATGAAAACGAACAAAATACTGCCTAATACAAGTAAAACAGCTATTGCTGTTAGGATCATTTTTTTTATGCTGAATCTTGATTTTATTTCGAAAATGAAAACAACCAAAAAACCGATCAAAGCGTTAAGCAGCGCCATTCTGGTATTTACTAAAAGGACAAAGAAAAACGAGAGTAAAAAAACAATGATTCGAAGTGTTTTAAAAGTACTTTTTTCTTTATTCTGAAAACTGTAAAATACAAAATAGAATGCACAAATAGAAACAAAAGCCAAATGCATATTTAAAGCCGGCGCATGAATACCTATGCTGTCTGCAAATTTATAACCCATTTCCCAAAGATCGATTCTGCTTAAATATTTATTGACCAAGTCAGGATAAACCACATAAAATCTAGTTAAAAAAAACAGCATCATCATTGTTGTTGCAATACTATAAGTCTCGGCTAATTTTAAAAATCTTACACGCTGATAATGACCAATTATAAAAATTGGAAATAATAGCAGCGAGGTACTCTTTTCAACCGCTTTTAAACCTTTGGATAAAGAATCATTATTCCAGAAAAACAATAATTCTAACAAAAGTGGTGAAGCTATACAAACAACCAAAATCAAAGCGGTTTTGCTGAATTTTAGTTTTTTTACATAAATCAGACTAAAAACACTAAATAGAATAATAAGCAGTGAACATGGTTTTCTGAATATCATTGCAATTGCAATCAGACATAAAAAAACATGAAATATTTTATTGAAGTTTTTTTCTGAAAGATTCATAGTATAATGCAAAGTAAATTAGTGGAAAAACACCCATTTTATGTCGTACAGCGGTACCTAAATCGGGCTCGAAAACTCCTTGTACAATAAAAAAAGAAAAGATAATAAGCAGTATTAAAAGTTCTTTTGAATATGTTTTTCTATCTGCCAAACATTTTGCAAATCGAACTAATAAAATGTAAAACAGTAATAACTGCCAGATTATAAATATAATTATTTGTGGTGATAATAGGTGTTTTAAACCGTTTATTGGAATATTGACTGTAAAAAATCCGTAAAATATCCCAACAGCTTCTCCATACCACGTATCTGTTTTAATGGGAGAAATAATAATAGAATTGGCATCGGCAGAACCTATACGTTCATTGTTTACTACTTCTCGGCTTATTTCTGAAAGGTATTTCCCTTTTAAAACACCATGACTAAAAGATAAAAAAACGGCTATTAACAATCCATAAAACAGTGTTGTTATCGTTTTACTTTTAAAACTCACTAAGCTTACTAAATACATCCCGCCGCCAATAACTGGAATTAAAAGATAATAGGGACGGAAAAATACGCCGAAAACCAACAATAAAAGTACTGTGTATATAATTGTTCTTTTCAACGAAATTTGCTCATTTAAGCACATAAAAACGATTGGAGAGAGATACAAAAAGGTTATAAACTCTTTTGACGGCATTGAAACAAAAATGGCAATCATTAAAAATGCCATATAAACCAGAATGTTCTTGACATTGAGTTTTTCAAAACGATCTGGAATACCTATTTTATACAAAACATACATTAAAACAGGAAACTGGATTAAAGCAATGATTGGAAAGGGTAAGTAACGCAGTCCAGAAATTTTATACAACAAAATCGAAACTGGATAACTCCCAATATATCCTATTTCATTTCCTTTATCGTATGCAATAATTGCTGCATCATAAAAAAACTTAGGAGGCAAAATAAAAAAAGCAACCACTGCAACTACAAGATTGGCTGTAGCGATGAGTAAAAATGCTGCTTTGCTTTTTTGTATTTTCATATAAAAATTGTCATTTCTTAATGTAAAAAAATCACTATTTTATCTTTTCGATAAATAATTATAGCTACAACACTATTCCAGAAAATAGAGCTTGAAACAAATGCAATCGCTCCACCAACCATTCCATACTCCGGAATTAAAAATCGGTTTAAAAGAAAGTTGATAACTACTGCCGCAATTAAAACAATCTGAAAAATATGCTGTCTTCCCGTCATATTTAAATAAACTGGCGCAGACCCAAACGCAGAGCAGACTCCTTGACCAATTATTAAAATTAAGAAAGCTTCTTTTGCAACAACATATTGATGCCCAAAAAAAGACAATACATGCTCAGAACACAGGCTGATTATAACTATTACCGGAAATGTGATTCCGAAGATTAAACGAACACTATTTCGTAAAATTCTTTTTAGCTCTGCTTTATTATCTTTCGCAAAAAACTCTGCAATTTTTGCTGAAACAGTAATGTTAATCGTTAAAATTATTACCGAAACGATGGTCATTACTTTAAACCCAAAGGAATAAAAAGCTACTGTTTCGTCATTTCGATACTTCTTTAAAAACATAATATCAAAACTCATTAAAAGAAACATTGCCATTCCGCTTATAGCAATTGGGTACGATTTTAAGAATACTTCTTTATGCGAAAAAGTATCGTTACTTTCTGTGACTGTAAGTTCTCTAAAATAAATATAAACATACACTGAGCTAATGATTGAAAGTAAAACAAATCCAATCAAAAAAACATCTACCAAATAGGTTTCTTTATTCCAATAAAATAAAAGTATCGAGCCTGCAATTAAAGGAACGTATTTGACAATATTTCTAAACAATTCAGCCGTATACAATTTATCTAAGGCTCTAAAAATCTCTGTATTTAAAGTCGAAATTCCATAAAAAAACAACGTTACAGTGCCTTTTAATAAAATAGAATATACCTCATTATCGGAAAAGTAATTGTTTATTAGTTCCTTACTAATTAAGGCAACAATAACAATTGCTGCAATTGAAGTTGCCAACAGCATTGCAACCATTTTAAAGTATATTTTTTTCAATTGTTCAAGTCCTCCCGTGCCCGTCAATCTTCCTTTGAAATATAAAATTGATTGATCGAAACCTAATAAACATATGCTTCCGATGGCTAAAAGGAAAGAACGTGCAAAATCATACTGCCCAACTAATTTAGGACTGTAAAATTTGGTTAGAAATATGGTGAATCCAAAAAGTAAAACAACTCCAAAAATCCTCAAAAACAAAGTACTAAGACTTTGTTTTAAAAATGCATTTTGCGAAATTCTTTGAAAGATTTTGTTCGTTTTCAATGCATCGTTATTTAATTTGAGATTTTAAAAGCTGACTGTTGTAAAACTTCTTGAACAAGTGAATAAAAATAAAAAGAAGGATAAAGACTGCGGGAAGCAGAATTTTAAAATTGCCATTTGTAAGCTTTACAATATTTATATTTAATGTAGTATTAATTTCTTTTATTGCTTTATCGTAGTTCACCAACTTTAATCTGTTTCTTCCTTGATCAACTATTAAAGTTTGCTTCGTTTTAATTAGATCATTAAGCTGTGTATTCTCATTGTAATAAACCAATTTATCGTTTTTTGGTCCATTTTTAACCGTGCTCGAAAAACCATTTAAAACATCGTCAATTTGAGCGATGATAGTATCATTTTTAGCAATTTGCTGCTCTAGATTTTTATATCCTATTTTTTGAAGTGCATTAAAATATTCTGAGCTGTTTAAATACTGCATCAATGGTGCGACTATCTCTTTGTCATCTGTTTCTTTATTTGATACAAACGAAATAGTATGAAAAGTGTAATTTTTGCTCGTTATATTATCTTCTAAAACTTTTTTTACTTCACCAACCTCAGCCATTAGTTTTATGAGTTCAAAGTTTTGCTCTTTGTCTTCAATAAATTTATAAACGTCGGCGATTGGTTTAATTTCAATTTTTTTAAGTGCTTTTGGATTCGAAATTCCAACAACCTTTTTTAAGAAAACAGTATCTCCAGAAACAATTTTAGACTCGATTAAGTCTATTTTGGAATATAAGTAATCAACGCTGCCAAAATTAGGTGTTACTATAACCTGATTTTGAAACGTTTTTTTATTTGAATCCAAAAACCACCCCAAACCAAATCCAAGAACAACCAAAATCAATACAATTATCCAGTTTCGAACAAAAAACTGAATTGATTTAAATATAGAAGCACTTATTCTATCAAAAAAATTCCTGATTGTTTTCGATAAATCAAAAATATCAATTTCCTGATCTGAGTTGTTTTGGGGTGCTTTTGTACTCATTTACGTTTTTTATTTTACGTTGAAAATTTGTTCTAAAATTTTAATAGTAATTAAATAAGTTGGTTTTACCCCTGTTGTTCCAAGTCCGCCAGAAGCCAAAGTACTTCCCGTTTCTAATGGATTATCTGAAGCATAATAAGCATAACGAACTTTTATATCGTGCGGAACACTTTTTCTAATTTTTGAAGCAGATTGTATCGCTTTTTGGTAATAAGATCCTTCCATTTCAAGACCAATTACACCCCAAGTCGATTCGTGGAAAAATTTCAATAAATCTCTGTTTTGCAAAGATGTTCCTAAAACAGTAACCATTGCACCTTCAAAAACAGCAATATCGTTTCCTTCAAACATGGCACCTGTTAGTTCATTTTCGAAGAAATAATTATCAGCCGTTCCTTCATTTATATGTGCTGTAGGAATCATAATATCGCCTTTTCCGCCTTCAAGAATTCCGGCTTTACCCATTATAGAAACTGATTTTACATTTAGTAATGTTTCTTTTTTAAATGGTTTTAAAAGTTCGTCGATAGTTTCATAAGCCTGCTCGCCAAAAGCATAATCCATTACAATAATTACCGGCTTTTCGTCGTCGATTTTCGCTTCAGAAAACGCTGTTTTTGACCAGTCTATTTTTGCCGTATCAAAAATTTGAACGTCAATATTAGTTCCCGAAGTATCAGGAAGTGAAATCATTCCGTTTTTCAAAGCCAATTCTTCAACATGACCTCTAATTTCTTTTGAGCCTGAGTTGCTTAATTCTTCATAAATAAAGAAATCTGTTTTTCCTTTAAATTTTGTTTTCAACAAAGGCGTCGCAAAAATAGAATTCATT
The DNA here is from genome assembly GCF_004119495.1 of Flavobacterium sp. YO12. Taxonomy (GTDB): domain Bacteria; phylum Bacteroidota; class Bacteroidia; order Flavobacteriales; family Flavobacteriaceae; genus Flavobacterium. The sequence continues at coordinate 85,513 of NZ_NRQU01000011.1, forward strand.
ACACTGTGCATATTTGCACTAATTACGTGAATTGGTCTTTTTAAAAGATCATTTGCTTTTAGAACTTCTTTGATATTTGTTGCCCAAATTTCTCCGTGAATATGGTGTCCTAAACGTTCGCGTAAAACAGGGCTGAAAGTAATAGTTCGTTTATTGTTTTCAACAATTTCTTCGATTGCTAATTTTCCTAACCAGTAAATAACGTGCAAGAAACGATCAGGTGCATTTTCAGAACCAAAAGCGTCATAAATATCTAAAACCTCTTCAAAAGTTCTTCCTAAAATGTTTGCAACGTGCGAAATCGCTTTTTCTTTTTCAATCTGCGCCAGCTTTTTAGTCTGCATTACAGCTTGTTCTAATTTAAGCCAATCACGAGAAACCTCTCCGCCGTCGTCTAATAAAACTCTATTTTTAATTTTATGCGATTCGATAAAAATAAAAGTCAAATGCGTTAGAATATCATAAATATCAGAACGTCCACGCGTGATTTCAACATTCATTTGTTCCTCGTCGATTCTATAACAGTTTCTTCTTCTTTTTGGAGGAACAATGGGCTGAAAATGCGATTTAGAATAACCTTCATCTGAAGTTAAATTGATGAATCTGCATTGTTCGATTCCTATTGGTAAACGTTCTATAACGTACAAAAGTCCGTTTAATTCTACTTTTTCTTCGGCAATATTCCCATAAATTTCTGGGCGTAAAGCTAATAATGATTCTCTTAAACTATCACCCGAAACTCCCATTGGTTTATAAAAACCACGGTTGAATAAGTGACGCATTGTAATGTACATTTTTTCTATAGCTGCAGATGATTCCTGAGCTCTTGATCTTGATATATGTTTAGTTTCTTTCATGCTGTTTTTATTTTAAATAATCTTCAATTAAGAAGATTATTTTGGTATTTCAATTAAACGAAATTAGTAATTATAAATACCATTAAAGTTAATATCTTATTATTATTCGGCTTTTTCAATTTTCCATTTATCTTTCAGACTTTTCCTTGTAGCTATGTATCCTAAAGGCAAATCAGCCAATTCTAATAAAGTTTTATCAATTTTTATGATTTGTTCCAAACTAACAATTTGCGCAACTTTCTCAAAACTCTCAAACTTATCATTACTAAAAAATTGCCAGGCACCATCTTCAGCATCATGTGTAACATAAGTAATAGTTTTCTTTTCTTTAAGAACAAATGTGGTCGTAAAAACAGTAGTGTTTGGCGCATCCTTAAAATGCTTTTTTATTTGTCCAATAGCATTGCCAAATCCAAAAAATGAAATTAGAATTACTAAATTTAATCTTTTTTTCATAGAACAACTATTATTTACTTACTTCAAATTATCCGCAATCTTTCTATCATTAGACAGTCTCGGAATTTTATTTTGTCCGCCCAATTTCCCCTGCGATTTCATGTATTCCTGAAATCCATTTTTCGAAACTTTGGTAATAACTACTTTTTGCAACACATTTCCAGTAATTAAATCATCATAGTAAATGTTTTGTTTTCGCATTGAATCGTCAATTGCTTCCGCAAAAGTTTCCATATTGTCTGGTTCATTTTCAAATTCGATAAACCATTCATGATACGGTAATCCATTTGATGGCGTAATTTGAGGTGCTACGGTAAATTCGTTTATTACAATATTTGTTCCTGCTGTTGCTTCTTTCATCGCATTTTCGACTTCATTGGCAATAACGTGTTCTCCAAAAGCAGAAATATAATGTTTGATACGTCCTGAAACAATAACTCGATGCGGAAACAAAGAGGTAAACTGAACGGTATCGCCAATATTATAGCGCCAAAGTCCGGCATTTGTAGAAACTATTAAGGCATAATTAATCCCCATTTCTACTTCGCCAATTGTATAACTTTTTGGATTTTCGGTAAAAAATTCATCGGCTTTAATAAATTCGTAGAAAATTCCCGAATTCAAAAGCAAAAGCATTCCTTTTTGTTTTTGAGAATCTTGATAAGCAAAGAATCCTTCAGAAGCTGGAAACAATTCGATACTGTCTACTTTGCGGCCAATCATGTTTTCGAACTTAGCACGATAAGGCTCATAATTAACTCCGCCGTAAATAAATAAATTGAAATTTTTGAATAACTCTCCTATTTTCTTACCACCGCTTTTTTCTTCTAAACGCTCAAAATACATTTGTACCCAAGACGGAATTCCCGAAATTATGGTCATATCTTGATTGATTGTTTCGTCTACAATTGCATTTACCTTAGTATCCCAATCTTCAATACAATTGGTTTCCCAAGAGGGCATTCGGTTTTTCTGCAGATATTTTGGTACAAAGTGCGCTCCAATTCCTGATAATCTTCCAAATTTGATTCCGTATTTTTCAACCAAAATTGGACTTCCCTGCAGGAAAATCATTTTTCCATCAACAAAATCGGCATTTCCCGTTTCATAGATATAATGCAAAATCGCATTTCGAGAGGCTTTTATATGAGATGGCATTGACTCTTTTGTAAGCGGAATGTATTTTGCACCTGAGGTTGTTCCAGAGGTTTTTGCAAAATAAATTGGTTTTCCTTTCCAAAGAATATTCTCTTCCCCCTCTTTTACTCTATCGATATACAATTTTAAATCTTCGTAATCTCGAACAGGAACATTCTTTTGAAAATCATCAACTGTTTTTATCTTTTTAAAATGATGGTCTTTTCCAAACACAGTTTCTTTTGCATCACTGATTAAACTCTTAAATATTTCATTTTGAGTTTCTATCGGTTTATTGGCCCAAGCCTGTGTCTTATGATATATTTTGCTGGCAAATAATTTTGCTGCTACTGATTTAATAGACATTTTTTAATAGTATTACTTCTTTTCTTTTTTATTTTTAACAGCTTTAGAATTAACAGACTCCTTCTCCAGTTTTGCAACTTCTTCTCTAAGCTTAATTTCTTCTTCGGTTGTTTTCATATTTACGTCCGAAGGTTCATCAACATCTGCTAATATAGAATCTTTATTGAATTTTGCATATTCTAATTCTCCTTTCAACACCTTTTGAATCCCTTTTATGTAAGCTTCATTTTTCCTTAAAGCTCTCTCTAATGAATCTGATTTTATAGCAAGTTCTGTTGCATTTCTTTTTAATTGTGATGAAGAATATCCCGGAATAAATTCGCGTAAAGGTGTAAAAGCAATAATAAAAGTGGTTACTAATATTAAAAATATACCGCCTAAAGTAAACGTTACAAAAACGTTCATTAAGTTGAGTTTAAATGAAAAAATTTCTTCAAAAGTTTCTTCATTCAAGATTACCAAGCGGTTTTTGATGAACAAATTTTTTCTAAAATTGAATTTTTTCTTAGTCATTTGGTTAATTATACAAGCAAATATAGTAATTAATCATATTGCTGCTGTCTGACAAAAATGAGCAAACACAGCAATTTTAATATTTTATAAAATATTTAACGCAGTAAGTAATAAATATTTTAAACCAAAAACCCTTGTTGTTCGTATATTCTATATACCTTTGCGGTAGAATTTGAAAATCAATTTGCTTCGGCATTAATTATACAATCATGGGAAGATTAGGTCTTACAGAAATCCTTGTTATAGTAGGTATTGTGATATTACTTTTTGGAGGTAAAAAAATTCCAGAATTAATGAAAGGTTTAGGAAGCGGAATTAAAGAATTTAAAAACGCTGCTAAAGATGATCAAACAGCGCCTAAAAAAGAAGAGGAAGAAACTAAATAAGCATTTACAACCTTATTAAAAAATCCCAAGTTACAAATTGTAGCTTGGGATTTTTTTGTTTATTGTTCTAATTGGGATTTTGTTAAGAATTATAACAACTAATTATAGATTTTCTCATTTCAAAAATTTATTTTTGTATTATGGGAAAGGTTCAAGAAAATGGCTTTTTAGTTGATGTATTAAAAGAACTAGATTTTTTTAGTTCTGATTCATCTATTGATAATGATTTTCCTGAAATTGTTTTTACAAAAAATCCTCCTTCAAATCTCCATCCAAAACATTACATAGCATTGGAATTTGCAGAAATCCTTGAATCGGATGCTGTGTACTTTAAGTATTACGATGACAACCGTTTTTGCGTTCCTCAGGTATATTTTTATGATAATTCAAACGGAACTTATGATAAAAAGAAAATTGCTGAGATTCATAGAAATGTATATAGTAGCAATCAAGTCGCATTAATAGTTGTAATAAACAAAGGTTCCATACAATTATTTGACACAAAAGAATCGGTTAAAGTAATTGATAATCAAATTTCTAATCAGAATTGCTTAATTAAAGAAAGTCCTTTTGACGTAGAAGAAAAGCTAAAACCTTTAAAACTTTTTTTTAATGCAAAAAAATTAAATTCAGGTCTTTTTTGGGAAGATAAAGAAAATTCTAACCATTTTCTAAAAAATACTTCTGCTTACGAAAAATTAGTGGAAATTTTAAATAAAATAAAATTTGGATTTATTAAGGATTTTACAAATAAAGGCTTAAAAAAGACTTCGCCGAAGATTTG
>NZ_NRQU01000012.1 GCF_004119495.1 Flavobacterium sp. YO12
TTTTTTATTTTATCTGATCACTAAAAACTGACCACTGAATACTTAATCCAAAGACTCCGTTAATTTCTTAAATACAGATTTTGCATCTTTTCCTTCGTATAAAACAGCATAAACAGCGTCTATAATAGGTGTTTTTGCTCCGTAACCTTGATTTAGTTTGTAAGCGCTTTTTGTAGCGTAATAACCTTCGGCAACCATGCTCATTTCCATCATGGCGCTTTTTACGGTATATCCTTTTCCAATCATATTTCCGAACATCCTATTTCTTGAAAAAATAGAATATCCTGTAACTAATAAATCGCCCAAATAAGCAGAATCATTAATGTTACGTTTCATTTTATGCACTTTACGAATGAATTTTTTCATTTCGCGAATTCCGTTACTCATCATAACCGATTGGAAATTGTCGCCATAACCTAAACCATGTGCAATTCCGGCAGCAATTGCGTAAATGTTTTTAAGCATTGCTGCGTATTCAGTTCCGATAATGTCGTCTGAAATTTTAGCTTTAATATAATTTCCTGAAAGAGATTTTGCTACAGTAGAAGCTTTTTCGGGATCACCGCAAGCAATTGTCAGATAAGAAAGCCTTTCTAATGCCACTTCTTCAGCATGACAAGGACCTGTAATAACTCCTATGTTGTAATATGGAATATCGTATTGAATATGAAAATGCTCGCCAACAATTAAACTTGTTTCAGGAACGATACCTTTAATTGCTGAAAAAATAATTTTATCAGATAAAGAAACCGTCATGTTTTTTAATTCGGCATCTAAAAAAGCAGATGGGATAGCAAAAATGATGTAATCTGCATATTCGATCGCTTCATTTATATTGCTGGTTAGTTTAAGCTTGTTAGTGTCAAACTCAACAGAGCTTAGGTAATTTGGATTGTGTTTGTATTTCTGAATATGTTCGATCGCAGATTCATTACGCATATACCACGCAATTTCTGAAAGATTAACGCACAACATTTTTGCAATTGCCGTTGCCCAGCTTCCTCCTCCAATTACTGCAAATTTTAACTTTTCACTCATTATTTTAATAATTTAAAACAAAAGTACTTAATAAAGTAGTAATAATACAAAATCTGATTTAAGAAATTTATTTGCTTGTATATAATAGCAATGGTTTTCAGCAGTTTTCAATTAAAGTAAAAAATATTTTTTGAGAAACACAATAAAAATAAAATCCTTACGTTGTAACTGTTTATAAATTAGAATTTAATGAGTTTAGCAAGAATTGAGTTAGTTAGTTTTGTTTTAGTATTTTAAAAAGGCGCTCTTAAACTAGTTAAGAACGCCTTTTTTTATTAGTTGTCAGTACTCATTTTTTAGCACTTACAGTTGATTTTTACTGATTAGTTAATAACTAAGTTCAACAATAGATTTTACTTTGTCTAAAGTTATTAATTGATTTTCTCCTAGACCTTTCCAACCTCTTTCGTCAAAACGATTTACTATGAAATCGGCAGTATTACTATAATTTTCTGTGTATTGAGATAGTTTTGTGTCCATTCCCATTGTATGGAAAAATTCTACCGTTTTATTAATTGCTTCTTTTGCCACTTCATCATCAGATCCTGAAAGATTAAAAATACGTCGGCCATATTGTGCCAGTTTGCCTTTTTTAGTCTCAAACATTACGTTGTATAAACTTGGGCCAATAATAGCTAAAGTTCTTGCATGATCAATTCCGTAAAGTGCAGTTAATTCATGCCCTATCATATGAGTTGCCCAATCTTGAGGAACGCCTTTTTGAATTAATCCGTTCAACGCCATAGTACAACTCCACATAAAGTTTGAAGCTAATGCATAATCAGTTGGATTTTCAACCACTTTTGGACCTATTTCAATTAAAGTCTGTAAAATTCCCTCAGCAATTCGGTCTTGTAAAAAACCTTCATGCGGATAGGTCAGGTATTGTTCCATTACATGCGTGTAAGCATCAACAACACCGTTTTGAATTTGTCTTTTTGGTAAAGAAGCAATAACCGTTGGGTCGCAAATAGAGAATTTTGGGAACATTGCGCTTCCGCCAAAAGCAAGTTTTTCCTGAGTAGATTCGATAGTTACAACAGAACCTGAATTCATTTCGCTTCCAGTCGCTGGCAGCGTTAAAACAGTTCCAAAAGGCATCGCATTTTCTGTAATTAAGATTCTTTTTTGCAGAATGTCAATCGGATTTCCATCAAAATTTACAGCTGCCGAGATAAATTTCACACCATCAATTACTGATCCTCCGCCAACGGCAAGAATAAAATTAATTTTTTCAGTTTTAATAACGTCAACTGCCTTCATTAAAGTTTCGAATCTTGGATTTGGTTCGATTCCGCCAAATTCCACAATTTCAAAACCCTTTAAGTTTGCGATTACTTGATCGTAAACACCATTTTTAAAAATACTTCCACCTCCGTAAGCCAAAAGAATTTTAGCCTCTTTTGGAACTAGAGTTGATAGTTTTTCAATTTGTCCTTTTCCGAAAATTAAATTCGTCGGATTGTATAATTCAAAGTTTAGCATTTTTTTTAAGGTTCTAAGATGCTAAGATTTTGAGGTTCTAAGGTTTTTTCTTAGTGGATTCAAGATCTTAACATCTTGGTTAATTTTTTTATTTGTCAATTTGCTTATGAGACGTTAACTTTTTTTAGTTCCTAAGAGCAGAACCTTAGAATCTTAGCATCTCAGTCCCTCAGCATCTTATTTATTTAATTTTTTGTAATAATTTGCCAGCTACTAGCTTAGACGATGCTGGATTTTGACCTGTAATTAAAAGTCCATCTTCAACAGCATATGGCTGCCAGTTTGGTCCTTTTGAAAAAATACCTCCGTTTGATGATAAAGCATCTTCTAATAAAAACGGAACGACTTTAGTTAAGCCAACAGCTTCTTCTTCGTCATTAGTAAATCCAGTTATTTTTTTGCCTTTTACTAAATATTCGCCTTTTACTTTTACGTTTTTCAAAACAGCTGGCGCATGACATACAAAAGCAACAGGTTTGTTGTGTGTATAAAACGACTCGATTAAGGAGATAGAATTTCTATCTTCAACTAAATCCCAAAGTGGGCCATGACCTCCAGGATAAAAAACGGCATCATAATCCTTTTGATTAATAGTCGAAAGTTTTAAAGTGTTTTTTAGCTTTTCTTGTAAAACCTTATCAGCATCAAAACGTTTTGTGTCTTCTGTTGCTGATGACGGATCGGCACTTTTAGGATCAATTGGAGGTTGTCCGCCAAGAGGAGAAGCAATTGTGATTTCGACTCCCTGATCTAATAACTCATAATATGGTGCAGCAAATTCTTCTGACCAAAATCCAGTTTTTTCTCCTGTATTGCCCAGCTTATCATTACTGGTAACAACAAATAATACTTTTTTCATCTCTTTTTTATTTGATTTTTGAGCAACAGCCGAAATGCTTACAGCTGTAAATGCAATTATTGCGAGTAAAGTTATTTTCTTCATAATATTAAATTTTGAACAAATTTACAGCTTAAGTGATATTAGTAAAAATAAAATAAACTATGTTTGTTATAAATAAATTTATGTCATGGTAAATCTAGAATGGTACAGAACTTTTAAGGCGGTTTATAAAAACGGCAATTTTTCGGTGGCTGCAAAGGAATTATTTATGAGTCAGCCGGCCGTTAGTCAGCAAATTTCTATGCTCGAAGCTCATGTTGGGAATAAATTATTTAATCGAAAATCAAAAGGAGTAGAGCCAACGGAATATGCTAAGTTACTGAATAATTTGATTATAGATGCGCTGGACAGGCTCGAAAGTGTCGAGGCTGGTTTTAGAGCTAAAGCTGAAGATGCTAACCGATTAATTTCTGTTGGAATTTCAAAACACCTTTTTGAATGTATAGGGAATCTTTTAATTTCAAAATTTGATTTAATCGATTTTACCTTTGCCGAAAACGATGAACTTTTTGCATTAGTCGATTCTAAAAAACTTGATTTTGCAATAACCACAAAAAGGTTTGACACTTTTGATACCACTTATGAAATTGTTGGAAAAATTAAATTAATAGTGGTTGCGCCAACAACTTTAGATATAACAGAATTTCGTCAGAGATTAAAAGCAGATAATTTTGTTGAGATAGAACAATGGTTGAATGGTCAAAAATGGTACAGCCATGATGCCCGAATTCCGCATATAAAATTATTTTGGCTTCATGCTTTTAATAAAAAAAGACCCTCAATGGTTCCTAATTATATTATTCCTTCAGAATCTGAAATGCTGCGACTTTTGTCTAAAAATGAAGGAGTGGCGGTAACGTGGAATTGTAACGCAAGAAGTTTTATTAAAGAGAATAAACTACAGTTAGTGTGGAATAGTTTTCACGTTCCAGAAGAATATGTGTATTTACTAGCACCCAAAAACAATAATTTAAATGCGCTTTTTGAGATTATTTCAAAAGAACTAAAATTGTTTTTTGGTAACAGATTATGATTTAAATCATTTGTTTTTGTTGTTTAAAACAATAATTTTGATGCATAAACCACTAAAATTTTCAAAAATGAAAAAGTTTGTATCAGCGTTAGTTCTTATTGCAGCTGTTTTTATGAGTAATTCTTGCAGTAAGAGTGATAGCGAGGCGATAGTAGATTGCTTGGCAGAGTCAATTTTTGTTAAATTACATAATTCGACAGATGCTAATAATCCTAAGATAATGAATTATTCAGTTGGTTACAGCGGAACAGGAACTTTGGTTTCTGTAAAATGGACATTTGGCGATGGTAGTACAGCAACTGGAAAAGATGTTTCTCATATTTATGCTGCTGCTGGAACGTATGAAGCTAAGGCAGAGGTTACGGTTAAAAAAGATGGTCAAGAATGTACATCTATTCCAAAGAGAAGTGTAACGGTTAACTAGGAACTGACAAATAAAAAGAAAGCCTGAATTTTAAATTCAGGCTTTTTTTTTGTGTTCTATTTGTTATTTTGACCTAAAAATCACACACGAAATTTCATTCCTAAAGTTGCTATACTTTGTGGATTTTCGAGTGTGATTTCTCGTTCCTCGAAATGACAAGATCGTATGTAAAATGATTTTTTATTTTTTATATAAATTATTGTGATCGATATATTCCCAAACTTTTGGAGGCAGTAAAGGCTGAATGTTTTTGCCTTCTTTAATGTTGTTTCGAATAAAAGTTGATGAAATTTCTACAATAGGAGCATCAATTACATGAATTTTTGGATGTGATTTTAATTCGGTGTTTTCTGGCTCATCAGAGATGCGCGGGTAAACATAAATATCATGGTTTTCGAGAATCACCTCGTAGTTTCTCCATTTATGAAGCGTTTTTAGATTGTCTTCGCCCATAATCAAAGAGAATTCATGACTTGGGTATTTTTCTTGTAAATGCGCTAACGTAACGATTGTATAATTAGGCTGCGGCAGTTTAAACTCAATATCTGAAGGTTTGATTTTCGGATACTTTTCCGTTGCTAGAAAGACCATTTGCAAACGGTGATGATCATCGAGTAGGGTTGCTTTCTTTTTTAGCGGATTATGAGGGGTAACAACCATCCAAATCTGATCTAAATCTGCAAACTCAGCCATGTGATTGGCAATGATCAAATGACCAACATGAATGGGGTTATACGTTCCGAAGTAAAGTCCTATTTTCATAGTTGAAGTAACTAGTAATTAGTAAAAAGTGATTAGTCTTTTAATGTTTTAGAAAAAGCGTTAATCATTTTTGATTCTTCTTCAATTTGATTTAAAATTTCTTTGTAAAGAGTTTGACTAGTTATAAAACCAAGGTCATTGGCAATTAGTAATTGAGTTTCAATTTCGAACAATGAACCTCTGGAAATATTTAAAAAATGACTAAAAGATTTATCTGTATTTCTGCCGTAACCTTCTGCTATATTTGACGGAATCGATACAGAAGCTCTTTTTAATTGACTAGTTAAAGCAAACAATTCTTCTTTTGGGAATGATTTTACTAATTGATAAATCAGAGAGACAATTTTAATTCCTTTCTGCCAAATCAATAAATCTTTATAAGATCTTATTTCATTCATTTTTAGACTATTTACTAATTACTCCTTACTAATTACTTAGAAATGAATTCTTTTACCAATTGATAAGCTTCTTCTTTTGCAGTATCTAAATCGTAGTTTTTTATAATAGTGTCAAATTGAGGTGCTGTCGCTAATTCGACAGATGCTTTTGCAATTCGCATATTAATTTTATCGTCACTTTCAGTAGAACGTTGTTTTAATCGGCGTTTTAGTTCATCGACACTTGGAGGTTTTACGAAAACGGCTAAAGTTTGTTCTGGAAATTTATGTTTGATGCGTAATCCGCCCGCAACATCAATGTCAAATATTACATTTTTTCCTAAAGCCCAAATACGCTCAATTTCCGACTTTAATGTGCCGTAAAAATTATCGCGATAAACTTCTTCCCATTCCAGGAATTCTTCGGCCTTAATATGTTTTTTGAATTGTTCTAACGAAATAAAATAATAATCTTTTCCGTGTTCTTCTTCTCCGCGTGGGTCGCGAGAAGCTGCCGAGATCGAAAATTCTAAGTTTAAATCTTCTTTCCCTAGTAAATGTTTTACTATAGTTGTTTTTCCCGATCCTGAAGGTGCTGAAAAAACAATTAATTTTCCTTTGTTCATTTTTATTTATATGTAATCAATCTTCCCAAAGATTAAACTCTTTTTTTATGATTGATAGTAATTCATTATATGAAATTAATTCATCAACTGTTGGGTAATATTTTAAATAGAAAGCTGGATTGTCAAAGGAAAAATTATTTTCATTATTTCCATTTTTAACGAATACTCTGTAAGATTCACCATCTAATACATGCTTTTTATTTTGGGAGATTCCAAATTCTCCGTCTTCTGCTATTATTTTAGCAACTTTCAGTTTGTAATCAATATTTTTTAAATTTGGTAAAAACTCAACATTACAAAGAAGAATATTCAGCCAAATCAAATTTGGATTAACAGGATTTAATTTTCCAGTACTTTCTTTTGGAAATTGTATTGCATTTATTTTAGTTACAGCTTTAGATGCTTTATCAAACGAAAAGATATATACTTTCCAATTGTCCTTTCCTTCATCATACATTCTAAAAATTTCCATTCCATTTGTTACAGAATAATCCTTATAAATGCGAATTTCTTGAAATTCTAATGTATCTGGGATTTCTAAAACCTTATTTATTTCAGAAATATCTTGCCCAAAACATTTCAATATTGTAAAAAACAAAAAGATGAAATAATATTTCATAATTGATTTTTACAAAACATTCAAAACCTGTTCTTTAATCTTTTCTAATTCATCTTTCATCATCACAACCAGCTTTTGCATTTGTGCGTGATTTGATTTTGAACCCATAGTGTTGATTTCACGACCCATTTCTTGAGTAATAAAGCCTAGTTTTCGACCGTTGGCTTCATTTCCATTTAAAGTTTCTAAGAAATAGTCTAAATGGTTCGTTAAACGCACTTTCTCTTCGGTTATATCCAACTTTTCTAAGTAGTAGATTAATTCCTGCTCAAAACGATTTTCATCAACATTAACTTGTAATTCTGAAATTGCAGTTTGTAAACGATCTTTAATGGCTTGAACACGTTCTGGATCTAATGCCAAAGCGTCATTCATATATTGACGAATATTACCAATTCTTAAGTTGAATTCCTTTTCAAGAGATTCTCCTTCATCTTTTCTAAAACCAAGAATGTTTTGAAGCGCTTCGTCAATAATAACTTGAATTTGTTCCCAGTCGTTTTCGTCGATTTCTTCGCGTTCTGTTTTTAATGTATCTGGCATACGAACAGCCATTTTCATTAACTCAGTTTCATCTGCATCAGGATAAACCTCTTTTAATTGGGCAATGTAGTTTTTTACGACAGGTACATTTACTTTTGTTGAAGTTTGTTCAGAGGTGCTTTCGATATAAATTCCGAAATCAATTTTACCTCTTTCCAGTTTTGCTGCGATTTGAGTTCTTAAACCTAGTTCCATTTCGCGATAAAGCGACGGCATTCTTACGTTTAAATCTAAACCTTTGCTATTTAAGGACTTTACTTCAACGGTAATTTTTTTTGTAGGCAATTGCAAAGAAGCTTTGCCAAACCCTGTCATAGATTGTATCATATAATTGAGTATAAAGGCGCAAAGATAACTAAAAGTTTGAAGTCTTGCGCTGTAATTCAATAATCTGTGTAATTGTATAAACGAGGAAAAAATCCTAGCTCAAAACTTTTATAACTTCTGCTATATTTTTTTGGCTGTTGCCGATGTAAATTTTTCCGTCAATAATAAAAACGGGACGACTTAAGAAAGTGTAGTGCTCTAAAATGTACTTTTTGAAATCGGCTTCAGTCAACGATTTGTTTTTTAAATCCATTGACTTGTACAATTGTGCTTTTTTACTGAATAATGCTTCATAGCTTCCAGAAAGCGTATACATTTCCTCAAGTTCCGTTTCGGTAATCGGGTTTTGTCTGATGTCTTGAAAAACTAAATTATGGTTTTCTGGTAAACTTTTAATGATTTTTCGGCAAGTGTCGCAAGAAGCTAAATAATATATTTTGTTCATTTTTTTTACAAGTTTGTTAGACTGCAAAGAAAAATCATTTAAAACTTAAAAATGATTAATTTTATAAAAAAAAATATTTATGAAATCAGTTTTTAATGTACAGAAAACCATTAGGGAAGTTATTTTGAAGATTTTAGATAATTATACATTAGAACAATTAAACAAAATTCCAGAAGGATTTAGTAATAATTTAATTTGGAATGCGGGGCATTGTTTATCTGTTCAACAAGCTTTAGTTTATAAATTGTCAGGTTTACCGGGAAATATTTCTGAAGAGTTTATGGCAAAGTATAAAAAAGGAACTAAGCCAGAAGGTGATGTTTCTCAAGATGAGGTTGATGAGATTAAAAGGCTTCTTTTGTCAACTTTAAAACAAGTTGAAAGCGATTTTGAGAAAGGTATTTTTGTTAACTACATGGAATACAGTACAAGTATAGGTTACACTTTAAAGGATATTGAAGGTGCTTTGGATTTTAATAATTATCATGAAGGACTCCACACGGGAGTTATGATGAGTATTAAGAAGTTTGTATAATAAAAAATCCCGCTCACGGCGGGATTTTTTTATTCTATTATTGTTTCGATTGTAACTTTCATCGCGCCGGCACCTTTATTTTTGGTGATTTCCATAAAGGCTCGTTTTGAAAGGTCAATTTCACGAGTTTTTACGAATGGACCGCGGTCAGTGATTTTTACAATTACAAATTTTCCGTTGGCTTCATTAGTTACTTTAACTCTTGTTCCAAAAGGAAGTTTTTTATGTGCTGCGGTATATTTACTGTTGCTGAATCTACTTCCGTCAGCTGTTTTTCTACCATTAAAACGATCTGCATAGTAGGATGCGTGAGCTGTTTTTTTGTATAGTTTTAATTTCAAGCCTTTGTCTGTAAAAACAGAGTCGGTTGGCATAGCAATTATGCTCGGTCTGTTATTCTTTACAGTGTCTTGAGTTGATTTTTGTTCAATTACTGGTTTTGTTTGGCTTATAATGTAGGTAAAGCAACTTAAAAAAGTTATTGCAAATGTGGTAAGTATGATATTTTTTTTACTCATGATTTATTTTTTTTCAGACTTGGGGGAGTTTGTACAAATAATATGCCGAGATAAAAAAAGCCCTATTTTTCTAGGGCTTTAATTGGTGTTTTTAGAACCAAAGGTTCCATGGAATTCTACTTAAAATAAGTAATAATCCTAATCCGTAAAATATAGCAAATGTTTTAAATTTTGCTTCGCTGTTGATTAGCTTTTTATGTTTTGACCATCCAATAGTAATTAAAACAATGGCGATAATATTGATAAGCGGATGCTCTAAAGAAGTTAATCTAAGTTCAGCATTAGACATTTGTCCAAAAGCTGCTTTTCCTAACGGAGACACAAAATAAAGGATTAAACCAATCAACAATTGTGTATGAGTTCCGATTAAAGCAAATAAAGAAATCTTGCGATCTTTTGCTGTAAATTCTTTTTTAGAAGAGAAGCCGATAATAGCATTTATTACTGCAATTGCTAAAAGCAATAGTGCTAAATAGGCCCAACCTGAGTGAAATTTTTGTAAAAAATGGTACATAAATTAAATTTTAATTGAAACAAATATAACAAAAATGGGCAATAAAAAACGGCATTAAACTTAAAAGTCAATGCCGTTTTTTCTTATTTAGTTTGGTTCTTTATTAGAAATTGTAGCGTAAGCTAAAGTTCCAAGTTCTTCCTAAACCAAAGTATCCTGTGTTTGCAACGTTAATTCCTTTGTAGTTGTTTGAAGTTGGAGTTACAGCTGTAGCTGTAGTCAATTCAGACAAATAAACTTCATCAAATACATTGTTAACATTTACTCTGAATCCGATAGAATCGTGTTTTCCTTTTCCAATAAACAATTTGTATGAGATACCTGAGTCAACTAAATCGTAGCTTGGTAATTCTAAGTTGTTTTTGACAGCCCCAACATTTGAGTATAATTTGTCATAATATCTCCAGTCAGCATCGATAGAAAGGTTTTTAACGAATTCATATCTGAAACCTAAACCGTATGTTACTTGAGCACCATCTCCAACTTTTCCACCGTCAACATCTTGTTGAACTTTGTCTAAAGTAGATAAGCTTTCGTCTCTAGTTGTAGTTACTGTATTACCTTTGTATTGCCAGTCTCCAACTGATAAGAATCCTGTTAAGTTAAGATTGTGAGTTGGTTTTGCAACGAAATCTAACTCTACACCAGTGTGAACCTGCTCAACACCTTCGTTAGTTTTGTAAATTAAATCACCTAATTGTAAAGATGGATATTTAATAATATCAGCAGCAGTAGCAGTAGTAGATGTAGTTGTAACTCTGTCTTTCCAAGAAGTTCTGTAAGCATTAACACTTGCAGTTACTATTTTTGAAGCGAAAGTATATCCAGCTTCAAGACCAAATATTTTTTCGTTTTTAGTTAATGGGTTTACCGCATTTGTAAAGTTCAAATAGATGTTATCGTGGTAAGGTTGACGGCTGTAGTAACCAGCATTTGCATAAATTGTATGTTGTTCAGCAATTTTGTAGCTAGTTCCTCCTTTTACGTTGTAACCTACGTTGTTAACTTTTTTAGAATCTTGGTATTGTGGTAAGTAATCGAATCTATCAACTCTACTGTGAGATTGGTTTGAAAGCGATCCTTGGAAGAATGCAGAAAAGTTATCTTTTGAATATTCTAACTGGCTAAATACACCACCGTAAGAAATAGTTTCTCCGTAATCGTAATCAATTCTTTGGTCTTCTGCAATTGTGTTGAAAGTTGCAGGCCAAGGCAATGCTCTTCCAGATTCTGTAACATAGTTACTTTTCATAGTACCGCTTGGGTTACTATTACCATCTTTAAGGTTTCTTGTATCAGTCCAGCTTGACAATCCCATGAAGTCAGAAACTTGTCTGAAGTGAGTTCCTTTGTAAGTTCTTAAGTCAAGACCAACATTTAAAGCTAAATTGTCAGTAAGTTGGTTTTTTAAGTTAGATACTAAACCGTACCAAGCGTGGTTATTAACACTAGCTCTAATTACGTAAGCACCATTTGTACTTCTACCGTCAGCATTTCCTTTACCATTAATAATAGCTTGATTGCTTGCAAAGATACCGTCAAAATTTATTTGACCTCCTGCAGCAGTAGCAGGTTTAGTACCGTAGCTTCCAGTTCCTCCACCTCTTCCCCAAGATCCGTATAATACGGTAGAAAGTTGTGTTTTGTCACTAATATCATAATCCCAGTTTATGTTAGCAACTGGTTTGTGGTAGTAGTTTGTTCTTTCAGATTTGTATTCTCCGTTTTGAGTACCCCAGTTATTGTTGTACTTTCTTCCGTATTTTAAATAGCTGTCAATAGACTTTGTAAAGTTTTGATCGTGCCATTGTGGAGCACCAGTTAACAAGAAGTTGAAACTGTGTTTGTCATTAGCTTTATATCCAACAGAAATAAAGTAAGTTTGTCCTTCACCTTTTGTTCCGTCATTGTATCCATCACCTTGCCAGTGAGATAACATTACACTTGTTCCCCATCCGCTTTTGCTCATACCTGTGTTGTAAGCAGCAGTAGTTTTGAAGTAATTATCATTTGCAACTCCTAAAGAAACAAAACCACCTTCATTTTTTTCAGTAGCTTTTGTAATAAAGTTTACAGTACCTCCTACAGAAGAGATTGCTAATTTTGAAGATCCTAAACCTCTTTGGATTTGTACAGCATTTGCGATATCAGATAAACCAGACCAGTTAGACCAGTATACTTTACCGTCTTCCATACCGTTGATTGGTTGACCGTTTAATAAGAAAGCGGTGTTATCTTGAGCAAATCCACGAACACTGATTCTTGAATCTCCGTAACCTCCAGATTGACCAGCAACATAAACAGATGGAGTGTTTACCATTGTTTGTGTAATGTCTGCAGTACCTATTTTAGCTTGAATTTCAGCAGCTTTAATAGTAGAAACTGCGATAGGAGTTTTTCTATCTTTAGCTAAATCGATAATTCCTTTACCCATTACTACAATTTCTTCTAATTGATTAGAATCAGATTCTAAAACAATTTTTCCTAAGTTAGTTGTAGCTCCTTTAGAAACTGTGAATTTTACTGTTAAGTTGTTGTAACCTAAGTAAGTGATGTATAATTCTCCAGCAGCTGTAGGCGAATCAATAGTAAATTTTCCATCAAAATCAGTAGATGTTGATGTTGTAGAACCTTTGATAACTACATTAGCTCCTGGTAATGAAACTATACCATCAGTAATAGTACCAGTAATTTTTCCCTGAGAGAATACAGTTGAAACTACCATAAAAAATAGTCCTGTAAGTAACCAATTTTTCATTTTCTTCATTTGTTGTTTTTGTTATTTGTTTTTGGCAAAATTATAACAATTAAATCAGATAGTGTTATCAAAATGTTAAGAAAAGTAAGTTTTATAAAATTTGTTGCGTATTAAAATGATTTTTTCTTTTTTGTTTGCATAAAACAACGTTTTTTTGATTTTACATGCCTGTTTTTTGTTAAAATCGTAAGAATGTGTTGGGTTGTGTAGTGTTAAACTTGCAAATTTTTACGGTGAACTGCGGTTTTGCTGGTTGTTTATGCGAAAAAACGCCTTAAATTTTGTTAATTTAAGGCGTTTCAGGAGGTTATAAAACTCTATTTTTTAAGGTTTTATTTATTCTTCAAAAAGTGGTTCAATAAAAATGTAGTTGAACTGTCGTGATTTTTTACTGTTTTAGAGTTAATTTCATCTAAAATAGAGTTTGCCAGTTGTTTTCCTAATTCAACTCCCCATTGGTCAAAGCTGAAAATATTCCAGATAACACCTTGAACAAAAATCTTATGTTCATATAAAGCAATTAATGATCCTAAGCTTTTAGGAGTTAATTTTTGAATTAAGATTGTATTGGTTGGTTTGTTTCCTGTAAAAACTTTAAATGGCAATAAGTAAGCCGCTTTTTCTGCAGGAAGTTCTTGTTTGTCAAATTCAGCTTGAACTTGTGTAGGAGTTTTTCCGTTCATTAAAGCTTCTGTTTGGGCAAAAAAGTTTGACATTAATTTATCATGATGATCTTCATTTCCGTAAAGTGGCTTTACGAATCCAATAAAATCCGTTGGGATTAATTTTGTTCCTTGGTGAATTAATTGAAAGAAAGCATGCTGCGAATTTGTTCCTGGTTCTCCCCAAATAATTGTTCCAGTTTGGTAGTTAACAGGTTTTCCGTCACGACCAACACTTTTTCCGTTACTTTCCATAGTTGCCTGCTGTAAGTAAGGAGCTAGTTTTGATAAATATTGTGTATATGGAATCAAAGCTTCACTTTCGGCTCCAAAGAAGTTGTTGTACCAAACACTCAATAAACCTAAAATTACAGGAATGTTCTCGTCAAATTCTGTCGATTTGAAATGCTCGTCCATTTCGTTTGCACCAACTAATAATTGGTTGTAGTTATCAAAACCAATTGCTAAGGCAATACTCAAACCAACAGCACTCCATAAAGAAAATCTTCCTCCAACCCAATCCCACATTGGGAAAATATTGTCAGGATTAATTCCAAATTCTGTTACCTTTTGAATATTCGTTGAAACTGCCACGAAGTGTTTTGCAATATCTTCTTGTGAAGCTGATTTTAAAAACCATTCTTTGATAGTTTCAGAATTTGATAAAGTTTCTTGAGTGGTAAAAGTTTTAGAAACGATTAAGAAAAGTGTAGTTTCTGGGTTTAATTTTTTGATTATCTCGTTTACGTGATCGCCGTCAACATTTGAAACGAAATGTGTTTTTAGGTGATTTTTGTAAAATTGTAAAGCTTCAACAGCCATAACAGGTCCAAGATCTGAACCTCCAATTCCAATATTTACAATATCAGTAAAAGCTTTTCCAGTAAAACCTTTTCTTTGTCCAGAAATTACTTCCTCTGTAAAGTTTTTGATTTTGTTTTTTACTTCGTAAACTTCAGGAATTACATTTTCTCCATCAACTTTTATAACTGCCGATTCTGGAGCACGCAAAGCAGTATGTAACACAGCTCGGTTTTCAGTTTGATTAATGATTGCTCCGCCAAAATATTGTGCGATTGCATCTTTTAATCCAATAGAATTTGCTAATTCTAATAATAATGAAATAGTTTCTTGACTGATATTGTTTTTAGAATAATCAACTAAAAAGTCATTCCATTGTAAGTTAAATTTTGCAGCACGAGCATTATCTTGTTGAAATAATTCTTGTATTGTAGTTTCGTGAATTGCGTTATAGTGGTTTTGCAGATTTTTCCACGCTTCAGTCCCGGTTGGGTTTGTTGTGTTTAAAGCCATTTGTATTTTTATTGAAGTTTAGTTTTTTTTAGAAACACAAAAATACTGAAATAACTTTTAAAAGGGTAGTGGTTCGGGATTATATAACAAATAGTTACGAAAACGATTTATGAGATTAGTGCTTTTAATTTTTAATTTTTGCCGTTATTATGACTGCGCCATCATTTTCTTTTTCGTTATATATTATACGACTGCTATTCTTGTTTAAAAAATCCAAATTTATGATCTCTGATTTTTTCAACGGTAATAAAATGGTGTCTTGCTGTTTGTTGTATTTAAATGGAATTCCGTTTATTACGATTAGAGGAGATTCATCAATTTGATCATTTTTAAAAGCATTATTGATTAATTCTGATGCGTAATATTTGTTTTCATTTGTGTCCTTTAAAATGAAAATCTTTGGATTGGAACATCCGAGTATTATTGTCGACGAGAATGCAAATAGTATTCTTTTCATTAATTAATCTTGTGATTTGATAAAAAGAGATGTTTTTGAATTAAAGTTTTACCAAATCTTCCACCAAGGTTTTTTGTTAATAGTAATAGTTTTCTCGGCGGTATTAATTTCTATTCTTTTTAAAGGTTCTGTTTTAATCTTAGAATCATCAAAGAATAATTCGCCATTGTCGCTCATTCCAATTGGAGACTTTGTTCTTTCTTTCCAGTTTTCGGTTTGTAATTCAGGAATTAAAGGTGAATTGATTTTGGTGCTGAATTTTTTTCTTGCCTTTTCGATAATTTGTTCTTCAAGATTTGATGAAGAATTTTTAAAAAGTGAAATTGAAGTATCAGGAATATTTAAAAGAAAAACCTGTGTTTTGTCATCGATTTTCTGAATGTCCAAAACTTTAAAATAAGCAATCGAATCTAGTAGAAAATGTCCGATTTTTGCTGAATCAGGATTGAATTTTGATAAATCTTTAGGATGAGCGCTGGCAATTAAATATCTAAAATTTCCAAAAAGACCACCGCCAATTGAAGTCATATCAGTAAAACCTTTTTCTTGAATGATCTGTCCGATCTTGTAATTCGAAATTAAGTTCTCGGGTAAATTTGTATCTCTGTAAAACAGTTTTAAACCTGAAAAAGTTTCATTGTAAATTGCTTTAATCCGAGCGTTTTTCATATTTGCTATTTGATAGATTTACAAATTCCCAATACTGTCCAATTCTCTTTTCAAAGGTTCGATTTGTTTCATGAAACGCGTTCTGTCATTTCCAGTCAAAGATTCGCCAGTTGGCAGATTAAGTCGAAGTGCATCTACCTGAACGCCATTCTTCCAGAATCGGTAACAAACGTGAGGTCCAGTTGCAAGTCCTGTACTTCCTACTAATCCAATGGTTTGTCCTTGTGTAACACGCTGTCCGCGTCGAACTAAAATTCGCGACATGTGTAGGTATTGAGTAGAGTAGGTTCCGTTGTGTTTTACTTTTACAAAGTTTCCATTTCCTGCAGTATATCCTGTCGCTTCGACAACTCCTGATGCAGTTGTTGAAATTGGAGTTCCAGTTGGCGCTGCATAATCTGTTCCTTTATGTGCTTTCCAAGTATGTTGTACAGGATGGAATCTATTCGCAGTAAAGCGAGAAGTGATTCGGCTGAATTTGATTGGTGTTTTTAAGAAAAAGTTTTTTAACGTTTTTCCCTCGTCATCATAATATTCAATTTTTCCTGAAGTGGTATCTCTTTCAAATGGAAATGCATAAACGATTTTGCCTTTATATTCAAAAAAAGCAGCTTCTAGTTCTTCGACACCATCATAAGTTTTGCCATTGATAAAACGTTCTGTGAAAATTAGTCCGTAACGATCTCCTTTTTTTAGTTTAAAGAAGTCAATAGACCAAGAGAACACTTTTGTAATTCTGCTGGCAAGTGCAGTTTCTACACTCTCATTTCCAAGAGTTTCAGATAAAGAGCTTTTTAAAACACCACCAATAATTTTACGTTTTAAAGTAACGGGTTTTACTTTTTTATATGCTTTTGCGATACTGTCTCTTAAGTCAATTACATAATAAGACAATGCATCCGGCTGGTAGATAAATACTTGTAATTTGTTCGTTTTGTTTTTAGCTCTAAGTAAGGTAAAGGGTTTGTTGTAGCGAATTGACCTTACATTAAAAGAATCTTTTACTTGTTCGACAATATTGTGAACTTGTTTGTCGCCAATATTTTGGCCTTGAATTATTGAACCAAAAGAATCTCCTTTTTCGATAGTGTCATTAACAACATTGAAGTCAGCATAATTAAAACCAAATTCTACTTTTTTAGTTTTTGGTTTAATAGTTTTTGTTTCAACCTTTTCGGCGGTTTTATTGCATGAAAATATTGAAAATAATACTATTATAATTACGAATGCTTTTTTCAAACTTTTAATTTTTTTGGGAAACTAAAGTAGTTTATTCGTTCCCCCAGTTAGACAATTCATCTTCGGTCCACAATTTAGGAAAAAAGATGCGTCGTTGGTATTTTGGGTGCATATATTTTTGCCAGTCGCTTCCGCCTGTTGCTTCTCCCGTTCCTTTTCCGCTTTCTAAGATGTATTTTCTTGCAGTATTTAAATGCTGCATTACCCAAGTAATATTTACGGTTTTGTCGTAGTGGCGCATTGCTGCAATTAAATCACTATTTTGTTGATCTTCGACAGGTAGTTGAGAGAATTTCTGCCAAATGTTTTTCGTTTTAAACGAAGTCATTTGTCTTAAAAACTGATCTTTATATTTTTTTTCAAACTCATTTAGTAAATAAGATTTTTCGCCAGTTTGATAATCTTTTCCTGCCGCCTGCCAATACAAATGCTCAAAACTTGTTTCAAGATCAGTGTTTTCGTCAAAATTTGCTTTGTATCTGCGGTCTGTTAAATTAATAACATCTGTAGATGCAAATTCGATCATTCTATATTGTGCACTTTGAAAACCGCTGGCAGGAGTAAGCGTATTTCTAAATTTCATGTATTGATCGACTTCCATACCGTTCTCCATAATACTGAACGAATTCGTAAGCATGTCAAAATATCGTGTAATTCTTGAAAGTCTTTCGTTGAAAAAATCGGCTTGAATGTTTTCTGTATCAGCGATTTGGTCAATTTCCCACAAGATCATTTTAAAGATTAATTCGTTTACCTGATGATACATGATGAAAACCATTTCGTCAGGAAGTGTGGTGCGTTGTATTTGTAAATTTAAAAGAGCATCAGTTTGTATATAATCCCAATATGTAATTGGTTTTGACCAAAGCAAACCTTCTAACTGAACATCAGTTTTTTGATTTATGGCTTGAAATTTAAGGTCAATTTCTTTTAAAATTGATTCTGAATGATCAGTTAGGTTCATTTCTTTTTAACTTTAAGCGGATTTTTTAATCCTTTATATTCATCAAGATCTGCTTTTAGAGATCCAACGGCAAGATCTGCTTTGATTCTGATTGGCACTTTGTTGTCGTCGTCTGTTATCCAGAGTGTTAAGCTTTCCTTTTCTTTAAAGACTCTTCCAGTTTGTACGAGAGGTTTGAAAACCATTGTTGAAACGGTTCCAAATTTAGTCGTAATATCTTGACGGCCTACATATTTTAACTTAAATTTTGTGATTTCATCATCAAAAAACATATCAATTGTAATGGATTCTCCTGATTTTAGTTTATCGATATTTGGATGGTTTCTTAAATAATAAAAAGACGAAACAATATCTTGCACATTATCAGTAACTACAATTGTTTTTTCGGTTTTTCGTTTGTAATCTTTTACTAAAACTTTGTTCTCGGGCAGATTAAAAAAACCTTCTTGATTTTTAGTGTAACCGCCTTCGTCAATTTTGCGAACATAGCGATATGGGCTTCCAGTTTCTTTGTCAAAGTAGCTTTCGTATAAGTCTTCGACTTTAAAAAAGAATTTTGACATTCCGGTTGTGTAGCCTTTTCCTACGGCGTGATGCACTTTTTTATTGTTTATTGTAGCATCTTTAATCTCAAGAGTCGCGTATCCGGCATTTACAATTCCGTAATGAATTCTGAATTTGAAGTATTCTCCAGTATCAAAAGCGTCTTCTTTTTGAGTGTCAAAACTAAATGACGTTATAATCAATATAATGAGGACGAACTTTTTCATAGTACAATTTTTACATTTCATAATAAAGGTAAATAAATGCAAATTCTATTCCAAATGTACCAAAACAAAAAAACTCAGTCAAGGAATGACTGAGTTTTTATGCTATTAACTAACCAAAAAACTATAAATTATGAAATTTATATCAAATTAGAAGGAAACCACCCCTTCTTGATTTGCGAGTGCAAAGATAGATACAAAGTGTATAAAAAAAATAGCAAATAGTAAGTTTAACATAACATTTGCATAAAAATCATCATTTTGCAGAGATTTTTTTTGCATAATGTAAAAATAATGCAATTTTACAAAGTTCCTCTCAATTCTTGCTCTCTCTCAATTGACTCAAACAGAGCCTTAAAGTTACCTGCGCCAAACCCTTTTGCACCCATTCTTTGAATAATTTCGAAGAAAAGCGTCGGTCTGTCTTGAACTGGCTTCGTAAATATCTGTAAAAGGTAACCATCTTCGTCGGCATCGACCATGATCGCTAACTTTTCAATTTCATTGATATCTTCTTTCATCATATCCATATGAACTCCTAATCTTTCAGGAATTGCTTCATAGTATGTATGCGGAGGAGCTGATAAAAATTCAACCCCGCGTGCTCTTAGTTGTGATACTGTTTTGATGATGTCATCTGTAGCAATAGCGATATGCTGAATTCCAGGTCCGCCATAAAAATCTAAATATTCTTCAATTTGAGATTTTTTCTTTCCTTCAGCTGGCTCGTTGATAGGGAATTTAATTCTTCCGTTTCCGTTTGACATTACTTTACTCATCAATGCAGAATATTCTGTGGTAATTTGTTTGTCGTCAAATGATAAGAAATTCACAAATCCCATAACGTCTTCATAGAATTTTACCCAAGTATTCATTTCATTCCATCCCACATTTCCAACCATGTGATCAATATATTTTAATCCCGTTGGTTCTGGGTTGTAATCTGATTTCCATTCTTTATAACCTGGCAAGAAAACACCGTTGTAGTTTTTTCTTTCTACAAAAATGTGAACAGTTTCTCCGTAAGTATAAATTCCAGAACGGACAACTTGACCAAATTCATCTTCTTCTACGGTTGGTTCCATAAAAGAACGTGCGCCGCGTTTCATTGTTTCTTCGTAAGATTTTGTAGCGTCTTCAACCCAAAGTGCTGCCACTTTTACGCCGTCACCATGTTTTTTAAGATGTTCGTTTATTGGAGAATCTGCCGTTAATGGCGTAGTTAAAACAATTCTGATTTTATCTTGTTTTAGAACATAAGATGCTCTGTCTTTTACTCCAGTTTCTAATCCGGCATAAGCTAATGACTGATATCCGAAAGCGGTTTTATAATAATGTGCAGATTGTTTTGCATTCCCTACATAAAATTCTACATAATCTGTTCCTAATAATGGAAGGAAATCTTGTGCTCCTTCAAATATTTTCTCTAATCCGTATTCTACTGATTTTACTTCTTTTGACATGATGTTTATTTGTTTAATCGGTTAATCGGTTAATTGATTTTTCCGAAATGTTGTGTTTAGATTAATTTTTTACCGCAAAGACGCTAAGTAAAACGCAAGGTTCGCAAAGTTTTTTGTAGCGATCTTTGCGCAAAATCCTTGCGAACTTTGCGGTTAGATCAAGACTATAATTACTCAGTCCATGACTTATAGTACTGTCCATCATCTAGTCCCATAGCTTCTTCAGTAACCATTAAAGGTCTGAAAGTATCAACCATAACGGCTAATTCCTGAGTTTCTTTATGACCAATACTGCGTTCCATTGCACCTGGTGCTGGACCGTGTGGAATTCCTTTTGGGTGTAAAGTGATATGTCCTTGCTCAATATTGTTACGGCTCATAAAATCGCCATCAACATAATATAGTACTTCATCAGAATCTATATTGCTGTGATTGTATGGCGCTGGAATGGCTTTTGGGTGATAATCGTAAAGTCTTGGGCAGAATGAACAAACAACAAAAGTTGCTGTTTCAAAAGTTTGATGTACCGGAGGCGGTTGGTGAACACGCCCGGTTATAGGTTCGAAATTGTGAATTGAAAATCCGTAAGGGAAGTTGTATCCGTCCCAGCCCACAACATCAAATGGATGTGTAGCATAAACCACTTCGTGAATCATGCCTTCTTTTTTAATCTTAATTAAAAAATCTCCTTTTTCGTCGTAGGTTTCCAATTCGTTTGGCAAAATAAAATCACGCTCACAAAATGGAGAGTGCTCTAAATGCTGACCTGATTGGTTTTTATATCGTTTTGGAGTATAGAATGGAGAATAAGATTCTACATAAAATAGTCGGTTGTCTTCTGTTTCAAAATCAATTTGATAAATAATACCACGCGGAATAATCAAATAATCGCCATATTCAAACGGAATATTTCCTAACATGGTTCTTAATTTTCCTTTTCCTCTATGAATGAAAAGCATTTCATCGGCATCGGCATTTTTATAGAAATAATTTCGAAGTGATTCTTTCGGCGCAGCCAAACCAATGATACAGTCTTTGTTGACTAACATTGCTTTTCGGCTGTCTAAAAAGTCATTTTCAGGTTTTAATTCAAAACCTTTAAAAAGAAGTGATTTTATGTTTTTTCCGATTGCAATTTTTGGTTCAACCGAATAGGAATTTAAAATTTCTTTTACCTGCGTTGGTCTGTGAACATGATAAGATAGTGACGAATGTCCGTGAAAACCTTCGGTTCCAAATAATTGTTCATAGTAAAAACCTCCGTTTGGTTTTTCGAATTGGGTGTGTCTCTTTTGAGGAAAATCTCCAAGTTTATGGTATAATGGCATGGCTTTTCAATTAGATAATTTTAAAATTAATTAGATAATTCGAAAATTGTGAATTGTGTGAACAGATAATCAAGTCAACATTAGTATTGACTAATTATCTCAATTCGATAGCTTCATTCAGGATTTCTCTTGATGAGGAATTGAAGATACTCTAATAAACCTGTCCATTTAGTTTTCATTATAACAAATGTCGTAATTTTTATTGATCAAAATTACATATTATATTATTTATAACATAAAATATTTCGAAAAAATCGAAATTAAAATAAAAAACCTATACTAAACCAAGTGAAACTTTTTGACATTTCGGGCGACCATGATTGTTTAATTTCGATTGGGCCAATAATGGTTTCTAGTCCGTAACCTACTGCATAACCAGAATATTTTGGCATTGAAATCCAGTCGACTGTACTAAATATATCATCGCCCAAATTGGCATAATTGGCCGAAAGATTTACGTGGTTTTTCTTGAAAATCTCGTAATCGAGTGTAATTCCGGTTTTTATAAAGCTGTTTCCTGCAATACTTAGAAAATCATAGCCGTAAAAATAATTGAAATTATTTATTTTGTTATATCCATATCCTCCTAAAATATAATCGAAAAATGGAACGCTGTCATTTCCAAATGTTAAACCAGCATCGGCATCTATTTTAAATGTCAGCTTTTTGAAGATCGTATTTACGTACGAAACCTGAGCTTTTGCCATCGAAAATGGTTTAAACAAATTAGTATAATTTGAAGATGCTAAATAAGTTTGGAGATCTGTCGAGAAATACAATCCTGAATTTGGGTAATATTTGTCATCAAATGAATCGTATTTTAGATAGGCGAAAGCACTTAGATAACTGCTTTTGTCAATTACGTTGTCGATGTTTGCCAGAGTTGGAGAGCTTATTTTAAGATATTTATATTCAAGTCCGCCGCCCATTAAAAATTTCTGTACAAAAATGGTTTGAAAATAAGCTTGATTACTTAAATCCATAAAATCGACATTAATAAGATTTACATTCGGATTTTGTGCTGTTAGAGTACTTATGTTTGTCGTTACATTTCGGTTAAATTGATTTAATCTAGAGCGAAATCCAAAACTTATATTAAATCCATTTTCGACATAATAGTTGAAATCGTATCTAAAATTATCTCCTAAAATGACATCGAGAGAAGTAACATCATTTTTTAAGAATGTTTTTTTATGAGTTAGATTTAATAATATACCGCTCTTGTACAAACCATCATAATGAAGACCAAGTTTTAAATAAGTCTGTGTTGGGTTTTCTTTTAATACAAGATCTAAATTGTCATTTTTTTCTCCATTGGGCTCTAAACAATAGGATATGGTGCTAAAGTTTTGAGTAGCATTTAAATTGTTGATCCCAGTTTTAAGATCAGCATAGGTGATCGTACTTCCTGGTTTGAAGCGTAATTTACCACGAATATATTCCTTTGTGTAATTCTCGAGATTGTCACTGTTTATCTCGGCGATTTCAAGTGTATCTGAGGCAAGTTTTAGTTTTGGTTTTTTATAAAAATTATCTTCGTTTACCAGCGATTTAATTTTTTCGTAAACCGCAAAAGAAGCTTCTTCTCCTTTTCGGATAATTTCTTCTCCCTTGTCAAATGAGATTACACCATAATCACGAATATCAGGTTTGATATAAATGTCAGTATCTTTTACTTTACTTTTCATTTTTTCAATTGATTGCAGATTGGTAATCTGAACCAAGATTCGAGTTGCGTTTTTTAGGTTTTTTCTATTCAATAAATCATCCTGAACATCGACACCAATAATAATGTCGGCGCCAAGATTACGAACTTCTTTTATAGGGTAATTGTTTACAACACCTCCGTCGACTAATAAATTTCCGTCGATTTCGACAGGTGTAAATAACGATGGAAAAGCAGCACTTGCCATCATGGCTTGAACTAAATTTCCTTTGTTAAGCAATACTTCTTCGCCGGTTTCAATATTAGTTCCAATACATAAAAACGGAGTTGGAAGTTTGTTGAAATCGCGAACATGACGAACATTACGTGTTAGACTGCTCAGTAAATTGTAATTGTACATTCCCTTTGAAAGTGCTTCAGGAATACCAATTTTAAAATTACTGAATGGTAAAACAATAGCATACAATTCGTCGTTTTTCTTGCCGTAGAAGTTTTTTGAAGAACGCGGAATATAATCGTTTATTAATTCGTCGAAATTTGTTTTCTTGAAAATAGAGTCAATTTGCGAAGCATTGTAACCAGAAGCATAAAGTCCGCCAATTACAGATCCCATACTGGTTCCGCCAATATAATCAATTTTGATTCCGGCTTCTTCCAGTACTTTTAAAACTCCAATATGTGCAAAACCTTTGGCGCCGCCGCCGCTTAATACTAATCCAATTTTTGGTTTTTTAATACTGTCTCTTTTATTTTCTTGTGAAATAGATTTTTGTGGAGTCAGTAATAAAAGTGAAAAAACTAATGCTGTACTCCAGAAGGAAATAGAAAACTGCGAAAACGAAAAGATTGTTTTTTCCTGCCAAAAAAGAGCGGCCCAAGAAGCTCCCTTGTTGGGATCGGAAAAAAAACCTTTTAACCGAGTATTTAAAATTGACAGCTGGTTTGGGCGCATATGAATTTACTAGTTCGTTTTGTAAAAGTCGACAATTTTTTTGGCTTTAGAAACCCCTACAACGGCAGATATTTCTTTTTCTGATGCTAATTTCAATCTTTTAACACTTTTAAAATGTTGTATTAACGTAAGCATGGTTTTTTCGCCAATACCTGGAATACTTTCGACTGAGGAATTAAGAGCTGCTTTGCTGCGTTTGTCTCTGTGAAAAGTGATTCCAAATCGGTGCGCTTCGTTTCGTAATTGCTGAATCACTTTGAGTGTTTCTGATTTTTTATCGAGATATAATGGAATTGAATCTCCGGGATAAAATAGTTCTTCTAAACGTTTTGCAATCCCGATAATAGCAACTTTTCCGCGTAAACCCAATTCGTCAATGCTTTTTAAAGCGGCAGATAACTGACCTTTTCCACCGTCAATAATAATTAATTGCGGCATTGGCTCATTTTCCTCTAATACTCTTTTGTAACGACGATATACAATTTCGGTCATTGAGGCAAAATCATCTGGGCCTTCAACTGTTTTTACATTAAAATGGCGATAATCCTTTTTACTTGGTTTTCCATCTTTAAAAACTACACAGGCAGCAACAGGATTTGTTCCCTGAATATTCGAGTTATCAAAACATTCGATATGGCGCGGCTCTGAGGGAAGACGTAAATCTTTCTGCATTTGCGCCATGATTCGATTTGTATGTCGGTCAGGATCTACAATTTGTAATTGTTTTAATTGTTCAATTCGGTAAAATTTGGCATTTCGAATCGATAAATCTAAAATCTGTTTTTTATCGCCAAGCTGCGGAACTGTTGTTTTGATGTTTTCGCCTAAATCTATTTCAAACGGAACAATTACTTCTTTTGATAAAAGCTGAAAACGTTCGCGAAGTTCAACAATAGCAAGTTCTAAAAGCTCTTCGTCGCTTTCGTCAAGCTTCTTTTTCATTTCTAAAGTGTGCGAACGAATAATCGATCCGTGCGAAATTTGCAGAAAGTTCACAAAAGCGGCACTTTCATCAGACACAATCGAAAATACATCGATGTTGGTAATCTTTGGATTTACAATTGTCGATTTTGATTGATAGTTTTCTAGAACTTCTATTTTCTCTTTGATTTTTTGTGCTTCTTCAAAACGCAATTCTTGCGCATATTCGACCATTAATCTTTTAAAACCTTTGATGCTTTCTTTGAAATTTCCTTTTAGAATTTCGCGAATTGCGTCGACTTGTTTTTGATATTCTTCTAATGATTCTAAACCTTCACAAGGTCCTTTGCAATTGCCAATATGATATTCAAGGCAGACTTTAAATTTACCAGAATCAATATTAGATTTACTTAAGTCGTAATTGCAGGTTCGGAGCGGATATAATTCTTTGATAAGATCAAGAATAGTGTGTACTGTTTTGAAACTGGTATAAGGACCAAAATATTCTGAGCCGTCTTTGACCATTCTTCTGGTCGAAAATATTCTCGAAAAAGGTTCTTTTTTTATACAAATCCAAGGATAACTTTTATCATCACGAAGCAAAACATTATATCTTGGCTGTAATGTTTTTATCAGATTATTTTCTAATAAAAGAGCATCCGTTTCAGTAGGAACCACAATGTGTTTTATGGTAACGATTTTTTTTACTAAAACATTTGTTTTGGCTGTATCGTGAATTTTATTGAAATAAGATGAAACTCTTTTTTTTAAGTTTTTGGCTTTGCCAACATATAAAATCTTTCCGTCCTTATCATAGTATTGATAAACGCCCGGATTATCTGGTAAAGTTAGAATTTGAAGTTCGAGAGGAGTCTGCATAGAACAAATTTAAACTTTTGCGCTCAAATTAAATAATTCTTTTAGTTTTCTTAAAGAAAAAACGCCCGTTTTCTTTAAGAAACGGACGCTTTTTTAGGGTGGTACTATTACTTAATTGTAAAGTATTCTGTTTGCAGTAAATGTGTTCTTTCATCAAATGAGAAATCTACATATTTTGCATCATCTTTTTTTATAGAAACTTCTAATTTGCTTCTGCCGATTTCTTTTTTATCAGCATCAAAAGCTTTTAGTAAAACATCGCCTTTAAAGTCTTTTTTAGCAATCAGATAAATCGTTACTTTCTTTTGTTTGTCACTGTCAGCACCGTAAATTTTCTCTGCTTTACATTCTTCAAAATTGGTTTTAAAAGCAGGATCAGAAATTACTTTTGAGGTATTGATGCTTTCGCTCATTCCTGAATTGATGCCTTTTATTACATCGCCAATTCCTTTTGATGCACTTTTAGCGGCTTCTTTTCCTTCTTCTTGAAGTGCTTTTCCTGCACCTTCTATTAATTTTGATTTAACAGCAACAGCTTCGTTTCCATCCGCTTCTGCTTCTTTCATTTTCTCTTCTTTACTTTGGCAGGAAACCAATATGGCTAATGCACTAAATAAAACTAATACTTTTTTCATTTCTTTTTTAGGTTTTGAATAGATTGTATGTTAAGAATTTAAGTGTTAAAAATCAAAGATATAAATTTAAAATATAATTTCTATATTTAGCTTTTATTATTAAATATGAAAAATAGTAAGCCTTTGGTGATTTTTGGAGAAGCAATTCTACCCGGAGAAAGCAGAACCATAAATGTTGAGATTGCTCGATTACATACTACCACAAAACTTAATATTCCAGTTATTGTTCGTCGTTCAAAACATGAAGGGCCTGTTGTTTTATTCTCGGCAGGAATCCATGGTGATGAAATAAATGGAGTTGAAGTTGTTCGCCAGATTATCAGTAAAAAAATTAATCGTCCAGCAAGAGGTACCATTATTTGTATTCCGATTATCAATATGTATGGTTTTGTAAATAAATCTCGTGAGTTTCCTGACGGGAGAGATTTAAACAGGGTTTTTCCCGGAAGTAAAAAGGGATCGCTCGCAAGCCGATTTGCTTATCATATTGTAGCTGAAATTTTGCCTATTATTGATTATGCTGTCGATTTTCATGCGGGCGGAGCCAGTCGTTTTAATGCACCTCAAATTAGAGTTACAGAGAATAATCCCGAGTTGAAAATTCTGGCAGATGTTTTTAATGCT
The DNA here is from genome assembly GCF_004119495.1 of Flavobacterium sp. YO12. Lineage (GTDB taxonomy): Bacteria > Bacteroidota > Bacteroidia > Flavobacteriales > Flavobacteriaceae > Flavobacterium. Next base: position 27,446 of record NZ_NRQU01000012.1, read on the forward strand.
CCTTTTACTTTATATTCTAAAAATATCAACGGTTCTTTTAGAAATACCTGTGAAAAAGCCAATATTAAAATGCTGCTTTTTGAAGGCGGAAAATCGCTGGATATAAATGATGCTATTGCAAATGAAGGTGTAATGGGAGTGAAACGTCTTTTGCATTACTTAAAAATGCTTGATCCTAAACACATCGTTGAAAAAGCCGAAGAGCCATCCATTTATATTAAAAATTCAGTTTGGCTTAGGGCCAAATGCTCTGGTTTGCTTCATGATTATAACCTGATTGGAAAGTTTGTGACTAAGGGAACTATTTTGGCGATAATTACAGATCCGTTTGGTAAATTTGAACAAAAGGTAAAAGCTCCTCACGAAGGATTTGTTATAAACGCAAATCATTCGCCAATTGTATATGAGGGTGATGCTATTTATCATATGTCTAAAACTTTACCTGAAAATGTCGACGAATAAAAAGGAATTACGTATACATTATAAAAATCTTCGAAAAGAACTTTCGGCAGATGATATTGAAGAAAAAAGTCTGGCTATTGCCAATAATTTGATCCAATTGCCTATTTGGGATAAAACATATTATCATGTTTTTCTTCCAATTGTAGAACATAAAGAAGTCGATACTGAATTTATTCTGCATTTGCTTTCTGGAAAAGACAAGGAAATCGTGATTTCTAAAAGCGATTTTGAAACCCGTGGAATGACTCATTTTTTATTGACGGATAATACCAAAATCAAAAAAAACGAATATAATATTCCTGAGCCTGTAAATGGACTTGAGGTTCCAACTAAAACTATTGATGTGGTTTTTGTACCGCTTTTAGCTTTTGATCATTTTGGAAACCGAATAGGTTATGGAAAAGGTTTTTATGATAAATTCCTTGCCGATTGTAAACCTGATACGATTAAGATTGGACTTTCGTTTTTTGAAGCAGCAGATCAGATTGATGATGTTTTTGAATCTGATGTAAGATTGGATTACTGCGTTACGCCTGAGAAAGTTTATACTTTTTGATTGTAAACCATATAAGTGATATAAGAAAATTTAAGACTATATGTTTGAATAAGCTAATGTTTACTTATATCACTTATAAGGTGGAATAAAACTCCAATTCTTCATCTTGGAATTTGGGATTTTTTATTTTAGTAAAAGTTATTGCAATTTAAAGTATTCTATTTTTGTATTGCCGCAAATTATTTCTGAAATACCAGTATCATGCTCTTGTCCGATGAAATACGCAATCAATCCTCCAGAAGTTTTATCTATGTAATAAGACCAAACATCTTTGTTTGAATAAGATATGTATAGAGGATCAGAAGACATGTTTGGTTTGTCTGTAAAAACTAGTTTTTCGGTTTTAATCAAACTCCACTTTTTAGTTTTGGGATATAGTTCATAAAACAGTATTTGATCAAGATTTATAGTAATCATTTTTGCAACTACGCTGTCTGAAGGTTCTCTCATGGCCCATGATTCGGCAGTTATCAGTTTCCAATTACCAGTAATTTCTTTGGTTAAATTTGTTCGTAAAATAACTTTTAACGAATCTGATTTTTTTAAAGAAAGATCCTTTATCTCTTTATTAGAACCGAAATTTTGGGCTAAAGAAAAAAAGGCATACGCTCGGTTGAGTTCTTGATCTTTTAAAGCTGTCTCAGCGTTTAAAAACACTTCTTTTTGACGACTATCTATATCAAATATTTCTTCTTTTTCTTCTTGGGCAAAGAGGTTAAGAGAGAAAGTAAGTAATAGCGTTAAAACAAGTTTTTTGAGCATTCGAATGTAATTTAAAATGAGATTATAATTTGCATTCTGTTGAGAGTCTACTTCACTTCCTTGATAGTCGAAGCATCAATCCAGCCTTCTTGACCGTCAGTTAATTCGATTTTTTTCCATTTTCCAACAGTTTCTATTACATAAACTTTTGCTCCTTCATGCAGCAAAATTACTGGAGAACCTGCTTTTTGAGGTTCGCTTCGAACTTCGCTTAATTCTGCAAAAACAATTGCAGGACGATCGTTATCAAAGTGATTCTTCTCAGACATTCCAGCCGAAACACATAGAAGTAATGCAACTAAAAAAATAAACATTCCGATAAAATAAATTCTTTTGCTAATTGTAAGCTGCGAAAAGTAGTATCCAATAAAACATAGTAGAAACACAAATGAAATGGCAACAGAGATTTTAGCCCAAGTGTCATAATCAAAAATTCCAGTAAAGTTTTGAATTAGTTTTGCGAAACCTACTTTTGGCACTTCTTTAATTTCATCAATTGTTCTTTTTTTAGCGAATTTTAAGTTGTTTAAAGCTTCTGGATGATGAGGATTTAAAACTAATGCCTTTTCGTAATTATAGATAGAAGGCGCTACTTTGTTAAGTTTGTAATAACAGTTAGCAAGATTATAATAAACCTCTGCCGATTCTTGTTTGTCTTCTTTAACGATGTTTTCGAAAACGTCAGCTGCTTGCTGATACTGTCCTTTTTGATACAAAGCGTTTCCTTTATCAAAGGCGCTTTGAGCAAAAAAGACCTGCGTGATTAATAAAAATAGATATACTATACTTTTCATTTTTATTTTCTTTGAACCTGAATTGGTTTTAAAACCTTTCGAGTTTGATGTTATATTTAAACAATCTGTTTTTCTAGTGCCGAAATAATTAAAACAGCCTTATCATAATCTTGCTGAATAGAAGCGCTTGATGCTGGCGCATAACGAGCAAATTCACAGTTTTCGGTCAAGTTAATGAAATCTTGAACGGCTTCTGGGTTTGCATTTCTAGACAACAGCAATTCTTGAATATTGGCTTTGCTCATTTCTGAGGTTTCAATATGCAGTTTCGCCTTTAAGAAATTATGCATTGCTTTTTCTAATGCGATATAGAAAGCTTCTTTATTGTTAAGCTGTTTTTTGGCTTGCGATAAGTATTTTTTAGCAAGCTTATTGTTCATTCTAATTCTGTTTCCTGTTACGTCGCCATCTATTGCTTCTTTTCTTTTCTTAGCAAGAATAATAATTGGTATAATGGCAAAAGGAAGGAATAACAAAGTATAATACAAGTTTGAACCGTAAAAATCATTTTTAGCAATTGGTACTAATATGGTTTTTGTTTTGTTGTATTTAAACTGCTCTTTTTCTGCAATAACATTTTTAGAAGCCGTAGATGGATTTGCTTCGGCTAATGTTGGACCGTCTAAAACATCAATCATAATCTCTTTTGTCGTTATTGTTCTATACGAACCAGAACTAAGATCAAAATAAGAGAATGACATTGGTTTAATAGCATATTTTCCTTTGTATTGAGGAACTATGGTGTATTTGTCGGATATTTTTCCAGACATGCCAGATAATGATGTTGTAACTTTTTCATCATGAACCGGGTCGTACATTTCTAACGCATTTGGTACAACTGGTTTAGGTAAAGTAAACAATTTCATATTTCCGTTTCCGGTTGCGCTTACCATTAAATCAAGACTTTCGCCACTTTTCAAAGTTGTTTTTGTTGGAGTAACTGTAAAATTAAATTTACCTACTGCTCCAGTAAAACTTTCAGGTTTACCAGTTTCTGGAAGTGGTTTTACATTTATAGTTCTTGCTCCCGCAGAGACAATTTTATTATCTTCAGTTATAATCATCTGACCAAACATATCACGACGATTTGTTGGTAATTGCACGCCAATGTCTAGAGAGAAAGGTTCGATCGTTAATTTTCCAGATTTTTGAGGATATAAAATGGTTTTCTTTAAAACAACAAAATAGCATCTTTGTCCTTGAAAATTACCTTCTTCAATTGCTAATTGTTTAACTTCTATATTCTGATTCCAGAAATCATTGTATTTAGGTTTTGCAACTTCTTTAAAACCAGTAACACCAATTCCGTTAAAGTACAATTTGTAAACCACTGTAATAGGTTCATTTAAGTACGGATTTGTTTTAGAAACTTCTGCTACTAATTGCAATAATTCATTTCCAGAACCTTGAGGTCTGTCGTTAGGATCTCTTTCTTGTGCAACTGCATTGGTTACAGTAACTTTTATGGGATTAGTTTTGTAAATCTGCCCATTGTATTCGATCGCAGCCTGCTTGATTATAACAGATCCTTTTTGAGCCGGCTGTAAAATGTAAGAGTATATTTTTTGAAAAGAACTTCGTCCATTTACCCACGATTGGCTTATTTGCTGACTAGGTCCCGCAACAAGTTTAAAACCGTCAAAAGAAGGCTGGTCGAAATTATCTCCGTCAACATTCATGATGAAATCAACGCGAAGTCTTTCGTTTAGTCCAAGTGTATTTTTGCTTACTCTGGCTTCAAATTGAACTTGAGCCAAAAGCCCTTGAAAAGTGAATAGTAATAGAATTAAATATCTTTTCATTTAATTTTTTAATCGTTGTTGGTTTAACTGTTAAATCGTTTATTCGTTTGCTCGTTTTATTATTAAACGATTCGACGATTAAACGATTGAACTAAAAATTCTACCAGTCTTTCTCTGGTTTTTTAGGATTAGATTTTACCTTTTGTGCGTTAACTTTATCTTGAATTTTCTTCTCTTCATTGTTTACAGCATCTAATAAGTTTTGAACACGTTCTTTTGAGATTCCGCCTGGCATTGGTTTTGGCTCTCCGTTATTGTCGGACTTGTCGTCTTTCTTCGGATCGTTTTTACCGTCTTTTTTATCCTTGTCTTTATCTCCTTTGTCGTCTTTTTTCTGATCGTCTTTACCGTCTTTTTTATCTTTATTATCGCCGTCTTTCTTTTGATCGTCTTTCTTGTCGTTCTTTTTATCCTTATCCTTGTCTTTGTTCTTGTCGTTTTTAGGCGGATTTTCTTTTAATTTTTGCTTCGCCAATGCATAATTATAACGCGTTTCATCATCTGTAGGATCGTTGCGTAAAGCTTCTTTGTAAGCTTCAACTGCCTGCGTATAATTTTTCTCTTTCATGAAAACGTTTCCAAGATTATGAAAAGCTTTATGTTTTTCTGGTCTTGTTTTGGCATTTTTTATAGCATTTGCAAAAGCATATTTAGCTTCAGAAACTTGATTTTGTTTGTAAATCGAGTTTCCAAGATTATAAGGAGCTGCTGCGCGCTTAGGAAATTTTGAGGCAGAGATTCTGTAATTAGCTTCGGCATCAACAAATTTATTCTGCTTATATTCCTCATTGGCACTAGGCAATGTCTTATCTTTTTCCTGTGCAGAAACTGCCAAAGAAAACGTTAGTAAAATATAAAGAAGTAAATTTTTCATTCTAATGTTTTTATTTTTTATTCCGAGTTTTAAGCGGAATCTTTATTTTTTCTCGTTAAATAAATTCAACTCTTTAATCCAATTGGTTTTTCTTTCTAAAAGGAAAATGTCTACGAACAACAGTAAGAAAGCAAATCCGATGAACCATTGAAACTGTGATTGAAAATCCGCCATTTGTGTAGATTCAAACTCTGTTTTTTGAATGTTATTTAAAGCATTTTTGATATATTCTAAAACCTCTTTTGTATTACCGCCGTAAACATAGCCTCCTTTTGTTGCTTTTGCAATAGTTTTTAAGCCTTCTTGATTAAGTTTAGTAATAACAGTTTCTCCGTTTTGATCTTTTTGATAGCTGCGAACTACGCCGTTTTCTTTTAACGGAATTGTTCCTCCTTTTTCTGTTCCAACACCAACAGTAATAATTTTCATTCCTATTTTGTTGGCTTCTTCAGCAGCAAGTGAAGCTCCTTCTGAATGATCTTCACCATCAGAAATTAAAATCAAAAGCTTACTGGTTTTGCTCTTTTCATCAAAATATTTAGCTGATAATCGAATTGCTTCGTCAAGAGATGTCCCTTGTGATGAAACCATATCCGGACTCATGCTTTGCAAGAACATTTTTGCAACACTGTAATCAGATGTGATTGGTAAAACTGGAAAGGCACTTCCGGCATAAGCAACAATACCGATTCTGTCGTTTCCTAGAGAATTAATAATCTGCGAAACGAGTTGTTTACTTTTGTCTAAACGATTAGGCGCAACGTCTTCTGCAAGCATACTTTTAGAAACGTCAACAGCAAAAACAATATCAATACCTTCGCGTTTTACGGTTTCCATTTTGGTTCCTATTTTTGGATTTACCAAACCGATAATTAAAAACGCTAATGCCAAAAGCAAGATCGATATTTTTAATACAGGTTTAAAAACAGATCGCTCCGGGCTTAATTTTTTTACCATTTCTAAATCACCAAACTCGAGTTGTTTTTTTCTTTTCCAATACATATTGAAAAGAAATATACACGCCACAATTGGGAGTAGTAATAAGAGATATAAATATTTTTTTTCGTCTAATTCCATATAATTTTTAAAATTCCAATCCCTGTATTATCGAGATTTTTATTCGAATTTCTTTAAATAAAGCTTCTATAAACCGTGTTTCTTAAACCAACTTCTAACAATAGTAAAAAGGCAGCTAGTAAAACAAAACCTCTATATTTTTCGTCGTAATCATAGAATTTTAATTCTTGGATTTCTGTTGTTTCTAGTTTGTTAATTGCATTGTATATTTCGGCTAACTTGTCGTTGCTTGTTGCTCTAAAATAAGTTCCATCTGTTTTTCGAGCGATATTTTTCATTAATCTTTCGTCGATTTCAACCTTTTGCATTTTGAATAAAAAACCTCCGTTTGGTGCGTATGCATAAGGGGATTCTGCCATTCCGTTTGTTCCAATACCAATCGTGTATACTTTTATGCCATATTGTTTGGCAATATCAGCAGCAGTTTCTGGTTCAATAAAACCTGCATTATTAACACCATCAGTCATTAAAATAACAACTCTGCTTTTTGCTTTACTATCTTTAAGACGATTTACGGCAGTTGCTAAACCCATTCCAATTCCAGTTCCGTCTTGCAGAACAGTGTCATATCGAATTCCTTTTATTGCTTCAAGAATAATTGGTTTGTCGCTTGTAACAGGTGTTTTAGTATACGCTTCAGAAGCATATAAAACTAAACCGATTCTGTCGTTTGGTCTTTCTTCAACAAAATCTGCAGCAACTCTTTTTAAAGCTTCCATACGGTTTGGCTTTAAATCTTTTGCAAGCATACTTCCAGATACGTCAATTGCCATTACAATATCAATTCCTTTTGTCGTTTTTGTTTGATTGCTGATATCTACCGTTCTTGGTCTTGCAAGAGCAATAATTAAAGAACATAAAGCAATGATTCTAAAAACGTATAGAAAAGGTTTTAATTTTGTTAATAACGATTCGCTGTTTTTAAAACCTGCTGTCGAGCTCATTTTTAATGTAGCCGACTGCTGATTTCTTTTCCAAAAAAACCAAGCAATAGCGATTGGAATTAATAGAAACAACCAAAAAAATTCTGGATTTAAAAAAGTGATCTTATTGTTCATTAGTTACTTGCCTTTTTAAGTTCAACAGAATTTAAAATTCGGGTTGTGATGTCGTTAGCATACGTATCGCCCTCCTCGTGTAAAATAACTATCTGCTGTAATCCTTGATCTTGTTTAAACAACAAGATTTCGTAATATGCTTTTGTACTAGTTTTAGTCGTCGGATTTAAAATGCTCATTGTTCCGTAACCTTTTACGCCTTGAATTCCTTGATTGGTTTGGAAATCTTCTTGCTTAACGATTATGTTTTGACCTCCTTGAAGTTCGATTACTTTTAGACTTCCTTCTAAAGCTTTTGATAAATCGATTTCAGTTGGCGTTTTAAATTGTGTGGTAGAAACAGCAACATAAAAATTATCAATCATACTGCCATACGCAAAAAGCTGCATTTCCTTTATCAAAGCCATAGTTTCCTTCGGAAGTGCTTTTAAAGCATCCATACGTTTTAAAACCTTTGGAGTTTCAATAATAACGCCCGGATTTCCGTATTCACTTTTTACCCATTCTCCTTCTAATAATTCTTTAGACGGATGCCCAATAATATTGTCTTTTACGTATGCAAAACCTTTTGTAGCAATAAAGAAAGTTGTTGTTGCGAATAGTAAAAAAACAACTGAACCAGCTGCAATTGCAATACGTTTGTTTCTTTGTTTTTTTAATTGAAGCTGAATTTGTTTTTGCTTTTGAGCTTCATTCAATAATTGATCTTCTTCTTCAGCTGGAACTTCTGTTGGAATAGCATTGTCCAGTGTTAGAATTACTTTTTGAATTTTATTTCTGTCATCAGTAATTTCAAAATCCAATGGTTTAGATTTTGCAAATTTTACTAAATCAGCCTGACGCAATACACGTTCTAGATTTTCAACGGTTTCTGGCGTTAAAGCCATTTTCTTTTTAGTTGAAGCAGTTCTAATTGCTTGAATTAATTCAGAAGTTGTGCTTTCCATTGCAGGAATATGAATGGCTTCTTCAATGTAATTACGAGCAATATCAGTTAGTTCACTATAATATTCTTTAATTTCTCCTTTTTGAACCAGTTCTTTTTGTTCTAGATTGTTTAATAAACTAGTCGCTTTTTCAATTGGAGTTTTATAAACTTCTTCTTCGATTTTCTTTTTCTGATGTTTTTTAACATACCAGTATACAAAAGCACCAATTCCTAAAATGATAATCAATGCTAAAACATATTTCCACCAATCGCCAATACCGTTGTCAACAGTCGAAATGTCTTTGATGTCATACATTTTTTGCTGCAGCGTATCCACTTTTACATTGGCAACTTCTACTTTAATAGAATCTGATAAATAAGGTTTTTTGTCGATTAGAATCTGAACACTAGGAATTACATACTTTCCTGAATCAAATTGTGTTAAGCCATATTTTTTGATTAACTCGTAAGTGTCATTTTTCTTAACAGTATCAATTGGGTACGATTGAATTACTTCTAGAGCACCAATTTTTTTTAGCTTAGGGAAAACTACTTTCGAACTCGAATTAACAGTTGTTTTAAGAGTCAGCTTAAATTCAGCTCCAATTTTATTTTTTGTAGTATCAATGCTTGTTTCAACTTGTTTTTGCTGAGCGAAAATAGTCGAAGTAAGTAAAAATAAAAATATGTAAAACTTTAATTTCATTTGATTTTTGATTTCAGATTTTAGTCTAAAACGAAAGCTTAAACATGGTATACAGATGACGCAGATTTAAGCGGATTTTTGTTGATGTTTTTATTCTTCAATCTTGTTTGAAATCTAATATTCTAACAATCTAAGAAGTCTAATAATCTAAATTATCTTGATTTAAAATAACCTAATAATTTGGTTACATAATTTTCGTCAACTCTTGTGTTTACAACACCAGCACCAGATTTGCTAAAGATTTCTTTAAAATAATTAACTCTTTCAAGGTAATGTTTCTCGTAATTTATTCTCACGGTTTTTGAACCGGTATCGACCAATTGAATTTTACCAGTTTCGGCATCAAGCATTGTGACCATTCCTAAATTTGGAATTTTTTCTTCACGCAGGTCATATACTCTAACTCCCGTAATGTCATGTTTTTTAGAAGCAATTTTTAAAGTCTGCTCATAATTTTCAGACATGAAATCAGAAATCATAAAAACAATTGCTTTCTTTTTCTGAGTTCCCGATAAAAATTTTAAAGCTTGAGCAATATCAGTTTTTTGACTTTTTGGTTCAAACTCGATCAATTCACGAATGATTCTCAATACGTGTGAGCGTCCTTTTTTTGGCGGAATATACAATTCTACATTGTCAGAAAAAAGGATTAAACCAATTTTGTCATTATTTTGTGTAGCCGAAAAAGCCATCGTTGCCGCAATTTCGGTGACGATGTCTTTTTTAAACTGACTTTTAGATCCAAAACCTTCAGAGCCCGAAATATCAACCATTAAAACCATGGTTAATTCGCGTTCTTCTTCAAAAACTTTTACGTGGGCTTCATTATAGCGTGCGGTAACATTCCAATCTATATTACGAATATCATCGCCATATTGGTATTGGCGCACCTCGCTAAAAGTCATTCCGCGCCCTTTAAATGAAGAATGGTACTCTCCCGAAAAGATATGATTACTCAGTCTTTTAGTTTTGATTTCTATTTTCCGTACTTTTTTTAAAAGCTCTTTTGTATCCATTTTTTATTAGTGTTCAGTGATCAGTTAGAAAGTGTTCAGTTAAGTTCAAATTCTAAAAGGTCTTTCTTTATTTTAGTGTTCAAGGATTAAAGTATCAGTTGTAACTGAATACTAAAAACCTGAACACTGAGCACTTTTTTTAAGGTACTTCAATCTCGTTTACGATTTTGTTGATAATGTCTACAGAAGTAATGTTTTCAGCTTCAGCTTCATAAGTTATTCCAACTCTATGACGTAAAACATCATGTACAACTGCACGAACATCTTCTGGAATTACATATCCGCGACGTTTGATGAAAGCGTAACATTTTGCTGCATTAGCTAAATTGATACTTCCACGCGGAGACGCTCCAAAACTGATAAGAGGTTTTAAATCGGCAAGTTTGTATTTCTCTGGATAACGAGTAGCAAAGATGATATCTAAGATGTATTTTTCGATTTTTTCATCCATATAAACTTCGCGAACTGCTTCTTGCGCACGTAAAATTTGTTCTACAGAAACTACAGGATTTACTTTTTCGTAAGATCCTTTTAAGTTTTGACGAATTACAAAACGCTCTTCGTCGATTTTTGGATAATCAATTACTGTTTTAAGCATAAAACGGTCAACCTGTGCTTCAGGAAGCTGATAAGTTCCTTCTTGCTCAACAGGGTTTTGAGTCGCTAATACTAAAAATGGACGGTCTAGTTTGAAAGTGGTGTCACCAATAGTAACTTGCTTTTCCTGCATCGCCTCTAAAAGAGCTGATTGTACTTTTGCAGGAGCACGGTTAATCTCATCGGCAAGTACGAAATTAGCAAAGATTGGTCCTTTTTTAATAGAAAATTCGTTTGCTTTAATGTTGTAAATCATCGTTCCGATAACATCGGCAGGCAATAAGTCAGGGGTAAACTGGATACGGCTGAAAGATCCTTGAACTGCTTGCGACAAAGTATTTATTGCCAATGTCTTTGCTAATCCAGGTACTCCTTCAAGCAAAATATGTCCTTGACCTAAAAGACCAATCAACAAACGCTCGACCATATGTTTCTGACCCACAATAACTTTGTTCATTTCCATTGTAAGAAGGTCTATAAAAGCGCTTTCTCTCTCAATTTTTTCATTTATCGCTCTAATGTCTAAAGTCGTTGTATTTTCTTCCATATAAATATTTTTAAAACCTTGATTTTTATGCCTGAATTTTGAGAGTGCAAATTGACTATTTTTTGAGAAGTAAGATGTTAAAGAATGGTTAAAACTTCGACCAAAGTTCTAATTTTAAGGACGAATTGTGAATCTATTTTTATATTTTTAAGAACTTTGATGATTATGCTTTTAAAAAGCATACATATTAGCAAAAATAATACAATAAAACCATGAGTAAAACAGCATTATCGCCTATTATTTCGGGCACTATGAATTGGGGAGTTTGGGATAAAAACCTAACAACTAAAGAGATGGAGAATATGATACAAATTTGTGTCGAAAATAAAATCACCACTTTTGATCATGCCGATATTTATGGAGGCTACACTACTGAAGCCGATTTTGGAAAGGCTTTTAAAGCCAGCAAAATTTCGCGTGAAAAACTACAATTAATTACTAAATGCGGTATTCAGATGATTGCTGAAAGCCGTACTAACAAAATCAAACATTACGATTATTCTAAAGAATATATTATTTGGTCTGTCGAAGAATCTCTTAAAAAATTAAAAACAGATTTCGTTGATGTGTTTTTATTGCACAGACCAAGTCCATTGATGCAGGCTGACGAAATTGCGGAAGCTGTTGAAAAATTAAAATCAGAAGGAAAAATTGTTGATTTTGGACTTTCAAATTTCACCAGCTCTCAAACAGAATTGATTCGTCAGAAAACAGAAGTGAGCTACAATCAGGTTCAATTTTCGGCAACTCATTATGAAGCAATGGTTGATGGAAGTTTAGATTATATGCAAACACACGGAATCCGTCCGTTATCATGGAATCCGCTTGGTACCGTATTTAGAGAAGACACGAAAAAAACGCGTCGTTTGAAAAAATTATTGGCAGATTTAGTTCAGAAATATGGTTTTGGTTCTGATACACTTTTACTAGCTTGGATTTTAAAACATCCATCAGGAGTTATTCCAATTGCTGGAACAGTAAACATTGCTAGAATTCAAGCATTAATGAAAGCTGTTGAACTGCAAATGGATAAAGAAGACTGGTTTGCAATTTGGACTGAAAGTATGGGTGATGATGTGCCTTAATCGATATATTCTGAAATGATTCGACTAGAAAAGTTTACTAAAGAGTTTTATCCAGAATTGATCAATTCTATTAAAAATGCAAAAGAATTAATGCAATTTGGCGGACCAGAATTTACTTTTCCGTTAACGGAAGAGCAAATTGATAAAACGCTTTCTGATGAAAACAGAATTGCTTTTAGAGTTGTAAATACTTCTGAGGATACTACGATAGGACATTCTGAAATTTATTTTAAAGATGATTCTGCAAAACTGGGACGAATTCTTGTCATTGATAAAAATCAAAGAGGAAGAGGTGTTGGTGGGCAAATGTTGATTTTATTGTTGAAGTTCATTTTTGAAAACCGAAAAGAGCGACATATCGAATTGAATGTTTTTGATTTTAATATTGGCGCTATAAAATGTTACGAAAAAGTAGGATTCAGTATAAATCCAGATAAAAAGCTAATAAGAGAAGTAGAAGGTGAAACTTGGACGGCGCTTAATATGGTTTTGAATTTGGAGATTTGGAAAAATAAAAATGGACAAAATTAGCTGAATCGTTGGCTTATAAAATAAACACATAGAAACATAGAATTTTATTGTTTTTAAGAAGGTAAAAATAAATGACAAGCATTTACACATAGCTATGTTTGTTAATGCAAGTGAAACGCCTTTTTTGAATTTTTAAAACTATGTCTCTATGTGTTAAAAACAAAATTTAATAATGAAAAAAACAGTTTTAATTACTGGTGCGACAAGCGGAATAGGAAAAGCAACCGCTCAAATTCTAGCAAAAAATAGCTATAAAATTATTCTTTGCGGCAGACGTAAAGAACGTTTAGAAGAATTAGAAAAAGAACTTTCTGCTTTTACCGAAGTGCATTCGCTTTCTTTTGATGTTCGTGATAAAAATGATGTTCTTGAAAAAATAGAATCTCTTCCTGCAGATTTTTCAGATATTGATGTGTTGATTAACAATGCAGGAAACGCACACGGTTTAGATCCAATTCAAACAGGAGATTTAGACGATTGGGATGCTATGATTGATATAAATGTAAAAGGACTTTTGTATGTTTCAAAAGCGGTAATTCCGAAAATGACAGCAAAACAATCGGGTCATATCATTAATATTGGTTCAACCGCTGCAAAAGAAGTTTATCCGAATGGGAATGTGTATTGCGGAACCAAACACGCTGTTGATGCAATTACTGCTGGAATGCGAATTGACTTAAATCCGTTTGGAATTAGAGTGGGAGCTATTCATCCCGGAATGGTAGAAACAGAATTTAGTGAAGTACGTTTTAAAGGAGATGCCGAAAGAGCTTCAAACGTTTACAAAGGTTTTGATCCGCTGCAGGCAGAAGATATCGCAGATATTATTCATTTTGTAGTTTCAAGACCATATCATGTAAATATTGCCGATTTAGTTGTGATGAGTACAGCACAGGCCTCTTCTACTATTGTTAAAAGAGACTAATTTAGATTTTTTAGACTAACTTAGACTTCTTAGATTTGAAGTTTATTACGGTAAAAATCTAAGAAGTCTAAATGTCTAAGCTAGTCTAATAATCTAAAAAGAATGATCAATAAACGCCTTTTAATAAAAAACCTACTTGCTCACAATGACGAGAGCAGTTTTTATGATAAAAAGAGGCAGTTAAATTTACATTCGAGAGAAGGAAAGGGCAAGTTTTTGAAGCATATTTGTGCTTTGTCAAATTCAAATCCAACCAATAATTCTTATATTGTTGTTGGTGTCGAAGATCATGATAATGAGATTGTAGGAGACGACTTTTTTGATGACAGCCGTATTCAAAACCTTGTAAATGCTTTCCTTGAAAACCCTCCTAAAATACAGTACGAAAACGTGCCGTTTCCAAATCTTCCAAAAGATAAAGTAGTTGGATTGGTTACGATTAAACCTAAAAGCAAAATTTCGTATTTTAAAAAAGGAATTCACACCATTCTTGCTAACAGTATTTTTGTGAGGCGTGGTAGTAATTCGATTCCTTTAGAAATTAGTGAAGAAGTTGAAAAAAATTATCAAAATACAGAAACCGTAATTGGTATAGAAAATAGTTCTCGAAACAGTATTCAATATACGCTGGATGGCGTAATTGATTTTATGAATTTCAGGCACAAAGACATGTCGCCTAAATATTACGTTTTTAAAGAATTATTTGTGATTTGCTGGGCTGGTGTTCCTAAAAAATCTCGTGATAAAACATTCTTGTCTCGAGTTGATATTGAATTAATAAACGAACAAATTAAGCTGTTCTACTCAGCGCAAGATGTTGTTACGATTGTTTACGACGATGATAGTTTTACAATAACAGAGTATGTGCCGCTTGGGTTAAACGATAAAACGAGTTATTATCCTTTGGAGAAACAAACTATCCATTTTTTTGATAATGGCTACTATAAAATTGATCGTGAAATACTTTTTCAGCCTCCAGAATTCAACAGGAAAATGCTTTACCATATTTATAACTCGAATATGGCATTACTTCAAAAATTGCAAAAAGGCATTGCTTTATCAGAGCGGGAATTAAAAGATCTGGAGAATCTTCCTTCGACTTTTATGATTTGTTATTTGAATGGTTTCGAAGAAGCCAAGCAAAAACTGATAGATGCTAAGTTGTTGTTGAAACCTTTTGGGCAAGTGTATTTGTCTTTTAAAGAAGCTTTACGTGTTTTGCGCAAAATGAAATATGATGTTCAGTAGATAAGGTGCTAAGGTACTGAGATGCTGAGGTTCTTAGGTTTTTTCTGTAGAGACGCACTGCAGTGCGTCTAAATTATTGAAATTTCAAATATTTACTGACTTTATCATAAGGGAATAAAATCTTTTTTGGACCATCGGCATAAGATGCGGCTTCGTATGAATTATAGTAAAGAAGCAAGCCTTTGTCTGTATAGAAAATGTTCTGAGGCAAATGAAATTTATCGTTTTCAAACATTAATCCTGTTGCGTTTATATTTGATTTTTGCGGAATGTTATATTGAGTTCTGAATTCCTTTTCGGCGAAAGCCAGAAATGCTGCTTCATTTTTAAAAAGCTGATTGTTAAAAATGGTTTTGCCCGTTTTTAAATTAAAAAGTAAAGATCGAAATCCTTGATAACCATGTGCGCCTCCAGTAAAAGTATAATGGTCTATTTTAATGTTTAAAATTTGATCTGATTCAAATTCTATATTTCCAGTTATTTTTCCTTCCCAGCCAAAAGTGTCGTTTGGGAATTTTTGATGCATTTCTTCATAGGATGTAATAAAAGATTTAGACAATGATTTATAGTCATTCACTTTTATAGAGTCTTCTCCAAAATAAATGATTTCTTTTACCACCGCAAAAACTTTTTTGTTGATGCTATCAGCTGCAAGCGAACTATTTTTTGCTATCGGAATATCGATGCTGATTTTTGGGCAGTCATTTTTGCACGGAATAGTTGATTTTTCTTCAAACGTTTCATTTTCAAATGAAAGTCCTTTATTGCAGCTTATAAAAATCAAACACAAAAAGATTAAAAAAGAACAATGTTTCATATCAATAAGTGTTAATTAAATACAAAGGTAAGAAGTTGTGTCACGATAAAATAAATTAAACGGTAAATTTGTGCTGTAAATAAAGATCTAAAATTTATAACGATATGAAATTCAATACTAAGGTAATACACGGTGGTCAGCATCATGATCCAAGTACGGGAGCTGTTATGCCTCCGGTGTATCAAACTTCAACTTTTATTCAAACAAGCCCAGGAAAACCTTTGGCTGATTACGAATATAGCCGAGCGTCAAACCCAACTCGAAGCGCTTTAGAAAATGCATTAGCAAGTATTGAAAACGGTACTCGCGGATTAGCTTTTTCATCAGGTTTAGCAGCGACAGATTGTATTTTAAGATCGTTTAAAGCGGGAGATGAAATTATAGCAATGGATGATTTATATGGAGGAACATACAGGATGTTTTCTCGTATTTATAAAGATTCTGGAATTAAATTTCATTTTGTAGATATGACAGATATTGAAAAATTGAAGTCATTAATTAATGAAAACACAAAACTGGTTTGGGTAGAAACACCTACAAATCCGTTGATGAAATTGGCAGATATTGAGGAAGTAGCCAAAATCACAAAAGAGAATAAAATTTTGTTTGCTGTAGATAATACTTTTGCAACGCCTTATCTGCAAAAACCTCTTGATTTAGGAGCGGATATCGTTATGCATTCTGCTACAAAATATTTAGGCGGACATTCTGATGTTATTGCCGGCGCTTTAATTGTAAAAGATGAGGCTTTGGGAGATCAATTGCATTTTCAACAATTTGCAACTGGTGCTACACTTGGACCAATGGATAGTTTTTTAGTTTTAAGAGGAATTAAAACACTTTCATTAAGAGTGCAGAGACATTGTGAAAATGGAGAAAAAGTGGTGGAGTTTTTAAGCAATCATCCAAAAATTGATACTGTTTATTATCCGGGATTAAAAAGCCATCCGTTTCACGAAATCGCTAAGAAACAAATGAAGGCTTTTGGCGGAATGGTTTCTTTTACTTTTAAATCAGGTAAAAAAGAAGATTCTATTGCATTTCTAGAAAAATTAAAAGTTTTCACTCTTGCAGAATCTTTGGGAGGAGTAGAGTCTTTGGCGAATCATCCAGCTTTAATGACACACGCTTCTATTCCAGCTGATAAAAGAGCCGAAGTTGGTATTACAGATGATTTAGTTCGATTAAGTGTAGGTATTGAAGATGCCGAAGATTTAATTGCCGATCTAGAACAAGCTTTAGCATAAAGGTTAAATCTTCAAATAAAAAATCCCAAAATAATTAAGATTGGAATTTGGGATTTTTTTTATTCCTGTTTTTTTAGAAATCCAGATAATAAATGTATCCTGCATTAAACCAGACTTGCCAATCGTTTGATTTGTTTTCTTTGTAAATGTCTTTGTTTGGATTTAAACCATCGACCCAGTCAGAATTAAAGGCTTGAAAACGTGCTTCAAGCATTAAATCGCTCATTCTGGTTAATTTGTAATGAATGCCTGCAGCAGCAGTTGCTGATAAGACTAAATTACTTTCGCTTGAATAGCCATGTTCACGACCATCAGAAGGAGTTAAGTATTTTAAGGGTGTAGTTTCAATAGTTCCTAATTCGCCGAAACCAGATTTTGTTTTGGTTGAGTAATAGCTGACAAGAAAACCTAAACTTACATAAGGGCTTAAACTTCCAGGACTATTTTCGTAATCGTGAACTTTCATAAAAGGAGAAAACTCTAATTGCGGTCCAAGATTAATCGTGCTTGTACTTCCGCTCATGGCTTTAAGTCTTTGGACTCCTAATGTTGGAGGATTTTTACTAACCCATTTGCCAAAATGATGAAGATTGGTTTTAGTGAATGAAAACTCAGTGCGCACTTTGAAGTGTTCTGAAAAAAAATGCTCTTTGTTATTATTTGATGAAAAGTTGAGAAAGTGAATGATTCCTACGCCAAAACCTGTATTACCAGCGTTTGTGTCAAAGTTGTTTCGCTCACCATAATCTGATTGAAAAGTTACGGGGCCAAACATAATTCCTATTTCATGTGCAAGAGATGACTGCGCATTTATTGTTGAAATTCCAAACAAGGCGAAAATAATGAAATATAGGCGTTTACACATTTTTAAGGCTTTCAAATATTGGGTAAATATATAAAAAACGTGATCTATTCAAAATATTATGATCTTCTATTAGAAAATTGGTAACAAAACACTTAATTTTCTAACTTTAAGTACTGCAATTGGATGTAAATTCGAAAGGGAAAAATTGTATTTGATTGTTTGTTTAGAAATAACACAATTCTTCTTCAAAAACGAAAAAAATAACAATGCATGATCATTTTGATGTATCTTTGTCAGTTGTAACGAAAACGTTTTCTTAAAACGTATTTTCTTATTTTAAAGGGTTAAAAGTTAAACTATTATTTGAATAATTTATTTAAAAAAATGGAACAAAAAATAAATGAATTTATGGCTCAAGTTGAGTCAAAAAATCCAAATGAGCCAGAATTTCTTCAAGCGGTTAGAGAATTTGCAGAAACCGTAATCCCATTTATCGCAGAACGCAAGAAGTATGACGGAAAAAATTTACTTCTTAGAATTGCTGAGCCGGAAAGATCTATAATTTTTAGAGTTCCGTGGGTTGACGACAAAGGAGAAATAATTGTAAATAGAGGTTTTAGAATTCAAATGAATTCTGCAATTGGACCTTACAAAGGAGGAATTAGATTTCATCACACAGTAAACTTATCTGTTTTGAAATTCTTGGCCTTCGAACAGGTTTTTAAAAATAGTTTGACAACACTGCCAATGGGTGGTGGAAAAGGAGGTTCTGATTTTGATCCTGAAGGAAAATCTGATGGAGAGATCATGCGTTTCTGTCAATCATTTATGACTGAGTTATGCCGTCATATTGGTCCAGACTTAGATGTCCCTGCTGGTGATATTGGTGTTGGAGCAAGAGAAATTGGTTACCTTTTTGGTCAATACAAAAGAATTAGAAATGAGTTTACTGGAGTTTTAACTGGAAAAGGAATTGCTTACGGTGGTTCTTTGATTAGACCAGAAGCTACAGGTTATGGAGTTGTTTACTTTACAGATCAGATGCTTAGAACTATTGGGCATGATATTAAAGGTAAAAGAGTTGCTATTTCTGGATTTGGAAACGTAGCTTGGGGAGTTGCCTTAAAAATAAACGAATTAGGAGGTAAACTAGTTACTATTTCTGGTCCTGATGGTTATATTTATGATGAAGAAGGAATCTCTGGAGAGAAAATCGATCATATGGTCGAAATGAGAGCAAGTGGAGATAATAGAGCCGAAAGATATTTAGAGAAATATCCAAATGCTGTTTTCCATAAAGGAAAAAGCCCTTGGGAAGTAAAAGTGGATATCGCTATTCCTTGTGCTACTCAAAATGAATTGAATGGAGAAGATGCTCAGAAACTTATCGATAACGGTGTTTTATGTGTAACTGAAGCGGCAAACATGCCTTCGACTTTAGATGCTATTAAATTGTTCTTAGATAATAAAGTACTTTTTGCTCCAGGAAAAGCAGCGAATGCTGGTGGAGTTGCAGCGTCTGGATTAGAAATGACACAAAACTCAATTCGTTTGAACTGGACAAGTGAAGAAGTAGATTTGAGATTGAAAGATATCATGGTTGGAATTCACAACCAATGTAAAAAATACGGTGCAGAAGAAGATGGTTATGTAAACTATGTAAAAGGAGCTAACATTGCCGGATTTGTTAAAGTTGCCGATGCTATGCTTGCTCAAGGTGTAGTGTAAGATTAATTACAATTGAAAAATGCTCTCATTTGTCTTTCAGGATGAATCGAGAGCATTTTTTTTGTGCAGTAACAAAAATTAAATGTACTTGTTTATAGTATATTTGTCTATCTGAATATAGTAATAATGACAAGAAAGGCGCTTTGTATTTTGTTTTTGACTTTGTTTCAATTTGGTTTTGCGCAAAGTCAATTGTCATGGCAGGGTTATTTTTCCTTCAATGAAATTAAAGATATTTCAGAGTCTTCAAATACAGTTTTTGCCGCATCAGAAAATGCATTGTTTTTTAAAAACACCGCTTCAAATGTATTGAAGACGAAAACAACCGTAGATGGTCTTTCTGGGCAAACAATTTCTGCGGTTTATTATAGTGAAGCTTTTAAAAAAACAATCATTGGTTACGAAAATGGTTTAATGCTTATTATTAATGAAACTGACGGAAGTATAACCAAGAAAGTCGATATTATAAACAAACAGCTTCCTTCAAATCTAAAAAAAATCAATCATATAATGGAGCATAACGGATTGCTCTATGTTGCGTGCGATTTTGGAATTGTACAGTTCAATTTGGCGACATTGCAGTTTGGAGATACTTATTTTATAGGAGACAATGGTGCTGAAATAAGCGTAAAGCAAACTACTTTTTTTAACGGTTTTATTTTTGCTGCCACTTCCTCAGGAATTAGAAAAGCAGATGCAGCAAGTGCTAATTTAAATGATTTTAATCAATGGACTGTTGTGAATACCGGCGATTGGTCAAGTGTTGAAGCTTTAGATTTAGAGCTGATAGCAATTAACGCTTCGGGTTATATTCATCGCTATAATTCGATTAGTTTTATTGGTTTTTTACAACTTCCTCAGTCTTCTTCTGATATGCGCGCAGTAAACCAAAATTTATTTATTACAATCCCTAACACAGTATATGTTTATAATAATCAGATGATTTTAAGTCGTCAGATTTCAAATGCTCAGGTTTTAGATAGTAGTTTGGTTTTTACATGTGCTACAGCAGTTGGAGATTTATTATATATTGGAACAAAAGATAAAGGATTGATGACTTCTTCGCTTAGTAGTGCTGGAGTTTTTATAAACAGTACTCCGGCAGGACCTTTTAGAAATAATATTTTTTCATTAGATGTTACGCCAAATGTACTTTGGGCAGTTTATGGAGATTATGATACTTATTACAATCCGTACGATTTAGATAGTTACGGAATTAGTAAATACGCATCTTCTAACTGGCTGAATATTCCGTATTCTCAAGTATATGATGCAAAATCTATAACAAGAATTATTGTAAATCCTAAAAATGAAAAACAAGTTTATGCAAGTTCTTTTTTCTCGGGTTTGCTTCGGGTAGAAGATGATGTTCCTAATTTTTTATATAACGAAAAAAACAGCGGCCTGGAAAGTATAACTTATGAAGGGCCAAATTATAAAGATGTTCGTATAAATGGAACTGCATTTGATAAAACCGGAAACCTCTGGATAACAAACAGCAGGATTAAAAATGGACTGAAAGTTTTGAAAGCCAACGGTCAATGGCAGAGTTACGCAACCAGCTCAATTTTGAATAATGCCGAAACAACCAGTTATGCTAATATTGTTATTGATAGAAATAATACCAAATGGATTTCGACAAGTAACGAAGGTGTGATTGCTTTCAATGAGAGTACAAATGCATTCAAGAAAATGACATTTGGTGTTGATGCAGGAAATTTGCCGTCTGCAGATGTGAGATCTGTGATAATAGATACTAAAAATCAACTTTGGATAGGAACTACAAAAGGATTAAGAGTTTTGTCGAACGTGGGAAGTTTTCAATCTGATAGTCAGTTAAAGGCAAATCCGATTATTATCATGGAGGATAATTTGGCTCAGGAACTAATGTATGAACAGTTTATTACTTCTATAGCAGTAGATGGATCAAATAATAAATGGATTGGAACGGCTGATTCTGGAGTTTTTATGGTTTCGCCTAACGGGCAGGAAACAAAATATCATTTTACTATTAATAATTCGCCAATGCCAAGTAATATGGTGAATGATATTAAGATTAATAGCGTAACCGGAGAAGTTTTTATAGCGACAAACAAAGGAATGATTTCATTTAAAGGAGTTGCAACTGGAGCTAATGATGATTTGAGTAATGTTTATGTGTATCCAAATCCAGTTCGTCCAACCTATTCAGGAACCATAAAAGTGGCTGGATTGTTAGATAAAGCCAATGTTAAAATTACTGATATTGAAGGGAATCTTGTTTTCGAAACCACTTCAGAAGGCGGTACAATAGAATGGGATACAACTGCTTTTGGTAAATATAAAGTAGCCTCTGGTGTGTATATGGTTTTTATCTCGGCGCAAGACGGAGGAGAAACAAAAGTTAAAAAAGTGATGATAATTAGATAATGTGAAAATTGAGATAATTAGATAATTGCTAAATAACTAAGAAGTCTCATAATCTAAAAATATAAAAGTGCTCGTTAAAACAAAAGCCATAGTAATCTCCTCTTTAAAATTTCAGGAAAAAAGCCTGATCGTAAAATGCTTTACGCTTTCAAGCGGCTTGAAGTCTTATTTTGTGCGTGATGCATTTTCCAGTCGAAAAGCGAGTCAGAAAATTGCTTATTTTCAACCGTTGTCGATTTTAGAGATTGAAGCCGTACATAAAAACAAAGGCACTTTAGAAAATTTTAAAGAAATAAAAACCGCAGTTCCTTTTCAAAGTATTCATACCGATCTTGTAAAAAGCACTATGGTAATGTTTCTTTCGGAAATGCTTCATTATTCTATTCAAGAAGAAGAAAAAAACGAATCGCTTTTTGTGTTTTTAGAAACCGCATTGACTTGGCTGGATCATCATGAAGAAATTTCAAATTTTCATTTAATTTTACTTTTAGAAATTACAAAATATCTCGGCTTTTATCCAGATGTTTCGGAAATTGATCTGCCTCATTTTGAGATGAATGATGGCGTTTTTACACTTTTTTCAGGCGGAAATACACTTTCTGAGCACGAAACCAATTTGCTTAGAAAATTACTCGATTTAAAATTTGATAACGATCAAAAAGTTTTTCATGTTGTAGAAAGACAAATGCTGCTAAAAATTATTATTGATTACTATAGTTTTCATTTAGACGGATTCAAAAAGCCGAAATCTTTAGAGATTTTAAAAGAAATTTTCTCTTAAATCAGCCAAAAGGCTGTTTTTTTTTGCGGAATCCACGTGAAATTACCTGTTATTGGTCTTTTTTCCGTCATCTTTTCTCTATTTCCCTCAAAATTCCTTACTTTCGCACCTCGTTTAAGAAAAGGATAAAATGAGCACAAAATTTACTGAATACAAAGGACTTGACTTACCAACTGTAGCGTCTGAAGTTC
Source organism: Flavobacterium sp. YO12 (assembly GCF_004119495.1). Taxonomy (GTDB): domain Bacteria; phylum Bacteroidota; class Bacteroidia; order Flavobacteriales; family Flavobacteriaceae; genus Flavobacterium. The sequence goes on from NZ_NRQU01000012.1 coordinate 50,392, forward strand.
TTGATTTTTGGAAGAAAGAAAATATATTTGAAAAGAGTGTAACTACTCGCGAAGGTGCAGAACCTTACGTATTTTTTGAAGGTCCGCCTTCGGCAAATGGATTACCGGGAATTCACCACGTAATGGCGCGTGCGATTAAAGATATTTTTTGCAGATATAAAACTCAAAAAGGTTTTCAGGTAAAAAGAAAAGCCGGATGGGATACTCACGGTTTGCCTGTAGAATTAGGTACTGAGAAAGAATTAGGAATTACAAAAGAAGATATCGGCAAAACGATTTCGATCGAAGAATATAACGAAGCGTGTAAAAAAACCGTTATGCGTTATACTGACGTATGGAATGATTTGACCGAAAAAATGGGTTATTGGGTAGATATGGAAGATCCATATGTAACTTATAAACCAAAATATATGGAATCTGTTTGGTGGCTTTTAAAACAAATCTACGATAAAGGTTTGTTGTACAAAGGATACACGATTCAGCCATATTCTCCAAAAGCAGGAACAGGATTATCTTCTCACGAAGTAAATCAGCCTGGAGCTTACCGTGATGTTACCGATACTACGATTGTAGCACAGTTCAAGACATTGCCAGAAACTTTGCCAAGCTTTTTACAAGGTTTTGGAGATATTCACATTTTGGCTTGGACGACAACGCCTTGGACGCTTCCGTCAAATACAGCTTTGACAGTTGGACCAAAAATCGATTATGTTTTAGTAAAAACATTCAATCAATACACTTTTGAGCCAATCAATGTTGTTTTAGCTAAAAACTTAGTTGGAAAACAATTCGGAAAAGGATTTTTCTTAAGTGAAGACGATGCTGATTTTGATAATGTTAAAAACGGCGATAAAAAACTTCCATACAAAATCTTAACCGAAGCAAAAGGAGCTGATTTAGTAGAAATTCGTTACGAACAATTATTGCCTTACGTATTGCCATATCAAAATGCAGAAAATGCATTTAGAGTAATCGCAGGAGATTTCGTTACTACCGAAGACGGAACAGGAGTTGTGCATACCGCTCCAACTTTTGGTGCAGATGATGCTAAAGTTGCCAAAGAAGCAAAGCCGGAAGTTCCGCCAATGTTGGTTTTAGACGAAAATGGAACAGCTGTTCCTTTGGTGGATTTACAAGGAAAATTCACTTCACATGTAGGTGAACTTGCTGGTAAATATGTGAAAAACGAATATTATGATGCAGGTCAGGCGCCAGAGCGTTCTGTTGATGTTGAAATTGCTATTCGATTAAAAGAAGAAAATAAAGCCTTTAAGGTTGAAAAATACGTGCACAGTTATCCACACAGCTGGAGAACAGATGAGCCGTTATTATACTATCCTCTAGATTCATGGTTCATCAAAGTAACCGATGTAAAAGATAGAATGTTCGACCTGAACGAAACTATCAATTGGAAACCTAAGTCTACTGGTGAAGGACGTTTTGGAAATTGGCTTAAAAATGCCAACGACTGGAACTTATCTCGTTCTAGATATTGGGGAATTCCGTTGCCAATTTGGAGAACTGAAGACAAAAAAGAAGAAGTTCTTATTGGTTCTGTAGAAGAATTGTACAATGCGATCGAGAAATCTATCGAAGCAGGTTTTCAAAAAGAAAACCCATTCAAAGGTTTTGAAATCGGAAATATGTCTGAATCTAATTATGATTTAATTGACTTGCATAAAAATGTAGTTGATCAAATTACGTTGGTTTCAGCTTCAGGACAGCCAATGAAGCGCGAAAGCGATTTAATTGATGTTTGGTTCGATTCTGGAGCAATGCCTTATGCACAATGGCATTATCCTTTTGAAAACAAAGATAAAATTGACGATAATAAAGATTTTCCAGCGAATTTTATTGCAGAAGGAGTTGATCAAACTCGTGGATGGTTTTATACTTTACACGCTATTGGAACTTTGGTTTTTGATAAAGTTGCCTATAAAAATGTAGTTTCGAATGGTTTGGTTTTGGATAAAAACGGACAAAAAATGTCGAAACGTTTAGGAAACGCAACAGATCCTTTTGAAACAATTGCAGAATATGGTCCAGATGCTACGCGTTGGTACATGATTTCAAATGCAAATCCTTGGGATAACTTGAAATTTGATATCGAAGGAATCGCTGAGGTTCGCCGTAAATTCTTCGGAACTTTATATAACACGTATTCATTCTTCTCATTATATGCCAATATCGATGGATTTAAATACGCTGAAGCGGAAATTCCATTAAATGAAAGACCAGAAATCGATCAGTGGATTATATCTGAACTGAATACTTTAGTGAAGTTTGTTGATGAATGTTACGAAGATTATGAGCCAACAAAAGCTACAAGAGCTATTTCTGAATTCGTTCAGGAGAATTTGAGTAACTGGTACGTTCGTTTATGTCGTCGTCGTTTCTGGAAAGGAGAATATGCTCATGATAAAATCGCAGCTTACCAAACGCTTTACACTTGTTTATTAACGATAAGCAAATTAAGTGCTCCGGTCGCTCCTTTTTTCATGGATAAATTATACCGAGATTTGACCGCTTCGACTGGAACTGAGGATTTTGCTAGTGTTCACTTGGCTGAATTCCCAAAATTTGTCGAAAACTTTGTTAATAAAACGTTAGAAAGCAAAATGCAGAAGGCGCAGACAATCTCTTCTTTAGTTTTATCCCTTCGTAAAAAGGAGATGATTAAAGTACGTCAACCGCTGCAAAAGGTAATGATACCAATACTTGACGAGAATCAGAGAGCAGAAATTGAAGCTATTTCTGAGCTTGTAAAAGCCGAAGTAAACGTGAAAGAAATCGTACTTTTAGATGATGACTCAGGTATTTTAGTGAAACAAATTAAGCCTAATTTTAAGGCGTTAGGACCACGTTTTGGAAAAGATATGGGTCTGATTTCCAAAGAAATACAAGCTTTTTCGGCTGAGCAAATTAATCAGTTAGATAAGCAGGGAACGTTGGATATTGTTATTTCTGGAAATAATGTAACTTTATCACTAGAAGACGTCGAAATAACATCGCAAGATATCGAAGGATGGCTGGTTGCAAATTCAAATGGAATTACAGTTGCGCTTGACATTACAATATCTGAAGAATTGAAAAATGAAGGAATCGCGAGAGAATTAGTAAACAGAATTCAGAATATCCGTAAAGATTCAGGATTTGAAGTTACTGATAAGATCAAAGTTCAAATTAAACGAAATGGACTTTTAGAAGAAGCTATTTTGAAAAATGAAGACTATATTAAGTCTGAGACATTAACAGACGACTTGGTTTTTGTAGACGCTTTAGAAAACGGCACAGAAATTGAGTTTGATGATATTAAAACAGTGATATTAATTTCAAAATAAGATAAATACCATGATAGATGAAATTACAAGATACTCTGACGCTGATTTGGCAGAGTTCAAAGAAATAATACAAAGCAAAATTAAAAAAGCACAAGAAGATCTTGATTTGATCAAAAGTGCCTATATGAATGATTTGAATAACGGAACAGACGATACTTCTCCAACTTTTAAAGCTTTTGAAGAAGGAAGTGAAACAATGTCTAAAGAAGCAAACTCTCAGTTGGCTATCAGACAAGAAAAGTTTATTCGCGATTTAAAAAACGCGCTATTCCGTGTTGAAAATAAAACATATGGTATTTGCAAAGTAACAGGTAAATTAATCAGCAAAGAAAGGCTTAAAATCGTTCCTCATGCAACAATGAGTATCGAAGCTAAAAATTTGCAGAGATAATAAATATATCTATCCAAAAAATAACGCTCCTTTTAGGGGCGTTTTTTTTTGTTTAATGTTTTTGAGGAATAGTAGTACTAGTGTTTAAATCTATTTGAAAGAATTTATTTTCAAAGTAAGAGATCATTATTGTTTTTGGGTTTTCCTTTTTGTAGGAATCGTAATTGCAGAGATAAAAGTATGTTTAAATTAGAACTGCCCAACTTAAGACAGTTCTAATTTTAAGAATAATGAAAATTAAGCAAGATTTTTTTCTAAGTCTGCTTTGTGTTTTCTTAAAACCGCTCTTGTCATTCCAAGATTTGCTTTTTGTGCATCAGCAGCCAAATAAATCATGAATTTTTTGTTAGGAGAAATGTCGATAACGTGAATTTGATTTGAAAGCGTAATTAAAATATCCTCAATGTCTTGATTCAAGTTTAAAGCTTTTACAGCATTTAGTTTAGCCTTTACTACTTCAAGGTTATAAGCTGCGGCTAATTCTGGGTCAAAAGCGGGATCAATAGTTAAATTGCCAAAGCTTAATCCTGATTCAATTTCAGTTACAGATACTGCAATAAAGCCATTTACATTAGTTTTCATTTCATTTAAAAACACGTTTAAAAAATCGTTGCTCATAGTTTTTGGGTTTGTGGTTAATAGATTTATGTTATTTCAATAGGGAATTTTTACTAAGTTCTGATGATAGTTCGTCAGTTGAACGCATTAATAAGGCAAGATTGCTTCCTTCTTTCGAAAACACAATGACGAAATTTGTGCCGCTGATTTTGTTTCCAATGACTACACCTTCAGAGGTTTTTAGATAAAGTTGTTTAAGAAGGCCTTTTTCTAGATCAAGAAGAAACTTTTCGCTCATTGATAAAATTGCTGCACTCATAGCGGCAACACTGTCTCCATAATCTAAATTCAGGGAGGTGATGAGTTTTCCTTTTCCGTTTAAAATTAAAGCCGCAGTTGCTTTGGTGCTGGTTAAAAAGTCATTTAATGCAGAAGTGATTTCGTTCATATTTTTGTAGGATTAGGGATGTTGTTAAAAATAGGTGGTATTTCACATTGGTTCGGCAATTTTTTTAATGTAATAACTAAACAATTGTTAATTTTATTAACAAATATAAATTAAAATATGTATCATTGTAATATCAAATCGTTATTATTTTATTTTTTTTACTTATAAAACTTACATTATGGCTAAAGCATTGAAATTCAAGGATGTAAATTCTGACGTCGAGAGCAGAATGAAGGAATTTGAGAAGTTAAGAACAAAATTTAAATCTGATTTGAGCAAAGCTGCGGCGAAAAAAAGTACCGCAGGAGCAGAAGGAAAAGGGCTGCTAAAATCTATTTCTAATTTTTTTGCTGATAGTCCTGCAACAGCAAAAAAGTAGATTTTCGAACTGTGTTTAATGAAAACTGATGAGGTTTAGATTTACTGCAAAGAATTAACGTTCCTTTAGGGACGTTTTTTTTGATTTAATTACTATTTTTGCCCATCAAAATTTCTTAAAATGTCATTACGAAAAGCGTATTTCCTTATATTTTTAGTTTTAATTGTCGATCAGCTTTCAAAAATCTATGTAAAAACAAACTTTGTTTTAGGCGAAGAAGTTGTGATTTTTGATTGGTTTAGAATTCATTTTATAGAAAATGAAGGAATGGCATGGGGAACAAAAATACCAGGAGAATACGGAAAATTAATCTTAACCGTTTTTAGAATTTTTGCCGTATTCGGAATTGGATGGTGGCTTTCGGATGCTATTAAAAAACGTCATTCTACTTATTTGATTGTTTCTATCGCATTAATATTTGCTGGAGCAGCTGGTAATATTATTGATTCTGTTTTTTATGGAGTAATTTTTGACGACAGCACGCATAGTTTAGCAACAATTTTCTCGCCTGAACCATACGGAACATGGTTTCATGGTTTAGTAGTTGATATGTTTTATTTCCCAATTTGGGAGGGTAATCTGCCTTCTTGGATCCCTGTTTTTGGCGGAAAACATTTTATGTTTTTTAATGCCATTTTTAATGTTGCCGATATGGCTATCTCTACAGGAGTTGGAATATTATTAGTTTTTAATAAAAGAGCATTCCCAAAACACGCATAAATATTTCAAAATAGTAAAATTCCAAATTCCAATATTTGAGGCATTCATTGCAGGTAAATATTGGAATTTGGAATTTTTCATTATTGGGATTTAATAATATTGTGCTATTTTTACCATACAAAAGCTTAAACTTATGCAAAGTCCGTCTTTCTCTATTTATGATGCCTCTGCAGGATCAGGGAAGACGTATACTTTAGTTAAAGAATATCTTAAAATTATTCTTTCATCCCCAAAAAATGATGCTTATCGAAATATTCTTGCAATAACATTTACCAACAAAGCGGTTCATGAAATGAAAAGCCGTATTGTTGGGAGTTTGTCTGAATTTGAAAAAGAAGAACCTTCTGCAAAAGCAGTTGATTTAATGGAAGATTTGTCTCGAGAAACGGGGCTTTCAATTATTCAAATTAAAGTAAAATCTCAAAATATTATAAAGCACTTAATTCATAATTATGCGGCTTTTGATATTTCTACCATAGATAAATTTACTCATAAAGTGATTAGGGCTTTTGCTCATGATCTAAATCTGCCAATGACTTTTGAAGTTACGCTCGATACAGAGAATTTATTGGTTGAGGCAGTCGATGCAATTATTGCTCAAGCTGGTCAAGATGAAACGCTGACCAAATTACTGATCGACTTCACGATGGAGAAGACAGATGATGATAAAAGCTGGGATGTTTCTCGTGAAATTCTAGAAACAGGACGTTTGGTTTTGAATGAGAATAATCGAAATGAGATTTTGCACTTTAATGACAAAACAATAGAAGAGTTTGTTGAGATAAAAAAGAAAATGCTTGCTTTGTGCAAGGATTTAGAGTCGGAAAATGAACAATTTGCTATAGAAGCACTTTCGTTATTGGATGGGAATAGTATTGATCTGAAATCTTTTTCAAGAGGAACATTTCCAAATCATCTTGAAAGTATTCGTGATGGAAAGTTTAATCCAAGAAATAAAACTTTTCATGAGTTTGATGATATTGCAATCAATAAAACGGCAAAAGATAAAGCGGTAATAGAAAACTTGATTCCAGAATTACTGAATATTTTAAAGAAGATTTATAAGAACTTTGAGAAAAGAGATTTTTATAAAGCGTTCTTGAAAAATATTACACCTTTATCATTGCTTAATACAGTTAGTAATGAATTGGCGAAAATTCAGGCAGAACAAAATATTTTGTCCATTTCTGAATTTAATGCTATTATCCATCGAGAAATTCAGAATCAGCCCGCACCTTTTATATATGAACGATTAGGAGAACGTTATCGTCATTTTTTTATTGATGAGTTTCAGGATACCTCAGAAATGCAATGGCAAAATTTAATTCCATTAATTGATAATGCGCTTTCTGGTCAAGATGATTTAGGGAATAAAGGAACTTTGATGATTGTTGGCGATCCAAAACAGTCAATCTATAGATGGAGAGGCGGGAAGGCAGAACAGTTTATTGAATTAAGCAAAGATTCAAATCCTTTTAATAATCCAGATAAGGAAATTAAACACTTAAATACAAACTATAGAAGTTATAGCGAGGTTATTGAGTTTAATAATACTTTTTTTAAACTCATCTCGAGTGAGTTTTCAAACTTAGATTATAAAGATTTGTATGAAAATCATAGTTTTCAAAATACAAATTCAAAAAAAGGCGGATATGTAAATATTTCTTTTCTGCCAATAATTGAAAAAAATGAAGCGGAGGAAGAAGATGCTGTTGAAAAATCTGATTTGTATGTTTTGGAAACATTAAATACAATTCGAAAAGTTGTACAAGAAGGATTTGAATATAAAGATATTGTTATTTTAACTCGAAAAAGAGGTCAGGGAGTAGCAATTGCAAATTATCTAACAGAACAGCGAATTCCGCTTTTGTCATCAGAAACCTTGATGATTCAAAATGCAACAGAAGTTAGATTGATTGTTCATTTATTGAAGTATTTGAACAATAGCAGAGATTTGGAATCAAAAGCACATTTTCTTCATTTCTTAGGGAATACTTTGAGTGTTGAAATGCCAATACATGATTTTATTGCTCAAGGAATGGCTCATAAAAGTGAATCTGATTTTGAGAAATGGCTTTTGACTTTTGATGTTTCACTTTCTTTTGAAAATATTCGCAAAAAATCACTTTACGAAGCTGTAGAGATAATTATCTCAAAATTTATTCTTCCATCTGAGGGAAATGCTTATGTGCAGTTTTTTCTTGATATTGTTCTAGAAAGAGATATTAGAAATCAGGCTGGAATTGCTGATTTTTTAAATTACTGGGAAAAGAATTCTGAGAAATTTAGTATTCCCTCTCCAGAAGGAAATAATGCAGTTCGTATTATGACGATTCATAAATCTAAAGGTTTAGAGTTTCCGGTTGTAATTATGCCATTTGCGGAAGAAGATTATAATCGAAAACCAAAAGATAAATTATGGCTTGATACTGAAGCAGAAGATTTGGGAGTTCCAAGAGCTTTGGTTGATAATAGTAGTGCGGTTGAAGGTTTTGGAGAGAGTGCTTCGGTTGTTTTTAATGAAAAGAAGCAAGAAGAATTATTAGATAATATAAATGTCTTGTATGTTGCATTAACACGTGCAGAAGAACAATTGTATGTTATTTCGCAATCTTTAAAAGAAAGAAAAGATGGAGAGTGGCCTAATAATATGGCTTCCTATTTTATAAAATACCTAATCCATGAAGGAGTTTATGAGTCTGAGAAATTGGAATATGAATTTGGAAGCAAAACAAAACTTTCGATATCGTCAAAAGCTGCCGATTTGGTAAAAACAATTCCGATTGTAAAAGAGGTTTTGAATCCTAAAAATATTAAGATTGCTCAGAGAGAAGCGCTCATGTGGGGAACTCATCAGCAGGAAGCAATATCGTATGGGAATATTGTGCACGAAATCTTGGCTTTTGTAAAAGACAGGTCAGGTATTGATTTAGCAGTCACAAAATCAATTGAAAATGGATTAATTACAATTGAGCAGCGGGAAGCAGTTTTGAAAACGCTTTTAGAAATTGTTAATCATCCAGAATTAAGTGTTTGCTTTGATGGTGAAAATCATATTTTAAACGAGCAGACGATTGTCCAGAAAGAGGGGAAAATATTGAAACCAGATCGAATCGTGTTGACAAAAGATAAAAAGGCATTTTTACTGGATTATAAAACAGGAGCGGTTAATTCAAAGTATAAGCTTCAAATTCAGGAGTATCAGGACGCAGTAGAAGATTTAGGATATAAAGTGTTAAAAAAGGCTTTGGTGTATATAGGAACCGAAATCGATGTAGTAAATTTGTGAAAATATTAATCAGATGTTAAAGAATTATACGGTCAAAAATGGCTTATAGTGTTAATTTTTAACGTTTTAAATAAATTGAAATGTACGGTAAAATTAAAGAACACCTGCAAAAAGAATTGCAGGTAATTGAAGAAAACGGAATTTTTAAGAAGGAACGTATTATAACTTCTGCGCAAGATGCAGAAATAACTATTTCGACAGGAGAGAAAGTTTTGAACTTCTGCGCGAATAATTATTTAGGGCTTTCTTCGCATCCAGAGGTGGTTCAAGCGGCGAAAGACGCTATGGATACTCATGGTTTCGGAATGTCATCAGTTCGTTTTATTTGTGGGACGCAAGATATTCATAAAACATTAGAAAAAAAGATTGCTGATTTTTATGGTACAGAAGATACTATATTATATGCTGCAGCCTTTGATGCTAATGGTGGTGTTTTCGAACCTTTATTAGGAGAAAACGATGCGATTATTTCTGATAGTTTAAATCACGCTTCTATTATTGATGGAGTTCGTTTGTGTAAAGCAGCGCGCTACCGCTATGAGAACAATAATATGAATGACTTGGAGCAGCAGTTAATTAAAGCAAACGAAGCAGGTGCTCGTTTTAAATTAATCGTTACGGATGGAGTCTTTTCTATGGATGGTTTAGTGGCGCCGCTAGATAAAATCTGTGATTTAGCTGATAAATATGATGCAATGGTTATGGTAGATGAATGCCATGCTGCAGGTTTTATTGGGGCAACTGGAAAAGGAACTCTTGAAGCAAAAGGAGTAATGGGGCGTGTAGATATTATTACAGGAACCCTTGGAAAAGCTCTTGGTGGCGCTATGGGAGGATATACTACAGCTAAAAAAGAAATTATTGAATTGCTACGTCAGCGTTCAAGACCATATTTGTTTTCAAATTCGCTTGCGCCTGCAATTGTAGGGGCTTCTATTAAGGTTTTCGAACTATTAGAAAAAGATACTTCTTTAAGAGATAAATTAGAATGGAATACAAATTACTTTAAGGAAGGTATGAAAAATGCCGGTTTTGATATAATTGATGGTGATTCAGCAATTGTGCCAGTAATGTTGTATGATGCGAAATTGTCGCAGACTATGGCAGACGAGCTTTTAAAAGAAGGTATATATGTAATAGGTTTCTTTTTCCCAGTAGTGCCAAAAGAAAAAGCAAGAATCAGAGTGCAGCTTTCTGCGGCTCATACAAAAGAGCATTTAGACAAGGCTGTAAGTGCCTTTATATCAGTTGGAAAAATGTTAAAAGTTATATAATTACCACATTCGGGAAATTTTTGTAGGTTTTTTTTAACATTTGATTTTGTATTTAAAAAATTTGGTGTTACTTTTGCTTGTAATTAACTAAATTGTAATTAAAAAAATTAAGTATGAAACATCTTAACAAACTTTTAGTTGCTGTGATGATGGCGATGGGTTTAAGTTCTCACGCACAAGACAGTAACAATCCATGGGCGATCTCATTTGGAGTTAATGCAGTTGATACAAGAACTAGTTCTGGTGCAGGACACGGTTTCTTTGATCAGCACTTTTCTCAGCCATTCGCTGTAAAAGACAACTGGAACATTCTTCCTTCATTATCTTACATTGGTGTAAATAGATATGTAGGTAAAGGTTTCTCTGTTGGTTTACAAGGGTCTGTAAACAAAATTGATAAATATGTAACTTTCGCTCCAAATGCAGTAGGACACGATGGAAGAGGAAATGTTGTAACTAATCCTGGTGACTTAATGTACTACGGAATTGATGCTACTATCAAATACAGCTTCCAAGAATTAATCAAATCTAAAGTGATTGATCCTTCGTTATCTGTAGGTGGTGGTTACACTTTCTTTGGAGATAGCAGCTACGGAACTGTAAACCCAGGTGCTGGTGTTACTTTCTGGTTTACAGATGCTATTGGTCTTGAACTTGCTACAAGATACAAATGGTCAGTTAGTGGTGATAGACAAGATGCTACTGGTACTCCAGATGCTCCATCTCATTTCCAACACACTGCAGGTCTAGTTTTCAAATTCGGAGGTAAAGATACTGACGGAGACGGAATCTATGATAAAGATGATGCTTGTCCAGATGTTGCTGGTTTAAAACAATTCAACGGATGTCCTGATACTGACGGAGACGGAATCGTTGATGCTTCTGACGCTTGTCCAGATGTATTTGGTTTAGCTGCATTAAACGGATGTCCTGATACAGACGGAGACGGTATTGCTGATAAAGATGATGCTTGTCCAGATGTTGCTGGTTTAGCTGCTTTAAAAGGTTGTCCTGATACAGATGGAGACGGTATTGCTGATAAAGATGACAAATGTCCTACAGTTGCTGGTCCAAAAGAAAACGGTGGTTGTCCTTTCTTAGACGCTGACAAAGATGGTGTTGCTGATAAAGATGACGATTGTCCTACAGTATACGGTCCTGCTTCAAACAGAGGATGTCCTGAAGTTACAACTGAAGCTTTAGAAGATCTTAAAGTTCAAGCAAGAGCAGTTTACTTCAACTCAGGTAAAGCTACTTTCAAAACAGGAGACAAAGAAACTCCAGCTAGATTAGATGCAATTAAAGAAATCCTTAAAAACTATCCAAACGCGAAATTCTCTATTGAAGGACACACAGATAGTACAGGTTCTGCTAAATTGAATCAAAAACTTTCTGAAGAAAGAGCAAAAGCTGTATTAGATGCTTTAGTTCAAAGAGGTGTCAATCCAGAAAACTTAGAGTCTAAAGGATTTGGAGCTTCTCAGCCAGTTGCAAGTAACAAAACTGCTGCAGGTAAAGCACAAAACAGAAGAACAGAAATTAGACACATTGGTTCTAAATACCAAGGTAAAATTTAATTTACTTTCTAAATAAATATGAAAAGCCATTCTTAATTGAATGGCTTTTTTTATTTTTATCAAATGATAAATACTTCTTTTCTAGAAAAAATAGCGGCGGTTGTAATTCAAGATTATTCTGATAAACTTGCGGAAACTACTATTATTTTACCCAACAAGAGAGCTAAGGTTTTTTTAATCGAAGCGCTTAAAAAAGAAACTCAAAAAACAATTCTTTCTCCCAATATTATTAGTATTGAAGATTTTGTTCAAGACGTTGCGTCAATCCGTTCTATAGATGCAATAGAGCTATTGTTTGAGTTTTATGAAGTCTATTTGTCTATTACAGAAAAGCAAAATCAACAGTCTTTTGAGCTTTTTGCAAATTGGGCTAAAACGCTTCTACAGGATTTTAATGAAATTGATCGCTATTTATTAGATCCTTCATATGTTTTGTCTTATTTGAAAGACATCGAGGATATTAAAAAATGGGGAATTGAAGTTGAAAATAAAACAAAACTGCTAGAGAATTATATTGACTTCTGGAAACTTCTTCCATTGTATTATGAATCGCTTTATAGTCATTTGTTGAATAAAGCGATTGGTTATCAGGGCTTAATTTATCGAGAAGCAGTAAATAATCTGAATCATTTTTCTAATACAATTTCGAATCATAATTTTATTTTTGCAGGGTTCAATGCTTTGAATGCAGCAGAAGAAAGAATTGTACAACATCTTTTGGCTTTAGATCAAGCGAGAATTTACTGGGATGTTGACCAGACATTTCTAAATGATCCATTTCATGATGCCGGACTTTTTGTTCGTCGTTTTAAACAGAATTGGAAGCATTACAAATCACATCCTTTTGAATGGATTGTAGATGATTTTTCTCAAACTAAAAATATTCAAGTTATTGGCACTCCAAAAACAATTGGACAGGCTAAATTGGCTGGTAGTATAATTGAGGATTTAATTACTGCTAATCCCGCAGCAAGCCTTGATAAAGTTGCAGTTGTGCTGGGTGAAGAAAATCTGTTAATTCCAATTTTGTATGCACTTCCTTCGTCGGTTGGAGCATTAAATATTACGATGGGATATTCTGGAAAGAATAATCCGTCACAGATATTGGTGGCAAAATTTTTCAAAATGCATACTAATGCACTTTCTCGTGCAGGCGGCAGTTATGTTTTTTATTATAAAGATGTTCTGGATATTTTAACCCATCCGTTAGTTGAGCCATATGCTGATAGTGACCATTTGGTGAAAATCATTAAAGAGAATAATTATACTTTTATTACTTTAAACAAGATTTTAGAGCTAAACCCAAATCCGAGTAAGTTGTTTTCTTTACTGTTTCAGAAATGGGAGAATGGATCTATTGCGGTTTTGGAAAATATCTCGGCTATTTTGCTGCTGATTAAAGAAAATTTCAGCAATGATAATGAAGAAGAAAAAATTGCTAAGACTTTTGTGTATGCTGTTTTTAAAGTGATTAATAAACTGATTAATTATTATTCGCAGCATAAACACATTGATAATATTGATACACTTCATGCAATTTATAAGCAGATTATTGATGTGGCGGAGGTTTCTTTTGAAGGTGAACCTTTACGTGGTTTGCAGCTTATGGGAGTTCTTGAAAGTCGTGTTTTAGATTTTGAGACTGTTATTGTAACCTCGATGAATGAAGGGAAATTTCCTGCCGGAAAATCTCAAAATTCCTTTATTCCTTACGATGTTAAAAAAGAACTTGGATTGCCGACTTTTAAAGAGAAAGATGCGATTTATACCTATCACTTTTATCATTTATTGCAAAGGGCAAAAAATATTTATCTGATTTATAATACCGAAAATGATGGTTTAGATGCTGGGGAACGAAGTCGTTTTATTACGCAATTAGAAGTTGAAAAACAGTCTAAGCACAATTTGACTTTTGATATATATAATCCTGTTTTGCCAGATACGGCGTATCAACCAATGGTGGTTCCAAAATCAGAAGCGGTATTAGAACGTTTGAAAGAAATCGGTGCTGCAGGCTTTTCACCTTCGGCTTTGACAAGTTATATTAGAAATCCAATTGATTTTTATTTTCAAAAGATACTTCGTATTAGAGAAGTTGAAGAGGTAGAAGAGAATATTGCTTTAAATACGCTTGGAACTATTATTCATGAAACTTTAAAAGCGTTGTACGATCCTTTTGTAGATAAGTTTATTTCGGAGACGGATATTAAAAATTGCTTCAATTTGCTGGATGATGAAGTTTTAAAGCAGTTTAAATTAGTTTATAAAGAAGGTGAAATAAAAAAAGGCCGTAATCTTTTGGCTTTTGAAGTAGCTAAACGAAATGTCTCTAATTTTTTGAAAATGGAACTGGATTCTATAAAAAATGGAGATGCGGTTAAGATTATAGCTTTAGAGAAAACATTCGAGCGTGAATTAAATCACCCGAATCTTCCGTTCCCGGTTTTAATTAAAGGAAATGTGGATCGTATTGAACTTCGAAACGGAAGAATACGAATTATTGATTATAAGACAGGAAAAGTTGAAAAGGCTAATGTTGTGCTTAAATCATGGAACGGCTTAACACAAGAGCTTAAAAATGATAAAATTATTCAAGTTTTAGCTTATGCTTTCATGTTTGAAAATGAAGCAGGAGATATTCCTATGGAAGTTGGGATTATTTCGTTTAAAAACCTAAAATCAGGCTTTTTGCCATTTAGTTTCAAAGAAGATAAAGAATTGAATTTGACAGTGACTAACGAAATTTTAAAAAATTACCTAGAGGAAATTGTTTTGCTTTTAAAGGAAATCTTGGACGTTACTATTCCTTTTGAAGAAAAGATAAGTTAAGCAATCGTAAAATTGTTTGAAAATTTTATTCGGTAATAATAAGTGAATTTGTTTTTTTTAATTGAAAAAATTAAGCAGGATTGTTTTTAATTCTTCTTTGTTTTCGATGTGGCTCATATGTCCGTCTTCAAACGAAACTAATTCAACGGTCGTGTCATTAATTTGAGAAAGACTTTCTTCATAATTTAAAACGGGATCTTTTTTGCCTAAAACTAATAAAACAGGAAAACGATTTTCGTGTAAAAGTGCTTCTCTGTCTTTTCGTATTTTCATTCCTTCCAAAGAAGCTATAATTCCTTGTAACGGCGTTTTTAGAGCTTGTTCTTTTGCGTTTTCAATTTCATTTACTAATCGAGCGCGATTGTTTTCGCTGAATAAGTTAGCTATGGCTAAACTTACAAAGTTGACGTAGTTTTGTTTTACCGCTTTTATAGCGCGAGTTCTGTTTATTTTTTTTTCAGCGCTGTCTTCTTTAGAAGTTGAATTTAGTAAAACTAGTTTTTTAATGTTGTCTGGAAATAATTCGGCGAAAGCCAAACCAACGTAACCGCCCATAGAATGTCCAAGAATAGTTGCTTTTTCAATTTTTAAATGTTGTAAAACTTCATGAACAACATTCGCATTATCTTCCATTTCGTGAACATAACCTAGCGAATCAGATTCGCCGTGACCTAATAAATCGATTGTTATTACGCGATATTTTTCTGAGAAAATAGCAATATAATCTTTCCACATTTTTTTGTTTTCTAGAAAACCGTGAAGTAAAACAATTGTATTTCCTTTTCCAGTATCGGAGTAAGATATTTTTGTGTTTTTGTATAAAGTGTAATTCAAAATGTAAATTTTATATAGCAAAAATAAGTTATTTTATAAGCCATACGAAATATAGGATGAATTTTAAGTTCGAAGTGTTTTGAGATTCTCTTAAAGAGGCATATGCTCTTTTCATTTGTGTTTTTACCGTATTTATTGAGATGTTCTGATCTTCGGCAATTTCTGCGTAACTCAATCCTTCGACTACATGCGATATAAGAATTTCTCTTCTCGACTGCGGAATCTTGTCGATTAATGTTTGAATTTTAGGTTTTTTGTTTTCTTCTGTATTTTCAAATGCAAGTTCTTCTTCAGATTTTGGAAGGGCAATTTTTGCGTTTTTTAGACTGATAGTTTTGTTTTTTTCTAAATGCTGCAGACTTAAGTTTTTGATTGCTTTTGTGCCATAAGCCTTAAATGAAATAGTGAAGTTTAATGTTTCCTCTTTTTCCCATAGGTACATAAAAAAATCTTGTACCAGATCTTTTGCTACATCTTTATCCTTAACTATGCTAAAAGAGACTAAGGAAAAAAAAGCAAAATGTTCTTTGTACAAGGCTTCAAATACTTTTAAATCCTTAAAATTAAACATCTGAGAATTGCATTTATTCGTTCTGTAATGGATTACACGGTGTCAAATGTAAAATAAAAAGTTATTTATTTTCAACAAAGTGTAAAAAAAATCAAAATTTTTTGATTAGTTGTCACCCTAAAAAGCTTTTTTTCTAACCTATACAAATAACCACTTATATAAAACAATGAACAGAAACTCACAATTGCTTGATATCCTTAGGGAAATAGTGACGAAAAAGAACTTTGATACGTCTAAAATTGAATTACTGCCCTTAGAAGATCAGGAATTGATAAAAAATCTTCAGAGTAATGGTTTGCTTGAAGAGGCGCTGTTGTATTTGGAATCTATTGACGCGGATAAAAATTGGGAAGAATTACAATTGAAATTAAATCTGGAGAAAAAATCAGTTGTAATCAACTGGAGGAATATTTTTCAATATGCGGCAATGTTTTTTTGCTTATTAGGTTTAGTGTATGTTTTTCAATACAAAGCGGGTCAACAAAATAAAGCAGCAGTTTCTCCTAATGCTATTCAATTGGTTTTAGAAAATGGAGATATTCAGGTTTTAAATCCGAATGGAGAACAACAGATTATCAAGAAAAATGGAGAAGTAGTGGCTTCTCAAAAAGAAAATGAGATTAATTATAAATCAGCTAAATCAATGAACAAATTGGTTTACAACGAAATTAAAATTCCGTACGGTAAGACTTTTAAAATAACATTATCAGATGGAACATTGGTCAATATGAACGCTGGTTCTTCTTTGAAGTATCCGGTTCAATTTATTAAAGGTCATAATAGAGAAGTTGCTTTAGACGGAGAAGCTTTTTTTGATGTTGCAAAAGATAAAGCACATCCATTTATTGTTAAAACAAGAGGTGTAAATGTGAAAGTTTTAGGTACAAAATTTAATGTGAGTTCTTATAAAGAAGATACAGATATCAATACAGTTTTAGTCGAAGGTTCGGTGAGTTTGTCTGATGTCGCTAATGCAAATACAAAAACAACGCTGATTCCAGGTGAAAAAGGATCTTGGAATAGTAAAAATACAGACATAGCGATAGAGAAAGTAGATACCCGTTTTTATACCGAATGGATAAATGGAGAAATTGTTTTCAGAAAAACGGCTTTTAAAGATATTATAATAAAACTAGAAAGGACTTACAATGTTACTATTGAAAATAACAGGAAAGATATTTTAGATAAAAAATTCAATGCCAGTTTCAATAAGAATATTGAAAGTATAGAAAAGGTATTAGAAACAATGAGTAAAATTCAAGGCTTTACTTATAAAATAGAAGGAAAGCTTATAAAAATAAACTAACTATTTACTAACCAACCAAAAAAAAAAGAAATTATGAAGAGGATGTAATTTTTTGAGAAACATAAGAAGTAAAATCGGAAAATAGTACCAGTATTTCCCGATTTAAGTGTTTCAAACGACGTATCGAAATTAAATCATTTAAAATCAATCCAAAATTATGAAAAAAATAATTAAGAGGAATTGGCTTAGTCCTTATTTGCCTAAAATTAGTCTAAGAATGAAACTAACCACATTATTACTGATACTTTCTTTGATGAAAATTCAAGCAAGTGTCTATTCGCAAAATACAAAGCTTACATTTAATATAAAGAATGCACCAGTCGAAAAGCTGTTTAACAAAGTAGAATCTGTTTCAGAATACAGATTTCTTTTTGAAAGCAGTATCATTGACCTGAACAGAAAGGTGACAGTTAATGTAAAGAAAAAGGGGATAACCGAAATATTAGAAGAGGTTTTTAAAGGAACCGATATTTCTTATACGATAAATGATCGCCAGATTATTTTGGTAAAGAAAAAACAGCAAGTACATCTTCAGGAAAAGAATACAGTTCAGAAAGTTGTAATCGAACAAGGTATTGAAGTTACAGGAGTTGTAACCGACTCGAAGAATATGCCCATACCAGGAGCGAATGTTATTGAAAAAGGAACTAAAAATGGAGTACAAACCGACTTAGACGGAAAGTTTATAATTCGTATAAATGGAGCCAATAGTGTTTTAGTTTTTTCTTTTATAGGATTTGAGAATAAAGAAGTAACAGTTGGTCAAAGTAAGTCTTTGAGCGTGATTTTAAACGAGCAAAATGCAGCTTTAAATGAAGTTGTAATTGTTGGTTACGGCGCGGTAAAGAAAAAAGATTTAACAGGAGCTGTAGCAACAGTGAAATCAACGGATATTGCTTTAAGTCCAGTTTTAAGTCCGATGGAAGCACTTCAAGGGAGAGTTTCGGGCCTGGATATTCAACGTGGATCTGGAAAAGCAGGAACATCTCCAAAAGTTTTATTAAGAGGAAATAGATCTTTGACAGCAAGTCAGGATCCGTTGTATATTGTTGACGGACTTCCTTCAAGCATCGATAATTTGAATCCGAATGATATTGAAAGTATTGATGTTTTAAAAGATGCTTCGTCTACTGCAATTTACGGTTCTTCGGGTGCAAATGGAGTTATTATTGTTACCACTAAAAAAGCAAAAGCAGGAAAAACGCAAATTGACTTTAACAGCTATTTTGGACTAAATGGATTTTCTTCTTTTCCTGCCCCCCTTACAGGAGAGAAATGGTTAAATTATAAAAAAGACCGATTTTACTTAGACAATGGTTACCAAGCAACAAATTTAACAGATTTAGGGTTAAACGCATCTGCAGTTGCCGCGATTGAAAAAGGACAATATGTAAACTGGATCGATAAAACTTTACAAGTAGGAACGCAGCAAAACCATAATCTTTTTATGAGAGGCGGATCTGAAAAAGTACAAGGGTATTTTTCTTTAGGATATATAGGTGAAGAAGGAATTTATGAAAATGATAAAGTAAACAGCTTTAATTCCAGAGGAGGAGTTGATATTAAATTTAGTAATAAATTTAAAACAGGTTTCCAATTGATTTTAAACTATCGTAAAAACAGCACAACCAACAGTAGAATTAATAAAGCATACAGCGTTTATCCTTTAGGAGTTCCGTTTGATGAAAATGGTGTTGTGAATCTTTATCCAATCGAAGGAGATCAAAACAACATTAGTATTTTGGCAAATAATTATCCAGGAGCTTTTGCTAATGAATCATTAAGTTATAATGTACAATTCAATCCTTATCTGGAGTTTGAATTTGCTAAAAATTTTAAGTTAAGATCTAATTTAGGAACTCGATTTTCAGGAAGCAGAGCAGGGACTTTTCAAAACAAAAATTCATACAATCTGTTAACGGAAGGTAGAACTGCTAGCGAAGCTACTTATAATAATGAACTGGCTTATAGTTATATATGGGAAAATATTTTGAGCTATAACTTTAAAATTGGTAAAGATCATGATTTTGGTTTAACAGGAATTACTTCTTGGGCAGACAGCAGATCAGAAGGAGCTTATTTAGGCGGTAATGGTATAGATTACGATGACTTTAAGTTTTATAATATGGGGGCGGTAAAAAATCTAACTACCAGAATGAATGCTTACAGCCAGTTTAACAGAATGTCATTTGCGGGTCGTTTTAATTACAGCTTTAAAGGAAGATACTTATTTCAATTAACCAATCGCTGGGATGGAGTTTCTCCGTTGGCGGAAGGCAATAAATGGGCATCTTTTCCATCTGCATCATTGGCTTGGCGTATCAGCGATGAAAGTTTTATGGAAGGAACGAGTTCATGGCTGAATAATTTAAAACTGAGACTAGGTTATGGTGTTTCGGGATCGGCAAATATTGATCCTTATTCTAGTTTGACTCGTACCTCTACTAAAACAAGCAGTCTTTCTCTTGGCGGCGGTACAGCTTTACCAATGTATGTTCCTACTGAGCATATTTCAAATTCAGATTTAACTTGGGAACGTTCTACAAATACTAATTTAGGTTTAGATGTTTCTGTTTTGAAAAATAGAATTGATCTTGTAGCTGAATATTATTGGACAAATACAGATGGTATTTTATGGGATCGTCGTCTGCCTACAAGTTCAGGAGGTTACGATGCTAAAACACCTTATAAAAAGACTTCTAATATTGCAACTTCTCAAAACAGAGGTTTTGAACTTTCTATAAATACTAAAAATATTGATACGGAAAATTTTAAATGGAATACTTCATTCACCTTTACACATGCCACAGAAAAGCTGACTAATATTGATTTAGGGAACTTAACCGTGAATGAATTAATTTCTGAAGGTCTTTTCATTGGGCAGACTCCAGCATCAGGTGGTGTGTTTTATGATTATAAAAAAATAGGAATCTGGCAATTGGGTCAAGAAACCGAAGCTGCTTTGTATGGTGCCAAACCTGGAGACATAAAATTGCAGACAGTGCCGCAAGTTGATGCTAATGGAGTTTCTGATAATGGAGTACACGTTTATTCTACAAAAGACAGAATGATTGTAGGAAACAATGTTCCAGATTATTTCTTTGGTTTCCAAAACACATTTAAGTACAAGAATTTTGATCTTACAATATTTGTAAACGGAAGACAAGGCGGTATGATGCGTGCTCAGGTTTTAGGTTATTGGAACAAAGAAGCACAGCCGGAAACGTATAGTTACTGGACGCAAGATAATCCAACAAATGATTTTCCTAGACCGGGAGGTAGTTTTAATACACAATTTCAATCGTCATTAGAGCTTGTAGATGCATCATATATAAAAATCAAGAATATTACACTTGGTTATTCTATGCCGGAAGATTTTCTTAAAAAAACGGGTCTAAGTAATATGAGACTTTATATAACATCTTATAATCCTTTTGTTTTT
Organism: Flavobacterium sp. YO12; assembly: GCF_004119495.1. Classification (GTDB taxonomy): domain Bacteria; phylum Bacteroidota; class Bacteroidia; order Flavobacteriales; family Flavobacteriaceae; genus Flavobacterium. The sequence continues at coordinate 71,351 of NZ_NRQU01000012.1, forward strand.
AGCCGTAGTCATTTGTTGAAAAATGTAGATCCAGAAAGTGGAGGATCAGATTCATTCCCATTATTTAAACAAGTTGTTTTCGGTCTTAATTTATCATTGTAGTATCATGAAAAAATATATAAAATTAAAATCAGTAATTGTCTTAATGTTTTTTATGGCTGGATTAACTCAGTCATGCAGTTTAGACGAAAAAAATCTTACAACTGTTTCTTTGGATAAATCCTATAGCGAAAGGCCGGGATTCGAAGGATTAATCAACAGTTGTTACGAGAATTTATATTTCCTGCACGGAAAGGTTGATTACATAGCGCCTACAGAAGCAGGAACTGATTCTTGGGAAAACGTGAGTAATAGTGGAATTGGTTTTACGCAATACGCCAGTCAGTTAAATCCTGATGATGGAAATATTAAAGTAATTTGGGGTACAGCTTACACCACTATTAATCTATGCAATACTGCAATTTATTATTCAAAAGATGTAAAAGGTTATGCTTCTACAGAAGAGTTGAATGCAAAATTGGCAGAAGCTTATTTCTTGAGAGCCTTTAGTAATTTTACATTGGTGGAACAATTTGGAGGTGTAGTTTTAAGAACAAAATCGTCTATTATTGAAGGAGCAGATAACGCCCCAGTGCGTAGTTCCGAGAAAGAGTTTTACGACCTAATTATTGAAGATTTAAAATTTGCCTGTGCAAATCTCCCAGTGCAGCAGACTTTACAAGGGCGAGTGGCTAAGAAAGCGGCTTATGGATTATTGTCAAAAGTATATCTGCAGAGAACAAGATTAGGAGACGCTCCAGAATATGCTAAATTGGCTTTAGAAACTGCTGAAGAATTAATTAATAATGCGACAAAATATCAGACTGCTTTATATTTAAGTGACAATTCTAAATCAGGATTTAAAAAGCTATGGGAAGGCAGCAATAATAAGAAAAATACAGAATTTTTGTTTACTCAGGGAATCGATCCGGGAGGTCTTAATCCAGAAGGTTTCAACAGAGGAAGAACAAGACAGTATTATTTGCCAGATTTAGCAACCAGAGGAGCAGAATGGGGAGCAGGAGCAACTAGTATTTTGTACGGACGAGCCAATAGCCGTTTGCTAAAACCAAGTAAATATTTGCTGACAGAAGTGTTTACGCCAGTACCATCACCAGCAGATACACGTTTTGCAGAAACATTTACGTACAAGTTTTATGCGGCAGCAAATAAAACAATTACGCAAACCATGGCGACCGCTTATAAAAAAGATCCTTCGGTAGTTGGTTATACCATTAAAAATACATTAGCTCAGGCACTTCCGGCAGTTAATTTTTATTCGCAAAGAATAGAGGAGCAAATTAATATGAATAATGATGAAGGTTTAGCTGTGTTCACTCCAAATTGGAATATCGATCCAGTTGCGAAAAGCAAAATGCCAATGCTTGTAGCTGACCCAAGCGATATTTTTGAACCGGGAACCAATAAGTATAAGGATCCTGCAATGTATCCAAACGATCCAAATCTTATTAATATTTTTCCAGCCATGCGAAAATTTTCTGCAGCACTGTATTGTCAAAGCAACCAGTATTGGTTAGGAGATATTCCTATTATTCGTTTGGGAGAAGTGTATTTGATAGCGGCAGAAGCAGCTATTTTAACAGATAATCAGGCTAAGGCATTGATCTATGTAAATACTCTTAGAAAAAGAGCCGCGTTAACATCAAGAGAAAGCGAAATGTTGGTTTCAGGTGCTCAAATGAATATCGATTTTATTTTAAAAGAAAGAGCAAGAGAGTTATCTGGCGAACATACAAGATGGATTGATCTAAAACGTACAGGAAAGTTAACTAAAACTTATTTAGATCAGACAAATCCAATCGCAGGAACAAATTTTGTTGAAAGTAAACATACTGTTAGACCAATTCCGAGATCATTTTTGGATGCAATTTCAAATGCCAAAGAATTTGGTACTAATGGGTATTAAGTGCACTTTTGGTTAGGTGCTTTGGGCAGTTCGAAAGAGCTGCCCTTCTTTTTTTATAAATTAAAATGACTTCCATTTCTGAAAGTCATTCTATAAAATTAAAAACGATTATCGCCATCCAAAAGATTTCCTAATCCGCCAAGTAAGCTTCCTTCATCACGACTGTTTCCTCCAGATTTTGGTGCCGATGCAATAATGCGGTCAGCCAGTCTCGAGAAAGGCAGCGACTGTATGTAAACCGTTCCCGGACCTTTTAAAGTAGCATAAAATAATCCTTCACCGCCAAAAATAGAATTCTTGATTCCGCCAATAAACTCAATATCATAATCTACATCTTTGGTAAAACCAATAATACAGCCTGTATCTACTTTTAAAACCTCACCGTGACCCAATACTTTTTTGGCCATTGTTCCGCCAGAATGTACAAATGCCATTCCGTCTCCTTCAATTTTTTGCATGATAAAACCTTCGCCTCCAAATAAACCGCGTCCTAATTTCTGAGAAAATTCTATTCCAACAGAAACACCTTTGGCAGCGCATAAAAAGGAACTTTTTTGACAGATAAATTTACCTTGAAATTCGGTTAAATCAATCGGAAGGATTTTTCCCGGATAAGGCGATGCAAATGATACTTTACTTTTAGTATTTCCTTGGTTTAAAAATGCCGTCATAAACAAGCTTTCGCCAGTAAGAACTCTTTTACCAGCATTTAAAAGTTTGCCAAACAAACCAGATCCCTGTTGCTGAGAACCATCTCCAAATATCGTTTCCATCTGAATATTGTTTTCCATCATCATAAAACTGCCAGCTTCGGCAATTACAATTTCCTGCGGGTCTAGTTCTATTTCAACATACTGCATTTCTTCTCCAAAAATCTGATAATCTATTTCGTGTGCTTGCATAATTTCTAGGTTTTTTGTTTTTTAAAATTAGACAAAAAATATCGTAGAATGTTACAGTCTTTAACGCACTTCGGCTGTTTTTAAGAACATTATATGATTTTGTTATTTTAAATTAGTCTTAATTATGTTTTTTATTGCTTTAAATTCTATATTTTTGCACCGTTATTATATTTTATCAGAATGGCATTAGTTAGTGATTTGACCACCAAAGTATTATTTGAAACCGAAAAAGGATACAGTTATCAATGTGATTTGACCAATAGTATAATCATCAATTTTGTTGATACAGTGTCAAGTTATAGAATTCAGGATTTTTTGATTTTTCAAAGAAAGGTTAACAGCGTTGACATTCTTAACATGCTTTATGACTTATCTGATCAGTCAGACGCTCAGTTGATTGAAACTACCAAAAGAAATTTTTCTAGAAATCTTACCATCTGCGAAATAGTGCAGTTGAGAGATTTATTAAACGGAACAAAATTTACCCTTACTTTACATTCTATGCTTTGCAATATTGTTAATGTAGAGCTTATTTAGATTCTTACTTAGATTAAATCCAAATTTTCAGGTGTTTAGAGCTGCCGTCTTTAATTTTTGTAATTTTACACGTATAAAAATTAAAGGTTATGAAAGATTTACTAAGAACAAGTACTTCATTAGTTGAAGGAATCGAAAATATATTGAACTTACAAGCAAAATTAGAAAGTGATGCTTCTAATAAATATTTAGCTATGGCTGCATGGTTAGATAGAAACGGTTATGCAAATACAGCATCTTATATGTACAAGCAAGCCGAAGAAGAAAGAGAACATTTTCTAAAAGTTTTCAAATATATTACAGATATGGGAGGGATTGCAGTTACGCCATCTGTTCCAGAAGTGCAGCAAGAATTTGCTTCTTTTAAAGAAGTATTTGAAATTGCTTTGCAAAACGAAATTGCAGTAACTCAGGCAGTCAATAAAGTAATCGCAAAATGCAGAGCTGAAAATGACTATGCTACAGAAGATTTTATGATGTGGTATGTGGCTGAGCAAAGAGAAGAAGAGAAAAATGCAAGAAGAGCTTTAGAGCTTTTTGAATTGATCAACGAAAACGCAGCTGACGGCAAATTTCAATTAGACATACAAATAGCTAAAATTGGATAAGTAAAACCAATTTATAAAATTAAAAAAGCCCTTAATGATTTGAAATTATTAAGGGCTTTGTTTATTTATTCATTCATCAAGCTTTCAATCTCATCAGCTTCAATTGGAATGTTGCGCATTAAGTTAAATGGTTCTCCTTTTTCTTGAACGACAACATTGTCTTCTAAACGAATTCCGAAACCTTCAGCAGGAATATAAATTCCTGGCTCAACCGTAAAAACCATATTAGCTTTCATAGGTTCGTGAAGCAAACCGTAATCGTGTGTGTCAAGTCCCATGTGGTGAGACGTTCCGTGCATGAAATATTTTTTGTAAGCAGGCCATTCTGGATTTTCGTTCTGAACATCAGCCTTATCAATTAAGCCTAAACCAAGTAATTCAGAAGTCATAATTTTACCAACTTCAATATGATATTGTTTCCAAAGCGTTCCTGGAGTAAGCATTTTTGTTGCTTCGTTTTTAACTCTTAAAACAGCATTGTAAACGGCTTTTTGACGATCAGAAAAACGTCCTGAAACTGGAATTGTTCTCGACATATCGCTTGAATAATTTGCATATTCAGCCGCAACATCCAACAAAATTAAATCTCCAGCTTTACATTGTTGATTGTTTTCGATATAATGCAAAACATTTGCATTGTTTCCAGAAGCGATAATTGGTGTGTAAGCAAAACCTTTAGAGCGGTTACGGATAAATTCGTGAGCCAATTCAGCTTCGATTTCGTATTCAGTAACATTTGGTTTTACAAATGATAATAATCTACGGAAACCTTTCTCCGTAATGTCACATGCCTGCTGAATCAAATCGATTTCTTCGCTTTCTTTTACAGAACGAATTCGTTGTAAAATTGGGTTGCTTTTGGCAACATTATGTGCTGGGTAACGTTCTTTCCACCATTTTACAAAACGTGCTTCGCGAGTTTCTGTTTCAACAGACGCGCGGTAATGCTCGTTTGTATTGATGTACATCGTGTCAGCATACGTCATCATTTCGTTTAAGACTTTATGAAAATCCTGCAGCCAATAAACCGTTCTAATTCCCGAAACCTGAAAAGCACGTTCTTTAGTTAGTTTTTCACCTTCCCAAACAGCGATGTGATCGTTAGTTTCTTTCAGGAAAAGAATCTCTTTTTGATTTTCATAAGGTGCATCTGGAAATAAAAGTAAAATACTTTCTTCTTGATCTACGCCGCTTAGATAAAAAATATCTCTGTGCTGTGCAAACGGAAGAGTACTGTCCGCACTAACTGGGTAAATGTCATTAGAATTGAAAACGGCAACAGAGTTTGGTTTCATTTCTGCCGTGAATTTTTTGCGGTTTTTTACAAAAAGAGCGCTGTTTATTTGATGATATTTCATAATAACTTAGTTTTTGAACTTCGAATTTCAAAATTACATTTTTTTACAAAGTAGTGTATGATAGATTTATTAAAGTTTTCTTATTTGTTTTGAGTTTGCCGCAAAGGCGCTAAGACGCAAAGTTTTTTAACCGTAATGAGCATAAAGATTTCCTTAGTATTGTCATCCTGAGCGAAGTCGAAGGATCGCGAGTAACTCTACAAAGATTGGAAGTTTTACTTCACGCAGATTTAGCAGATTTAACGGATTTTTTTTCTTTTAAAAGTCGCAGTGCACGACAATCTTGTCATTTCGATCCCGAGGCTTTGGGAGAGAAATTCTCGCAAGTAACTCGAAAAAGATTGGTGATCTATCTCTCAGGCTTCCGTGAGTTTTATAATACATTCTCGGTTTTAATTGTTTCTAATAATGAAAAAAAAAGTTATTTTAGCTTAACTACATTGTAGTTTTTAAGGTGTTGATCATTTAGGGAAATAAGTATTAATAAAAGTGGAAGAGGAGAAAATAATTCAAATGCTGATTTTTTGTCACGCACTATTTGGCGGCATTGCATTGCTTTCAGGTTTTGTTTCTTTAATTGTAGAAAAAGGAAAAATAATCCATGAAAAATCGGGGAAACTATTTTATTTTTCCATGCTTTTGTCAGCGTTTACCGCGTTAATAATTTCTGTTTTGCCAAGACATGAAAATCCTTTTTTATTTTCAATAGGAGTTTTCAGTTCTTATTTTATTCTAACAGGTTACAGAGCTTTGAGATTTAAAACTAAAAATTATAATCTAAAAACAGATAAAATAATTTCGTGGATTATGGTTATTACAGCCATTTTGATGATTTTGTATAATCCTTTGGTAAATCAAAAAATCAATATAGTTCTAATTGTTTTTGGAATTGTAGGTTTGAGTTTTTCAATGAGAGATTTAGTGCTGTTTAATAAAACGGATAAATTAACAAAGGATTGGTTAAAACTGCATTTAGGTAAAATGATTGGCGGATATATTTGCGCTGTAACAGCTTTTGTAGTAGTAAACGAATTCTTTTCAAGTTTTTATGGCTGGTTTATTCCAGGAATTATAGGAGGATTTTATATCGCGTATTGGATTCGTAAATTGAATAAAAAGCAGAGAGTTAGTATTGCTGTAGAAAAAGAATAAAAACCAAAGAAACAAAACTTCTATTAATAAGATAAAATGCAGACTTCTAATCTTAAATTAATTACAATAGCCGAAATCAAAACCAAATATCCTTTTCTAATTGAAGATGAAAAGTTCGATTATTTTGATGAATGGGAAGACGAAGATTTTTTTCTTACCGCAGAAGAAGATGTAAATTTTGAAGGAAATTTTTACTTGGATCTTTATGAAGATAAAGAGAAAAAATGGCTTGCCAACTTGTTAAATCTTCCAGTAAAAAAGACTCAAGAAATAAGAATTGAAGGTGTTTTGATAAATGGAAATTTCTCTGTAATCGGTTCAATTATTAATGCCGAAGGCGATTACGGACCTTATGTTTTTATAAACGGTAATGTTGTTTGTCAAAGTCTGTTATTAGGCGGAGCCAATGTTGAAATAAAAGGAAATATTGAAACAAAAGAAGTGGTTATGACTTATTATAATCATGGTAGTTTTAACTGTACAGGTCTAATTGATTCTCCAGTTTTTATTGTTAATGATCATAATACAACATTTGGAGAAAGAAAAAACAATCTCTTTTATTATAATGACAGAGCAGATGATGTCGATCCAAAAAATCAATGTGAATATGATGATGAAACCGGCGATGAAATTATCTCGAATGAACTTCGAAAGTTATTGGATAATCCGTTAATTGAAACTTTTGAAGAGTTAGAACGAGATTTGGCAAGAGGTGAATTGGTTTTAAAACAAAATAATCCGCCAGCGAAAACTTATGAATATTGGCGGGATCGTGTTTTGGCAAATTATAGAGATCTTAAACTGGTTCCAAAACAATTTAAAACCGAAGAACTTTGTAATCTGGCATTGAATATTACATTTCATGCTTTGCCATTTATCAATCAGGATTTAATAACATACAAACTTTGCGAGAAATTAGTGAGTAAAGATGGTTTTGCAATTCAAGTAATTCCGGATCAGTTTATAACAAAAGAACTTTCTTTTAAAGCGGCTGAAAATGGTACAATACTGCGATTGATTCCGGAAGAATACTTTTCTGAAGACTTGATATTATTAGTTTTCAAAAACGGAAAACATGAACCTGATATCAACGATGTTCCTTCTCGATTTATTACAGAGAATCTTCTAGCAGAATATGTAAAAATTGGAAAAGGATTGTGGTTGGATAAAGCGTGCAAGCAAAACGGAATTGATAAATTACAGGTTTTAAAGCAAGTAATCGATTCAGGAATTGAATATTTGGATAACATTTTTGGAAATCATTTCAGTAAAGAAACAGTTGATTACGCTTTTTCGGTTTATAAAAATCAAGAGGATTGGAATAAATATGTTCAAAAATACAAACCGAAGTTTGAGCGCATTGGTTTGAATGAATACTTGTAAAACGGTAAAATAAATTATAGTGTTACATATTAATATCAGAAAAATAGAAAAACAAGATCTAGATTTTGTTTACAAAGCAATCTGCGAACTGGAAAGTGAAATTTTAGATTTCGATGTTTTCGAAAGTATATTCTATGAGAATATTTCTAATCCAAGAAATGTATATCTAATTGCCGAAAACGAAAGTGAAGGTCTAGGATTTATTAGTTTTCATACCCAAAATCTTTTACATCATTGCGGATTAGTGGGTGAAATTCAGGAATTTTTTATTCATCAAAAACATAGAGGTAAAGGCGTTGGACGTTTGTTAATAAATGAAATCAAGAATTTTGCAGAGCAGCATAATTTAAAAAGTATCGAGGTAACGACCAATAAAAGACGAGTAGAGAATGTTGCAGTTTATGAGAATCTCGGATTTAATTTGAGTCATAATATGTTTACGATTTATAAGTAAGAGGAATATTTTTTAACCGCAAAGTTCGCCAAGGTTTACACAAGGCTCGCAAGGTTTTGTGTTTAAAGCTTTGCGACCTTAGCGCTTATTCAGTATAACTTTTGATGAAAATTCTTTTGCGGACTTTGCGGTTAAATTTTAAAGAGGAATAAAAACTAATTTTCAAACGAATGAAAATAGAAAAAGCCAATATAACCGACAATGAAATCCTAACTTCAATAACCAAAAAATCCAAAGCCTATTGGGGATATTCGGCAGAGCAAATTCAGGAATGGGATAAAAACTTAACGATTTCTCTGGATTATATTAAGGAGCATAATGTGTATAAATTGACAGTTAATAATTTAATTATTGGCTATTATTCCTATTTTTTTAGAGATGAAAAAGAAATTGAGCTTGATAATTTATTTATCTTGCCAGAATATATTGGTAAAGGATTGGGTAAATATTTAGTACTTGATTTTTTAAACCGAATTAAAGACCAAAAAGCAGAAAGAATAATACTCGATTCAGAACCAAATGCTGAGGATTTTTATGCTAAAATGGGATTTGTAAAAATTGGAGAATTCGAAACTTCTATAAAAAATCGTTTCATGCCTATTATGGAAATGAAACTGTAAATTTAATTCAAGTGAAACAGCTAAACATTTCCATAAAACATAATTTTCTAGTTGGTTTGTTTATTGCGTTATGGCTTTTTGTTTTTGCTTTTATCATAAAACCTTTTGATGATGGCACTATAAATTTTAAAGCTTGGTTTTTAATTAGTTTTGGTTTTAGTATTATAGCGTTTTTGTGTTACAGTCTTTTAACGATTGTTCAAAAAAGCTTTTACGAAAGAATAACTAAGTGGAATGTCGGTTTAGAAATGGCAAGTGTCATTTTCTTCTATTTGGTTTATTTATTTGGGGTTTATACATATTATAAAAGCCCAATTTTAAATGGAGGATATAGTTTTTACGAATTCTTTTCGATAATATTTATAAAAGTAGCGTTGATTTTGACTCCAGTAATTATTCTGGCAAGAAGATATTTGATAAAATTAATTCCCGTAAAAGATGATGTTCTGACATTTAAGGGAGAAAATAAATTAGACATTTTAAAAATCCAGAGAACAGATCTGGTTTGCGTATCAAACGCACAGAATTATGTTGAAGTTTTTTATATAGAAAATGGAAAACTAACTTCAAAACTATTGCGAAGTTCACTCAAAAACATTCAAAAAGATTTTAGTTTTTTAATGCAAATACATCGTTCGCATTTAATAAATCCGTCTCATTTTAAATCTTGGAGGAACTCAAATACAATTATTCTGACTCAAATAGAACTTCCTGTTTCTAAAAATTATAAAGAGACACTTTTGGCTTTGTAATTTCGTACCAAAAACAATATGTTTTGTACCTAAGTCAATAAAAATGGGCATTAAGCTAGTTTTTCATTTTAGTTTTGCTTCATCAATTTAAAAAATAAATTATGAAAACAAAACATCTTTGCCTTCTCGGATTATTATTTTTCCTGATTAGTTATTTATTCTTTTCTAAAATTTTACCCAATTTTCAAAAACCAATTGATTTTGCTCATTGGTTTAATTTAATTGGAGCTTGTTTGTTATTGTCGTTTAATGATGCCTTTCCTAAAAACAGATTAAATTCAGCGGCTTCTGTGCTGACAAGTTTGGGTGTTATTGCGCATATCGGACTTTGCACCATCGATTTTATCATGTCAAGCTTTGGTAATGACGAAACTGCAAAAGCGGCATTAAGCAATCAAATTAGTAATTCTCCAAGTATTTTGTATCCTTTTGTTGTCGTTGGACCATCTTTGCTTTTTATTGGTTTAGCAGTACATGCTTTTGCTTTTGTTAAAACGGATACGATTAAATCTTTGATGGTTGTTTTTGCTTCGGCTGCTATTGGGTTTTCCTTTTTTGTGTTGAAAAATGGAATTTGTATGTTTTTGAGTTGTTTGGTTTTTGTTTTAGGATTGGGTTTGCTGCTTTGTAAGAATGATATTAAAAAAGTGAAAGGAAATCTATATATTTGAATGGATTTTATAATTTTGAGCCAATCAAATTTAAATATGAATAAGATTTTTACCTTACTAGTTTTACTTTTTGTATTCAATATTTCTGCACAGAGCACACTTCAATTTGATAAAAAGTTTGTTCAAAGTGAAGATAGATGGGTAGTATTTCCTTCGGACAGTACTGGTTCTTATAATTTTGGATTTATTTATATAGACGCTCAAGCTGGATTAACTTTTGACTACGAAGGAAGTTTTAAGGTTGATGAAAGAGGAATGTTTCTGCCAAATAAAAGAGAAAAGACAAGTTCTATGAAATATAGATTACAGCCAAATAATACATTAGTAGCATTTATTCCTGAATCTAAATATGCAGAATTACAAATTCCAAAAGAGCCAGATTGGCTTAAAAACTACAAAACAGGCGAAGGCTCTGTAGAAAGACTTTATCGATGGGGTTTTATGTACAATGGTTGGAATGAATGCGAAAAGGCTTTGGGATACCTAGAAAAGGCTCAAAAAATTAACCCTGAATACAAAGGTCTTCGAGTAGAGTTAGCGTTTTCTTATAATTGTCTTAAACAGTATCAAAAAGCTGTTGATATTTTGAAAATTGCGATAAAAAAAGAACCTCTTGATGCTTATACAAATAAGGAGTTAATTTACGCAGAGACAAAAAACGGCAATCTGCAAGATGCTGAAAATCTTTGTCGTAAAGTTTTTAAAGAATGCCCAGATAAGACTTATAATTCTGAAAATGCTTATAATATCTTGCAAGCTTATTACATTAAAAAAGACATTAAAAATTTCAATAGTTGGTTAGCAGAAGCTAATTCATATTTAATGGGCAACCAAAGATTTAAGCCTTTAGCAGAACAAATGAAAAAGGAACTACAACAATAATTTTAAAACCGAAAATTGAAAAAACATATAAAATATCTAATCGCACTCTTTCTGGCTTTTGTCGTGATTGCGAGCGATGGTATTTTGTATTCTCAATCTAAATCGGCAGAATATTACGAATCTTCCTTTGTAGTTTTAAGAAGGGAATTAAATCTTAAAAGTTCTCGTTTATATAAATTTGGACAAGCTGCTTCTTGTTGTAAAACAAGATTTTCAATTGTTTTGAATTTTCTTGAAACCGAAAATGTTTTTACTTTTCAAATTAAGAAACTGCTGAAATTGCAAAATCTGCTTCATCAAAAACTAACGTCATTTATAAATCAGTCTGTTTTTATAAATGAAATAATCATTTCAAATCATTTCGGTAAAAGTTTATACAACGCTTAAGAAAATTTATTTCTGAGGCTTTATGCAATCTCAAAGCATAAGATGATACAATAATGTCTAATCATTTATCATTTTCAAAATGTATAAACAAAATAAAAAATCTCGCTTGGAGCAATCTAAGCGACCAGTTCTTCATTGGATAAAAAGAAAATTTATAATTATAATAACCGCTTTTATGCTCGGAATGTCAAACGGAATGAATGCCGAAGATCGTTCCATTAACGGAAGTTTTGTTCAGACAGAACAACAGGATAAAAAGGATTGATTTTTCTAATTAGAGAATATGTCAATGAGATAATTAGAGAATGCTTTCTATTTGTCGTGACCTTTGTCAAAGTTTTAAACTTTGACAAAGGTTTTTGTACACGATCTTGTCATTTCGACTGAAAGGAGAAATCACACAAGTAATTCGACATGCAAAATCGCCAATCTTTGTGGAGTTTCTTGTGTGATTTCTCCTTTCAGTCGAAATGACAAACTGTATGGATATAAAACAAAAAACCGAAGCAATTTGCTTCGGTTTTCTATTTATTGAAATTTAATTAATCAATCCATTTATAATATCTCGCCCCAATCAAAACTGGAATCTCTTTTTCAATTCGATCTAAAACCCATTCGTTTTTTGGAGTTCTAACACTTTGTTTTTGTTCTTTTTTGTGAAGGCTTTCATAAGTATTGAAATCAATTTCTACACTTTCGGCTAAATTTTCAAAAAGGTTTACATTTTCTAGAACAGATTTCCATTCTGGTTGAATTGTTCCTTCAAAAACTTTAGATTTCGATCCGCTTCCATAAGCTAGGAAACCGAATTTAGTTCCTGAAATTGCTGCATTAGTATCATAAAAATGAGCCAAAGTCGATAATAATCCCATGAAAATGGAACCTGTGTAAAGGTTTCCAATTAATGAAGAAGCCAATTCGGCAGGTTGTAATTTATCAGTCACAAAGCTTCTGTAATCTTCAGATTTTGCCACTTCTTTAATTTTTGTCTGATAATCTGCTGGTGCAATATCATCGGCAATAATTTTTTCAGCGCTGTCTAAAGCATAAATTTCAGATAACATTCTTCTTCCCTGGAAAGAATACGGCAAATGCATTACGATGCTATGCCAAGTGTTATATAATGTTTCGGTAGTGTTTTTTAATTTTTTGAATGAAAAGTAAGCATTTCGCGTACGATCCATATAACATTGATTTGAATATTGTCCGTCGAAAACAGGCTGATCTTTATGGATTTCGATTTCTGCTTCTAAATTATCAAACCAAGAATCGTTGTTTGTGTTTTTTGTGATTTCGTTTTTAGAGATAGTTCTGTACGGTTTGAAGAAATCAAAAACACCTTTTGTACTTGTTGCCCAATTGTCATCAAAAGCAATAATTTTTGGATCTGCAGTAATTAACATTGCAACAGCTCCAGCTCCTTGTGTATATTCTCCGCCTGAATTTAAATCGTATTTTGCAAAATCAGCTGCTACTACAATTGCTTTTTTTGCTGGATTTAATTTTACAAAGTCAAGACAGTTTTGCAAGGCATCAACAGCGCCGATACAAGCAAAAGTAAAATCGACTACATCACATTCGGCTAAGGTATCTTCGCCAAATTTTTGCTCCATTAAATTAATTAAATAAGAGGCAATTGGTTTTGAACTGTCGATTCCGCTTTCGGTACCAACATAAATTCGGCTGATTTCTTTTAGATCAATAGTATTGTCGGTAATAAGTTTGGTTAAAGCATTTGCGCCAAACACAACCGCATCTTGATGAACGTCTGGGAAAGTCATTTTAAGTAATCCAAGACCTTTTTCTAATTTTTCTGGTTCAATATTTCTGGCAGTTGCCAAAGTTTTTATGGGTAAGTGTATGTTTGCTACATCAAAAGAAATAGCGTCAATTCCTGTTTTCATTCTCATTTTTTTTGAAGCCGATAAAGGTAAAATTATGTTACGGAATGGCAATTTTTTAGATTGATTAAATTTAGCTCCAGCTGCACTTTTGAAGAAAACAGATTAAAACTTTAAATAAAATATCAATATCATAAATTTTTGACAATATACGTAGAAGTGATTTTTGGGTTTAAGCCTTTGTGAGTAGGTTTTTGGAATCTTCTATAGGGAATTATTTTTTAGCAGCTTCTTTTTTGTACGTAAAAATACGTACTCAGGCTCTATTTTAAAATCATTATAAATAAGAACGAAATGGTTGTAGTTCTTTTGTATTTGAGTTATTTTTGTATAATTTTTTAAAACAAACTACTTAAACACTTATGGCACAATCTGCACTATTGAATGCTTCCATCTTAAAGAAAGTAGCTATGGCTCTTTCGGGAATATTCTTAATCACGTTTTTAGCGCTGCATGTTTCCTTAAATTTTATTTCTATTATTAGTGAAGACGTTTTCAACGAGGCTTCTCACTTTATGGGATACAATCCGCTGATTCAATATGTAATGCAGCCAGTTTTGGCGATCGGGGTAATTTTCCATTTTGTAATGGGATTTATTTTAACCGCGCAAAATAAGGCAGCAAGACCAATTGCGTATGCAAAATACAATGGAGCAGCAAATGCTTCTTGGACTTCAAGAAATATGATTATTTCTGGAGCGGTTATTTTAGCTTTCTTAGTATTGCATTTTTATGATTTTTGGTTTCCAGAAGTAACCTACAAGTATATTGCAGGAACAGCTCCAGATGCTACAAGATATTATGGAGAATTGGTGCATAAATTTCATGACCCAATTCGTACAGGATTGTACTGTATCGCGTTTGTATTGCTAGGGTTTCACCTTTGGCACGGATTCAGTTCATCTCTTCAATCAGTTGGGATGCACAATAAGTATTCTAGATTTTTAAGTAAAGTAGGTTATTGGTTTGCTGTAATAGTACCGGCACTTTTCGTAATTATCGCATTATTTCATCATTTCAATAATTAATATCAATTATAATGGCATTAGATTCAAAAATTCCAAATGGTCCTATAGCGGACAAATGGACAAATTATAAAGATCATATTAATTTAGTAAACCCTGCTAACAAACGTAATTTAGATATTATCGTTGTTGGTACAGGTTTGGCTGGAGGTTCTGCAGCAGCTACTTTGGCTGAGTTAGGATATAACGTAAAAGCATTTTGTTTTCAAGATTCACCTCGTCGTGCGCACTCTATTGCAGCACAAGGAGGTATCAACGCGGCAAAAAACTATAAAGGTGACGGTGACTCAGTTTACAGATTGTTCTATGATACTGTAAAAGGTGGTGATTACCGTGCACGTGAGGCAAACGTTCACCGTTTGGCTGAAGTTTCGGCAAATATTATTGACCAATGTGTGGCTCAAGGGGTGCCATTGGCTCGTGAATATGGCGGACTTTTAGATAACCGTTCTTTTGGAGGAACTTTGGTTTCTCGTACATTTTATGCACAAGGACAAACTGGACAGCAATTATTGTTAGGAGCTTATTCTGCAATGAACCGTCAAATTGGTCGTGGTAAAGTAAAAATGTACAACCGTCACGAAATGTTAGACATTGTAATCGTGAACGGAAAAGCGAGAGGTATTATCGCTCGTAACTTAATCACTGGAGAAATCGAAAGACATTCTGCTCACGCGGTAGTAATTGGTTCTGGAGGATACGGAAACGTATTTTTCCTTTCAACAAATGCTATGGGAAGTAACGCAACAGCAGCTTGGAAAATACATAAAAAAGGAGCGTTTTTCGCAAATCCTTGTTACACACAAATTCACCCAACATGTATTCCGGTTTCAGGAGATCACCAGTCAAAACTGACTTTGATGTCTGAATCGTTACGTAATGACGGTCGTATTTGGGTTCCTGCAAAATTAGAAGATGCTCAGGCAATTCGTGAAGGAAAGAAAAAAGCAACAGATTTATCTGAAGCTGAAAGAGATTATTTCTTAGAAAGAAGATATCCTGCTTTTGGTAACTTAGTTCCTCGTGACGTTGCGTCTCGTGCAGCTAAAGAAAGATGTGATGCTGGTTTTGGAGTTAACAAAACTGGAGAAGCTGTTTACTTAGATTTCGCAGCAGCAATTAAGCGTTACGGAACTGAAGATGCTTACGTAAAAGGATTAGATGATAAAGATGCTGCTTTGGTAACTAAATTAGGAGCTGCAATCGTGAAAAGTAAATACGGAAACTTATTCCAGATGTACTACAAAATCGTTGACGAGGATCCTTACACAACGCCAATGATGATTTACCCAGCGGTTCACTACACAATGGGTGGAACTTGGGTTGATTATAACTTAATGACTACAATTCCTGGATGTTTCTCAATTGGAGAATCTAACTTCTCTGATCACGGAGCAAACAGACTTGGAGCTTCTGCTTTAATGCAAGGTTTAGCTGATGGATATTTCGTATTGCCATATACTATTGGAGATTATTTAGCTCCGGATATTAAAATGGGAGAAATTTCTACAGACTTACCAGAATTCGTTGAAGCTGAGAAAGCAGTTGTAGATCAAATTAACAAATTCATCAATAACAACGGTAAACATTCTGTAGATTATTTCCACAAGAAATTAGGAAAAATCATGTGGGATAAAGTAGGTATGGCTCGTAATGCTAAAGGTTTAACTGAAGCTATCGAAGAAATTGCTGCTTTACGTGAAGAGTTTTATAAAGATGTAAAAGTTCCAGGAAGCGCTAACGAATTTAATCAAGAATTAGAAAAAGCAACTCGTGTTGCCGATTTCTTAGAATTAGGAGAGTTGTTCGCGAAAGATGCTTTACACCGTAACGAATCTTGTGGTGGTCACTTCCGTGAGGAATACCAAACAGAAGAAGGAGAAGCACTTCGTGACGATGAGAACTTTGCATATGTTGCAGCTTGGGAATACAAAGGAAAACCAAGTGATGCAGTATTACACAAAGAAGCTCTTAATTACGAAAACATTAAATTAGTTCAAAGAAGCTATAAATAGTATTTGAAAAAGTCTTGATACTTATTTCATATTACTTAAAACTTATACAAAATGAAACTTACATTAAAAATATGGCGTCAAAAAAACGCCCAAGATAAAGGAGGGATTGTAGAATATCCTATTGATGGAATCGAACCAGATATGTCTTTCCTTGAAATGCTTGATGTTCTTAACGAACAATTAATCAACAAAGGAGATGAGCCAGTTGCATTTGATCACGATTGTCGTGAGGGAATTTGTGGAATGTGTTCTTTATTCATCAACGGAGAAGCGCACGGACCAGACAGAGGTGTTACAACTTGTCAGTTACACATGCGTATGTTTAAAGATGGCGATACAATTTTTATCGAGCCATTTAGAGCAAAAGCTTTTCCAGTAATTAAAGATTTAGTTGTTGACAGAAGTTCTTTTGACAGAATTCAACACGCAGGAGGATTTATTTCTGTAAATACTTCAGGAAATACTATTGACGCAAATACAATTCCAATTAACAAACACGACGCAGATAAATCATTTGATGCTGCAGCGTGTATTGGTTGTGGAGCTTGTGTTGCAACTTGTAAAAACTCTTCAGCAATGTTGTTCGTTTCTGCAAAAGTATCTCAATATGCTTTATTACCGCAAGGTAAAGTTGAGGCGGTTGACCGTGTATTAAACATGGTTCACCAAATGGATTTAGAAGGTTTTGGTAACTGTACAAATACAGGAGCTTGTGAAATCGAATGTCCAAAAGGAATTTCACTTGAGAATATTGCACGTATGAACCGTGAGTATTTAGCAGCAAGTTTGAAAGGATAATTTAGAACGCAATTTTAGTTTATATTGAAAACGCATCCGCTTAGGCGGATGCGTTTTTTTGTGGTCTATTCTAATGGTTAGTTCTGTAGAATTGATCCAATGAAGATGTTGTTTTTTTTGAATTTATAATACTATGTTAATATATGTTTATTGCTGTTAGTCATTTATTGAAGTGATATAAATATCACATTATAAGTGTTGAATTTTGTTTGCCATAGGTTATTTCTTTTTTCTTAATGTTTTTTATTTGTATGTTCGTAATAGACATAATTTATAAACAGGATGAAAAAAAATATTTGCCTGTTAGTATTTCTAACAATTAATCTAATAAGCGGACAAGCAAAATCTAGTGATTATTTTACTTTATATAAAGGTGGAGATAAGTTTTTAAAACCTGTTAAGTATGTAATGTTTGATTCGACTT
>NZ_NRQU01000013.1 GCF_004119495.1 Flavobacterium sp. YO12
AGTGTTATAAGCATTTTTCCATGGATTATTTTTATTATTTTACTCCTGTTATTTTCTTATTTATATCATTATAAGCACTAACTTATATTAACATTATGATCCAGAATTTTAGTGTCTGGCATAGGTACACTTACTTTTCATATATCCAAAATTCAGTATCGTACATAAAAATTCCATCAAATCCTTTTTTAGGTCCCTTTTCTTCTAAATTTCTAAATAAAAAATGCTGATCAAACTTTTGATATCGCAAGTATAGATGACATATAAATTCAGAAATAAACCCATATTTCTGAAAAGGTTTTTTTTTATCTAACCAATCTTTGAATTCTAATTTTACAGTTTCACAATCATTATCATCCAAATCCCCATCCCATATTTTTGCAATTTCATCATTTATTAATGAAAATAATTCTGGGGAATAATTCTCAATATTTATAAAATTAAGAGTTATACTTTTTGATAGCACAATCTGTTTTTCTGCAAAAATATTCATCTATAAAAAGTTATTAAATCATTAAAAACAAATTCAAATTTTTATTCATTTCTCTATTTGGTACAATTTCAATTTATAAAAATCACCTATTGTCCAAAGATGCATTAGATTTCTCTAGTAATTTTACGGTAAACCGTAATCTTAAGTAAATTGATAATCTTTATTTCAAATATATACAATCAAAAAGCCTTCAAACCAAGTACAAACACCTGATTTAAAAGCCAACTTTTTTTGCCACAAAGGCGCTAAGACGCAAAGTTTGTCATTTCGAGGAAGGAGACTCGAGCGATAGCGAACTGGCGAAGCAAATCGCACTAGAAACTCCGCACAGAATGTCACCAATCTTTGTTGAATCCCGCGTGTGATTTCTCCTTCGTCGAAATGACATAAAATGAGGAAAAACCTTTGTACTTTTGTAACACTATTATTTGAAATTACAAGTTTTCATTTAGCCATTTCTCAGCCTTTTCGATCACTTCTCCCTCGATAGTATCTAAATTAAGATCTTTGTAATACCAATTGACTTCGCCTGCTGATAAATCATCCCAAACATATTGAAGAACCGAGAAATCAACTATTTCTTTGTCTACAGCAAATTCGAAATAGAAATGCAGCATATTTTTCAAATTGCCTCTCACATTCTCTTGTTTCGCTATTTTGTTTAGAAAATATCTTATATGACTTTTTTGAGACTCTTCTTCATTTTTTGCCGTTAAATTTAATTCTGAAAAAACGGCTTCTAGATAAGGTTGAATTTCATCAGAATCAATTGGTTTATAGAAACAAGCAAGCGTATAAATAGCTTCGCTCTCATAGCCTGAATTGATCAATTCGATTGCCCAGTCTTCAATTAAATCAATATTTAGAAATTTATAAATATGAAAGGTCAGAATGTAATCTGTCAGTATTTCAAAATCTCTATTTACTATTTCCATGTTCATTTTTTTTATTGCGCAATCCCGATAACCATCTAGATTACAGATTCCAGCACATTTAAAATAATTTTTATAAATAATCTGCGAGCATCTGCTTAAATCTTTTTAAATCTGCGTAAAAAAATCTTTACAGTCAAAGTAACCACAAAGTTTGTCATTTCGACCGAAGGGAGACTCGAGCGATAGCGAACAGACGAAGTAAATCGCACTAGAAACTCCGCACAAAATGTCGCCAATCTTTGTGGAATCCCGCGTGTGATTTCTCCTTACATCGAAATGACATAAAATGAGAAAACGTTATGTTAGACGCACTGCAGTGCGTCTCTACACTGAACACTAAAAAACTGATCACTGACCACTAATCCTCCCTGCTTCCATCATCTGCCATTCTCACTAATTTAGGTGTAAACTTTGCTACAACATCTACTAAATCCTGTTGTGCTTCCATGACCTGATTGATATCTTTATACGCCATTGGAGCTTCGTCAAGACCTGCTCCGATAAGCGTAACGCCATGATCTCTCAGGATCGATTTCATTTCGGATTGTGTGATGTTTTTTATGGCTTGGGTTCTACTCATTTGTCTTCCTGCTCCATGCGAAGCGGAATTAATGGCGTTCTCCTCGCCTTTTCCTCTCACCAAAAATCCTGGTGCGGTCATACTTCCCGGAATGATTCCCATAACGCCTTTTCCTGCTGGGGTTGCTCCTTTTCTATGTACGATCACTTCTTCGCCGTTCCAGATTTCTTTCCAGGCAAAATTATGGTGGTTTTCGACTTTGGCTAAAATCGTTGCACCCAAAGCGCGTTCCATTTTGTTATGGATAATCTCGTGACAAGCCGAAGCGTAATCTCCCGCCAAATTCATCGCCAGCCAATATTCCTGACCTAATTGTGAGTTCATATCTAAATACGCCAAGTTTTTTGCCACTTCTGGAAGTTTACATTCGTCTTTGGCGATTTTAGTATAATGTCCGGCAATTGTGGCACCCATTCCTCGTGAACCAGAATGCGTTAACAAAGCGACGTATTTTCCTTTTGGGATATTCAAAACCGCATCGTCTTTTGCAAATTCCATGATTCCGAATTCCACAAAGTGATTTCCACCACCCGAAGATCCTAATTGCGACCAAGCTTTATCTTTCAAATTCTTCACAAACGGATTCATATTGAACGTTTCGTTCTCCAAAACCGCATGATCTGATTTATACTGACCGTGAAATCCGTGACCTGCTCCAAACTTAGAATGCGCAATTAATTCTTTTTTGAATTTAGCTTCATTTTCAAAGTAAAAAGCTTCTGGAATATCATAAACCGACAACGCCATTCTACATCCAATATCAACGCCAACACCATACGGAATAATGGCATTTTTTGTGGCTAAAACTCCGCCAATCGGTAATCCGTAACCTTGATGCGCGTCTGGCATTAAAGCTCCTGCAACCGTCACAGGCAATTTCATGGCAATTTCCATTTGTTTTCTGGCTCCGTCTTCGATATGATCTAATCCGTAAGCCGAATACGCATTCGGATTTTCATTTAAAGCGATGAAATCTTCTGGTTTTTCATTCGATTTTTCGATTAAAGCAACAGCCAGTTTGCTGAAGATTTTATCGTCTATATAATGCTCAGGAGTTTCTAAGACGTTTTTGAAATTTGTGATCATTTCGTCTCTTGTGAATCCGTTTCTTTTGCTGTTTATTTTTAAGGCAATCCCGATTATTTTTCCTTCTGGAAATCCTAATTCTAATATATCTGTACCGTTTATTTGTGTTTTCATTTTTTCTTTTTTAAGGGACAAAGGTCCAGAGGTTCATAGGTGCAAAGGTTTTACACTGCTGCGCAGTTATTTTGCGTAGGTTTTTTATTTCACGCAGATCTAAAAAGATTTTAGCAGATAAGCGCAGATTATTAATAAAAAATCCTTTTAGATCTGCTTAAATCTGCAAAATCTGCGTGAAACCTTTGCACCTTTGTCCCTTTGTTACTTTGCTACTAATCAACCAATAATTGCGTCACAACCGCTGGATTCATTGCCCATTGCGCTGTATAAACCTCATCGGCATTTTGATCTTCGGTGATGGTTAAACCTTGGGCTTCCGCTTTAAGCTGTAACAAACTACCAATATTCAATTTGCTGTTTAGTTTTGACAACAACGCCTGAACGCCTTTGAAATCCAAACCACCTACAACCTGACCTCCGAAAGTCATCTCTAACCAAACGATTTCTCTTTTGGCTACATCCAACACTCCAAAAACCAAACCTTTGGCAAGATTCTGCGTCACACGAACCTGATGATCTACACACGACGGATCGTATGCTACACCTGTTTTCTCCGAAATTTTCATCGGGTGTTTGCTGTTCATCCAACCTACAACCAAATTTGGCGTAATACTTCCCTTGATGTATGCATTACAAGTAAAAGTTACAAATTTAGCTTTGGCTTTCGCCAATTCGTCGATATTGATGTTGATATATTCAGCAGTTCCAATTTTATTCGGAATGCTTCGGATATCACCGCTATGCTGACAACCTGTTGTAGTCAATCGGCTGAAAGAACAAATATCAGAACGATCTTCGTAAGCAATATGACAGCTCAAATCCATATCTAAATGTTGCGCTGGCAAATCTTTTCCCCATTGCATAAACAATCGCACTTCGTTACCTTCAACTGAGAAACGTGTTCCCATTAAAGCAACTGGCAAATCCTGAACGGTTTCGCTTCGATCTCCTATAGAAACCGGAATGTTAAACAATTGCGGATCGATGTAGATTGTTTTGTTTGTGTTCGCAATTTTAGAAAATCGTTTTTTCATAGCCAAAAGACACAATTCTTCGATTTGATTTTTCATTGCTTCCAACTGAAAATCTTCATATAATCCTAATAACTGATTTGCACCAATTCGTTTGTTTATTCCTCCTAAAGGTTTCACACTTCTTTGCATGTTTTTATCAAAATAATTTTGAGCATACATGTTTAAAGTAAACACCAATCGAGCCGGAACTTTATCGATGATTTCTTCAAAATGGGCAATAGTTTCTTCAGCTCCAAACCATAACATATTCGAGAATAACGAACGGGCAAATAATCCTGGACGCTGTTTTAATAACGCAAATGTTTTATCGGCATCAAATTTCAATCTTGAAGCATTCACTTCACTTTGCCAAACATCATAAACCTTATTGTAAAATACATCCATTAAAGCAATTAATTTCTCAAACCCTTTTCTTTTGCTGTATTCTGCCAAACGCAACGCTCGGATAAAACGAACCCACATTCCTCTTTTTGGATGCATCGTTTCGCACATCGCTTCAACTTCCATATTCATATTATTCAGCCAATTCGCCACCATTAAACATTCTTTTCGGGAATATTTTAGTTTCAAATCTGTTTGAGACGCAATTCTCGCCTGAACGCTTGTATCTAAAACATTATGGAAATGCTGTGCATTTTTTGATGTTCTTTTGATAATCGTTTTTGGCTCGATAATCTGAAGCATTGCTGTGTTTTTATACCACAAGTATCGTAAGATATCAGTTGGTGTTTTCAAAAACTGAGACGCTTGGTCTTCTTTACCGTTTTCGATCAAAAGATCGATTACCAGCATTAAAGTTTCCTTCATTGCTACTTCTGTTTTTGGTAAAGGCAAGTATTGCATTGCCATTTTTAAACTATCTACCTGAGTAGCGTCTAAAGCGGTTTTAGATTGCAATAATGATATATAGAAATCATTTAAATCTTTTTCTGACCATAATTCCAGCATTTTTAATTTGCTTCCTTGTCCGATATTTTCCAGTTTTCCGAATTCAAACGGAGTTCCGCAGAACGGACAACCGTTGTATCTTTCTAATGGAAAAGTATTATCTGGAATAGTATGGCCGCATTGTAAAGTTGTTCCGTTTTTAGTTTTAAAAACATTTCCGAAATATGTGATAATATGATCCAAAACAGACTCACCTGTCGGGATATTCCATTCTTTTACCAATGGTGTCCAATTTTTATCAGTTCCTAAAACTTCTCTTAAAACTTCTAAAACCTCGATTTTGTATTTTGGGTTTACATTGTTTAAAGCATGAAGCAAAGATTCAGAAAATGTGAATCCAAGTTTAGAAACATTGGCTAACAAAACTGAAGTTGTTCCTGATAATTTTTTAACATCATTTGCAATCATTTCTGATGGAATGAAAATAGCATTTTGACGTAAACTGATTTTTAATAATTCTCTTGTTTTCATTTTTTTTAATTTTTAAAATTTAGATAATTGCGTTTCTGAGTTCTACCTAAAAGAGTTTTGAAGTAAGAAACACTTGACCTGAAATTTGACGATAATGGATTAACTAAGCTAAAATGGAGCGGGCTACCGCGAAAGAAGTAAGTTAATCTTGACCCTCGTTTTTATTAATGATGATTTTAAAACTATGTTCGGATTCGAACCGAAATTAGCCGTTGTCTGAAGTAAGTTTTAATTGACCATTAATTGTGAAGCAGATGGGATTCGAACCCACGACCCGGACATTAGAAGTGTACGAAGTAAGTTTTGATTGACCTTTGAGGGATAATTTCAAAACTACCTGCTCTACCGCTGAGCTACTGCTTCATAATAATTGAATAAAAAGGTAATGGCGTAAGTGTGTACGTGGAAAGTTTTCGAAGTAACTCAAACTTGACCTGTTTTATTCTTTATTTTATTTCTATGAACGTTTGTTTTTTATTTCTTGAACAAAGATTTCTAAACTAGTGCGCAATTATTTTGCGCAGTTAAAAAAGAATTTTAAATTTGAATAAAACATTTATTTACAAAAATCAAATAAGTCCCAGCGGGACGGAATATTTATAGCTTTTTGATCATGCCTAAAAAGAGCCCCAGCGGGGCGACATGTTTTTTGATAAAGCCAAACTTAAGTATCGCTCCGCTGGAGCTTTATGATTGGGTCTTATAAATTAGCTATAAATATTTAGCTCCACTGGAGCTTAATTAAATCTTCTTATGATTATGAATTTAGAAGAAATCTATTCTGAATTACTTTCGAACATTGGCTTTTCAGCAAATGAAATTCAGCAAAAATGGTTGGATTTAGAAAAGGCATATTCCAAAAAATCAAGGCATTATCATAATCTTACCCATTTAAAAGAAATGATTGCCAATTTTGAAATCTATCGAGATAAACTTCAAAGCCCGAACGAAATATTATTTTCAATCTTTTATCATGATTTTGTGTATTCGGCTTCCAAAAAAGATAATGAACTCAAAAGTGCCGAATTTGCTTTGGCAATCCTATCTAAAAATATCAATCTGAATAAACAATTAATTTTTGATGCCATTTGTGCTACACAACAACATCAGCAAAATGAAATTGAAGACATTAATTGGCTAATCGATTTTGATTTGAAAATACTCGCTAAAGATTGGGAAGATTATAAAATCTATTTTGAACAAATTAGAAAAGAATATCGCATTTATCCTGATTTTCTATACAAACCTGGGCGCGCAAAAGCGTTGAAGCATTTTCTGGAGAATGAATTTATTTTTCAGACTGATGAGTTTAGGAGTTTGCATGAAGAGAAAGCGAGAGCGAATATTGAAAAAGAAATAAGCATTTTAGAAAGCAAAAAATAATCTCGCAAAGACGCAGAGTCGCAAAGTTTTTATTTAAAATATTAATTAAATGCACAGTTTGTCATTTCGACGAAGGAGACTCGAGCGATAGCGAACTGGCGAAGCAAATCTCCACAAGTAACTCCGCAACGAAAGTCCAATCTTTGTCGAGCTTCTCGCGAAGATTTCTCCTTCGTCGAAATGACAAAAAATGAGGAAAATCATTTTAATCCTTTAATCTGCGGCATAAAAAAATAAAAACTTTGCGCCCTCGTGCCTTTGTGGCAAAACACAAAAAAATGTCACAAAACAAAAACGCCTTAATCCGATACAAAACCATCGACAAATGCCTTCAGAATAAATACAGGCAATGGACATTAGAAGATTTAATCGAATGTTGCTCTGAAGCATTATTTGAATATGAAGGACGACAAAACCCAATCAGCAAGCGAACCATTCAAATGGATATTCAATTGATGCGAAGTGAAAAGCTCGGTTATAATGCACCAATCGTGGTTTACGATAAAAAGTATTATAAATATGAAGACGAAGATTTTTCGATAACCGATATTCCGCTGACGGAAACCGATATGAATGTTTTAACAGAAACCGTTTCGATGTTGAAGCAGTTTAAAGATTTCTCTCTATTTAATGATGTATCGGATATCTTACAACGTTTAGAAGATAAAATCTATGCCGAAAAATCGCACACCAAACCTGTTATTTATTTGGATAAAAATGAGAGTCTAAAAGGTTTGCACTATTTAGACGAAGTTTATCAGGCAATCATTAAAAAAGTTGTACTTGTGATTACTTACAAATCGTTCAAATCAAAAGAAGAGAGTAAATTTCATTTTCATCCCTTTATATTAAAGGAATTCAACAATCGCTGGTTTTTGATTGGTAAAACAAAAGCTTCACAACCAATTACCAATTTAGCATTAGACAGAATTATTGCAATTGATTACGATTTTAACATTCCTTATTTAGAAGAACATTTTGATGCTGATACTTATTATAAGGATATAATCGGTGTAACTGTAAATTCTGGTTTACAGCCCAGACGCATTGAGCTTTGGATTGACGCAATAAATGCACCTTATGTGTTAACAAAACCGCTGCATTCGTCGCAGCGATTGATTAAGGAAAATGAAGATAAAAGTATTATTGTGCATTTGTTTATTTCACCTAATTATGAAATGGAACGGCTTCTATTAGGTTTTGGAGATTCTATAGAAATTTTAAGGCCTGAAAATCTAAGAAATCGCATGAAAACGATTCTAAAAAAGGCAATCTCAAGATATGAAACCGAAAACGGCACTGAATTAAATGCATAGTTTTTTACAGAATACAGAATAAAAAACGTTTTAAAAACTAAAAAAAGCTTTTTACAACACAAAAAGTGTTAAAATCTAAAAAAAGAATAGTATATTTCACTATAAATAAACCAGCAAAACCCTCTAAATCAGGGATGTTTTTTAATTAACCAAAAATTTATTAAAAAATTATATGCGTGCATAGTATTTTTTAATTATATTTGAAATCGATATAGTTACCTATGAAAGACAAAACAATAGATTATATTTTAAGAGCTACATGGCAAGCTGTTTCAAGAATGTATAATGAAGAGGCTGCAAAATACGATGCTACAATGGCAACGGGATTTGCTCTTTTAAGTATGGATAAAGAAGAAGGAACTCCATCAACGGCTCTTGGTCCAAGAATGGGCATGGAAGCAACCAGTTTAACAAGAACACTTAAATCTATGGAAGAAAAGGGTTTAATTGTTCGCAAGAAAAACCCAAGCGACGGCCGAGGTGTTCTAATCTACCTAACTGAATTTGGAAAAGAAAAAAGAGATTTATCTAAAAATACAGTTCTGAAGTTTAATGAAAGCGTTAGAAAACATGTTTCAGAAGAAAAACTGAATCATTTTATCGAAGTTTCTGAAATCATCAACGAACTGATTCACGATAAAAACATATTTAATCAAACAGAAAACACAGAAAAGGAATAGTCTTTTTTAGAAAGAAAATTCATTTTCTCCTACAAACAAATAGTAACAAATTATGAAATCGCCAACAATAAAGTTTTTTCCAATTAATAAAAAGGCGATAACATATTTGACCAATAGAAAATAAAATTAACAAATATGAAACGCACAATTAAAAAAGTTGCTGTAATTGGATCCGGAATTATGGGTTCAGGTATAGCTTGTCATTTTGCTAACATTGGTGTCGAAGTTTTACTTCTTGACATTGTACCGCGTGAACTGACCGAAGCTGAAGCTAAAAAAGGATTAACACTTGAAAGTAAAGCCGTTCGCAACCGTGTGGTAAACGAACATTTGGCGAATTCATTAAAATCGAAGCCCTCTCCTATTTACAGCCAAAAATTCGCAAACAGAATTACGACTGGAAATACGACTGATGATATGGCAAAAATTGCCAATGTTGATTGGATTATCGAGGTTGTTGTAGAGCGTTTAGACATTAAGAAATTAGTTTTTGAACAAATCGAGAAATTCCGTAAACCGGGAACTTTAGTTACTTCTAACACTTCTGGTATTCCAATTCACTTTATGAGCGAAGGAAGAAGCGAAGATTTTCAACAACACTTCTGCGGAACACACTTTTTTAACCCTGCGCGTTACTTAAAATTATTTGAAATTATTCCTGGTCCAAAAACTTCTACTGAAGTATTAGATTTCTTAAACGAATACGGATCTAAATTCTTAGGAAAAACTTCGGTTGTTGCTAAAGATACTCCGGCATTTATTGGAAACAGAATTGGTATTTACGGAATCCAGAGTTTATTCCATTTAGTTAAAGAAATGGGATTAACGATTGAAGAAGTTGATAAATTGACTGGTCCGGTAATTGGTCGTCCAAAATCAGCTACTTTCCGTACGGTTGACGTTGTTGGTTTGGATACTTTGGTACACGTTGCCAATGGTATTTATGAAAACTGCCCAACTGACGAACAACACGAATTGTTCAAACTTCCTGATTTCATTACAAAAATGATGGAAAATAATTGGTTGGGAAGCAAAACTGGACAAGGTTTTTATAAAAAAGTAGATAAAGATATTCTTTCTTTAGACTTAAATACATTAGAATACCGTGCTGCGAAAAAAGCAAATTTTGCTACGCTTGAACTAACAAAAACTATTGATAAACCAATCAACCGTTTTAAAGTTTTAGTTAAAGGAACAGACAAAGCGGGAGAATTCTACCGTAAGAGTTTCGCTGGAATGTTTGCTTATGTGTCAAACAGAATTCCTGAAATTTCAGACGAATTATACAAAATTGACGATGCCATGAAAGCTGGTTTTGGATGGGAAAATGGTCCATTCGAAATCTGGGATGCAATTGGTGTTGCCAAAGGAATTGAAATCATGAAAGCTGAAGGTCTTGAGCCTGCTGCGTGGGTTACTGAAATGCTGGCTTCTGGAAGCGATAGTTTCTATACTGTAAAAGAAGGAGCAACTTATTTCTATAACATTCCAACAAAATCACAAGTAAAAGTTCCTGGACAAGATTCATTTATTATTCTGAACAACATTCGCGAAAGCAAAAAAGTTTGGAGCAACAGTGGAGCCATTATTCAGGATTTAGGAGACGGAATCTTGAACTTAGAATTCCAATCTAAAATGAATACAATTGGTGGCGATGTTTTACAAGCTATCAACAAAGCAATCGACTTATCTGAAAAAGAATACCAAGGTTTAGTTATTGGAAACCAGGCAGCGAATTTCTCTGTTGGAGCTAATATCGGAATGATTTTCATGATGGCGGTTGAGCAGGAATATGACGAATTGAACATGGCAATTAAATTGTTCCAAGACACTATGATGCGTGTTCGTTATTCTTCTATTCCAGTTGTCGTAGCGCCTCACGGAATGACTTTTGGTGGTGGATGCGAGATGAGCTTGCACGCTGACAAAGTAGTTGCCGCTGCAGAAACTTATATGGGATTAGTTGAATTTGGAGTTGGTGTACTTCCTGGTGGTGGTGGATCTAAAGAAATGGCTTTAAGAGCTTCCGATTTATTCCGCAAAAATGATGTGGAATTGAACGTTCTTCAAGAGTATTTCTTGACTATCGCTATGGCAAAAGTTTCGACTTCTGGTTATGAAGCTTTTGATACTGGACTTCTTCAACATGGAAAAGACGTTATCGTAGTAAACAAAGATCGTCAGATTGCTGAAGCTAAAAAACATGCTTTATTAATGGCAGAAGCTGGTTACACACAACCAATCAGAAGAACGGATGTTAAAGTATTAGGAAAACAAGCTTTAGGTATGTTCTTAGTTGGAACAGATCAAATGGAAGCTGGAAAATACATTTCTGAGCACGACAAAAAAATCGCCAACAAACTGGCTTACGTAATGGCCGGTGGTGATTTATCTGAAGCGACTTTAGTATCTGAACAATATTTATTAGATATCGAACGTGAAGCTTTCTTATCTCTTTGTACTGAGAGAAAAACTTTAGAAAGAATTCAATACATGTTAACCAAAGGGAAACCTCTTAGAAACTAAGAAAATGAAAACAGCATATATAGTAAAAGCATATAGAACAGCAGTTGGAAAAGCTCCAAAAGGTGTTTTTAGATTTAAAAGACCTGACGAATTAGCAGCAGAAACCATTCAGTTTATGATGGACGAACTGCCTGATTTCGATAAAAAACGTATCGATGACGTTATGGTAGGAAATGCCATGCCGGAAGCGGAACAAGGTCTTAACGTTGGTCGTTTAATCTCTTTGATGGGATTAAAAGTTGAAGACGTTCCTGGAGTTACAGTAAACCGTTACTGTGCATCTGGATTAGAAACTATCGGAATGGCAACTGCTAAAATCCAATCAGGAATGGCAGATTGTATCATCGCTGGTGGTGCAGAAAGTATGAGTTTTATTCCGATGGGAGGTTACAAACCAACTCCGGATTATAAAGTTGCTGCTGCAGGTCACGAAGATTACTACTGGGGAATGGGTTTAACTGCTGAAGCGGTTGCCAATCAATACAAAATCTCAAGAGAAGATCAGGATGAGTTTGCTTACAACTCTCACATGAAAGCTTTAAAAGCGCAAGCAGAAGGAAAATTTGACAAACAAATTGTTCCAATTACTGTTGAGCAGACTTTCATCAATGAAAATGGCAAAAAAGAAACAAAATCATACGTTGTAAATAAAGACGAAGGACCAAGAGCCGGAACTACTAAAGAAGCTTTAGCAGGTTTAAGACCAGTTTTTGCTGCTAACGGAAGTGTAACAGCTGGTAACTCTTCTCAAATGAGCGACGGTGCTGCATTCGTTTTAATCATGAGCGAAGAAATGGTAAAAGAATTAAATCTTGAGCCAATCGCACGTTTGGTAAACTTTGCTTCTTCTGGTGTTGAACCAAGAATCATGGGTATCGGTCCTGTAAAAGCAATTCCGAAAGCCTTGAAACAAGCGGGATTAACATTGAACGATATTGAGTTAATTGAATTAAACGAGGCTTTTGCCTCACAAGCTTTAGCTGTAACTCGCGAGTTAAACATCAACCCAGAAATCGTAAACGTAAACGGTGGAGCGATCTCTTTAGGTCACCCTCTAGGTTGTACAGGAGCTAAACTTTCTGTTCAATTATTTGATGAAATGAAACGCAGAGGTAACAAATACGGAATTGTTTCAATGTGTGTGGGAACTGGACAAGGGAGCGCTGGGATCTACGAAGTATTATAAGAAAGTATTATTAAGTAAAGTATACATTCAGTTTGTCATTTCGACGAAGGAGAAATCTTCACGAGAAACTCGACAAAGATTGGAATCTCGTTTTAGAGCTACTTGCGAAGATTTCTCCTTCGTCGAAATGACAAGATTGTGTACAAAAACCATAAATAAAAAACATACAAAAAAACATTAGCAATGGCAGATACAATCGAAAAAAACGTGACTCGTGGTGGTCAGTTTTTAGTTAAAGAAACAAAATGCGAGGATATCTTCACACCAGAAGATTTCTCGGAAGAGCAGTTAATGATGCGTGACTCTGTAAAAGAGTTCGTTGACAAAGAATTATGGGCGCATAAAGATCGTTTTGAGAAAAAAGATTACGCTTATACAGAATCATCTATGCGTAAAGCTGGTGAACTAGGACTTCTTGGAGTTGCAGTTCCGGAAGAATACGGTGGATTAGGAATGGGATTTGTTTCTACAATGTTAGTTTGTGACTACATTTCTGGAGCAACTGGTTCTTTCTCAACTGCTTTTGGTGCACACACAGGAATTGGAACTATGCCAATTACTCTTTATGGATCTGAAGAACAAAAGAAAAAATACGTTCCGAAATTGGCTTCTGGAGAATGGTTTGGCGCTTATTGCTTAACTGAGCCAGGCGCAGGATCTGATGCTAACTCAGGAAAAACAAAAGCAGTTTTATCTGAAGATGGAAAATATTACTCTATTACTGGACAAAAAATGTGGATTTCGAATGCAGGTTTCTGTTCGGTTTTCATCGTTTTTGCTCGTATTGGTGATGATAAAAATATTACAGGTTTCATCGTAGAAAACGATCCAGCAAACGGAATTTCTATGAATGAAGAAGAGCATAAATTAGGAATCCGTGCTTCTTCTACTCGTCAGGTTTTCTTCAATGAAACAAAAGTTCCAGTTGAGAACATGTTGTCTGAAAGAGGAAACGGTTTCAAAATTGCAATGAATGCTTTGAATGTTGGTCGTATTAAATTGGCTGCAGCTTGTTTAGATGCTCAAAGAAGAGTTACTTCTGGAGCTGTAAAATATGCTAACGAAAGAATTCAGTTCAATACATCTATTTCATCTTTTGGAGCTATCCGTTCTAAATTAGCTGAAATGGCGACTAATGCTTACGCTGGAGAAAGTGCTTCTTACCGTGCTGCAAAAGATATCGAAGATAGAATCGCTGCTCGTGAAGCTGAAGGAACTTCTCACCAAGAAGCTGAATTGAAAGGTGTTGAAGAATATGCTATCGAGTGTTCTATCTTGAAAGTAGCGGTTTCTGAAGACGTTCAATCTTGTTCTGACGAAGGAATTCAGATTTTTGGTGGAATGGGATTCTCTGAAGATACTCCAATGGAAAGTGCTTGGAGAGATGCTCGTATCGCTCGTATCTACGAAGGTACAAACGAAATCAACAGAATGCTTTCTGTAGGTATGTTGATCAAAAAAGCAATGAAAGGTCACGTTGATTTACTTGGACCAGCAATGAAAGTTCAAGAAGAATTAATGGGAATTCCATCTTTTGATACTCCAGATTTCTCTGAGTTATTTGCTGAGGAAAAAGGAATCGTTGCTAACTTGAAAAAAGTTTTCTTAATGGTTGCTGGTAGCGCTGTTCAAAAATATGGTCCGGATTTAGATTCTCACCAACAATTATTGATGGCTGCTTCTGATATCTTAATCGAAATCTACATGGCTGAAAGTACAATTTTGAGAACTGAAAAATTAGCAAAAGCTCAAGGCGAAGACAAAGTTCAGGAGCAAATCGCTATGGCAAAATTATACTTATACAAAGCTGTAGATATCGTAAACTTAAGAGGAAAAGAAGGAATTGCTTCTTTTGCTGAAGGCGACGAACAACGTATGATGTTAATGGGACTTAAACGTTTCACTAAATACACCAACTTGCCAAACGTAGTGGCGTTGAGAGAAAAAATTGCCACAAAATTAGTTGCAGAAGATACTTACTGCTTCTAATATAAAAATAGTTTTTAGCTTTTAATTTGTTTAGACCCGCACAACTCCGAAACTGTGCGGGTTTATTTTTTTTGTTCTTTACGTAAACATGCTCAATGATTAAGCGCAATATTTTTGCAACGATTTGCAAAATATTCGTTAAAATTAACTTTTTAAGGTCAATGAAATAGTTAAATATCGATTGTATTCCTTTATATTTAGCATTCTAAAAACGCTAAAAAAACATAAAATGAAACAAATTAACCTGATTGCCATGCTTTTGCTGTGCTGTTTATCAACAAATCTTTTTGCACAGAAAAACAAAAAAATGGATATCATAGCTTATTATACAGGCGATGATAAACTAATAAACGAATACGAAGTAAATAAGCTGGATCAAATTATCTTTAGTTTTTGCCATTTAAGAGATGGAAAATTAGGTGTTGACTCTCCTAAAGACTCAATTACTATTAAACATTTAGTTTCTTTAAAAGCTAAAAATCCGCAATTAAAAATCATACTTTCACTTGGCGGCTGGGGTGGCTGCGAACCTTGCTCTGCTGCATTTTCTACTGCTGAGGGAAGATTAACATTTGCTAAATCTGTAAAAGAAGTCAGCAACTATTTTAAAGTTGATGGTTTAGATTTAGATTGGGAATATCCATCTATAGAAGGTCTTCCTGGTCATTTATATCAGGCAGCTGACAAGCCAAATTTTACAGAACTTCTTAAAATTTTACGCTCAACAATGGGTAAAAAATATGAACTAAGTTTTGCTGCAGGTGGTTTTCAAAAATGTCTGGATGAATCTATAGACTGGAAAGCAGTTGCGCCATACGTAAATCGTATTAATATTATGAGTTATGATTTAGTAAACGGTTATTCTAAGGTAACTGGACATCATACTCCATTGTACAGTACAAATCCAAAAGAAGAATCAACAGACAGAGCTGTTAGTTACTTGCTAAAACTTGGAATTCCTGCTGAAAAATTAGTTATTGGAGGTGCTTTTTACACTAGAACATGGAAAAATGTTGCTAATGTAAACAATGGTCTTTATCAAGCTGGAGAACATATTCAAGGGGTTGATTTTAAAAACTTCGCTACTTATTACACGGAAGCTAACGGATGGAAATATTTTTGGGATGATAAAGCTAAAGCGCCTTACTGGTATAATGAAAAAGAAAAAACATTTGCTACTGGAGACGATTTAACTTCAATAAAAGCAAAAACAGAATATGCAAAAGCTAAGAAACTTGGCGGTATCATGTTCTGGGAACTTCCACTAGATGCTCCTCGTAACGGAATGGTAAATACCATATACGAAACTAGAAACAAATAAAATCAGAATACTAAGCAACCTAAAAAAACTTTTTTTAGGTTGTTTTTTTTTATAGTATTTTTGGGGTAACTCCCAAAAGCAAAGTATTATGATATTTTCGACTATAATTCGCAATACTATTTTTTATAAAAACATCATAATTAACTTTACTGTTTTAAAAGTACTTGCAATTATACTTTTAACTGCAAGTCCAGTTTATACATCTTATGCTCAAAATTCAATTTTAGAAGATAGTCTAAAACTAAAAAATGAGATTCCTAAAAATACTAAAATTGAAAGTTTACTCAAATTAGATGAAGAGAAAAGCAGACAGCTTTACATCGAAAATAAAATAACCAAAAATCATAATTTATTATTTGATGCCATTTCTAAAAATATTCAGGATGCCAATGTCATTTTAAAAACGGGTATTGATTACAAAGCTTTCACCACAGAACTAGATTATGCCATCAAACTAAAAAAAACAGCCATAGATGGTATAATCAAAAATCAAAATGATTTTCAAACGCTTAGAAACATAACCGTTACATCGATTATGCTTAATGAATTACAGACGCGTCTTGAAATTCAACTTTCTAAGATCAAAAACAACAGCATCGAGTTAAGCAAAATACAAGGAAAAATTGATTCTTTAACGATTCAAAAATCGCTGTTTGTACTTCCAAAAGATTCATTGCGAAAGATTCTATATTATGATCGTTATTCTCAAATGTACTCTAATGTCAACTCGCTTAATAAACGATTTAAGGATGCACTTGACAGTATCAGTAAACTGCAAATTACCGCGAGACATTTTAAGTATGATCTGCAAAACGACATCATTGAGACGGATAATATACGAAAGAACGAATTTCAAAATCTATTAGATTCTGATGGAACAATTTTTAGTACCAACTCAAGTGAAATGTCTTTTTATGAATCGTTTTTTTACTCGCTTACCAAAGAATCGATCATATTAATATTCTTCATTTCAAATCATTTTAAAACAATTGTTTTAATGCTTCTGCTTGCGGTCGTTCTAGTCATTTATCTATTGTTTCTTAAAAATAAGTATAAAAAAGAAGGCGTTTACAATACTACTAAGCTCTCCAAACAAATATTCAGACATCCCATTTCGTGTGCGGTATTAGTTTCATTTACTTTGTTCAATTTTTTCTTCACCTACCCTCCTTTTGCTTTTACAGCGCTCATTTGGCTGGTATCGATAATTGCTTTAACCATAGTAAATAAAGAATATTTTACGCCAAAAGAAAAGTTTGTCTGGAAAGCTTATGTCATTATTATTCTTCTAGGATTGTATGACAATAATATTCTAACACACTCTGTAAAAGAGGTCATTTTAATTTTAATAATAGCTTTTTCATCAATTGCATTTACAGTTTATAATCTAAAAAATAATAAAGAGATTTTAAATCCCTTTTTCAAATACAGCTTATATGTTTTAATAACTTTTGAGATCGCTTCTATATTATTCATCCTAATTGGTAAAAACTATAATTTAGGAAAGCTTCTAGCTATAAACGGTATTATAACAGTTTTGATGTATTATTTATTCACCACAACGTACCGTTTGCTTGCTGACATTATAAACTATTCTAATTATTTAAGAGAATCAAACGAAGAGAAATTATTAAACAGCAACGAATTAGAAAAAATAAGTACTAATCCTAAAATTAACACTCTATTTGTTCTTGGATGGCTGGTGTCTATAGGCAAGAATTCATATCTATTTCAAGCCATTCTTGATCCAATTATTGGCTTTTTTACAGAACCACGAAACATTGGTGATTTCAATTATTCTTATCAAAGTATTGTGGTTTTCTTTTTTATCATTATTGCTTCTGTAGTCATTGCTAAAATTGTTGCGTTTTTAACCAGCACTTCTATCAATTCATCTTCTGGCGTTAAAAAAAACAAATTTGGCAGCTGGATGCTTTTCATACAAATTGCCA
Source organism: Flavobacterium sp. YO12 (assembly GCF_004119495.1). Taxonomy (GTDB): domain Bacteria; phylum Bacteroidota; class Bacteroidia; order Flavobacteriales; family Flavobacteriaceae; genus Flavobacterium. Next base: position 18,018 of record NZ_NRQU01000013.1, read on the forward strand.
TATTTAGTATCGGAATAAGTCTTGCTTTTATATCATCTGGTATTCCTGTTGACCGTTTAACTATTATTATTAGTGCTTTAGGTGTTGGTATCGGATTTGGACTTCAAACTTTAGTAAATAATATTGTCAGCGGTTTAATAATTGCTTTTGAAAAACCTGTTAATATAAATGATACAATTGAAATAGGCGGTCAAATGGTAAAAATGAAATCTATTGGTATCCGAAGCAGTGTTGTGGGAACTTTTGACGGCGCCGATGTTATAATACCTAATGGAGATTTGTTAAGCCAGCATTTAACGAATTGGACGCTTTCAAACAATAAAAAACGAACAGACATTTCTATTGGAGTGGCGTACGGAACTAATTTAGAAAATGTAAAATCCTTGTTGAATGAAATATTAAGAAACCACTCTTTGGTACTTCAATATCCAGAACCAATTATTTGGATAACCACTTTCAACAGCAGTTCTATTGATATTGTTATTAAATATTGGGTTGGAAATATAAATTTTGCAAGTGATGTAAAGAGTGACTTAATTATTGAAATTGATAAAGTTTTTAGAGCAAATAATATCGAAATTCCTTTTCCGCAACAAGATATTTATATCAAACAGGATCAAAATAAAAGGAAAGACGAAAATGAAAATTGAGTATAAAAAAAAGGCAGTTAGTACAATAACTGCCTTTTTTATGCCAATATAAATCTCTTAATTCAATTTTGCTTTGTCTAATTCTCCAATAAACGGAATTGAATTTTGTATTTCGTTACGAATTGTTGTTTGAAGATAAACTTCTAACTGAATAAATTTTGCCGCATTTATAGATCCAACAGCTTTTTTTGCCTGACCATACGTTTTTGAAAATAACTTTTCGAAATCAATTTCATTTTTCAAAGCCGCCTTTGCCAATTGATCTGCTTTTTCATCTGTTAATGTTGCGTAATTGGCCGCATAATCATTAAGCAGTTGAAATTTTGTTTGACCAAGAGCTTTACGCTGCGCTTCATAGCTGTCATAAACTTTTGTAAATGCTGCAGATTGGGTATCAGATAAATTCATGTATTCTTTTACAAGATCACTTTTCGATTTTCCATAAACACTTTGTACAACATCTAAATCTTCTTTGAAAGAAGATTGAGCATAAGAAGAAAACGTGGCCGCAGCCAAAATAAAAATAAGACTTAATTTTTTCATAATTTTGATTTTAAATTTGTTCTTAGTGGATTATGCATACTCAAATATACTGATTTTTAACACATTAATCGTACATTTTTTTTCTGTCTAAAAAAATGAATATTGATAAGCAGCTGATAAAGCATAATAATTAAATCCGTTATTAGTATATGCTCCAACATGATACTGAAATTTTATAGACTGCCCTTTTGCTATAGGAGTTGAAAATGTTGCTCCTACCCGCCAATTATCAATTTGGCTGTCATCAGAAACACCATCTGTAATTGTTTTTCCGCCAAAAAACCAGTTTGTATTAAATCCTACCCACATTTTATTTTGAAAATAATAACTGGCATGCGCTTGTAAACTATAAGTTGGCTTTTGCTCTAATTTTTTTCCAAGAAAATCATTATTATTAGTATAAAACCAAATACCGCCATAGGCTTCAGCATATACATGTGCAAAACGTTTTGAAACTCCAATTTCGGGTTTAAATCCCCAGCGGTTCGTTCCTATATTAACTTGTTTATCATCATAATATCTGCCCGTTGGTATTGAAGTTACTAAACTTATCCCTAAAATCGTTTTTTGCTCAAAATTTCTAAATTCTGTCTTATCGAGTGCAGGCGAACCCAATAAATTAATTCCTAACCGAACTTTCATATCTGCAAATCCAGTTCTTGATCCTGTTAAAACATCACCATTTGTGCGTGTTTGCGAACCATCCATGAATGTATAAGGCAACACAACTTGTACACGAGCCAATTTATCAGAAACTGCAAAAGTCCGAATATAATTTACTGCTAAATTGTGGCTGTGAAGCGTAAAATCTGTAATTGGCAGCGAAGGATCTGTAAGCACATTACCATTCATAAAAACATAACCAATTGCTACAACATTCAAATCTTTAGCAACATTAGCGTAAACTCTTGGTTCTAAATCTTGACTATAGGAATATAATACCCCAAAGAAAAATAATAATACAAACAACCACTTTACAGACAAAAAACAAGACGACTTTTTTAGCATAAAAATAATTCAGGGCATCATTAATACTAACTCTTTACTACTTATTCACAGCCTTCTTCGGCGCGCTTACTATACCATCATAAAAAATAGAAGATCTATTGTTACTGTTGACAGAAAGAGAACTGTTTCCATTAAAAAAGATGGTAAATACCAAATCAAAAACATCATTTTTCCCTTTAACTGTTGCTTTCACAACATAGTTTTTTTTATTCTTTTCAATCTTTAAATTATCAGGTACTCCTTCAAATTTAATTCCTCCGTCTGTTCCATATCCTACATTAAATCCACGTCCAAAAAAGGGTAAATCACAAGTTGTTTTTACAGTATTAAAATTTAAAAAATAAGTTTTATAATCTAAATCAATAATCCTGCCTCCTGTAGGAGTAGCTTTTTGCGCTTCAAAAACAAAATCTTTAGCATCGATCAAAGCTTCAATTTCTTTCTGTTTTTGCAGTTCTCTCTCGGCCTTTAGTTCTTTTTTAGATTTTTGCTGCGCTGAGACAGAAAAATTCAGAAAGACCAGTAATACTAATAAAATAGATAATTTAGTTTTCATTTTTAAATAGCATTTATATTGTTTAACAATAAACCAAATCAAAAAAAACAGTAAGCAACCTTACTGTTTTTCGTAAATCTCATCATGACAATATCTCCAGAAATAAATAGAAGTGTTTTTCCATCATCTGTAATATCATACGAAGTTATTTTTGAAGCGTATTCATATACACACTTTCTCCCTGTCCGTCAAGGCACATCATTTTGGTAACTGCCATAGGTTGTGTAAAATCGGTTTTATTACCGTCCAAAACAAGTTTTCCTGTATACGAATTACAACTATTATTACCCGAAACCTGACTATCCTTTGTATTAAAATTTATCGTTGGTTTTTTGTTTGGATATAATCCTTCAAAGGCAATTCTTGGACCTGTAATAAAATTAAGTTCCCAACTTCCATCAAGTTTAGCTGTTGTATCACTTTTTTTGCCTTTAGAAGCACTACAAGAAATCAGCAATACACTTAGAAAGGCTATGGTAAAAATTCTTTTCATCATAAAATAAAGTATTAAATTTAAACATACTGAGTCTTTTTTTGAACAAAATCAGGACTCAAAATCACTACTAATTTACGCAATATAATCCGTTTCGTATTGGTGCATTCAATAAATTACAAGGAATAGTTTGACTTTTATTTAACTTTTACAACCTCGCTTTGTCGTTATTTTATGTTAAATTTACTTAATATTTAATTTAAATGCCCATAAATATGAAAAAAATAATCGCGTCTTTCGCTATAATTACAGCTTTAGTCATTGGTTGTAAAACAAATACAAAATCAAGTGATGCCAAAACTCTGACTGTAGCTTTAGAACCTAAAAGCAACAGCAAGGTAGCAGGAACGGCAACTTTTACAGAGAAAAACGGTAAGGTGACTTTTACAGCAAAAATATCAGGATTAACACCAGGTGTTCACGCTATACACATTCACGAAAAAGCAGATTGTACTTCGGCTGATGGAAGTTCCGCAGGAGGACACTGGAATCCAACCTTTAAAAAGCATGGAAAATGGGGCGTTGGAGAGTATCACAAAGGTGATATTGGAAATTTTACTGCTGATGAAAAAGGAAATGGAACTATTACAATGACAACTGACGAATGGTGCATTGGCTGCGAAGATGAAACAAAAAATATTCTAGGAAAAGGTTTAATTGTTCATCAAGGTACTGATGACTTTACGACTCAACCAACTGGAAATGCCGGCGGAAGAGTTGCTTGCGCAGGAATTATCAAATAAATAAAACCGATAACCACTATTTTTTCACAAAAATCTAGTGGTTATTTTATTTTATATTCACACTAAAACAAGAAAAAGATATAGCTTTGCAGCTATAAATTGAAGTCAATGATTAACCCATCTGCACCAGGCTGGATAGACAAGTATTTTAGCGAACAAAAGTTTTCAGAAGCAATCCCTTTTGAAACTACTGATTCGTTTTATTATAAAGTTAGAGAAACTGGTTTTATTTATGGACATATTATTGCTATTGATTCGCGAATTCCAATTCCGATAAAAGGCTGGTTTAAAACCGAAATTTCTAAAGTCGCTTTACTAAATACACTTTACAATGTTTTTTGTCTAGAAAAAAGAGATTTTGAACCTCTTCATTTTATTACCGAAGTTTTAAAATTTTACAAACAAATGAATCCTGAAGGTTTCAATTTGTTTAAAATTTTACTGCCAAAAGATACTCCTTCTTTATCTTTAGAAAATATAATAGATCAAAGAGTACAAACAAACGATAGTATTATCAGTAAGAACTTTTCGCATCTGGTAACTAATGCTCTTTTGTTTATTGATGTTTTGGCATTTAGACAATATTTAGCGCATGGCCACATACCTGAAAAATATTTAAAACGAATTGAAGAAACTGTTCTTGGAATTGTTGCGCTGGCATTAAAAACCAAAACTATCAAATCTCAGCACGATGATTTATTAATTAAACTTTTTGAAGCATCTATTCGTTATTCGAAATTCTCGAAAGTTACTGTTGAAACTTTAGAGACCTTACAACTGGATTATTTCAGCAACAAATTAGAACAATATTACTTAATTGATATGGCCGGAATGGCTTTATGGAGTGATGGTGTTGTAGAAAACGAAGAAGCTTACTTTTTGTATTCATTAGGATCAATGATGGGCGTTTCTGATGATTTTGTTTCAAATAGTATTGCAACAACAAACGCTTTTATTACCACTCATAAAAAGAAAATTCCCTATTTTAACTACTCCAATCCTGTCAAACATTTTTATGATCAAATGACGCACAGCGTTGTAAAATTGATTGTAAGAAACAAAAACAGATTGGTTAAAGAAATTATCCAGAGTAAGGAATTAATGGTTTTATTGGCTTATTCTACTACGAGAGATTTGGATGCCAAGGAAAAGAAGAAAGTAAAAAAACAGCTTTTAGATATTTGTAAAACCATTCCGTCGCTTACCATCTTTTTACTTCCCGGCGGAAGTTTATTACTGCCTATTCTAATCAAGTTTATACCAACATTATTGCCGTCTGCTTTTAATGAAAATCTAGACGAAAACGAATAAAAAAAATCGCCCTTTTGAGGCGATTTTTTATAACAATTTTTATTTAACTATTAAAGATCAAGCTGATAAACTTCATCAAGCTCTTCGTTTGAACTAATATTTACATTTAAATCAGTAACAAAACCTGAATTTAATCCGTAAACCCATCCGTGAAGCATTAAATCTTGACCGCTTTTCCATGCACCTTGTACAATCGAAGTTTTTGCCAAGTTATAAACCTGCTCTTTAGCATTGATTTCAACAAAAGCATTAAAGCGCTCTGTTTCATCTTGAATTGAGTTTAAATATTTATCGTGTAAACGATACTCATCTTTAATATGACGAATCCAGTTATCGATAATTCCAACAGATTGCTGACCCATAGCCGCTTTTACGCCGCCACAACCGTAATGTCCACAAACAATAACGTGTTTTACTTTTAAAACATTAACTGCATAATCCAGAACACTCAACATATTCATATCTGAGTGAACAACCATATTTGCAATATTTCTGTGCACAAAAACTTCACCCGCTTTTGCTCCAATAATTTCGTTTGCAGGAACACGACTGTCAGAACACCCAATCCATAATAAAGGCGGAGTCTGCCCTTTTGCTAAATCAGCAAAAAAATTAGGATCTAATGCTAATGATTTCTCAACCCATTGCTTATTGTTCTCTAGTAACTGCTTATAAAACTCTTTCATTTTTTTGATTTTTTGATTGGTACTTCAACATGTTTAAACATATTAAAAATAACTTACGGTAAAGTTATCTAATTTTCTAATACTTCTCACCATGAAGAAATACCTTTAATTAATATAATTTATTTAAACTTTTTCTTTTAGTACTATTTCTCTTTTAGCAACATCGTAATAATGTTCTATAGAGACATGATTATTATTTTCTGGAGTGTTTTCAAGTTCGTAAGCTTCTTTAAATCCTTTCAGCTTCACTTCGATGTTTTCGTCAATCGCGCGTGTTTCTTTAAACTCACGAATTAAATCTAAAACATCATGCGCAATATACTCAGTATCTTCTGCGCTAATAACCACTTTAGAGTTTTCAGGAATCTCACTCAATGTCAATTTAATTGCAGCTTTGTTCAAGAAAGAAACTTCTTGTGCTAAATCGATATGAATAATATCTCCGTCTTCGTATTCTTCTTTTTTAAAGCTGTATGCTCTTTTTAAGTTTCCTCTTAATACAAAAATAACACTAATAATAATTCCTAACGCCACACCTTTAAGTAAATCTGTAGCCACAACAAATACTAAGGTTGCAACAAAAGGTATGAACTGATATTTTCCTTTTTCCCAGAAATGTTTAAATGTAGCTGGTTTAGCTAATTTGTATCCCACTAAAATTAAAACTGTTGCTAATGTTGCTAATGGAATTTTATTCAAAATAGTAGGAATCGATAAAACACTTATCAATAACAATACACCGTGAATAATAGCCGACATTTTTGATTTTGCTCCTGCGTTATTATTTGCAGAAGATCTCACTACTACAGAAGTCATTGGTAAACCTCCTAAAAGTGAACTCACAATATTACCAATACCTTGCGCTCTAAGCTCAACATTTGTATTAGTATAACGTTTTTGAACATCCATTCTGTCTGCAGCCTCAATACATAAAAGTGTCTCAATAGAAGCTACAATGGCAATTGTAATAGCAACTACCCAAACTTGAGGATTTGTAACCGCAGCAAAATTTGGTGTAATTAAAATAGATTTAAATTCGTCAAAAGATTTTGGAACTGGCAATGAAACCAAATGTTCTTTTGCAATCGCCAATGAGCTTCCTGAAGAAACAAAAAATTCATTTAAAACTACTCCTAAGACAACAGCAACAAGCGCACCTGGAACTAACTTTAATTTCTTTAAAAAAGGAACTTTATCCCAAGAAATTAAAATTGCAAGAGAGACAAGCGAAATTACCACTGCCCCTAAGTGAATGTGATTAACTACATCAAACAGAAATGAAAATGAATTACTTCCGTCATTTTGAACAAAAGCCTGATCACCTTCAAAATCTGCATCGTAACCAAATGCGTGAGGTAATTGTTTTAAAATAATGATAATTCCAATACCTGCCAACATTCCTTCAATAACATTTGTTGGAAAATAATTGGAGATACTTCCGGCTTTTAAAAACCCTAATGCTAATTGAATTAGTCCTGCAATAAAAACAGACATCAAAAACACATCAAAAGCACCTAAATCAGTAATCGCGGTTAAAATAATAGCTGTTAGTCCGGCTGCTGGTCCTGAAACGCTGATATGCGACTGGCTCAAATAACCAACCACTATACCACCAATAACACCTGCAATAATTCCAGAAAATAAAGGCGCTCCAGAAGCCATTGCAATACCTAAACACAACGGAAGAGCGACCAAGAAAACCACTAAACCTGAAGCAAAGTCAGACTTAAGGTTGGCAAAAAGATTAATTTTTTTTGTCATAATACAATACTAAATAAATTATTCATCAAAGTTTTACCGCATTTAATCAAAAATGCAGTTAGTTCAAAATAAATCGGAAGTATTATGCCAAGTTGGGAGGTGGAGCAAAAATGCTCGGAGAAATATTGTCTAGTTTTACAATATTTTCAGACGCAATCGTCTTTTTTTCAATATAAACAGGCATAACAACTTCGTGTTGAAGTATTGCTGGATATACAGCAGCCTTAAGTTCTTTATGAGAATGCTCTTCTTCAGAAAAACTGAAAAATATAGACGTATCCGTGCTTTTCTTCATCACCGTAATAATTGTAGGGGTAGATAAGAAAGCAATGAATATGAATAATAATATGCGAGCAACTAATTTCATTCCAGCAAAAATAACGTTATACAAACAAAATCAAAGCATCCAATCAAAATTTTCATAGAAATTTAACATTCATAAAAAAGGCAGAATGGGTAACCTACTCATTCTGCCTCTTAATTTACTAACAAACAAGTTATTATAACTCTTCATCAAGCCAAGCATTCATCATCCAGATCGTTTTTTCCTGCTCTGCAATAAAATCACTCATCATCGAATTCGTACCTTCATCGTTAATTTCTGCAGATTTATTCAAGATTTCACGTTCAATTTTTAGCAAATCCGATAAAGAACTCACAATTAAATGAACTGCTTTCTCATCATTTGATATATTTTTCCCAACAGTTAATTTGTTATTTTTAATATAATCCTCAAATGTATGTAAAGGTGTTCCTCCAATTGTCAAAACTCTTTCGGCGATCATATCAATTTTTAATTGTGAATCTGTATACAATTCTTCGAACTTAACATGCAGATCAAAAAAACGCTTTCCTCTAATATTCCAATGAATTCCTCTTAGATTTTGATAATAAACTTGAAAATTTGACAATAGAACATTTAGTTCTTTTACTAATAACTCTGATTCTTTTACTGGAAGTCCTAAAATATTTGTTTTCATAATTTTCATTTTTTATAATGAGTTTACTACAAATTTAAGCTAACTTCTTCAAAAAAAACATAAAAAAAAATTATATTTAGTTATTTTTGCATCAAAAAATTCTATTAAAATGACGATAACTCAATTACAATATGTATTAGCCGTTGCAGAGCATAAAAATTTTACGCTTGCTGCTGAAAAATGCTTTGTGACTCAGCCTACTTTAAGTATGCAGATCCAAAAAATTGAAGAAGAACTAAATATTTTAATATTCGACCGAAGTAAAAAACCTATTCAGCTTACAGATATTGGACAAAAGATCGTAAACCAAGCAAAGAATATTGTAAACGAAGCTGACCGAATTAAAGATATTGTTGAGCAGCAAAAAGGTTTTATTGGCGGAGAATTTCGACTAGGAATTATCCCAACCATTATGCCGACTCTTTTACCTATGTTTTTAAATAACTTCATTAAGAAATATCCAAAAGTTAAACTTTTAATTGAAGAGCTTAATACGGATGAAATTATTGTAAAATTAAAAAACGGTCATTTGGATGCTGCTATTGCAGCAACTCCGCTTGAAGATGAAAAAATAAAAGAGATCGTCTTATACTTTGAGCCATTTGTAGCCTATATTCCAGAACATCACAGCAGTTTTCAAAAAGAAGAAATCGAAGTTGCTGATTTAAACATCAATGAAATTTTACTTTTACAAGACGGACATTGTTTTAGAGATGGAATTTTGAATTTATGCAAACACAGTGCTGATGCTGATCAAAATAATTTTCAAATTCAAAGCGGAAGTTTTGAAACTTTGATAAAACTAGCCGACGAAGGTTTGGGTACAACACTACTTCCGTATTTGCACACTTTAGATTTAAAAGAATCCGACAAACTGAAACTACGAAATTTTAAGGAACCAAAACCTGCTCGCGAAGTAAGTTTAATTTACCCGAAGAGCGAATTAAAAATGCAAATTATTGATGCACTTAGATCAACAATTGCCGGCGTCGTAAAAGGAGCCATTGTTTTTCAAAACGTGCAAATCATCAGTCCGCTGCAAAAGAAATAAAAATAAAAAAGGAGCCAATTTCGGCTCCTTTTCTTTTATACTTTAATTAGTAGTAGACTTTGTTTTAGTTCTGGTTTTTCAATTATAAAATTTAATAACCATTCTTGCAATTGTTCCATTTCGTATGGCAACAGTGTTTTGATAGCTTTTTCTAGTTCTTTACAGAAAAGTATCGGATCGAAACTTACTCTTTCAAGTATTGATTTCGTGTAATCAAACATTATTTTTGACATAATAAAATAAGATTTTCGGGGGTTATCTATTATTTTAAACTCGAGCCAAATTTAAGCAAATATCATTCATAAAGACAATTTTTAACTTATTTTTTTAAAAACTTTAGCAGCGAATACGTTTTCTTACTACACATAAATCAATATAGAATCGTTCTAAACAACTCATTTAAACCTTTTTAAAAGCTCGAAACATTTCTCTTTTACCAGGAGGTCCTGTTAATTTTTCAACAGTAAAACCAACCTCAATCATGCTCCTTTTAACAACTCCTCGAGCGGCGTATGTAACAAGAACGCCATTTGGCTTTAAACTATTGTACATTTTCTGAAAAATGGCTGTACTCCAAAGCTCTGGCTGCACTCTATATCCGAAGGCATCAAAATAAATCAAATCAAAAATTTCTAAATCGTCGATTTCATCAAAAAATTGTTTTCTTTTAGTTAACGAAAATCTTGAGTTAATTTTCACTTCTTCATTCCACTCGCTTTCATGCATTTTTTTAAATACTTCCGAAAAACCTTCTGCCTCTAATTCTTCAACATAATTCATTGCCAAAACTTCACTTGCAGCAATCGGATATGCTTCTACTCCAACATAATTAATATGCTGCTGTTTCTGTTCTGATTCTAAAAAAGTAATAAAAGTATTTAAACCAGTTCCAAAACCAATTTCAAGAATAGAAACCGGATTACTTTCAAATAACGACAACCCATTTTTTATAAACACGTGTTTTGCTTCTTGAATAGCACCATGTTTAGAATGGTAACTTTCGTTCCATTCTTCCAAATGAATTGTTGTTGAACCATCTAGCGTTTTAATTATTTCTCTTTTCACTATTTTCAAATTTTACAATGCCTTTACATTGATTTATAGTTCATTTTCTCAGTCAAAATTAGTCAAAACAAATGCGTAAAGCCTTAAAAAAAGACACTTTTTTCATAAAATCTTTATAAAACTTCGCTAAAATTTTAGGTTTATTATAAGATAAACAAATCTCAGTCAAATACAGGAATTAATGCAGTTTTACTAAACAAATTATATATTTTTCCGTAATTTTGCATTCAACAAAACCTATTCTTCATCAGATCATTACGTTAGATTTTCATTTGAAAGAATACAAATTAGATAAAAACTTTACATAATTATGAGTACAACTCAAACAAGCAAAATTGAAATCAGAAAAGCTGAATCGTCTAAGATAAGCTCTGTAGACTTTGAAAACTTAAGCTTTGGTGCTGTATTTACAGACCATTTATTAGAATGTGATTATAAAGACGGGAAATGGCAGACTCCGGTCATTAAGCCTTATGCTCCTATTTTAATGGATCCATCTTCTAAAGTCTTTCATTATGGACAAGCAATTTTTGAAGGAATGAAAGCTTACAAAGATGAAAATAATGATGTTTGGTTGTTTAGACCTGATGAAAACTACAAGCGTTTCAACAGTTCTGCTGTACGTATGGCAATGCCAGAAGTTCCGGAAGATGTATTTATGGAAGGTTTGAACGAATTATTAAAAATCGACCAAGAATGGATTCAAAGAGGAAATGGTGCAAGTATGTACATTCGTCCTTTTATGATCGCTACAGGACCTGGAGTAATTGCAAATCCATCTGACGAATATAAATTTATGATCTTACTTTCTCCTGCAAAATCTTACTATGGAGGTGAAGTAAAAGTAATTATTGCTGAACATTACAGTAGAGCTGCAAATGGTGGAATTGGTGCTGCAAAAGCAGCTGGAAACTACGCCGCTCAGTTTTACCCAACTAACTTAGCAAACAAAGACGGTTTTCAACAAGTTATTTGGACTGACGATGCCACGCATACAAAATTAGAAGAAGCTGGAACAATGAACGTTTTCTTCAGAATTAATGATACTTTATTGACAGCTCCAACAAGCGAAAGAATTTTAGATGGTATTACTAGAAAAAGTTTAATTGCAATGGCTGAAAAAGAAGGTTTAAATGTTGAAGTTCGTCCAGTAATTGTTTCTGAACTAGTTGAAGCTGCTAAAAACGGATCTTTAAAAGAAATTTTTGGAGCTGGTACTGCTGCAGTTATCAGTGTAATTAAAGGATTCTCATATAAAGGTGAATATTATGAAATGACTCCAGTAGAGAATTCATATGCTTCTTTCTTGAAAGAAAAACTAACAAGTCTTCAAAACAAACTTTCTGAAGATACTTACGGATGGACTGTTAAGGTTCAATAATCTAAAGAGATTTAAATATAAAAACCCGACAGATTTTAAAACTTGTCGGGTTTTCTGTTATATATGATTTCTAAAATGTCTGGTAATTTTACCACAAAGCCCCTAAAGTTTAATCACAATCTTGTCATTTCGACGAAGGAGAAATCTTAGCAAGAAACTCCACATAGCAACTCGACAATTTTTGTCGAGCTACTCGCGAAGATTTCTCCTTCGTCGAAATGACAAAAATAACGCAAAACTTTGCGAATTTTGCGTTTTTATAAGAACAGCAAAAAAACTTAACTCTCGATAGCTATCGGGATTTCGTTTAATCTTCTTTACAGCAACTTCGAAAAATCAGGTTTAAAATAATTTGGCCCCTTCATTACTTTTCCGTCTTCACGATAAATCGGCTTCCCATCTTCTCCAAGTTTACTCATATTACTACGCTGAATTTCATCAAAAACAGCTTCAATTTTATCCTGCAAACCATGTTCAATAATTGTTCCGCACAAAATATACATCATATCACCAAGAGCATCAGCAATTTCAACTAAATCATTATTTTGAACCGCTTCAAGATATTCTTCATTTTCTTCTTTCATTAAATTATAACGAAGCAGTTTTTTAGTTTCTCCTAAATCAGCAATTGGAGTATGACTGTGACCTATTTTAAAAGCAGTATGAAATTCTGTAACTGCATCCAGTTGTTTCTTCATGTTTTTATTTGATTAAATGAAATGGCAAATTAGCAACAAATCGTATACAATTCTCTAAATTTGTCAAAAATAATTTTTAAAGTATGTTTAGTCAAGGACAATTAATTTTCGGACTCTGTTTTTTTATCGCTTTTGTAATCATAATGATTTTTGCTTATCGTAAAGATTTAGCACTGCATAAAGTTTTTTACAAAGGAAATTACAAAGTCCTTATTGCATTTCTTCTTTTTATTGCGATTTTATTCGTGATTAAAGTCTTTCTAAAAAGATAAGCCCAAAACTTAAACTTTCAAGAAAAGCACAATTTAACCTTTCCCAAATCGTTATTTTATAAAATCCTGAAATTGGAAACAAAATTGAATCCAACTTTTATTTTTGTTATTAGTTTGGACTCGCAATAAAATTTATAACTTTACGCAAAACCTGCATCAATGAAGATTCTAAAATATTTATTTCTTTTACTATTATTAAGTTTAGTCGCTCTAACCGTTTTTGTTGCTACCCAAAAAGGGATTTTTTCTGTTGAAAGAAGCAAAGTCATCAATTCGCCAAAAGCTACAGTCTATAATTATGTAAATGATTTTAGAAACTATGAAGATTTTGAATCTTGGTCTACAGAAGATCCATCAATAAAAATGACTTTTCCGAACAAAACCAGCGGAAATGGAGCATCATTTTACTGGTCAGGTGATGAAGGCAATGGAAATGCAATTACCTTAAAAACAAAAGAAGGTGAAAGTATTGAACAAAAGATGAAATACGACGGCACGGAAGCTGATGTAACTTGGACTTTTAAAGATACTTTGGCAGGTAAAACAAAAGTTACTTGGAAAGCAAAAGGAACTATGAGCTTTTTGTTTAAAATATACACGGCGCTAAATGGCGGTTCTGACAAAGTTATTGGAACTATTTACGAAAAAAGCCTCGCGAATATTGACAAGAATTTAGATTACGAAACAAAAACTTATGCTGTAGAAGTAAATGGAGTTGTAAAGAAAACTGAAACTCCTTATATCAAACAGACTTTTACAAGTGAAATTCAGAAAGTAAATAAAAATGCCAGAATTGTTATTCCGAAACTTATTCAGTTTAGCGAGACCAATGGTTTAACTGCAACTGGAAAACCGTTTATTATTTATCATACTTACGACACTGCATCAGGATTGGCAAAAATTTCGATATGTCTTCCTATAAACAAAGAAATCTCAATTAGTTCTGGAAGTGATATTTTATCAGGAAAACTAAATGGTTTTGATGCTGTAAAAACCACTTTAAAAGGTGATTATTCGCATACTAACGAAGCTATTTCAAAAACAACAGCATATATCAACAATCAAAAGATAAAACCAGAATTAAGCTGGTCGCATCTTGAAGTTTTATCGATCAGTAAATTAGATATAAAAAGTCCATCTAAATTACTAACAGAGATTTATTTCCCTATTATTCCTAAAATCGTTCCAGCGGCGCCTGTTAGTTCACCCGTTTATTCGTCTGAACCAGAAGAAGGTGTTGACACTGTTCGACCTGAAGCCGCAAAACCTGCAGTAACGAAACCTGCTACACCAAAGCCGGCAACTCCAAAACCTGCAACTCCAAAACCTGCAACACCACCAACACAAACTCAAGAAGAAGAGCAATCAGAATTTTAAACTTTCGAAGGTCATTAAACCTTTTGTTTAAAATTCATTCTAACACTATATAAAGGTTTGATAAATCAAAAAGTTTGACAGACGAGAAGGAATTTATACAACAATTATTAAATCCTAAAACGCAAAATACAGCGTTTCAAAAGCTCCTATCTGATTATCAAAAACCATTGTATTCTCATATTCGAAATATTGTTTTGAATCATGATGATGCTGACGATGTTTTACAAAACACTTTCGTTAAAGTATTTCAATACTTAAAAAACTTCAAGGAAGAAAGCAGACTTTTTTCCTGGATGTATCGCATTGCAACAAATGAAGCTTTGACTTTTTTAAATCAGAAGGCAAAACTAAATGGTATTACTTCTGAAAGCCTGCAAAACAGAACAATTGATAATTTAAAATCAGATGTTTATTTTGATGGTGATGAAATTCAGATCAAACTTCAAAAGGCAATAATTACATTACCAGAGAAACAGCAGTTAGTTTTTAAAATGAAGTATTTTGAAGAATTAAAATACGAAGAAATTTCAGAAATTCTTGGAACATCCGTTGGTGCATTAAAAGCATCTTATCATCATGCCGTAAAAAAAATAGAAATATATGTTACATCAAATTAAACCTTTTGTAGCAAAACTTATCTTATTGTTATTATGAAAGCATTTAAATTAGAAAACGAACCGAAAATATCATCAGGATTTAAAACTCCTGAAAATTATTTTGATACACTTTCGGCAAAAGTTTTACAGCAGATAAACGAAGAAGAAGTTAAAGTAATTCCGATTTACAAACGCAAAAAAACGATCACACTTATTGCTGCTGCTGTAGTTGGTATTGCATTAATGATTCCTGTTATCAACAATTACAATGCAACATCAAAAGAACTTGATGAAGCGACTTTAGAAACTTATTTATCTTATCAATCAAATTTAAATCAATACGATTTAATTCGAGAATTAGACACTAAAGACATTGAAAAGCTGAATAAAAATGTTGCGTTGGAGCAAGAAACTCTAGAAGACATTTTATCTTCTAATCCAAATATTGAAAATTTAATTTCTGAATAAAAACATAAAAATTAAAATATGAAAACTAAAAATATACTAACATTCCTTCTGTTTTTAGTAAGCTTTTCATTTTATGCTCAAAATGACAAAGCAGATGATAAACGTGAAAAAATCAAAGCATATAAGGTTTCTTTTTTAACAACTGAATTAGAACTTACTTCAACTGAAGCTGAAAAATTTTGGCCTATTTATAATACTTATGACGACAAACAATACGAACTGCGTCATAACAAAATGAAAACTTACCTGCGTAAACTAGATGACGATAATCTAAGTTCTCTTTCAGAAAAAGAAGCAGCTGCATTATTATCTCAAATTGAATCTACAGATAAAGAACTTTATCTTTTACGCGAAAAATACACCGCAAACCTTAAAAAAATACTTTCGGCAAAGAAAATATTAAAGCTTAAAAAATCAGAAGATGATTTTAATCGAAAATTGTTAAAACAATATCGAGACAAAGCAGGAAAAAATTAAGCTTCTTAAAAATACAACAGCGATAAGAACCCTATATAATAATACTTACTTTATTATTTAGGGTTCTTATTTTTTTACTTAAAATTAAGTCGAACTACTTTATTATGACCTGCAGCTATTGCAGTATTTCTGTTAATAAAACGAACAGTAAAAAATTTAGTATCTGTAGATAATTGCGTCCAGTTTTCACCTCCATTTTGAGAATACTGAATTCCCTCAGAACCTACGCAAATAATTTCTTTTCCATTTCCTCCAGGAACATATTGCACACATGACGCATAACCAAACCCCATATTCTGCCCTATCAATTCCCAAGTTTTTCCGCCATCTTTTGTAAAAGCCTTGTTATCTACTTTTCTGCTCGGAATCTCATAATCACCGCCTGCAATAAAACCGTGTTTAGAATCATAAAAGTCTGCAGTAAAAATACCTGTCATCGCTTTTCCTTGCACAATAGGAGTCTCAACAACTTTCCATGTTTTTGCTTTATCTGCTGAATAAAAAACACGTGCTCTTTTTCCACCCGAAACCAGCCAAGTATCATTTCCTTTTATAACAATATTTGTATTACTTGCTGCAAAAGCGGCCTCTCCCACTGCATTTGTTGGCAATTTATCAGATAATATTTTAGTCCAAGTTTCTCCGCCATCACGAGTAACAATTATAGAAAAAGTATCTTCTGTTGGATCTCCTATAGCGATACCTTCTTTATCATTCCAAAATTGCATGCTGTCGTAAAAAACTTTCGGATTAATCTCTTTGTAAACCAGTTTTACTTTTTTGTCTTTTTTATCAACGGAATAAAGCAAAGCAGGATTTGCCACACTTAATAGAAACACATTTTTTGAAGTTTGCGCAATGCTTCTAAATTCTAATTTAAGTGTATCACGATAAATATGTTCTTCAAACTTCTCTTTTTTATCTAAATCATAGTATCCAAAACGAGAATTATCAGCTCCATACCAAACTTTATTTTTATCAATTAAGATCGCTCTTATACTTATTTTATCTTTAAACAAAGTATCTATTGTCATTGATGTAAAACCACTGCTGAAAGTAACTTCGGTTTTATAATTAAATGTTCGAAATGACATCAATAAAATAAAAATACCACAAAATAAAACTAGTTTTTTCATATAAAATAAGATTTGGCTGTTGCTAAAATACAATTTATTATAACATTTCAAATAAGTTTTCGCTTTTTTATAAAACAACATTTTTATAACCTATTATCTAACAAATAAAAACTCATTTCCTAAACAACAAAACATAAACCACTGAAATACTAATACTTAACAACACAAAATCCAACAAACAAATTTGTGGCATAGTAATTGGATATCTCAAAACATTAATACTTAATATGATTTTATCATGAAAACTAAACTACTTTTTATAGCGCTCTCAGCATTAGTTTTAGGTTCTTGTTCTGCACAAAGCCAAACTACTGTTTACGCAAAAAACTCAGACATAAGTGATAACTTAGATCTTAGAGCGGTTGCTTCGATGTTTGGAGAATCAGCAAATCTTCAAGACTTTGAAAGACGTTTAAATGATCCTAAATATCAAATTTCAAATCTAGATTTAAACGGCGATGATCAGGTTGATTATTTACGTGTAATTGAATCTGTAGAAAATAGAACGCACGTTGTAATTATTCAAGCTGTATTAGATCGTGACGTTTATCAAGATGTAGCTACTATTGATGTAGAAAGAGACAATTACAACAAAGTAAGCGTTCAGATTGTAGGAAACTCTTATTTATACGGTACAAACTATATTTATGAGCCTGTTTACAATGTCGTTCCAGTAATTTATTCTTCATTCTGGGTTACCAATTACAGACCTTATTATTCATCATGGTATTGGAATTATTATCCAACATATTATGCTGCTTGGAGTCCATATCCAGTTTACAGATATAGAAATAACATCAACGTTTGCATCAACGTAAACAACCGTTACAACTATGTAAACTACAGAAGAAGCTATAGAGCTCCCGTACTTTATGAATCAAGACGTACTTATGGTTACGAAAAAATTAGACCAAATTATAGTTTTGAGCAAAGACACGCTAATACTGGAAACAGATATGATTTAGATCAAAGACGAATTGCAAGCAGAGAATCAAACAGATCTCAAAACACTTATAATTCAAACAGATCAAACACAAACAGAGTATCTTCTAACAGTGATTTTGGAAACAGCAGAAGTTATAACGATAACAGATCAACATCTAGCAGAAATTATAACAACACAAATCGTTCAACAAATTCTAGCAGAGAAAATTCAACAGTTGTATCAAATCCGGTAAGAACAGACAACAATAGAAACAATTCGAATGTATCTTCTCCAAGAACTTCTTATGAAACTAGAACAAACAGAGTGTCTGAGCAAACAAATCAGTCGTCTAGAGATTATTCTGAAAGCAGATCAAATTCAAACAATAGAATGAGCACTGAAAGAAGTGTTCCTGTACAAAGAACAGAATCATCAAGAAGCTATTCTGACAGAAGTTCAACAAACAGAACTGTCAATCAATCAGCTGCACCTGTACAAAGAACAGAATCACCAAGAAGCTATTCTCAAAACAGAGGTAGTTCTGACAACTCCTCTTACTCAAGACCTCAAAGCGCACAGCGTTCTGAATCATCAAGAGGAAGTTAGGAATCAAGAAGCAACCAGCCACAGAGAGAAAGCGGTTCTGGCTCAAGAGAAGGCGGACGAAGAGGATAACTTAAATATTTCAATTTTTTATTTAAAACTAAAAGCACAATTTGGGGATTGTGCTTTTTTTTATCTTTTTAATTATAATTGCTGCTAATTTGTTTTAAAACAGTAAATTTGCAACCGTCTTTTATAAAAATATACATGAGCGCATCGCATAAAAACTTACATAGTAAGTTGTCTATAGGGGGTTTATTGATAACATTAGGGATTATTTATGGAGATATTGGTACATCTCCATTGTACGTAATGAAAGCTATTCTTGGCGACCATACCATTAATGCCGACATTGTATTAGGCGGTATTTCATGTGTGTTTTGGACTTTGACTTTACAAACCACTATAAAATATGTGCTTATAACTTTAAGTGCGGACAATCACGGCGAAGGCGGTATTTTTGCTTTATACGCTTTAGTGAAAAAAACCAAAATACAATGGCTCATTGTGCCCGCGATTATTGGAGGAAGCGCACTGCTTGCAGATGGTATTATTACGCCGCCAATCTCAATTTCATCAGCGGTTGAAGGAATTAGAGCATTCTACCCAACAATGGAAACTCAAACCATTGTTTATATTGTAATTGCCATTCTTTTTGTCCTATTCACGATACAACAATTTGGAACCAAACTAGTTGGGAAGTTTTTCGCTCCAATGATGCTGATTTGGTTTGCCATGTTAGGAACATTAGGATTTATTCAGATTATGAACTTCCCTGAAGTTATTAAAGCTATAAATCCTTACTACGCTTATCACTTATTGTCTGTTCATCCTGATGGTTTCTTTGTTCTTGGTTTTGTATTTTTATGTACTACTGGAGCTGAAGCTTTGTATTCAGATATGGGACATTGCGGTCGAAAAAATATTAGAATAAGCTGGATGTTTGTAAAAACGACTTTGGTATTAAATTACTTTGGTCAAGCTGCATATCTTATTCACCATGAAGGAAGTACTCTACAGCAATTAGGCGGAGAAAACGGAAATCCGTTTTACCTTATTATGCCGCATTGGTTTTTACCATTTGGTATTGTTGTAGCAACTTTGGCTGCAGTTATTGCTTCTCAAGCACTTATAAGCGGATCATTTACTTTGATCAATGAAGCAATGCGTTTGAATTTCTGGCCAAAAGTAAAAATCAAATATCCTACTGAAGTTAAAGGTCAATTATATATTCCGTCAATAAACTGGTTATTGTTTTTTGGTTGTGTTGGTATTGTATTGCACTTTGAAAAATCAGGAAACATGGAGCATGCCTATGGTCTTGCGATTATTTTATGTATGATCATGACTACCATTTTGCTGAATTATTACCTAATCATGAAACGTGTAAAACTGTATTTCATGGTGCCTCTTATTACGATTTATTTATTAATCGAATTCAGTTTCCTTATCGCAAACATTACAAAATTTGCCGAAGGAGGTTATGTAACTTTAATCATTGCGAGTATACTTATTTCTATAATGACGATTTGGTATCTTGCTAAGAAAATCAACAAAAACTATACTAAAGTTGTCAAAATTGACGATTACAAAAAGGTATTAATGGAGTTGAGCGAAGACCTTTCTATTCCTAAATATGCTACGCACTTAGTCTACATGACTAATGCAAATCGCGTTGACGAATTAGAGGAAAAAGTAATTTATTCGATCTTACAAAAACGTCCAAAAAGAGCCGATATCTATTGGTTTGTACACGTAAACATTCTTACTGAACCTTATAAAACACAATATAAAGTTACCGAAATTGCTAAAGACGACATTTACAGAATTGATTTTAATTTAGGTTTTAGAGAACCTACAAAAATCAATTTAATGTTTAGAGAAGTAATTCGAGATATGGTGAAACGCGGTGAAGTTGATATTACAAGTCGTTACGAATCATTGAATAAAAACAATATTATTGGAGACTTTAAATTTGTATTGTCTGAGAAATTTTTATCAAATGACAACGATTTAAGATGGCACGAAAACATCATCATGAACTCGTATTTCTTTATCAAAAAACTGAGTTTGTCTGAAGAAAGAGCTTTTGGCTTAGACAGCAGTTCTGTTAAAGTAGAGAAATTCCCAATGGTGCTTCATGCTCCAGAAAACATTGGATTAACACGTATTGTTCCTAAAGAATAAAAAGCGTCCAAAATATTTCAAAAAAAACACTCTAATTAAGAGTGTTTTTTCTTTTAATGAGAATCAGAAATAAGATTCAGTATTAAAAATTTAACTTTCAATCAATTAATAGTACCTTTGCAACTCAAATATTAGAAATGAGATTACACAGAAATTTAGTTTATACTACCATCGATTCTTTGAACGCAATTTTCAATGAAGGAGAATACGCAGACAAAGTGGTAGCCAGAGCATTAAAAAAAGACAAACGTTGGGGAAGTTCTGACAGGAAGTTTGTTGCTGAAACGATATACGAAATTGTTCGTTGGAAAAGATTATACGGAGAAATCGCAGAAGTTAAAGAACCTTATGACAGAGACAATCTATGGAGAATGTTTGCTGTTTGGGCTGTTTTAAGAGGATACCCAATCCCAGATTGGAGACAATTAGAAGGAACTCCTGAAAGAAAAATCAAAGGACGTTTTGACGAACTTTCGAAAGTGAGAGCTTTAAAAGAATCTATTCCAGACTGGATGGATGAATTGGGTGTAAAAGAACTTGGCGAAAAGATTTGGTCGAAAGAAATTACAGCTCAAAACCAGCCTGCTAAAGTTATTCTAAGAACTAACACATTAAAAGGTACCAAAGAAAACTTAAGAAACACCTTGATGGATTTAAATATTGAAACAGAATATTTAAAAGATCAGCCAGAAGCTTTAGTTTTAAAAGAGAGAGCAAACGTATTTTTGACAGATGCTTTTAAACAAGGACTTTTTGAAGTTCAGGATGCTAACTCACAATTGGTTGCCGGTTTTCTAGATGTTAAGCCTGGAATGCGAGTGGTAGATACTTGCGCTGGAGCAGGTGGAAAAACTTTGCATATTGCTTCTTTAATGGAAAATAAAGGACAATTGATCGCAATGGATTTGTATGAAAGCAAACTAAAGCAATTAAAATTAAGAGCAAAAAGAAATGGTGCTTTTAATATTGAATACCGCATAATTGACTCTACAAAAGTGATCAAGAAACTGCATGAAAAAGCAGATCGCGTATTAATTGATGCGCCTTGCAGCGGATTAGGAGTTTTAAAAAGAAACCCTGATTCTAAATGGAAAT
Source organism: Flavobacterium sp. YO12 (assembly GCF_004119495.1). GTDB lineage: Bacteria > Bacteroidota > Bacteroidia > Flavobacteriales > Flavobacteriaceae > Flavobacterium. The sequence continues at coordinate 40,080 of NZ_NRQU01000013.1, forward strand.
TACAACCTGAGTTTATCGACAATATCCGTAAAGTTCAGAGTGAAGTTTTAGAAAGCTATTCTAAAATTGTAAAACCAGGCGGAAAATTAGTTTACGCAACTTGCTCTGTTTTACCATCTGAGAATCAAGAGCAAGTACAAAAGTTCTTAAAAACCGAAATCGGGCAACAATTTACTTTTGTAGAAGATCGTAAATTATTGGCTTCAGAATCTGGTTTTGACGGATTTTACATGGCCCTTTTGGAAAGAAAAGCTAAATAAATTCCATTCCCGATAGCTATCGGGATAAATCCCAAATTCCAATTTTCAAACTTGGAATTTGGGATTTTTTATTTAACTTTTTTAAGATTGTAAACTCGGTTTACGCAGCAGTTTTCCGTTTTCATTTTCTTTAAATTTCGGAACAAAAACAATTTCTTTTGGCTTTTCAAATTTTCCTAAAACATCAAAAAAATCTGGTGCAAAATCTTGTTTTTCGCCTTCAATCACTAAAATTAGTTTTTCGCCTAAAGTTGTATCCGGTACACCAGTCACAAAAAAACGATTATTAATTTTGCCTGTTAACTTCGCTTCTATCTGCTCAGGAATAAGCTTTACGCCGCCGCTGTTAATTACATTATCAAATCTTCCTAAAAAACTAAACTTATTCTCATTTACTAAATCTACTAAATCATTAGTAATTATAGGTTCATCAGAAATTGAAGACACATAAATAACCAAACAACCGCGATCATCTTTTTCAATCTTTACATTTGGTAAAATTGAAAAAACACTTTCCCCTACTCTTTTAGCTGCAATATGCGTTATGGTTTCCGTCATCCCATAAGTCTCATAAATCTCCGTTTTTAAAGGCAGTAATTTCTCTTCAAGTGAGCTGTCAATTTTTGCTCCTCCAATAATTAACTTTTTAATATTTTTAATTTTTCAATTGAATTTTGAACCTGCAAAGGCACCATTGCCACAAAATCATACTGCTTGTTATTATAAGCCAAAGGCTCCGTACTTGGCACTACCACATCAAGCTCTAAACCTAATATTAAACTTCGAACCAGCATCATTTTTCCAGCAATAAACTGAGTTGGCAAACAAAGCAGTGCTTTATCTCCCGGTTTTAAACCAAAGAAATCTCCTGTTGCCAAAGCCGATTGAATCATGGCTTGTTTCTCAAGTCTAACTAACTTAGGAAGACCAGTTGTTCCAGAAGTCGTCATTTCGATATAATCCTTATGATCAAACCAATCCAGAAAAAATTCACCAATAGATCGCTCATATGCATCGCCTTCTTTGATAAAACTATATCCAATTTGACACAAATCGGCTGCATTCAAATGATAACCATCTAATTTAAAATAATTGTGTACATTTTTATGTGTTAAGTTTTGCATGATTGTATTTAATTTGATAATTCTGTTAGATTAATTTTACCCGTTAATTTTTCTTTCCAATTAGTCCAATTGTATTTTTTACTATAAACAAAAAGCAATATCGGATACACCACTACAACTGGAAAAATAACATCAAAACCAGCAGAAGGTTCTGATAGATCAATAAAAATAGAATGTGTCTGAAAAACCGTCCAATCTGAAGTAACCAATAAAGCTCCTACCAGATTATTAGCAGCATGAAAACCCAAAGCCAGTTCCATCCCATCATCCATTAATGTAATAATTCCTAGAAACAAACCTGTTCCTATATAATACACCATTATTATATATCCCATTTTTGTAACCTCGGGATTTAAGATATGCATAAATCCAAATATCAATGAAGTCATCATAAGCGGAAACCACTTATTCTGCGCTAAATTTGCGAAGCCCTGCATTAAATAGCCTCTAAAAACATATTCCTCTGTACTTGTTTGAATAGGAATTAAAATACCGCCAATAACTACTAAAATCAAAAATGGAATCAGCTTAAAATTCCACACAAACTTTTCGGGAGCTTGAAAATACAAGACAGAAAAACTTGCAATAGAAAAAACCGACCATAAAATAAAAGAGAACAAAATACGACTCCAATCGACTTTTTTTCTCCCTGTTGTAACTGACAACACGGTTTGATGATGTATGTATTTTACAACAAAATAAACACCTGCTAGAGCAAAAACAAATGAAATCATTATTAAGAACAAAGTAAGATTTGGTTCAAATATTTTTAATGCCGCATCATTATCGGTTGGAAAACCAGTTTTATCGGAGAAACTTTTCCAAAAAACTGCAATCGTAAAAGGCACCTGCCCTACAAATGAAGCTGTAATAATAAAAACAGATCCTAAAAGATACTTCCAAAATTTATTTTCAGGTTTAACACCTTGCTCTAAAAACATATATTTAAAATTTTTAAAATGAGAATTCTATTTAAATAGTAAATCCTATTTTTGTTATTGCTAAAATACCGCTTTTTTACAGAACCTATTTCAGCACACTTTAAATATAACAAAATGATACAAATTTATCACAATCCACGCTGCGGAAAATCAAGAAACTGCCTCGCTTTTATTGACCAGACAAATCAAGAATATGAAATAATTCCATATTTAACTGAAACACCAAGCTTTAGTGAATTAAAAGAACTTCTTAAAAAATTAAACCTGCAACCTATAGAATTAGTTAGAACCAAAGAAAAAATTTGGATAGAAAACTACAAAGAAAAAACATTGACTAATGATGAAATTATTCAAGCAATGACAGATAACCCAATCCTAATTGAACGTCCAATTGTTATAAAAGATGGAAAAGCAATTATTGGGAGAGATTTAGATAAAGTGGCTTCTTTTTTAGATTAATACTAAATACCAAATTAACATTTTTTTATGATCTTACACTTTAAACCAAAAGCTACATTTGCGGTCTAAAGAATCAAAGAAACCAAAAAAAAATGAAGAAAATCAAATTCGCTGTAATACTTGTATTGCTTTTTACAAGTTTTTACAACTATGCACAGCAGGGACCGCCCGCAAAAAACAAGGTAAAAGTTACTGGAAAAGTTTTAGAAAAAGTAAGCAAACAACCGTTGGAATATGCAACAATTTCAATAACTGCTCCAAACGATACTAAAGTTATTGCTGGTGGAATCACCAATCCAAAAGGTGAATTTGATGTAGCTGTTGCACCGGGAACTTATGATATTAAGATTGAATTTATTTCGTTTAAATCAACCGAATTAAAGCAAAAAAGCATTAAAGATGACACTAATTTAGGTGTTATAAATTTATCTGAAGATGCTGCTCAATTAAATGAAGTTGTGGTTCGTGCAGAAAAATCAACAGTAGAAATTAAACTAGACAAAAAGGTTTATAATGTTGGTCAAGATATGATTGTAAAAGGCGGAACTGTTAGTGACGTCCTAGACAATGTACCATCAGTTTCTGTTGATACCGAAGGAAATGTAAGTTTAAGAGGAAGCGACAATATTCGAATTTTAATTGACGGAAGACCTTCTAACGCTATAAATGTTGCCGAAGCTTTACGCCAGCTTCCTGCAGATGCAATTGATAAAGTTGAAGTTATTACAAATCCATCAGCGCGATACGATGCCGAAGGAGGATCTGGAATCATCAACATAGTTCTAAAAAAGGGTAAAAACCAAGGTTTCAACGGAACATTTATTGCTTCTACAGGTATCCCAGAAGCTTATGGGTTAACAGGAAATCTAAATTATAAAACAGAAAAATTAAACTATTTTACTACTCTAGGTTATAACCACAGAACTAATGAAGGAGGAGGTTTAACTAATACATCTTACTATAATGCTGATGGTACGCCAAAAGGTTTCTTAGATGAAGATCGTGACACTAAAAGAGAATCTGATGGATTTAATGGAAGAGCAGGAATCGAATGGACTGTTGCGCCAAATACTTTCTGGACAAACGCCATTAATTACCAAAAAAATTCTGGTGACACTAGAGACTTAATTAATTACAGTAATTTTGACTCAAATAGTAATCCTACAGGTAATTCGTTTCGTTTAAATAACGGAGAAACCAATAGTCAAAATGTAGAATATACTTCGAATTTGATTAAAAATTTCAACGATAAAGGACACAAACTTACAGCTGATTTATCTATTTCAAGAAACACAGATAACAACAGCAGTATTATTACCGCTTCGCCAAACTACAATACAACACTAAACGATCAAGTACAAAAACAAGTACAATTGCAAGCAGATTATGTATTGCCTTTAGGAAAAGGCGGTCAGTTTGAAGCAGGATATAAAGGTAGTTTTGGTGATTTAAATAATGAATACTTCGTTACAGATGATTCAGGAGCAAAAGATCCAAACTTATCAAACACTTTAGAATACAAAGAGAATATTAATGCTCTTTACACTCAATATGGCTTTAAAGTAAATAAATTCTCGTATTTATTTGGCTTACGTTGGGAAGACACGAATATTCAAGTAAACTTATTAGACAACAACGATTTCAATACTAAAAAGTACAACAACTTGTTTCCAAGTGCTTTTATCAGTTATGAAATTTCAGATCAAAGCAACTTTACAGCAAGTTACAGCAAGCGTTTAACAAGACCAAGAGGTCGTTTTATGAATCCAGCTGTTAACTACTCAAGTAATGTTAACATTTTTCAAGGAAATCCTGATTTAGATCCATCATTAACAGACAAATATGACATTGGTTATATCAAACGTTGGGACAAAGTAACTTTCAATACTTCAGCTTATTTTGAAGACACAAAAGATGTATTCAGCTTTGTTAGAACTCCAAATGGAGAAGAAGTAAACGGAATTCCAGTTATTTTAAGCAGACCTATTAACTTAGGTAAAGAACAAAAATTTGGTTTTGAGTTTACCTTAAATTATACTCCGTTTAAATGGTGGAGAGTAAACAGTAACTTCAATCTTTACAACGTAAAAACAACAGGAGAAAATACTTATGTTGATACTAAAGGCAATACTGTAGTACAAAATCTTGACAATCAAGCTAATTCTTGGTTTGCAAGAATCAACTCTAAACTGACTTTACCATACAAAATTGACTGGCAATTGAATGCTACTTACAATGGCGAACAAAAAACAGCTCAAGGTAAAAACTTAGGTCAGTTTGGAATGAACACTGCATTAAGCAAAGATGTTATGAAAGACAAAGCTACAATTGCTTTCAACATCAGTGATATTTTCAACTCAAGAATTATGAGATCGTACACTTACCTTCAAAATGATACCACTCTTGAAAGTCAGAGATCATATGGTGAAATGCAATTTCGTAAGCGCCAATTCAATTTATCATTTACTTATCGTTTTAACAAACCTAAAAATGATAGAGAAAAGGCACCAAGAAATGACGGCGGCGGTGACGGCGGCGGCGATTTCCCTGGATAAGCTATATTAAACTCCAATACTAAAAATTCCAAATTCCAATCTTTCACAGTTGGAATTTGGAATTTCTTTTTTTGAATCTGTACCAATTAAGATTGGAATTTGGAATTTCATTCCGATAGCTATCGGGCAATGTCATTAAGTTAAGGACTTGGTATTTTTACTTTCTCGCAGATTTACGCAGAAAAAAAAAAAATCTGCTGGATCTGCCAAATCTGCGTGCTATTTTTTTATTTTTCCTTAATGACATTGCATGAGCGTTAGCGAATTGACGAAGCAATCTCCACAAGCAGCTCCGTAATCTGTATTGCCAATCTTTGTCGAGTTTCTCGCGAAGATTCCTCGTACCTCGGAATGACAATATTATGTTTAAATTTTGCGTCTAAGCTCCCGATAGCTATCGAAATTGCGAGATTAATTTTGTCTCCTAAAAGCTTAACTTAATTATATCAAGCCATCTGAATGCAATTTCTTTTTTTGGCACAAAAAAAAGAACCCAAAGGGTTCTTTTTTATGAAATCAATCTAAAATTAAATTGATTGTTCTTCTTGTCTTTTTTTGGCTCTTTTTTCTTTGAACATTTCCCAGCTTGCTCCCGTAACCCAATAAGATACGAAACCAACTAAGAAAAACATTAACCAAAACCCTATAGTTAGTACGGTTAAGAAAAGTAAAAAGCCTAAGTACTGTGAAAATTCAAACATGTTTTCCGGAATTTTTGAATGTTACGACAAATGTAGGTTATAAATTCTTCCTTGGCAATAAAATCTAAATCAATTTTCATGAAATAACATTTATACGTATATTTATATTCATTTTAAATAAGCTTTTTTTAAAGAATATTATTCAACTCTCTAAATTAGAACAACATGAGTATTTCTAGGAGCTGAAACCTGCTGTACGCTATATCTTTTGTGTCGAACACCGCCACAAAAGGATGCCGCTTCCATCAGGGCTAGGGCAATCATTTTCAAAAGAAACACATTTTACAAACAACATATTTACAACAAAATGAAATACAGAATAGAAAAAGACACTATGGGCGAAGTTCAAGTCCCAGCCGATAAATATTGGGGTGCACAAACAGAACGTTCTCGAAATAATTTTAAAATTGGAAATTCTGGATCGATGCCCAAAGAAATCATCGAAGGATTTGCCTATCTAAAAAAAGCAGCCGCTTATGCGAATTACGATTTAGGTGTTTTGCCAATCGAAAAAAGAGACGCAATTGCCGAAGTCTGCGATGAAATTCTAGAAGGAAAATTAGACGATCAATTTCCATTAGTAATTTGGCAGACAGGTTCAGGCACGCAAAGCAATATGAATGTAAACGAAGTAATTGCAAACCGCGCACAAGTTCTTAAAGGCTTTGAAATTGGCGAAGGCGAGCAATTTATTAAAGCAAATGATGATGTTAATAAATCACAATCATCAAATGATACTTTCCCAACCGGAATGCATATCGCTGCTTACAAAATGGTGGTAGAAACCACAATTCCTGGAGTTGAAAAACTGCATGCTACACTGAACAAAAAAGCCATTGAATTCAAAAATGTTGTAAAAATTGGTCGTACGCATTTAATGGACGCCACTCCTCTTACACTGGGTCAGGAAATTTCAGGCTATGCAGCCCAATTGGCTTTTGGACTAAAAGCATTAAAAAATACTTTAGCCCATTTATCAGAAATCGCTTTGGGCGGAACCGCCGTTGGAACAGGATTAAACACTCCAAAAGGCTATGATGTAAAAGTTGCTGCATATATTGCAAAGTTCACAAACCACCCTTTTATAACTGCCGAAAACAAATTTGAGGCTTTGGCAGCACACGATGCGATTGTTGAAACACATGGAGCATTAAAACAACTAGCCGTTTCTTTAAACAAAATCGCAAATGATGTTAGAATGTTGGCTTCTGGACCACGTTCTGGAATTGGCGAAATTCATATTCCAGAAAACGAACCCGGATCGTCTATCATGCCCGGAAAAGTAAACCCAACACAATGTGAAGCTTTAACAATGGTATGCGCTCAAGTAATTGGAAACGATATGGCAATTGCCGTTGGCGGAATGCAGGGACATTATGAGTTAAATGTTTTTAAACCAGTTATGGCTGCCAACTTCCTGCAATCTGCACGTTTACTTGGAGATGCCTGCGTTTCATTTGATGAACATTGCGCACAGGGAATCGAACCAAATTACAAACGAATTAAAGAGTTAGTAGACAATTCTCTCATGCTTGTAACAGCGCTAAATACAAAAATTGGTTATTATAAAGCCGCAGAAATTGCTCAAACCGCTCACAAAAATGGAACAACTCTAAAAGAAGAAGCAATTCATCTAGGCTATGTAACCCCTGAAGATTTTGACGCTTGGGTTAAACCTGAAGATATGGTCTAAATTTAATGGTTAATGGTTAATCAAAAAAAGCCTGAAATAAAATTTCAGGCTTTTTTCTTCTTGTCACCCTGAGCGAAGTCGAAGGGCTTTTGATATTGTAAAATCCTTCGACTTCGCTAAGGATGACAATGTATAATTACGATCGGAATTTCAATTAATAATTGATAATTAACAATTCACCATTATTTACCATCTACATAATCTTGTAAATAGCTGAATCTTTCAGTTAATTTACCTTTTTCAGTAATTTTTGCACGTTTTAAAATCCCGTCTTTATCTCCGTTGAAAAAAGCGGGAATTACATGTTCCATAAATTGCTCTCCGAAACCTTCACTAGCGTCTTTTGGAATTTCGCAAGGTAAATTATCAACTGCCATCACCGCAACAGCAGCAGGATGAAAAAAATCTACTTCTCGATCTTCCAAAGGAAAATAACCGTACAAAGGTTCTGCAATGGTCGACGAACGAATGGTACAAGCAATTGGTCCATTAACATCACATGAAATATCAGCTACAACTTTCAATTTACAATCACTCGCATTCAGCATTTCTTTTGTCAAAATCATTGGAGCATTGTTAGCATAAAAATGACCTGCAAAATAAATATCTGAAACTTTAGTAAATCTTTCAAAATCTGAAGTATATTCTTCTGGATGATTTACAAAATCTTTAAAATCTAAAATTTGACCATCAAGTCTTTTATTATATTCTAAAACATCCAACTGAACATAAACAGCCTGCGCGTATTTTTTAGTCAGATAATTATCAATCGTAATTTCTTTTACTTTAATAGCGTCTAAAATTTCTTTAGCTCCGCTGCCTACTTTCCCCGTTCCAGTAACGACAAATTTCAAAGCCGGCATCGTTATACGCTTTAAATGCATAATCAAAGCATCTTTTCCCGAAAGAGTTTCTGCTTTAGGAAGCTTAAACAATTCAAACTTTAATCCAAAAGCACGAATTCCGTTATAAACTCCAACCATTCCAGCATACTTTCCGAAACCAATTAATCGATGATCGTTTGCATCAACAATCGTTTCGTGATCGTACAAATCAATATTTTTTTCTAAAATTGCCTGTAATAGCTTTCTATTATAAGGTTGTTTTTTGATGGTATGAGAAAAAAAGAAATAAGACTTATTTGGAATTAAATTTTCAACAGGAACTTCTTTCACCCCAAATAAAACATCACAATTTGAAACATCATCAGAAACCGTAATTCCCATACTTTTATATTGCGTATCCGAAAAAATCCTAATATCAGAACTTTCTACCTCTACAACCGCTTCATGATACTGCTGTTTCAATTTTGCCAATTCATCAGGAGCAAAGACAACGCGGCGATCTGGTGGGTTTTTTCTTTCTTTTATAATTCCAAATTTCATTCAAACAAGTTTAAAACATTAATTAATATAACTTTTTACATCGTTTTTGTTTCAAATATAACAAATTTCGTTAAAGTTTTGTTGTAAAAATACAATTTAGAATGTTTAAAAACCGTTTAAAGCTGACTAACAATCGACTACTCAAAACATTTGTTAATTTTAAGTTAAAGAAAGCTGATTTGCATTCTAAAAATCACGAAACATAAATATTGAATTCTATATATTTGTTTTTAAAGAACGATGCAAATGATTTTCCTTAAAAAGACAAAGATACCACAAATACTTTTTTCAATACTAGTTTTAAGTTCGTGTGGTAAAGACAAAAAAACAGATACCGCTACTACCTCAACAGTCGAAGATACATTACCTAAAATGAAGCCTTTAGGACCTGAAAAGAAAATATCACAGGCCTATAAAAACTCGGTAACAGGCAGAATAAATCACTTTTACAATAAAAACTGGCCAAACAACAGCATGAACGGCAGTTTTTTGGTTGCCAGAAATGGTCAAATTATATTTGAAAGATACAACGGTTTTGCTAATAAAAATGAAGGAACCAAAATTACAGCCAATACTCCTGTACAAATTGCTTCGGTAAGTAAGGTTTTGACGGCTACCGCGGTTTTAAAATTGGTAAATGCTGGCAAAATAGACTTAGATCAAAAAGTAAATACGATTTTAAAAACGTTTCCTTACGAAGACTGCACTATAAGAATGCTTTTAGATCATCGTTCTGGAATGCGCAACTATGCTTATTTTACAGACAGAGATAAATCAGTTTGGGACAGACATAACCAGTTAACCAATAAAGACATTCTAGATATTCTGGCTACAAAAGATATTGGATTAGAATCAAGAACGGGAACTCGTTTCAGCTACTGCAATACTAATTATGCTATGCTGGCGCTGATTATAGAAAAAATCACAGGGCTTAAATACAAAGAAGCGATGTCTGAAATGATTTTTAAACCTTTAGGCATGACAAATACATATGTTTTTGATGATGATAAAGACAGAAAAAAAATTGTTCCATCATACAAAGGAAATGGTGTAGAAATTGGTTTTGATTATCTAGATAATGTTTACGGTGATAAAAACGTTTTCTCGACTGTACGCGATCTTTTGAAATTTGACCGAGCTAGAAACTCACCTGATTTTTTAAAACCTGAACTATTAAAACAAGTTTACACGGGATACAGCAACGAACGTAAAGGAACTAAAAATTACGGTTTAGGAATTAGAATGATTAATTGGGAAACGGGACAAAACTTCTATTTTCATAATGGCTGGTGGCATGGTAATACTTCATCGTACATTACTTTAATGAAAGAGAATGTAACGATTATTGCTTTATCTAATAAAATGAACAGAAACACTTATGCTGTTCGTAAATTAGCACCAATCTTTGGAGATTATCCTTTTAATTTCAAAGACGAAGAATAAAATAGTCTTAAAGTCGAAAGTTGTAAAGTCGAAAGTTGAAAGACGAAAGTCTTAAAAACAGCTGACAATACTGACTTTGGACTTTCGACTTTGGGCTTTATGACTTTTTTTAAAAAATTTTAGTAGAAAGTAAATTCAAATAGCATAAATTTGCAAACTCATTTTTGGGGTCGACTGGTTTTGACAGCAAGTCGAATTGAACAGTAAGCACGTCGAGCATTGAGACCTTGCTCGTAAATATAAGATCTCACACTTTTACACGGCGAAAATAATTACGCTTTAGCTGCATAATCCGAATCATAGTAAGATTGCGCCACGTCTCTACAAGGTAGAGAAGCTGGATTCTCCTAGAAAGCCTTGGTTTGTGGCGTTCTGTCAAGGGGAACCGTAAAAATAAACCTAGATTTCCATGAGCTTCGGGTGGATTTCGAAAATTAAGAAGATAAGTGTTGGGTGGTTGTTTCTGGCCTAGCTCAACAACGAAAATCTAATCAGGAAATAAGCGTGTAGAAAGCTCTTTAGTTGCTTGTTTGGACCCGGGTTCGATTCCCGGCGACTCCACAAAAAAGCCTGTAAACTCTTTGTTTACAGGCTTTTTTTATTGTTAACCACTAACAAAATAACGCTCTCACAAGTGTTCAATTTCACAAATTCGTAATTTTTAAAAACTAAAAATCTCTTTATTTACGGCACTTCACGTTTTTCACTTCATTAAATTTTTACAAATTTATCGAACACTTCAAAAAAAAGTTAAAAACTCTAAAAAAAACTTAATTTAAACTAAAAAGAATATAAAAAGGTGTTCGATAAGTAAAAAAAGTCACTTTAATCCCGTAGACTATTCTAAAAAAATTACTAGAAAAACCATTGCGATTTTGGATTCAAATATATTAGAGATTAATTCACTTTAGTTAATCAATAATTGAGTCTTTTTTTTAAGTATTGGTGATGATAATCTCTCACTATTGGTGCGAAATCCGAAACATTTGTTCGAGATGATACTGTACTGATCAATTTAAAAATCGTGTTGACCAAAATCAATAAATTTTTCGCGAAAAAATACAAAAAAAAGAGATGAGTATAACCTCATCTCTTTTTTTAACTAATATAGAATTTTAAAACCGAAAATTAAATTCCTAATGATTTAAATAATTCTAAAAGCGATTTCTCTGAAGGTCTCGGCGCATCAGCTGAAACAATATATCCTTTTGGATCGATTAGAATAAATCTTGGAATACCATCAACCATATACTCTTTCATAAAATTCTGATCTCCTTTGGCATACAATTGCATACCCGAAAGTTTCTGGTCAATTACCATTTTTTTCCACTTATCATGATCTTTTATCCTATCAACAGATATACTTACAAATACAATATTTTTATCATGGTATTTACTTTCTACTTCTTTTAAAAATGGAATTTCGGCTTTGCATGGTCCGCACCAAGTTGCCCATAAATCAATATAAACATATTTACCTTTTAAATCGTCCAGCGATACGTTTCCACCCGAAAAATTCTCGTAATCTTTGAATTTTGGTGTTTCTTTTCCTTTAAAGGCAAGCAGTTTTTGTTTGCTTTCAAATGTTTCACTCAAATATTTAACTAAACTTTCAATTTCTTTTTTCTGAGCTTCTACAAAAACCGGTTCCATATTTTTTGAATTACTAAGAAGAGAACTCAATTCTGTTTTTATACTTTTAATACTGTTTTGAAATTCAAGACTGCTTAGAGCCATTAAATTCTCAAAATTGACTTTTTTTTCTTCAAGACGAGCACGGTCAGCTAAATAATTATTTTCCAACTCACCTTTACCTGTATATTTAATTGTCTCATCAAACTGCTTTGCATCAAGAGTTACTTGTAAATCATAACCATTCTTTAGGTATACGTTTGTCTTTTCTTTTCCGTCAAAAAGAACATAATTTCCTTCTTTTATTTTTAAGGTGTCTGAAAAAGTTCCGTCGCTGTTAACTTTTATTTTTTTTATAATTTTTCTCTGTCCAATCACCAAAGAGTCTGAGTTCTTATTCGTGATTTTTCCAGACAAAGTCACATACTCAATAGCAGTGTCTTTTTTTCCGGCTGCAACAACAATGGCTATTGCAAGTATTAAAAGTATTTTCTTCATTTTTATTTCAATTTATTAATTCCTTCTGTAAGTCATTTTAAATACTCCTTCCAAAAACTATCTTTTTCATTTTAGATTAAATTAAAGGGCTGCTTATTACATCAGCCCTATCGCCTTGTATTTTTACTTACTAATTCAAAATCCAAAAGCCCAATACCATTAAATTTTTCCAATCACTGCTCATTGATTTGAGTCTTCTTAAATCTATCCAATTTAATCTCGACTCTAGAAAAACTACATGGCATTTAATTATTTTTCTTCCAAAGTACCTGCTTTGATGATCACCAGTTTATCTAAATCAACATATTTTTTAATCGACTGGTTAACCTGATCCAATGTTACTGCTTCAATATCTTTTACGTATTGCTCAAGATATTCTGGATTATTTCCGCGCTCTAAGTTTTTAAGAATAGTGCCTGACAACCCTGATGTTGTAGCTAAGCCTACTTTAAAACTTCCTATAAGGTTGGCTTTTTTAGCAGTAAGTTCTTCTGCTGTTACACCATCTTTTGCCCACTTGTTTATTTGAACCATCGTTGCATCAAGTCCTTTTTGAAACAATTGAGGATTAAATGATGCATTTACATACCAGTATCCTCCTGCATAATCATGACCGCTATGTGCAGAGCTGATGTTATACGTTAGTCCATCATTATCACGAACCGTCATCATTAATCGTCCAGAGAAATCACCTCCTAAAATACCCGTTGCAATATAAAAAGGCAAAAAGTCTTTATCCTTACGTTTTATCCCAGTATACTGGCCAATAAACATTTCGGCAGAAGATTTTTGCGGGATGAAGACAACTTTAGTCTGCCCATTCACTTTTGTTGGTTCAACTGATTTAATTCCTGCTACTTCACCAGACATGAATCCTTTGAAATTATTATTTAAAGAAGTGTACAACGTTTTAGTATCTACATCACCTGCTGCTACTAAATGCATTCCCTTGGTTCCAAAATAAGTATTGTGAAAAGCTTTCAAATCATTTAAAGTTATAGCCTCTAATTCTTTTAATGATGCGTCAGTATCTAAACTATAGTTCGGATTGCCCTTAGTGTACAAAGCCTGCATTAAAGTCTGTCCTCCTTGTGTTTTAGGATTATCTAAACGTTGTTTTAAACTGCTTGCAAATTGTTTTTTAACAAGCTGGAATTCTTTTTCATCAAACAACGGATAACGCAATTCTTCAGACAGTAAAGCAATCGCTTGGTTAAGGTCTTTTTTAAGACATTTGAAATTGATATTAATGTTGTATTTATCAGCTCCTACATTTATTGAAAGTCCTATTTTTTCTAATTTTTCAGCAAATTGGAATTTATTATTTTTAGTAGTACCCGCTTCTAATAATTGAGTCACAAAACCTGGTACTAAACTATTACCGCCTTTATTGAAATAATCAGCAATAGGAAAACTAGCCGATACCGTTACAAGGTCTTTTGCTCCCGTTTTTACTGATACAACATCAATACCTGCAACAGATTTTCGGACATAATTTTCACCTTTTACCGAAGATACAATAGTCTCATAATTCGATTGGATTTGCTCCATAGCCTGAACTGTTGAAGGGATTGCTGTTTCTGTTTCAGCCAGTTCTGGATTTCTAAAGAATACTTTAGAGTCATTCTCATTTACTTTATTGGCTTGAGCCATTGTCTTGGTCTGCTCACCTTTTTGAACTGGAATAAAATACCCTGTAGTGCTTTGATCCTCTACCAAATATTGTTTGGCAACACGATTGACATCAGCAACGGTCACTTTGCTCAAACGCTCAGAACCTGTTATGTAATCTTTCCAGTCACCGCCGGCAATAGCTTCATTAAGTTCGTCAGCAATAGCCGCTGAACCGTCACGCGAAAGAATGGTTGTAGCATTTAGTTTTGCTATTACACGATCAACTTCTGCTTGAGTGACACCATCTTTTTTGATTCTTTCAATCATGGCTGCCAATTGAGAGCTGATCTCTTCTTGTTTTTTATCAGGAGTTAATCCCAATCCGATTGTTAACAAATTAACTTCTTTAAAATTGGAAGCTTGAGCATAACCATACATAGCAATTCCCGTATCTACAAATGTTTTATTGATATGCGAAGAAGTGCCTGAACCAATAATTTCGGACAAAACGGCTAAAGCAGGACTATCGGCGTGCATACGACCTGGTGTTTTATAGGCTACCAGCACTACAGACTGCTGTCCTGGTTTTTTCATAACAACACGACGAGGACCGTACTGGACTGGTTCTGTAGTATAAGGCTCCGGCATACTGTGTGGTGCTTTAGTAATTTTACCAAAGTACTTATCTACTAATTTAAAAACGTTTTCCTTTTGAAAATCACCAATAATGGTTAGGGTTGCATTGTCAGGCCAATAATAGGTATCATAGAATTTTTTCAAGGCTTCCATAGGCATATTTTCAATATCCGCACGCCATCCAATAGTAGCATGATGGTACGGATATGCCATATAAGCGGCAGCCATAATTTCGGTAGCAAGCGCTGTATTGGGATTATTTTCAGCACGCTCAAACTCATTTCGCACTACAGTCATTTCCGAATCTTTGTCTTCTTTTAAAAGTAAAGAATTACGCATACGGTCGGCTTCGATATGCATGGCTACTTCAATCTGATCTGAAGGAATAGTTTCGTAATAGTTGGTACGGTCATACCAAGTAGTAGCATTCATATTAGCACCAATGTTTTGCAAGACGCTAAATATTGCTGTTCCTTTACGCTTGTTAAATGTAGGGGTTCCTTTAAAATTCAGGTGTTCTAAAAGGTGGGTAGAACCTGTATTACCGGTAACTTCATGTTTGGATCCCACACGATACACAATTTGCACGGTAACTACGGGAGCAGAATTGTCCTGTATCAGCAAGATGTTCATTCCGTTGGGTTGGTATTGGTATTCTTCAATTCCGCCTAACTCCTGAACTTTTTTAAAGTCAGCTGGATTAGATTGTGCATTTAACGCTGCTGCTGCCAGCAATATAAAAGCGCTATGGTATAAAAAGTTCTTTTTCATTTTAATTTATAATAATTTCTTTTGATAATAATACTGGTGGAAAACATTTACGGGCATCACAAACTTGAAAATAAAGACCCGCACTTACAACACCTTTAGCAGGTTGTTCAACTTTACAATATTGTATAAAATAAGACTGATCTTCATAGATATAAACGCCATTTTCATAGGGTTTGCTTGGAGAAGCTTCTACTTTATCATGTTTTAAATAACCGTTTGGCACTGTAAATTGAGCCTCAGCAGCAACATAAGGCTCCGTATCTGGCACGAAAGCATAGGTATGCCATCCTGGGTTAATTGAAGCTTTAAGGATAATTGCCAACTGTGATTTATCTTCTGACCAAACTATATCTGCATTTACTGTAACTGGATTTAAATCGTTTGTCTTATCAGTTTGCAATACTTTTACTTTTTGTAATGCATCTTGTTTTAACTTTGGCTGGATCATAAAATTTTGACTCCAGCACATTTTTACAGCAAACAAGCAGGCAATTAAATAATATTTTAGGCTCATATTTTTTTTATTTAAAGAGACTTTGTTAATTCTTCAATTTGAGCTTTATTTCTTGGTCTGGTTTTAGGATTTTTATTTTCATCTTTATTAATCCAAACATAACCTCCTACCTCAGTAAAGAGCAGGTCTTTTTTGTTTTTTGTATACCAGCTGCGCCATTCTTTTGCTGAATTAAAATTTTCTAAGGTATAGCGTAATAAAATTCGTTTTGCTTTTTGAACGTCTGTTCCTTGTTCTAAAAGCGTAATGGCTTTATCTAAAACTTTACTATCTGTATTAGCTGTTTTTAAGCTTTTAATATCCTGATCTACTATTAAATCATAAGAAGCATTAGGCTGAGAATAAAAATAAGGTCTATTCTCTTTTATAAAATTTCTTATTTTCAACGTATCTATACCTACACTTTTACCCCATGAAGTTCTTTCAAAGGTCTTTTTAAGATATTCTTCTCTGGTTAGTAACGGACTTGCCGTGCTTTCACTAATAATTTTGTCTTCTTCATTTAATTCCTCCCCGCGATCTTTTTTGGCTTGCACTCTTGCTTTAGCCTTTTTATCTGATTCGTTGCCTCTATTAATTGCATTACAAAAGAATTCGTACGACTTTGCAGTGGTATAAAAATATAATTCGTCAGCAAAATCTTTTGTGGCGATACGCTCATTGTACTTTCTTACTATTAACTGATCGTTTTTATGCTTGTACATATACGCTACCGTATTTACAAAAACAACTTTAGCTTCTTCGGTCATGTAATCTGGTGATCCTGCAAAACCCCATAAAAAGAAATTGCCGTGTCTGCCTAAAGCAACTGCCGTTTTTTGTTTAGAAGAAACTCCGCCAGAAATTATTTCTGAGTTTGGAGCATCTTCAAAACCCCATCCGCGTGCTACTAACCCAATGCGATATCCTTTTCCGTTTTGGTAACCTTCTTTGTCTACTTCCCACATTGGTATTTTTGCAGGTTCATTAAGACCATCATAAGCTTCAAGTACACCATAAGGTGTATCCATATCTTTCATGGTTACAGTAGTTTTATAAGGTCCTTTAAAAATTTCGTGGCTGGTATTGGTATGATGTGCATGCCTGTCAAGACATAGGCAGTACCAATCTAGTTTAGAACCTAAACTAGCACCTAATACTGAAGCAGTGTGCCCTATAAAAATAGATGCGCTGTTAAAATCGTCGCTTAAAAACTTAGTAGGTTCAAAACTTATTAATTCACCGGTTACTGGATCATTTTTTATAACTCTGTCTTTTATTTTTGTAGTCATTTCATCAAAAATGGTAACATCATAATTTTTTGACATTGCCTCCTTATATTCGCGAGCATCAACTGTTGTTACAGATGTGAAGTATTTTTCTAGTAAATTTTTAAAGGAAAACATTCTTGTACCATATTCTGCTTTAAATCTTTCTTTGTCCATACCTCCAATTGCACTAATTGATTCTAAATTGGGCATTGGTTTATCTTTACTGTAACCTACATACAGAACTTTTATATTTTCTTTTTTCTGGCTGAATGAATGAACTGATGACAGACATAGCATTACAATCAGTACTTTAAAAATTGTTTTCATAATTATTGCTTTTTTTTATACAGCAGCCCAACAAAGCAGGCTGCTGTTAGTATTAACCCGATTAGTATTTATTCTGAACAATTTGATTTTGAGAAGAAACTATTTCAGTATAAGGAATAGGTCTTGCAAATTTTCTTGATTTTAGTTCCAGCGTATAATTAATAGGGGTTCCACTTTTATTAATTCCTGCCGCAGAATATGGCAAAAAGGTTCTTGTAATTAATACATCATCTGCAGGATTATCATTGTTATTAAAACGTCTGATGTCTGCCCAACGGGTTGTAAAAGGCATCTCTCTTCTTCTTTCTAATAAAATTTTTGCAAGTGCATCCCCTTGAGAAGAAGCGCTTAAATCACGCACATTTGCAGGTGCCGCAACGTCGAATCTTGCTATTCTTAATTGATTTACGGTTTGAATACCTTGAGCCCATTGTCCTTTGCGAGCCTCACATTCTGCTTTTATCAATAGCATTTCTGGAGTAGAAGGTCCATTTAAAATATCTGATTTAAAGAAAAAGATATAAGCCGGATAGTCGTATGCTGGTCTTACTGCACCACGGCTATACGAATAACCTTCAACGATATGATATTTATATCTTAAATCATAGGTTTTGTCATAACAATTTAACAAATTTTGAGAAGGAAAATAATTCCAATAACCATTAGATAAAGTCCTAAAGAAATAAGATTCTCCCCATTTCAATCTATCAGATACATCGCCCTGTAAATCGTGCGTATAGGGATACTGAATGTTATAGGTTTGCTGGGTTGGATTAAAAATAGTTACTGGCGCTGGAACGGTTGACATACGCATTTCGGTATTGTAATTACGTAAAGTGCTTTGTTCTGCTAAAGCCTTTTCAGCATAAGACTGCGCATTTGTATAGTCATTTTTAGCTAAATAAAAACGAGCAGCAAAACCTTTTACTGCAACGGTACTGGCTCTCCATGTTCTTTTCAGTCCATTTACAGTTTGTAAGGTTCTGGTTATTTTTAATGCGGCAGCTAAATCGGCTTCCATAAAGTCCCACGTTTCCTTTAAAGAAGCTCTCACTAAAGATTGTTCGAAACTTCCAGATGTTTTGATCGGTAATCCCATCTCTTCCATGTTTTCAGTACTATAAGGCAGACAATACACGTTTGCTAGCTGAAAATAACTGTAAGCTCTAATAAAGTGTGCTTCTGCTTCTAATTGCGCTTTATTTTCGGCTGTACCGCTTACTTTTGGAAGTGTTTCTAAAATCATGTTAGCATAAAACACTTTCTTCCATTCACCATTCCAAAAAGGAGAATTTATAGCAGGTTGATTTTCAGTATCCCAAACTGCCGAATAAAGATTTGGCAGCTGCATATAATTATTTAAATTTTGATACAAAGTAACATCAACAGCAAAATCATCAGTTCCATAAGCTACTTCTTGCGAATACTCATTATACAATTGATTATAATTATTTAAAAGAGTCTCTAAATCATCTATACTAGTTGGCACCACAGCAGATGTTTTTGATGGACTTTCATCTAAATAGTCACTACAGCTTATTATAGTACTGCATAAAGCAAATACTAATAAATATTTTGAAATTTTCATATCTGTCTTTATTAAAAGTTAAAGTTGAAACCTAAAGTAAAAGCACTTTGTAATTTTAAACCGCCTCTTGGATATTCTGGATCCTCTCCAAAATCATTGAACAAAATAGTTCCGACATTATTAGCCTGTACAAAAAGATTGAATGAATCTAAACCAATTTGAGATATTATTTTTCTATCTAATGAATAGGTTAAATTAATTTCCTGAAAACGAATATGAGAAGCATCAGCTGTTAGATAATCCATATTATTCGTAAATTGTGGATAGAAATAATATCTAGGCTCATCCGTTACAATAGGAATTATTTGGTTTGGATCACCGTTTACCACTTCACTGTATTTCGAATTAATCCCTTGATTTCCGGTAACAGATGATGGATAATTGAACCCTTGACGTCTAAATACGTGCCCGAATTTTGCAGTAATAATAAATGAAAAATCAAAATCGTATATTTTAAAAGAGTTTCGCATACCAATATTGGTTGGTGCCACTGCGGTACCCTGAGGCATTAAAAAGGTTTTTGCATCTCCTGTAACATATGTGGTAATGTTAACCGGTTGATTATTTGGACCTATAACTGATGGTTTTATAACAGGACTAGTCTCGGTTCCAAAATTGTGCATACCAGCATATTGATAAGACCAGATCGTATTTGCATTATATCCTTGAATGTAACTATAAGTAGGATCTCCGGTACTGCCGTTTAAATTGGAATCAAAGTAACTATTCACAAAAAAACTGGTAATTTCATTTTTGTTATAAGCAAAATTAAAAGAGCCATTCCATTGAATGTTTTTGGTAATAGGCAATGAAGTTCCTAAAACAACCTCTATCCCTTTGTTTACCATCTCTCCATTATTAAACTTTTGAGCAGTAGTTCCATTAACTGCTGCTATAGATTGATTTACAATAAGATCGTAACTTCTTTTATGATAAAGATCTACACTTCCAAAAAGTTTATTATCGAATAAACCAAAATCAAGTCCAAGATTTTTCGTTTCTGTTTTTTCCCAACGCAAATTAGGGTTACCGAAACTTGAAATAGTAGATTTTGGCTCTAAAGTAACATTGTCTAAAGCTGAAATTCTATTTAAAAGCGGCAAAACAGAAGTTGAATTATCGACATTTCCATTAAATCCGTATGTTGCTCTAAGGCTTAATTTACTAATTGTATTATTGTTACTTAAGAATTTTTCATTTGACACATTCCAGCTCGCTCCAACTGACCAAAATGGATCGTATCTCATTTTAGGATCATCAGTAATTAAATTAGAAGCATCTGTACGGTAACTTGCCGTAATATTATATCTCCTGTCATAAGTATAGCCTAGATTAGAAAAAACAGAAACAAAACGATTGGTTAGTTCTGTTTGTTTTGTAACAGGAATAACATTAAAAGGAAAAGAAAATACAGCATTTGACAATGGTTCACCTCCCCACATAGTTGATGTATTATAAGGATTCAAAAGCTGTGAACTGGTCAATCTGTCTGGACTATATCCAAACTGGTCAGGATTCTGGATAGTTCTAACAGTTGTATTTTGGATTTCAGAACCTGCAATGAAATTTATACCGTGAACATCATTAAAAGTTCGGTTAAAATTTAGTTGATTTCTAAAATTGTACGAATTATTATTTAGTCTATTCGATTGTAAAACACCTCCTGTAGGAACGTTTTGTACCGGCTTCGTAGAATTAAAATTCCAGCTTGAAGATCTGTTTATAAAATCCTTAACCGCAAAAGTTTTATCACTCGAATAATTATTAGTATCATTTCTTAATAATTGATACTGAATTTTAGAATTGAATGTTAATCCATCAATAATTTTAAACGTTAATCCTGCCTGAATACGTGTATTCAAATATTCTGTATTATAATCTCTATTCTGTACATCAGTTATTGGATTGTATGACCAATCAGAATAAGCGAATTTTTGTAATGGAAAATAAGCATTCACATTAGGCATGTAGTATTTTAAATACGACATGTCTGTATAGTTCCCATTTCCGTCCACAAGCATATCCCATGGAGCCAAAGATCTAATAACATCTAACATACTTTGACCACCGCTTGGGTACTGAGAAAAGCTATTGCCCGAATTTGAATCTACATTTCTATACTGCAGCATTCCTGCAAAATTGAAATCTAGAAATTTATTCAGGTTAGTAACATTTGAAAAATCGATCTGATATTTACTTGATTTATCTCCAACGAAAAAAGTCTGGTTGTTTTCATACATCAATGAAAGATTATTTTTCATTTTATCAGTACCGCCGGCAATATTAAAATTATACTGTCTGGTAATAGGAGATTGTAATAAATACTTTTCAATCTGACCTTTATTGTTTAGTGTGCTAAGCCTAGCCAATTCAGCATCTCTTTGTGCAGGAGTGATTCTTCCTAAAGATGCCTCAGTCATGGCTGTCATGGCTAATGATCGAGAATTGTAGGACGTAATAGCCGCACTCATAGGAGTACCTAAACCAAAAATGTTCGTATCAAAAGCAATTTGTTCATATTCGATTGTCTCTTTAGCCGAAGCTAAACCCACCGTATAATCGAGGTCTAATTTAGGTGACATTCTCACAAAAGAGGAGAAAGACACATTGGTTTTGCCTTTTTTAGCCTTTTTAGTAGTCAGTACAATAACCCCATTTGCGGATCTTGCTCCCCAAATAGAAGCTGCCGCAGCATCTTTTAAAACGGTTACAGATTCTACATCATTCGGGTTTATACTGCTGAATCCTCCTTCTATAGGAAAACCATCTAAGACTATCAGCGGTTGAGAATTTGCAAACAAACTAGACTGTCCTCTAATTTGAAATTCGATAGAACCATCTGCATTTATAGTACTCTGCATACCGGCTACACTACCTACTAAACGTTCTGCGATACTAGAAGATGGTTTTGAAAGCTGCTCTTTATCTACATTTTGGTAAGATCCTGTACTTCTTTCTTTCGAAATTTCCTGGAAACCAGTAGAAACTATTTTAATTTCATTTAAAGTGTTTGATTCCTCAATAAGAATTATATTAAATTCTGACTTGCTGTCAATTTTAATTTCCTGAGTTGTAAATCCAATATAGGAAATCACTAAGATATCATCTGTTTTGACCTCAATACTATAAAACCCATTAAAATCAGTAACAACAGCGGTTTGTGTTCCTTTTATTTTTACTGTGGCGCCTGCAAGCGGCATACCTTTGTTGTCAATTACTTTCCCCTTAATCGTTCTTTGCTGTGCAGCAGCTTTTTTTACAGAAGCGATATCTTTGGGTTTTATAATAATGGTACGATCTTTTGTGATTATTAGATCAAATTTATCATCAGGTAAACTTTTCTCTAATAGTTTATTGGCAGTTATAGTACCTTTTTTCAGTTTTACTTTAGGGGCATTTTTGAAATAATTTGCTTCAAAAATAAAATTATAGTCTGTCTGACTAGAAAGAATTTCTAAAACTTCATTTACGGTTACAGTTTTATCGGCAGTAATTGTCACATTATATTTCTGCGAAAAGACTTCTATAGGAGTAAAGCCGAAAATGGTCGAGCAAAACAATAGCAAAAATGTTCTCATAAAATAAATAACTATTTTTTTCCCTTGCGGGAAAGAAACATTGGTTGATTTTTTCATAAATTTGGTTATTGATTAATTTTTAGTTGAAATTAATTGATGTTCTAAGGGAATATGAGGTTGGTTTGGTCAGAGATTCGAACCTCAGTTCTCTTATTTTCTTTTGGTTAGGGTGATTTTTCTTTGTTCTATTTCATATTCTATATTGTTTAAGGTTTTTATTGTAAATAAGATATCATTAATGTTTTGACTCTTCCTCAAGACACCATTAAATTTCATGTTTTTGATGCTTGAATCAGAAAATACTACCTCAACATCGTACCACCTGCCCAGCACTTTCATTATTTCTTCAAGAGAAAGATTTTCAAAATTAAACACTCCTTCTTTCCATGACACTACTTTCTGAGCATTGACTGCTTTGGTTTCAATACTATTATCATTCAATTTTACTATAGACTGCTGATCTGGTCTTAGAATTTCACGGCTCTCTTTATTACGAAGAGCGATGCTGCCTTCAACTAGAGTCGCATATAAAAAAGGTTCATCATTGTACGCTTTAATATTGAAGTGGGTTCCAAGAACCTCTACTTGCTGCCCTTTGGTTTTAACCATAAAATGAGATCCATTATGCTGAGTGCTTGGTGATACTTCAAAATAAGCTTCACCATAAACTAGTTCTACACTACGAGCTTTACCATTAATAAAATAATTTGGGAATTTTAACTGGGATTGTGAGTTTAACCATACTTTAGTACCATCTGAAAGAACTAATGAAAACTGTCCTCCGCGCGGTATTGTTAAGAAATTGAATTCTACTTTTGATTTACCTTGATCTTTATACGTCAAAGTAGAATTATTTACAGTAAAACTTTTGGCTATATAACTACTTCCTTTACCTAAAACTACTGTACTTCCATTACCTAATACTAAAGTCGCTTTATTACTTCCAGGCGGGATCACCACCTCTTTTGAAGTTACAATCGAATGCTCATTTCCTTGTAAGGTTTTTGGCGAGCTTAAGTAAAAAAAGATTCCTCCTCCAATTGCAACAACAGCGCAGGCCGCATATTTATAAAAATTTGTACTTAAATTAAATAAAGAAAACCTCTCATTATGATATTGAGTTTCTTTATGATTATCTAATTCTAATTTTACTTTTTTCCATGCTTTATTTTTATCTAAAGTCTGGTAAAAAGAAATTTGTCTGGATTTTTTATAAACCTTTAAATATTCAATAAATAGCTTTTGATTTTCGGGACTTTCTCTTACCCAATTCTGCAAGACATCAAATTCTTCCTGATTCAGTTCTTTTAAAGAATAGGAAGCAATTAGAGAAACTATATTTGAATTTAAATTTTCCATCATTAACTTATTGTTATTTATATGATAACAAAAAACTAAAAATGGGTGACATAAAAATAAACTTTTTTTATTTTAACATCAATAATGCAATTAAAAGCGGCGAACTGCGTAATTTCTTCAAAGCTCTTGAGTATTGTGTTTTTACTGTATTTACTGAAATTCCGAAGTGTTCTGCGACTTCTTTGTACTTCATTTCATCTAGTACAATTGCCTTAAAGATTTCTTTACTTTGATTAGGAAGTTTCTCAATTTCTTCTTTGAGTCTGGCAAGTTCTTCTTCTGCCGAAGATCCTGGAGGAAGTTCTTCTTCGATTAACTGGCTTACTATATCTTCAATATCTTCAAATACGAATTTATTCTTTTTTCGCATCGCCAAGATACTATTATTCCTCACTGACTTAAAAAGATAAGAACTTACTGAATCTTCAATTTTAAGATAAAATTTATCGTTCCAAAAGCTAACAAATAACTCCTGCACAATATCTTCTGCCAAATCAAAAGAATCGCAATATTGCAAAGAATAGGTACAGAGCTGTGAGTAATAACGGTCAAAAAGTTCTTTATAACCAGAGCTGTCTCCCTCCTTTAATTTATTTAGAATATCTAAATCAGTGCGCTTCATTGGATAACTTGTATCAAAAAATGTTTATACTAAAAAAGCAGTCTGCTGTACATTAAAAACAGTCATCCATTACTCTTTTAATTTTAAAATAATGCAGGATACTTTCAATATATTATTAAGTAATAAACCAAAAGTAAACAAATTATACTATAACACAATCTTCCATAAGTGTACTCTTACTTTTAACTTAAGAGACCTTAAAAGGTATTGTCAAAATCAAATACAAATAAAAGCAAAAACAGTTGCAAGAACGCTCTTGCAACTGTTTAATTACTAATTTTTATCTAATAAATCTGTATCGTTTTTTTTGTCCTAATTTATCTAAAAGTAATTAATTCTTTACTTAACTCACAGCATATTCAATAATCAAATCTCCTTTTTCTACTAAACTGTTTTCAGAGAGCTGAATTTTTTGAATAATACCTGCACGTCCCAAAACGGTATTTTCCATCTTCATAGCTTCTATAGTAAACAAAGGCTGGTCGTGTTTTAGAACATCCCCTTCTTTTACCCAGATCTTACTCAACAGACCAGGCAAAGGAGCTCCAACCTGAGTATCTGTAATTGCTTTTCGATTCTTTACACCTTCTATCTTTATCGATTCATCTTTTATCTCAATTGCTTTTGTCTGTCCGTTAAGTTTAAAATAAACCGTTCTCATTCCATGAAGATCAGGCTCAGATTTATACAGAAACTTAACTATAATAGATTTTCCTTGAGAAATATTCACAATTACTTCTTCGTTGGGCTTTAAACCATAGAAAAATACTGTCGAAGGAATAACACTTACATCTCCATACTTTTCGTATGTTTTATAATACTCTTCAAAAACTTTAGGGTAAAATTTATAGGATAAAAAATCAGCCAGCGTACAAGATACAGAGAATTTCTGCTGAAAAATTTTAAACTCTTTATCAAAGTCAATAGGCGTTAAATGCGCATTAGGCAGATCTGTAAATGGTTTTTCTCCCTTCAATACCATTTTTTGAAAGCCATCAGGCCATCCGCCATCAGGCTGTCCAAGCTCGCCTTTAAGCATTCCTTTTACGGAGTCAGGAAAAGACAAAGAATCTCCCTTTTCTAAAACGTCCTGTTTACTTAAATTACTGCTGACCATAAACATGGCCAAATCTCCTACTACTTTAGATGAAGGCGTTACTTTGACAATATCTCCTAAAAGACTGTTCGAATCCTCATAGGCTTGTTTTATCTCTGGCATTCTGGTTTCCAGTCCAAGAGAATAAGCCTGTGGTTTTAGATTTGAATACTGCCCGCCAGGAATTTCATGTTTGTAAACTTCAGCTGTGCTGGATTTTAAATCCGACTCAAAAGGGTAATAATACTCTCTGATGTCTTCCCAGTAATTACTGTACTGATTTAATTTTTCAACATCAAAACCAGAGTCACGGCCAGTGCCTTTTAACGACTCCGCAAAAACATTAAAATTTGGCTGTGAGGTAAGTCCTGACATTGAGGCAAGAGCTACATCGATAATATCTACTCCTGCTTCTACAGCCTTAAGATAGGTTGCGGACTGAATACCTGCAGTATCATGGGTATGTAGATGAATAGGAATATCAATAGTCTTCTTAAGTTCAGTAATCAATTTCTCTGCTGCATATGGCTTTAATAATCCTGCCATATCTTTAATACATAAAATGTGAGCTCCGGTATCTTCAATTCTTCTTGCCAGATCCAAATAATAATTAAGATTGAATTTTGGACGCTCAGGATTTAATATATCTCCTGAATATCCCATACATACCTCAGCAATCGAATCTGTATTGTTCAACACTGCATTTATACTAGTTTTCATATTGGCTATGCTGTTCAGAGAATCAAAAACCCTGAAAACATCAATCCCTTTATTGGCAGAAACTTCTATGAATTTTTCAACTAGATTATCTGGATACGCGGTATATCCTACGCCGTTAGAACCTCTTAAAAGCATTTGAAGCAGTACATTTGGCATTGCTTCTCTCATTTGTTCTAAGCGATCCCAAGGACTTTCATTTAAAAATCGCATGGCAACATCAAAAGTTGCTCCTCCCCAGACTTCCATAGAGAACATCTTTGGGAAATCCTTTGTAAACTGAGATGCAAATGGCAGCATATCAATGGTCCTGACCCGGGTAGCGAGCAGAGACTGATGTGCATCACGCATCGTACAGTCTGTATACAAAATTTCATTCTGCATTTTAATCCACTGCGAAAAAGCTTTTGGTTTTAATTCTGTCAAAAGCTGTTTGGTACCCTCTGCATGCATAAATGCTGATGGAACAGGCAGTTTTGGTGTCATAAATTTTTTCTCAGGTAAAATAAATTTAACATCCGGATTTCCATTTACGATTGTATTGCCTATATAAGCTAAATTTTTTGTTACATAATCTGACTTTCGTCTGATCTGCAGAAGCGCAGGATTATCTCCTATAAAGTTTACCGTAACATTCCCTGCCTGAAAATCAGGATGGATAATTAAATTTTCTAAAAACGGAATATTGGTTTTAACACCTTCAATTGTAAATTCTTTAAGTGTTCGCAAAAGACGCTGGCTCGTGCCTTCAAGTGTTCTTCCCCTAGCAGTAATCTTTACCAGCATGGAATCAAAAAAGGGTGAAATCTTAACTCCCGAATAAGAGCTTCCTTCATCTACACGAATACCATAACCTCCTGCATTTCTATAGGCTATAATAGTACCATAATCTGGTGTAAAATCATTAGCAGGATCCTCTGTAGTTATTCTGCACTGAATAGCAAAACCACTGCATTTTAAACTTTCCTGACCTTGTATATATATTCCTGGACTCGAAAGTTCATGCCCGCAGGCAATCAAAATCTGACTTCTTACTATATCAATTCCTGTTACCTCTTCGGTCACAGTGTGCTCTACCTGAACACGAGGATTAACTTCTATAAAATAAATATTCTCCTGAGCGTCTACTAAAAATTCAACTGTTCCTGCATTATTATAATTAACGGTGCGTGCAATACTGAGAGCATAGCCATACAATTTATCCTTCGTTTCTTGTTTTAAATTAGGTGCAGGAGCAATTTCTACCACTTTCTGAAATCTTCTCTGCACACTGCAGTCACGCTCAAATAAATGAACAATATTGCCGTGTTTATCTCCTAATACCTGAATTTCAATATGTTTAGGACTTTCAATAAATTTTTCAAGAAACAAGGTATCATCTCCAAAAGCTGTTTTTGCTTCTCTTTTGGCTTCGTTAAATAAAGAGGATAACTCGCTGGCTCTTCTAACAACACGCATTCCGCGGCCCCCACCGCCTGCGGCTGCTTTAAGCATCAGCGGGTATCCTATTCGATCTGCTTCCTTTTGGGCAATATCAAGGGCTGATAAATCTATTTTACTATCTTCTATCAAAGGAACTCTGGCAGCCAGCGCAATTTTTTTTGCAGCGACTTTATCTCCCAATTGTTCCATAATTTCGGGATCGGGTCCAATCCATAAAATACCATTCTGTCGGCATTTAACCGCAAACTGAACATTCTCAGATAAAAATCCATATCCAGGATGAATAGCATCGACTCCTTGTGCTTTGGCTGTTTTAATAATTTCATCGATATCAAGATAGGGTTTTAAAGGATCGCTGTCCTTGCCTATTTGATAAGCCTCATCGGCTTTGTATCTGTGCAGTGAATACCTGTCTTCGTAGGTATAAACCGCAACAGTTTTAATTTTGAGTTCCGCGGCAGCGCGAAAAATACGTAGTGCAATCTCTCCTCTATTTGCAACTAGTAATTTAGAAATTGTTCTCATTCTAAAAAATTAAATTAAATATCCAAAAACATCTCATTTTAAACAATTTACCCATTAAAATTTTTACTTATCATCTTTAAAATCCAATTCTTCTCAGACTCACTTCCGATCGAATGAACACTAAATAAAGTAATAATCTTAACTGTAATTATTCCATATTAAAAACCAAATATAACTTTTTAATAGTTCCAGTCTTTCACAATTTTATATTGATCAGAACTCTGAACCATCCTGCTTAAAAATATATCGATATGCTTCTGCATAAAATTCCCTGCCAATAATTTAAATAAAAACATCTCCAGCTTTGAACGCATATTGAATCGGTAGGAAGCCGACACAATAGCGCCATTCTCGGCATCATCAAAAAAAGTGTACTCGTACTCTATCGATGACAATGGACTCAGCCACATTGAAGTAAAATTATCTATTTGCACTGAAAAAGACCAATCAGCAATAAATGTCAAAAAAATATGTCTAGCAGAATTACCGTCTTCAAAAAAAATAATGCGTACAATACCGAGACTTCTATTTATTTGCGACTGACTAATTGGAGCAAAACCCTGAACAAATGGTATATTATCAAATACTGTCAAAAGGTCCCTGCCTGCTATATGTTTAAATAATTCCGTAACAGAGGTATTAATTCCCTGTGAGGACTGTATTACAATTGTATTCAAAATTATTATCAGCTCTTTTACATTTTAGCTCTTTATTTCTTAAATTATTTTTCAAATTTTAAAAAAACGTTCTAGGGCTACCAACTCGCTTTTTACTGCTTTTAATTTATTCTTTTGAAGCCAAATATCTTTCAGCATCAAGTGCAGCCATACAACCCGTACCAGCAGCAGTAATTGCTTGACGATACACATGGTCTGCAGCATCTCCAGCAACAAAAACGCCTTCAACATTTGTTTTAGATGTTCCCGGGGTATTTACAATATAACCTGTTTCGTCAAGAGTAATATAATCTGCAAAAATATCTGTGTTTGGCTTATGACCAATTGCGACGAAAAATCCAGTTGCAGGAATATCAAAAACTTCACTAGTTGTTTTATTTTTAGCTTTTATAGCATGAACAACATTTTCATCTCCTAAAACTTCAACTGTATCGTGGTTCATTAAAATCTCGATATTTTCAGTTTTACGAACACGTTCTTCCATAATTTTTGAAGCTCTGAATTTTTCACTTCTTACTAACATGGTAACTTTTTTACAAAGCTTAGATAAATAATGTGCTTCTTCGCAAGCAGAATCTCCTGCTCCAACAATCACAACTTCTTGATTACGGTAGAAAAATCCGTCGCAGACAGCACAAGCAGAAACTCCGCCGCCCATTTGTAAATAATGCTGTTCTGAAGGCAATCCTAAATATTTAGCAGATGCTCCTGTAGAAATAATAACCGTTTCACAGTGCAATTCGATTGTATCATTAATCCAAACTTTATGAATATCGCCTGAAAAATCAACTTTTGTAGCCCATCCATCACGGATATCAGCACCAAAACGTTTTGATTGTTCTTGTAATTGAATCATCATTTCTGGTCCCGTAACACCATCAACATAACCTGGGAAATTTTCAACTTCATTAGTGGTAGTCAACTGACCTCCAGGCTGCATTCCTTGATATAATACTGGATTCATGTTTGCTCTGGCTGCATAAATTGCAGCTGTGTAACCTGCTGGTCCTGAACCTATAATTAGGCATTTGATTTTTTCAATCATCATACTATTTCATTTATTAAGCGTAAATATTTTTTCTTCCTTCTATAATTTTGTAATCGTATAATACTTTTTTAGATGTAATTACTTTTTATAAAAATTGTATTATAAACTAAACCAATCTTTAATTATTTCTTTTTCTGATGATTCGTTCGCTAAATGAACAAAATCATTTTTTTTACTGTCGTACTTGTAAGCTTCTCCCCAATGTACTGCATTATGAGCCACTAGTGCAATAGCATCACAAATAAATTCAATCTCTTTATTAGTCATAGTTGGATGAATAGACATTCTTATCCATCCTGGACGCTCTGCCAAACATCCCCCTAATATTTTTTCTTCAATAGATTTTGACAAAGAAACATCTACATTCAATAAATAATGCCCGTATGTTCCAGCACAAGAACAGCCGCCTCTGGTTTGAATTCCAAAACGATCATTTAGCAGTTTAACTACCAAATTATAATGTACGTTTTCAATATAAAAAGAAAAAACTCCAAGGCGTTCTGTATTTTTCGGAGCCAGTATCTGCAGGTTATCTATTTTTGAAAGCCTTTCAAAAATAATTGAATTCAATTCATGTTCTCTTTTCAAAATATTCGCAGTCCCCATCTGCTCTTTCAGCTTAACGGCCATAGCTGTTTTAATAGTCTGCAGAAATCCTGGTGTTCCCCCGTCTTCTCTTGTTTCTATATCATCAATATAATCACGATCTCCCCAAGGATTTGTATAAGAAACCGTTCCTCCTCCAGGATTATCTGGAATCAAATTTTTGTAAAGTTTTTTATTAAATATAAGTACGCCTGTAGATCCTGGTCCTCCCAGGAATTTATGCGGCGAAAAAGTAATAGCATCAAGATATTCATCTTGATTTTCAGGGTGCATATCAATATCTGTATAAGGTGCAGAACACGCAAAATCTACAAAACAAAGACCGCCATATTTATGCATTATTGATGCTATGGCATGATAATCTGTTTTTATCCCTGTTACATTAGAACATCCAGTTACAGCTGCAATTTTAATTGGAATGTCTTTATATTTCCAAAGCAAAATCTCAAGATTAAGAAGACAAGGCAGACCATTTACATCTGCTGGAATTACTTCAACTTTTGCAATGGTTTCCAACCAAGAGGTCTGATTGGAATGATGTTCCATATGCGAAACAAAAATAATCGGTCTTAATTCATCAGGAATCTGAGTATGTTTTTTTAAATTCTCGCTTACTTTTATACCTAAAATTCGTTGAAATTTATTTATCGCCCCCGTCATACCAGTTCCTTCGGTAATTAGTACATCATCATCAGAAGCATTAACATGTTGTTTAATAATTTGTCTTGCGTCATGATATGCCTGTGTCATTGCAGAACCTGTGATCGAGGTTTCTGTATGCGTATTGGCTACAAAAGGTCCAATTTCATTAAGAATTTTCTCTTCGATAGGTCTGTATAATCTACCGCTGGCAGTCCAGTCTGCATAAATTATTTTTTGAGTTCCATATGGCGATTTAAAACTTTGTTCCATTCCAACGATGCCATCGCGAAAAGTTTTAAAATAATTTTCTAGATTCTCTATTCTTTCATCGAAAAATGATTCGGTTTCTTTATTATAATCAGTTGTCATCGTTTCTTAATAAAATATTATTGTTTACGTTCTATTTGAAAATTCTCTGCGGTATGTCGATCATAAAATCATTAAAACTGCTAATCTTCACGAGAAAATCAGCTTTTATTATATCAATCTAATATTGATTAATTTGATCGTAGAATATAATTTCATGAGCGAAAATAATTTATCTATAACACAGTTTCTGTGTCTTTTGTCACAGTTGAAATTATATTATTACATTAACATTTAAATACTTACACAATCAAGAAAAGCTTTATCACTCTCCTTTTTGCTTGAGTAATGAAAGTGAAACTATTTCCTGTAACACTGGATAGCGAAACTTACAATGTAAAAAGACATCTGAAATAGTATTTTATTTTCCGTACTTATTTTTCTGAAAAAAAATTCCAGCATTTTTGAAAGATCATATCGTTTTTCTTTATTTTTAAAATAGTATCTATTTCTTTACCAGCAATATAAACGGGTTATTTCTTAAAATTTTTAATCCCAGACTGAAGCCAATTATAATACTCTTCAATATCCGGATTATAGGCTGAAGGATCTGTTAAATTTGCACTTTTATGATCTACAATTACATAAAACGGCTGTGCATTTGCTTTATAGGTTTTAATTTGTAAATCGCTCCATTTGTTTCCAATGGTTTTAATTTTTTTTCCTGTTGTTTCAGAAACATATTGTTCGTTTTCAGGAAGTTCTTCTTTGTCATCAACATAAAGTGAGATCAAAACCACATCGTTATTCAAAACGCCTAAAACTTTGGCATCAGACCAAACTAATTCTTCCATTTTTCGGCAATTTACGCAGGCATATCCTGTGAAATCTAATAAAACTGGTTTTCCTGCTTTTTTGGCAAACTCCATTCCTTTGTCGTAATCATGAAAAGTAATAATGTTTTGCGGACCATACTCTGCACCTTCGGGCAAAGCAGATTTAGTTGTTTCTGCAGTATTCTTAACGCCCAATCCATCTGGAGATTCGCTGTACTGCATTGGCGGCGGAAATCCGCTGATTAATTTAAGAGGTGCTCCCCAAAGTCCGGGAATTAAGTAAATCGTAAACGCTAAAACAACTAATCCAAAACTTAATCTTCCTACCGAAATATGGTTTAAAGGAGAATCATGCGGAAGTGTAATTTTACCAAATAAATAAAATGCCAGCATTCCAAAAACGGCAATCCAAATGGCAAGAAAAACTTCTCTTTCTAACCAATGTAATTGCAAAACTAAATCGGCATTGGATAAAAATTTGAAAGCTAACGCTAATTCTAAAAATCCTAAAACAACTTTTACAGTATTCAGCCATCCGCCTGATTTTGGTAATGCATTTAACCAACCCGGAAATGCTGCAAATAATGAAAACGGCAAGGCAATAGCAATCGAGAATCCTAACATTCCAACAATTGGGGCGATTCCGCCTTTTGAAGCTGCTTCAACCAACAATGTTCCTACGATTGGCCCTGTGCATGAAAAAGATACAATAGCTAAAGCCAAAGCCATAAAGAAAATTCCAATTAATCCGCCCCTATCCGCTTGAGAATCGACTTTGTTGGCTAATGCATTTGGAAGCATAATTTCAAAAGCTCCCAAGAATGAACAAGCAAAAACTACTAATAAAATAAAGAAAACTAAGTTAAACCAAACGTTAGTTGAAAGCGCATTCAGTGAATCTGCTCCAAAAACCGCAGTAACTATTGAACCTAATAAAACATAAATAATTACAATTGAAAATCCGTAAATCATCGCATTTCGAATTCCTGCCGCTTTGGTTTTACTTTGTTTGGTAAAATAACTTACTGTCATTGGAATCATTGGAAAAACACAAGGTGTTAACAACGCCGCAAAACCTGATAAAAAGGCGATGATAAAAATGCTTATTAAACCTCTTGATTCTGTTTTTTTAGCTGGATGCTCCTTCACTTTTTCTGATCCTTCTTGCTGATCTGCAACTTTTATAGATGCTGCTTGGCTAACGACTGAATCTGCTTTTAAGACTGCCGTTTCTTCTGCGGAAGCCATTTTTTTTAGGTTCGGAATTTTAAAAATTAACTCTTCTGTAGACGGCGGTAAACAATTACTGTCATCGCATACCATAAAATCAACATCAGCTGTAACGTTAGTAATTTCATCTGAAATGAATTTGATTTTTTGTGTAAAAACCGCTTTATCTTCAAAATATTTAATTTTCATATTGAAGATTTTATCAATCGTTTCATGACCTTTATCTTCGGTTGTTTTACCAACTAATTCAAATTTTTTGGAAGTATTTTTAAACGTGAATGCCGTTGGCGACGGCCCGCCTTCCTCAATATATTGTCCGTACAAATGCCAGCCAGATTGTATTACAGCTTTGGCTTTTAAAACATACTCTTTATCTGATATTTTTTCGACTGATGTTGACCACTTTACTGGATTGTACATTTGGGCAAACATACTTCCTGAAAGAAGTAACAATAATGTAATTATGATATTCTTCATTGTTTTTGAGTTTATTATTAAAAAAAAGAGCTGCTTGCCGACAGCTCCTTTAAAGGTCCTTCATAGAAAATGGCTTACTAATTCAGATTCTAAAATGAAAATAATGAAAGACGTCTATTAAAATAAATTATTTAGATTTTTGGTTTAAAATTCAGTCACGGTAGAACTTTGTCAAAGTTTAAAACTTTGACAAAGTTGGTTTTCAAACTGTAAACGGAATACTTAAAACTACTTCAACGGATTGCCATCTTTATCAAGTGAACCTGATTTGATGATGATCATTTTGTCTAATTGAATGTATTTTTTAACGGCATCGTTTACTTGCTGTAAGGTTACTTTTTCAATATCTTTTGGATATTGCTCAATATAATTTGGCTCTAGCCCTCTTTCTGCAAAACCTAAAATAGTTCTTGCCATTCCGTTTGTGGTAGACATTCCTACTTTAAAACTTCCAATTAAATTGGTTTTCTTGTTTTCTAATTCCTTTGCGGTAATTCCGTTCTTTACCCATTTATCAACTTGAACTTTAGTTGCATCCAAACCTTTTTGAAACAATTCAGGATTAAAAGAAGCATTTACAAACCAGTAACCGCCTGTTGTAATATTACCTGCTATTTTAGAACTAATATCATATGTCAAGCCGTCAATATCACGAACTGTCTGCATTAAACGTCCTGCAAAACCAGCACCTAGTGTATAATTGGCAATATAAAACGGAATATAATCTGCGTCGGTTCTTTTTAAACCTGTGTATTGTCCGATGAACAATTCGGCGCTTGGTTTTTCAGGAATAGATACAACTTCTGTTTTTGAACCAGCCTTTATCGCTTCTTCAAATTTCATATTTTCTACTACGCCTCCATTCCAGTTTTTGAATGATTTTTTTAAAGAGGTATTTAAATTTGCTCCTTCTGTATCGCCTACAATTACTAGATGCATTGAAGCTGGTCCAAAATATTTTTTATGAAAAGCTTTTACGTCATTCAAGGTTGCATTTTTAATATTCGCAATATCATCTTCAACACTTAAGCTGTAATTTGGATTTGCTTTTGGATAAATAGCCTGCAATAAGGCAATTCCACCTCTTTCGCCTGGATCATTTAAACCTTGCTGTGCGTTTCCTATAAACTGTTGTTTTAAGTTTTCAAATTCTTTAGCATCAAACAAAGGATTTCTAAGTTCTTCTGCCAATAGAGTAATCACCTGATCCAAATCTTTTTTCAAGCATTTAAAATCAATATTGATTTTGAAAGTTGAAGCATTTACATTTAAGTTTACACCTAATTTTTGCAGTTTTTCTGAGAACTTAAACTTGTCGTTAAGCGTAGTCCCTTTTGATAACATAGATGCTGTCAAAGACGGAATCGCATTATTTTTACCTTCATTTGCATAATTTCCTAAAGAAATACTCGCTGCAACGGTTACAAAATCTTTAGCAGATGTTTTTACTGAAATCACATCAATTCCAGATACTTTTTCTCTTTTGTAAGCAGAGGCTGTTTTTTCAATTCTTGTATCATCAAAAGCAATTTCCGTTGTATTTTTTTGTTCTGATGAAATAGTTGCTATTGATTCTTCGTGTATATGTCCATCTTCTGAATGTCTATAATAAAAAGGTCCATTTTCAGGAATAAAGTTACTTGCTTTTACAGTATCTTGATTTTGAGATCCTGATTGTTTCGGAATAAAATAACCTGTTGTACTTTGGTCTTCAACTAAATATTTTTGTGCAACGCGAAGTACATCTGCTGCAGTTACTTTTTTTAATCTGTCAACACCTGTTACATAATCAGTCCAATCGCCAGAAGCAATAGCCTCGTTCAATTCTGATGCAATTACACCTGAACCGTCTCTCCCTAAAATTGTCTGCGCGCTTATTTTTGCCACCACTCGGTTTACCTCATCTTGTGTTACGCCTTCTTTTTGTATTTTCGTAACTACTTCGAGAATTTTTGCATCGATATCTTCGTGTTTAGATGTTGCTGGAAAACCAACTCCAATTGTAAAAAGACCCACTTCTTTAAAATTGCTTGCACTTGAATAACTATAAATTCCTAAACCTGTATCAACGAAAGTTTTATTTAATATAGCCGATGGACCTGAACCTATAATTTCTCCTAAAATATTTAAAGCTGGAAGGTCTTCGTGCAAAGCTCCTGGAATTTTATAAGCTTTGTTTACTACGCCTAATTCTCCAGGTTTTCTTACTATAATCTTACGTGCTCCATATTGCTGCGGTTCTTCGGTATAAGGCTGTGGCATTGCCTTTGGAGCTTTTGTAATTTTTCCGAAATACTTTTCAATTAAATCAAAAACATTCTCTTTTTTGAAATCGCCAATAATGGTTAACGTTGCGTTATCCGGCCAGTAATAGGTATTATAGAAATTTCTTAAAACTTCGATTGGTGCGTTTTCGATATCTGATTTCCATCCAATTGTTGAATGATGATAGGGATGTGCAATATAAGCTGCCGCCCAAATTTCTTTATCTAATAAACTATTTGGATCGTTTTCTCCACGTTCAAATTCGTTACGAACAACAGTCATTTCGGCTTCTTTATCTTCTTTTAACAATAAAGAATTACGCATTCTGTCAGCTTCAATTTGAAGCGCCAATTCGATTTTATCACTTGGCAATGTTTCGAAATAATTAGTACGATCGTACCAAGTTGTAGCATTTAACTGTGCTCCAGTATTTTGTAGAACATCAGTAATTGTATTTCCATTTTTCATATTGAAACTTGGAGTTCCTTTAAACATTAAATGTTCTAAAAGATGTGTTGATCCGGTGTTTCCTAAAACTTCATGTTTAGAACCTACTCTATAGACAATTTGTACGGTTGCAACTGGTGAAGCATTGTCTTGTAAAAGAAGAACATTCATACCGTTTGGCTGATATAAATATTCCTCTATACCTCCTAATTCTTTAATTTTCTTGAAGTTAACCGATTTACTCTGCGCTGAAATTAGGGTGCAGAATGCAAGTGAGCAATAGCCCAGAAAGATGTATTTTTTCATTTTTTGTTGTTGAGATTTTTGACTTGAGAAAACTTTGTCAAAGTGTAATACTTTGACAAAGTTTTTTAGTCTTTAAGATTTACTAAAGATTTCTTTTAATTTAGATTGTAATTCGGCTTCTCTAAGATTTTTAGCCACGATTTTCCCGTCAGGACCAATTAAGTAATTCGTTGGCACCATTTTTACTCCGTACAAAATAGCAGCTTCATTCTGCCATCCTTTTAAGTCTGAAACGTGTGTCCAAGTTAGTCCGTCTCTTTCAACAGCTTTTTGCCAAAGATTCTTTTTATCATCTAAAGAAACGCCTAAAACATCAAATCCTTTATCGTGATACGTTTTATAAGCTAAAACTACATTTGGATTCTCTTTTCGGCATGGACCGCACCAGCTTGCCCAAAAATCTACTAGAACATACTTTCCTTTGTAATCTGATAGTTTAACAATTTTTCCGTTAATATCCGTTTGAGAAAACTCTGGAGCTGTTGATCCTACTGCTGTTTTTTCATTTAGATCTATTGTTGCTTTTAATTGTTTTCCGTAAACTGATTTCTGTATTTCAGGAGCTAAAATGCCATAATATGTTTTTACCTGATCTGGTGTTCCATAAGATACAATTCTATCATTAATTACTAAAGCGGCAGCTACCTTATCTTTGTTTTTTCTGATAAACTTATCTGTTAAATCATCTGCAAAAGTTTGAAGATCTTTCCACTTTTTATCCATCATTGTCTGCTGTGCAGCCGTTAATTTTACTTTTCCATTTTGAGTTAAAGAATCAGATAATTTGTAAAGCGGCCCTGCAATGGCTTGGATTTTCTTGAATTCATTGTTATAATACGATTGATAAATATCGTATTGAGCTGCTCCTGTAATTTTCGCTTTAAAAATAGAATCTTTCTTAGCTTCAATTTTTATGGTTTCATTGTCTAATAAAAGAAAAGCACCATACTCTTCTCCTTTCAATTTTACTGTATACAATAAAGGTTCTGGTACTGTACCTGTAAAAGTAAAATTACCCTCTTTTATTTCAGTAGAATCTGTTATTTTTTTATTCCCTTTCTCATCGGTATTTTCAAGATAAACTGTTCCTTTATCTAAACCTGCAATTGTACCGTTGATTGTAAACCCTTCTTTTTTAGAGCAAGATATGACTGCAGCGGAAAGTGTTAAAGCTAAAAACGACGATTTTATAATTGTACTTTTCATATGTGTTATTTTTTTTTAATCTCAGTGTTCAGTTTACAGAACGTATTGATATCTTAGACTAATGAATACTTTAAGATTTTAATAATTCTTTTAATTTTGCTTCCAATTCTGTACCTCTTAAATTGTCGCCGATAATTACGCCTTTACCATCTACTAAATAAGTTGCAGGAATTGTTTTTACATTAAATGCTTTACTTACTTTATCATCATCTAAAAGGTTGTGCCATTGCATATTTTCCTGTCCTAATGCTTTCTGCCACGCTTTTTCATCTTTGTCGATTGAAATACTTAAAATTTCAAATCCTTTTTGCGAATATTCAGAATAGGCTGTTTTTAGATTTGGAATTTCTTTACGACAAGGCGCACACCAAGAAGCCCAAAAATCAATTAAAATATATTTTTTTCCAGCAACAATCTCTTTTACGTTGTATGCTTTTCCGTCTTTATCTTTTAATCCAAAATTCGCAACACTTGTTCCAATTAATGATTTTGGATTTAAATCTTTATCGACAACTTGACCGTAGTAACTTTTCTTTGCTGCCGCAGAAA
The DNA here is from genome assembly GCF_004119495.1 of Flavobacterium sp. YO12. Classification (GTDB taxonomy): domain Bacteria; phylum Bacteroidota; class Bacteroidia; order Flavobacteriales; family Flavobacteriaceae; genus Flavobacterium. Next base: position 79,406 of record NZ_NRQU01000013.1, read on the forward strand.
ACTGCTCATAAATTGGCTTTTGATCAGGTGTAAAATAACTGTATTGTATCATCATGAAAAATGGCCCCCACCACGTTGCTTTGTTTTTTGTGATAAGATCTCCTGTTGATTTTTCTACTTTTGCAAAAAATGCTTTCTCATCTGATTCAAATTTTTTCCATTGCGGAGTATTCGCAATAGAATCCATTACTTTTTTATTTCCTGCAACTCTTGCACTGGAATAAGCATTCGAAATTTCTTCAGTACCTAAATGATACGCTTGATAATCTTTTTCTAAATCTGCTCTAAAAGCGATTTCTTTTTTGTAATAATCATGTGATTTAGAACCTGTAACAACTTCATCTTTAAACGAAATCCATTCTCCTTCTTCTTTAGAAACGTTTCCTGTAGCTGTTACTTTTATTTTAGCATTCTCAGCCATTACAGGAATGTTGCCTTTGCTTTTTCCAAAAATAATATAGAAAAAACGCGGTTCGTTTAATTTACCTGTAAACGTAAATTTTCCTTCTTTAAGCGTTGTTTCTGCTACAGGTAATTCAGAAGAATGAGTTGCTCCTGGAACTAATTGTACTGTTGTTCCATCTGCAAGTCCTCTAATATTTCCTTCAATAGTATAAGATGTTGCTGCTGGTGCTGCTTTTTTCTTTTGTGCTATACTGCTATTTGAAATCATAAATAAGCAGATGCATAATCCTAATATTTTATATTTAATTGTTTTCATTTTTGATTGATATTTTTAGAATAGCTTCCCTTTCGAAATTCCTAATCAGGAAGCTTTAAGGTTATTATTTAGGTACGTTTTGCGTAATTGTTCCGTTTCCTGGATTCTTTGTCGCTCCTTGCGGGAATGGCATTGTCCATAAATGAGACGTTGATGATAAATTATAAGTTGTGCCGCCTGCTGTTTTGGTGAAACTAACTTTATAAACACCTTCTGCATTTAAACGGCGAGCGTCTGCAAAAGGAATAAGCGTTAAAATAAGTTCATTATTCTTAGTTTTAAAAATAGCGTTTAGCGCAGCTCCTTTATCTGTAGTTGCAATATCTTGATAAGAATCTGGCGCTATACGTGTTTTACGAACGGTGTTCAAAACTTCTAACGCTTGGCTGATCTGCCCTGCACGTGCCAAACATTCTGCTTTAATTAAGTAGACTTCGACAGTTGTGATTCCTCCATAATTAAACATCCCAGACAAGGTTCTTCTGTAATACGTGTCTTCACCCACTGTTCTAAGTTTCCAACGCGATTTAAAGCGTACGTCTCCAGCTTCAAAACGTTGTGCGCGTTCTACCGGAATACTATACTCTACAGATAAAAAAGTTGTAGACCCATGACGGAAAGTATAATTCTCTGGATAATCATATCCCATTGGAGAGGGTGTCTCGATGTATGAATTAGGAAGATCAATTACCGCTTTATTTTTGGTATAATATGCATTCCAATCGTATAATTTATTGTTTTGAGAAAGTGCTAAATCTGCATATTTTAAGGCCTCTGTATAATTACTCATTTGTAGATAAACTCGTGAATAAAAAGCATAACCTGCTCCTAAATTAGGATGCAAAGCGGTTTGAGAAACTTTTGGCAAATATGGCAATGCGTCTTTTACATCAGTTAAAATAAAATCATACATTTCCTGAATAGTTACTTGCTTGCTCGGTGCATTAATATCGGCACTTGTAATTAATGGTACTGATAGTTTTGTTCCTGCTGTTGATGCATTATAAGTATCTGCATAAAAGTTTGCAAGGTTATAGTATGACATGGCGCGTAAAATTTTTGCTTCGGCCCACACTATTCTTTTTTGATCTTCGGTCGCTTCAGTTGTTGTTAAAACATTTGAGATAATCAAATTAAAAGTCGAAATTCCGGCATAACTTCTATAATATGTACCTTCATCTGCTTGATTTAATTGAATACGATCTGCAGTTTCATCCCACATATAATTCGCTTTTGTCAATCGCTCTGCTGATAATGTGGCTATTGTTATGAATTTATCGTTTAACAAGTTTAATGCTTGATCAACACTTACGCTTTGGTTTGTGTATTCATCGCGAATAAAAGCCTCATAGTCAGCCAATGTTGTTGGTATTTTAGATCCTTTTGGAGCATCGTCAAGATAACTTTCGCAAGATGCAAAAGTGAAACCTAATGCCGCTATTAATACTGCCTTTTTATATATATTTTTCATCGTGTAATCTTTTTAAATTAGAAATTAATATTTACACCAAAAACTAAACTTGGAGATTGAAAGCCATTTAAAAGGAACTTAGCATCTCTGCTTTTGGCTGCAGTAAAAACATTTTCTGCATTCAGATTAAAGCGAACACTTTCTAATTTTACCCTTTTAACAATTTCAGAAGGCATTTGATAGGCTAATGAAACATTGCTTAATCTAATGTTTGATGCGTCAAGTATATTAATATCTGCGTAACGGTAAATATCACGCGAATCTGAAGTAAAATCTGCTTCATATTCATACACTGCACGAGGTACATTGGTAAAAGCTTCATCGCCAGGTTTCTGCCAGCGATTTACAATATCTTTGTTTACCGTTGTAATATCTGTAACATAACTTCCTAACGCTCCTGAATAATTGTTCTGTAACATTGGCAAAAAGGTGTTTCTGATTTTATGTCCTAACTCGTAGATAAACAGTGCCGAAAGTGAGAAGTTTTTATAGTTTACAGATGTATGAAATGATCCGCTGTGCGTTGGTACTGTTGTGCCATAATCATTAATCGCATCTAAATCGGCTGGATTGTAAATTACTTTATCGCCTGCCGCATTATAAACCTGTGGTAAACCTTTATCACTTAAACCAGCCCATTTGTAACCGTAAATAGTATTATAATTATTCCCTACTCTAGGATATGAAGACGGGAAATCTAACTGTAGATAGTATACTGGCGCTTCTACTTTTACGAAGTCAACTTTATTTTTGTTATACGCATATAAAACAGAAGCATCCCAAGAAAAAGAAGATGTTTGTACAATTGTACCTCTTAAACTCACCTCAATTCCTTTATTGGTCATTTCTCCATTGTTTATTGTATAAGTAGAGTACCCAAATCCTTCTGTTGGGATACCATTACTGTTTGCTAATAAATCCTGACCTTTTTTGTTGTAAACATCAAAAGTACCGCTAAATCTATTTTTGAAGAAACCAAAATCTAAACCTATATTAGTTGTTGTTGTTTTTTCCCAAGATAATTCAGGATTTGGTCTTTGATTAACATATCCCTGATTTCCTCCTACATTTGGGTTCGCATAATAACTAGCTGTTAAATAAGGTGCAGAATTTTTAGCCACATTTCCTCCAATACCATATGAACCACGAAGTTTAAGTGCATTGATCCAAGAAACTTTAAAAAATGATTCTTTGTCAATATTCCAGCCAGCTCCAGCAGACCAAGTTGGTTTATTTTGATACTTATTGTCTGTTCCCCAAAGATTAGAACGATCCCAGCGTAAACTTCCTGTTAAAGAGTATTTTTTATCGTATGTATATCCTCCTGTTCCATAAAAAGAAACGTAACGATTTACTAATTCACGATTTGCAGAGAAATCTCTTAGCTCCATATAACCTCCAAAAATAGAACCATACACTTTAAGCAAATCTGCTTGATTTACTGGTGCGTATGACAACGTTTGCTCATCCCATCCGTAACGTGTGTTATCTCCATACTCTACTTTTGAGTGACGTATTTCCATACCTGCAATGGCAGTTACATCGTGTATATTATTAAAAGTTTGATCAAAATTTAATTGCTGACGAAAGTTGTAAGCATTAGAAAATTGATTGGTTTCTTTTAAGATATTACCGTAAGGCAAATTGAAAACTGCTTGGTTATTGTTATCAATAGTTACTAATTCATTTACCCTATTTCTAACTTCAAATGACTCTTTATTTTTTAATAAACTGCCTCTATCTACTCCATACTCGTACTGGAACATTGCATTGTAATTAAAGGCATTGCTAAACTTCACATTAAATTTTGCAAAAGTTCTATTTAAGAAATTCTTAGTTTTATTTATATTTCGTCCAAGTTCATCCATTGGCGTAATATCCATGTTGTAAAGACCATAAGTCTGCATAGATTGCAATGTAAAATCATTGTATCGCGAAACCGCTGTAGAAACAAAATTAGATCCATCATTGTTCACTAATTGATTGTACATCTGATATTTAAACTTTGGATCTAGCGGATTATATGTTTGTGTATCACTTTCTCCATAATTAATATAGGTTCCTAAATCTATAGACAACCAACTATTAACCTGAGTTGAGTTTTTCAAATTCAAACCAACCGACTGGTTATCAGAATATTTATCTTCAAATTTATTTCCCTTGTAAGTCAGCGATGCATTAAATGAGTTTGAATCTGTTGCTTTTCCTAAACTTACGTTATGCTGAATAAAGTATTGATCTCGTTTTGCATATTTCGCAATATCATCATAATATCTGTATCCTTGTGCCCCAAGAGCGTCAAGACGGCCGTTCATTTCTGCTAAAGAAGTTTTTCCTGCGTAACCATTTAATATAGTCTGCATTCCTAAACTTGTAAATACAGCATTGTTCAATAATGATTGTGAATATGAACTAGCGCCAGCTCCTTGTAAATTTGGGTTGGCTGCAGCCCATCCTCTTTCTAGGCCAATAATATCACCTGCATCTGTTAAATTTCCTGTATAATTTCTATACGGAGTAACGGTTAAGTTACTTGAAAATGAAATGTTTGTTTTCCCCGCCTTCGCTTTCTTAGTAGTAATTACCACTACACCATTTGCCGCTCTTGCACCATAAATAGAAGAAGCCGCAGCATCTTTTAATACTGTGATGGTTTCAATATCTTCTAAGTTTAAGTTTGGTAAATTTTCTTCTAAGCTAAAATATTGGTTAAATTTTGTATTTTCAATCGGGAAGCCATCTATTACGTATAATGGTGTAGTTAAACCATTCATTGTAGTAGTTCCGCGTATTTTTCCATCCTGATATCCTACAATACGTCCTTCTAATATTTTATCTAAACTGCTTAAACGCTGCTCTTTAAAATCTTTCGCTTTTAAATTCGAGAAAGATCCCGTAGCTTGATCTGCAGCAATATTTTGATAACCTGTAGTTAATACAATTTCACCTAATTCGAGTGTATCTTCTTTAAGTATTACATTGATAACACTTCTTCCTGCCACTTTAATTTCTTGTCTTACATATCCTAAATAAGCAAATGCCAAAGTACTTTCGCTATTAACGACAATAATCTGATATTCACCATTAAAATCTGTTTGAACACCTCTTCCTGAACCATTATCAGAAATAGCTGCACCTACTAAAGGATTACCTTTTTCATCGGTAACTCTACCTTTTACAATAAAATCTACTTCAGCTTTTACTGTCGGTTCCTTTTCTTGAGCTTTTTTTGCCATTAAAACAATATGGTTTCCTGATACTTTGTAATCTGTACCAGTGTTTCCAAAAATTGTGTTTAATAATTTCTCTATAGAAACATTACTTTCATTAATATTAATAGTTCTATTCAAATCTACAGATCTAACATTGTAAACGAATCTGTAATTGGTTGTGTATTCTATTTTTTCAATAACCTTTGCAACGGTCATATTGTTCGCATTAAAAGACATTTTTGCTTTTTGCGAATAGCTTACTCCCGCCTGCATAACGGTTAAGGTGGTTAATAAAAATAATGTAGTCAATTTCATTTTTAGATCAAATTTCAAAAAAGGCTTATCGAACCTGATTGTGTTCAAGAGTTTTTTCATACTTTTAAAATGTTTTTTAATGTTGGTTGGTTAATTAACTGATCGCATTTATTCTACCGGGAAATGTTGGCGCATTTTCCGGTTTTTTTATAAATAACGACTCTTTCTTTTAAGACTTTTACTTCATAGGCGTTACTGGTTTAATTGTTATTTCTATTTGATTGTAATTTTATCTCTGTCTATCGAATAATCGATCGCATAACTATCACTAAAATATTTTAATACTACTTCAATAGGCTCATTATCAAAACTTGCATTAAAAATTTCTTTTCCAAGTACTTTATTTTTATTAATAAAGGTTACGTTATACTGGCGTTCTAGCTTTTTGATGATTTCTTCAAACGAGGCGTTTTTAAACACTAAACTTCCTTTTACCCAAGCGGTATAATAATCTGTATTTACGTTTTCCTTTGTTATTGCATAGGTTCCTTTTGTACTGGTACCTTTTTCTCCCGGCGTTAAATAAACTTGATTTTGGTTTGTTTTTTGATCTTTGTAAAGTGAAACTTTACCTTCAACCAAAACAATATCTGTGTTTATATTTTCAGTATACGTATCTACATTAAACTTGGTTCCTAAAACCTCAACATTTATTTCCTGTGTATTTACTGTAAACGGATGGGTTTTATCTTTTGCAACTTCAAAGTAAGCTTCGCCTGTTAAATAAACTTCACGGTTTTGATTTTTTGAAAACTGTACTGGATATCGTAATGATGTTCCTGCATTTAAATGAATAATAGTTCCATCAGATAACTGCACTTCAAACTTTTTCCCATATGGTATCTGCAATGTGTTGTAAACCATCTTTTCTTCAGAATAAGCTTTTGTATAAACCAATCTATCTTTTTCCTGTTTACCAATAATTTTTCCGGATGCATCGGTTATATTTCGAGTACTTTTTACATCAATAGTTTGTGATGATTCGTTACCAATCTGTAATATTATTTGATCTTCTCTCGGGATTATAACGTTATGTTTTGACTGTAATGAATCATTCGAATTTTTATATAAATAAAATCCGCCCAAGGCTACTATCAAAATAGCGGCATATTTATAATAAGATGAAAATCTTCTTTTATAAAATACATTATTCTCTTTTTGAATTCTTTCTGTAAGTTGTTTTCTAACTTCGGAAGAATCAAAATTATTCACTGCGCTATCTATTGCATAATTTGTTTTTACAAAATCCTTAAACACAAGCTGATTTTTTTCCTCAGTCAACCATGCAGTCAACTCTTCAATTTCATCTTGAGTCGCTTGGTTTGTGATAAATTTAACAATTAACCGCTCTGACTTTTTTATTGACATTTTAGTTCTTTTTAATGTTATTACGAAACCAAAAAACAAAACCCTAACAATTTGATAAAGTTTTTTTCATTTTGCTTAATTTTACATTTTATTGATGGCTTATACTTTTACAAAACCATACTAATTTACTAGAATTTAAAAACGTAATTATTCTGGCTTTGCTTTTTTAAAGAATTATTATTTGTAATAATTTTCAAATAGAAAATTAAAAAAGAGCGTTTTTTTATGAAATACTTCCATATTTAAGCTCTAAAACCTATTAATTTATATATTTGTTTTCATGAAAATTGATGATTACAACGACAACTATACCTTAGTAGAGTCTCTTAAAACTGGAGATGAGCATGCTTATGCATACTTAATCGACAACTATCATCATAAACTGTGCGTATATGCAAACAGCTTAGTTAAAAATGTTTACAGTGCCGAAGATATTGTGCAAAATGTTTTTATTAAAGTTTGGGAACAACGTACAAGATTAAAAACAGACCATGCTATAAAGAGTTTTCTTTACAAACTGGTTTACAACGAATTCATTGATTTGTATAGAAAAAATCAATCTCTTTTTTTATTAGAAAAATCGTATTATGATGCCTTAAATGGTGTTGTTCAAGAAGATGATTCTGAATCTTTTCAAAGGGTATTAAATGCAGTAAATAATGAAATTCAAAATTTACCTCCAAAATGTAAAGAAGTTTTTATTTTAAGTAAAAAAGAAGGTTTGACAAATATTGAAATTGCGGAACATCTAGATGTTTCTATTAAAACTGTTGAAGCACAAATTACTAAGGCTTTCTCGATTTTGAGAACTTCTTTAAATAAAAAGATTAACAGCATCTTATTTCTCCTGTTCTCAATGAAAAATTTAAAAAATCAATGATATTGACCGCCAATTTCTATTTTTTGGCATAGCTTCATTTCAAAACTGAGGATAATTCTCAAGGGATTTTTCAAATTTATATATGAAATAAGTGGAGCTAATACTTTTTGTGCTGAAAAAAGCTACTTAAAAATGCTAATAATTATCAAAAAGTCAGTTATTTTTATCAAGTAATACATTGCTTCTGTTTTATCATTCAAAATGAATTAAGACAATCAAAAAACAAATTCAAAAAACCTAAAAAAACAACACGTTACACGTTTAAAAAAATAAAAAACTGACGTTTTTATTTTCGTGACAACATCGTGGCACAAGAAGTTGATTTTTTTTTTAACGCAGTATAGACAAGGGTTTAGACGATTAAATTCGAATCCTGCTCTATTCATACTTAGTAAATTTCTAACACAATTGCTTTCTGATTAGACTAAAGCCATTTGAAAACTCTAATATCTTCATAAAATTTTAATTTCATAATCTCTAATTAATTAGATAATCTTACTAAAAACAAACTCGTATTCTTTAGACAATACTAAATGGAGTTATCTCCAAAACTTCCACAGAAAGCTAAAGCGCATTTTAATTAAGCTAGCTTAAATAAAATCAAATAGATTTTTAGTTCAATCGCAACAAGGCATCTAAACCAAAATTCTGATGACATATAAAGACAGTCTCAACATTTCATTTCATTAATCACTAAATGTATCTCTTTACCTATTCCGCTTTTTCTATAGCCAAATGGAGCAACACTGCCAATAAAACACCCCTTTTTGCTTTGGCTGTATATAATCCTTTGCGCACTTTAATACTTCTGTTTATATTATCTTTCTCAGCAAATAAAAACTGTAGTCCTGTTCTAAAGAAATTTCCTGGAACTTCATAATCAAAAGTGATTCCCTCGGTAACACTTACATCCTGTATTCTATATTTTTTCTGAAGCTCTTTTATCAATCTAAGAGCTTCTCCTGCATTCCCGCTAAATCGTAGATATCTAATTACTCTCTTCATGGTATTGGCTTAAAATTGATTCAACAAGAATTTCAATAACTAATTCTGTCAACTGCTTCTCTTTTTCATTTTCAAATTGTTCGATACAATTTGGTATTTTCATATCAATTATATCATCTTCTGTGTATTCTCTCAGCATAATTTAATTTTTGAACGCAAAATTATTTCCAAGACTACTGTTAAACTACAACTTAAATAAAGTATACATATTAAAGGTGTTCAACTGTCGAACACGTTGAGTTAATCTTTTTGCGCATTTTTAAATAAAAAAAGTAATTAATTTTAAAATAAAAACACT
>NZ_NRQU01000014.1 GCF_004119495.1 Flavobacterium sp. YO12
ATATCATTTATGATACAAATATACATCAAAAACAACATGAAACACTTTTTTTGAATGAAAATTCACCAAAAAAAGCCGACAAATTTAAAAATTTGTCGGCTTTCATACTTAATATCAATCCGTTATTTTTTTGCCGTAAATCTAGGATCGGTTTCCATTACAGTGCCGCATTTATCACAAGTTCTTAATTCTTCAGAATTGTAAAAATGCTCGAAGTGCGGAAGAAAGTCTTTCTCTATATTATGCAGTTCAAAAAACACTTCGTATAGTTTATGATTGCAGTTATCACAATGCCATAACAATCCATCAGTGTATCCTTTTCCTGCTCGTTTACGTTCAATTACCAAACCTATTGAACCTTCGGAACGAACTGGAGAATGCGGAATTTTAGCGGGATGAAGATACATATCGCCAGCATTCAGCTCCATTTCCTTGCGCTCGCCATCTTCTTGAATTACCACTTTTATACTGCCTTCTAATTGATAAAAAAGCTCTTCGGTTTCATTATAATGATAATCTTTTCTTGCATTTGGCCCTGCAACTATCATTACGATATAGTCACCTGAATCTACGTAAAGGTTTTTATTTCCAACTGGCGGCTTTAATAATTGTCTGTTTTCTTCAATCCATTTAGTAAGATTGAACGGTTTTGCTATCGCCATTTTTTTCAGAATTTATAATAGGCTAAGATACTAAATTTGTAAAGACACACTGCAGTACGTCTCATAGGTTTTAATCATAGGAATGTAGACGCACTGCTGTGCGCCTCTACTATTTCTCCCGTATCAAATAAATATAAACTGGAAAATGATCACTAAAACCTGCTTGCTCTAGTGTATTTCGCAACGGATATCCTTTATACTTCCCAGAGGTTTGAATTAAATACGGTTTATTAAAAATTCCTGCTTTCCAAAATTTAAATGTAGAAAAATCTGAACTTATCAGAGATCCTGTCATCATAATTTGATCAAAAATATCCCATGAATCTCTAAAAGCCAAAGTTCCCATTCCTTTCTCAGCCATTTCTTCAAATGGATTAAAAATATCAAGTTCTCGAACTTCCGCTTTTTTTGCCTTTGCTCCTAAAGCTGTTTTAATACTTTTATTGAAAGGACCATCATTTAAATCTCCCATTGTAATTACTTTCGCATTTGGATTTATTTGTTGCAATGAATCTATAATCTTACGATTTAATCTTCCCGCTGCTTCACGAAATGTACTGCTTGCTTTTTCTCCTCCTGATCTCGAAGGCCAATGATTGACAATAATATGAATCTCTTCCTCTTCAAGAAAACCAGTAATTAAAAGCTGATCTCTTGTGAAAATCCTGTTTTTAACTTCCGTTTTAGTTTCGATATCTCCTAAATCTTCATTTTTATCTTCCTGAATAGCGGCTTTCTTTTTATAGATAAGCAACGGAATGTTAGCAAACGATGTTGGTCTAAAATATTTCTTTTGATACAAAAGCGCAACATCAATACCACGTTGGTCGGGCGAATCAAAATGAATAATTCCGTAATCAAATCCAGCTATCTTTTCTTGTTTTATCAAATCTTCGAGCACACCTCTATTTTCAACTTCGGAGCATCCTAATAAAACAGGTGCATTAGAATTTTCTGGTGTTCCAATTTCTGAAATAACTCGTGAAAGGTTTTTTAGTTTTTGATCGTACTTTTCTTTTGTCCAATGTTGAGCGCCAGTTGGTGTCCACTCATCATCATTTGTACTTATATCATCATAAATATCAAAAAGATTTTCAAAATTGTAAAAAGCAACTGTATGTATATTATATTTTTTTGATTGAGCTTTTGAAATAAAAATTACAAAAAAGGCAAGTAAAAAAAAGTGAAGTTTAATAATTTGCATAACTTTAAAAATTAAAGTGCCAATTTAAATAAAATGTAAGAAAATTCAATATTTTTATTTTGAATAATTATTATATTTGTTAATTCTATAACTAAAAAACCGCAGAAGAATTATGAAAAGCCAGCCCACAATCTTAAAATATTTTAACTACACTAAACTGGCATTTCTTATTTTTGCTTTACAATCATTTACCTGTCAATCTCAACAAAACATGATAACACCGCCTTATTTACAAAAAGGAGATACTGTCGCACTTTTGGCAACAGCCCGAAAAAACATCGATGACAATTTAAAACCAACTATAGATTTATTGCGCAGCTGGGGTTTAGAAGCCGTAATAGGCTCAACAATCGGGCTTGATTTTAATCAGCTTGCGGGTACAGACGAGCAGCGTGCTGCTGATTTTCAAAAACAATTAGACAATCCAAATATTAAAGCAATTTGGTGCGTGCGCGGTGGTTATGGAACGGTTCGAATGCTTGATTTGTTAGATTTTACAAAATTCAAACAACATCCAAAATGGGTTATTGGCTTTAGTGATGTTACTGTTTTGCATAACCATTTAAATACAATGGGTTACAAATCAATACATGGTATTATGCCGGTTACAGTAGCTCGCGCAACTCCGGCAGCAGTCAGTTCGATGAAAGCCAGTTTGTTTGGTGAGCCGCTTTCTTATACAATTGGTCCAGATAAAATGAATCGTTTTGGTAAAGCTACAGGCGAATTGGTTGGTGGTAATTTATCTATTCTTTACAGTTTATTAGGTTCCCAATCAGCAATTGATTGTAGGGATAAAATTTTATTTATTGAAGATCTAGATGAATACTTATACCATATTGACCGAATGATGATGAATTTACGTCGTAATGGCTGCATCGAAAATCTAAAGGGCATTATGATTGGCGGAATGACTAAAATGAAAGACAATGAAGTGCCATGGGGTAAAAATGCATTAGAAATTATTGACGACGTTACTAAGAAATATAATATCCCAGTAATCTTCAATTTTCCTGCAGGACACATTCAGGACAATAGAGCTTTGATAATGGGAAGTACAATTTCTATTGATGTCAATGCAGCTGGAAGTACCGTTACTTTTCAGAAATAGCACTATTTAATATTTAATAAATACCACATTAAAATCTCGCAAAGACGCGAAGTTGCAAAGGATAATTAAAACTTTGCGACTTCGCGTCTTTGCGTGCAAAAAACTTGAAACCTGAAACTTCGAACTTGAAACTAAAAACTAAACTATGGCAGAACACAATGAACTTGGCAAAATAGGAGAAGATCTGGCTGCTGCATATCTTGAGGAAAATGGCTATAAAATCTTAGAACGAAACTGGACTTTTCAAAAAGCAGAAATAGATATTATTGCCCAAAAAGAAAATATTTTAGCCGTTGTTGAAGTGAAGACAAGATCAAGCTTAGATTTTGGATCTCCGCAAGATTTTGTTAAGCCAAAAAAAATTCAACTATTAGTAAAAGCAGTAAATGCCTACATAAACGATAGGGAAAAGGATTTTGGAAGTGATTTAAACATTCGTTTTGACATCGCCGCGATCCATAAAACGCAGGAAACATTTGCAATTGAACATTTTACAGATGCTTTTTATCACTTTTAACATAATTTTTTATTGTTATAATTCTAACAAATTGTTTTTTTATTTATCTTTGTAGAGATTTATAACATAAATTAACTAAACCAACCCAATTAAGTTACAAAAAAAAGAAAAAAAATTATGAAAACCGTTTCTTCAATCGTCGAAAATTACATTAAAACAAAACCCTTTTTATTGAACGCGTTATCGCTTGGAATTATCAATTTAACATCTCTTTCTCGGAACATAATGACGGAACTAGAAAGTGAATTTGGTAAGGAAGTAAAACAAGGTGCTGTTGTAATGTCTCTGAAACGACTGACTGAAGAATTGGATTTTAAATTAAATCATAAGATCAATAAGGTCATTAAAAACATAGGCGAAATTACTGTAAGATCTGAATTGACAGATTACACTTTTGCGGCTTCAGAAACTGTTTTAAACAAACAGGCTGATTTAATTTCTGATATTAATGCCTTATCTGATATTTTTTATACTTCGTCTCGTGGTGTAAATGAAACTAATATTGTGGTGAGCAGCAGTGTAAATCATTTAGTTGAAAAACACTTTATGCGCGAAAAATTAATTCAGAAATTAGACAATCTGGCTTCTATTACGGTAAAATTACCAAAAGAAAACATCGTGGTTCCTGGTATTTATTATTTCATCTTTCAGCGTTTGGCTTGGGAAGGAATAATCATAAACGAGGTAATTTCGACTTCAAATGAATTTACTATTTTAGTTGGTGAAGATCAAGTTGATGTTGCTTTTAAAGTAATTAAAGACTTAAAAAACTAATTAAAAACTATACAAACACAAAAGGGGCGCATGATGATGCGCCCTTTTTTATTAGGAAAAAATCTGAGTGACATCCCGAATTTTGATATTGCTTGGGAATTTCATTTATTTACATCAGAAAATTAATCCTAAAAAAACCATGAAAAAAAAACTACTCCTATTATCAACCCTATTAACCGCAGTGTTTTTTGTTTCCTGCTCAAGTGATAATTCCGGAGATACCCCGCCTCCAGTTGTAGCGCAACCGTTACCTATTACAATTTCAGCTGCTTCTTCTGAATTTCTTATTCCAGGAGAAAATCTAGAAATTACTGGGACCAATTTTGTTAATAAAGACTATCCAACCAAAATCTTTATTAATAATACAGAAATAACTCCAAAAGAAATTTCAAATACTAAAATCACTTTAACAGTCCCAACTGACTTAACAACAGGAACAAATACTTTAAAACTACAAATTAACTCTTTAAACAGTAGTCCTATCAGTTTTTTTACTATGACGAAAGGATGGAATAAATTAACTATTCTTGGGAATGTAGACATCCAATCCTCCAGCGCTCTTGAAAGCAGTAACACTATATTCTCATATATAAATAGTATTACATCTAATGATGGAAGTTTTTCTGGAGCAGCAGCAAAATTAGCTGTAACACCTAGAGGCTATGAACTAGTTAGAATCAATCAGTCAGGAAATTACGGTGATTTTAAAATGGTTGACGAAAAAACAGGTGTTTTAACAAATACTGGTGCCGCATTTTTTACTGATAATGTTTTTGAAACACACAAAAAAGTCAATGTTGATCTATCCTTTAGTCCAGCTATTAACGGTTTAAAAGTAGGTTATCTAGACAGCAAAATCTGTATTCTTACTACTTCAATAAGCGGTCAAATCTACACGACAGACAAAGGATCAACAATTATTAAAAATGACCCTCCTATTTGGGCGGCAAAAGTGGGTACTGGTGGTACTAGTATCAGTGCTAGATTAGGAATCTCTGCCTATGGAAAATCTGTATCTGATAACAAATTCTATCAATTGGGTGTGCTTTACGATCCAAAAAAATATGGTTCAAATAATCTAAAAAATGCAATCCTACAGTCTGAAACGGGTTACAACAACTGGATTGTAAAAGACACCATTTCTAAACAAGTCGACTCAAAAATATATCCAAACACTTATAAGTTTGCAAACATCAATAGAATATTTGGAATAAACAAAACGGACAATACTTTAATGGCATCTACTGATATGCTGCAAACATGGAACGTTGTAAAAACGAATGTAACAGCTTTCTTTCTTAGAACTGATACACAATGGTATATCCAGTCGGGAGATAAATTATTTGTTACAAAAGATTCTGGTGCAACATGGCAAGTAGAATTAGAGTTGCCTGCTGGTTCTGTTGTTAATGACATTGCTTTTTCTAAAACTAAGATTATAGTTTCTGGAAACAAAGGTTTACATTACGTAAAATTTGAATAATAATTAGATTTTTATTTCATTAAAAAATGGCGCATGAAAATTCATGCGCCATTTTTTATGTTAAATATTTTTAAAATGAATAATTGAGAGCAATTCCAAAATCATTTTTTAATACCAAATCATTATTAGTTAATACCGGTTTAAGTGCCAATTTTTCGCTTACATTAAACTGCGACAAGGCAGCATCAATATTTGCATCAATAATGTTTAAAACATAAAACCCGACCATGAAAAGCGCTGATAAATCTCTGTTTCTTTGAAATTGTTTTTGAGCCGAAAGTAGCTGACTGTCACTTAAGTTCCCCAAATAATCTGAATCACTTTTGTTTCCAGCAAGTCTGTTTTTATATTCGTCTCTGTAAATGTTGTAATTTTTTTGACTATCTAAATAAAAATAGGCGCTGGCACCAATTGCTCCATATACCAACGGAAGCTTCCAGTATTTTTGATTGTAAATCTGTCCTAAACCAGGCAAAATAGCCGAATAAAATGCCGCTTTGGCAGGACGAAGAGGATCGATTGCTTCTGCTTGTAAAGAATCGTTTTCAATAGTTTTATTTTTTTTCTGAGCGGATATTGAGGTTAATCCAAAAAATAAAAACAGAATAATAAATTGATAGTTCATATAAAAGGTTTCTCTGAATTGATTTTCAAAGAAACCTTTTTAGTTCTAAGATTTTTCTTAAATAAAAGATAAAGAAAACTTAATAATTTTTACCACGAATTAGCACGAATTTTTATTTTTCAATTTTTAATTCAGGATAAATATCATCCTTAGTATTTAAAATTAAATCTGGTCCAAATGACTTCAAAACATAATCACTTTCTGTTTTTTTATAGTAGAATTTTGCCGATTTAGATTTTTTAAAATTAAACTCATTATTGAAAAGCTCCTGATCGTTAAAAAACTTATTTTGCGATTTTAATTGTCCGAGGCTATCTGGATATTGACTGTTTTTACTTTTATAAAATTCTAACTCTTTTACAACTTCGTTTAACTGATGCTTTGTAAGTTCTACAAGTTGTTTTTTATGTAAATCACTATGTTCTAAAAGAAACCAAAATAATGGAGTAAAAAGAACACTAGCTAATCCTATTATTTTCATCTTTAAATCTTTTCTTTTAAAACCATGAAATAACAGAATTCCGCCTGTAACCAATCCTAAATTTGGAAATAATCCAGTAAAACCTAAACGATATAGTTTTTGTGAACTGATTTTATCAAAAAATGTTTTCTTATCAGTATTCATAAAATCATGAGCAACTTTAAAAATGGTGAAATAAATTACTAAATTTCTTGTTTAGCCCCGATAGGACTGGAAATCCTTTTGTTCCGGGGTTCGGAACAAAAGATTGCAAGGGATAGCCGGACTGATCGTCTTTTGAAACAAGATCTTTCTGCTTCTGAAAATTAAAATTACTCTCCCAACATCTCCATCAACTCCAAAGCTCTTTTAGTCGATTTTACATTGTCAAAAGTCAATAAAAGTCGTAAGCCGTTAGGTGTTTGTTTTTCTTTCATCGTACAAAGATTACTGTGGGTTTGCACAAACTTTATTACTTTATGAAAACGCTTTGATTGATAATAATCTGATTGTTGATCAGAAACAAAATAGCCAATCATTTTACCTTTTTTCATTACCAATTTTTCAATTCCTACTGCAGTAGCAATCCATTTGATGCGAATACTATTCATCAATGCATTCGCACGCGGAGGCATTGGACCAAAACGGTCAATTAATTTATTTTGAAAAACAATTAATTCTTCTTCGTTTTTCACAGAACCCAATTCGTTATACAAACTCAAACGTTCGGTAACATTATTGATATATTCATCAGAAAATAACAACTCAAAATCCGTATCGATTTGTAAATCTTTTACATATTCTTTCGTTTCAATATCGTTCTCTTCAGGATATAAATCTTTAAATTCGTTTTCCTTCAATTCTTCAATGGCTTCGTTCATGATTTTTTGGTACGTGTCAAAACCTATCTCGTTGATGAAACCGCTTTGTTCACCGCCTAATAAATCTCCCGCTCCACGAATTTCAAGATCTTTCATTGCGATATTAAAACCACTTCCCAATTCGCTGAACTGTTCCAAAGCCTGAATACGTTTTCTAGCGTCTTCGGTCATGGATGAATACGGCGGACAAATGAAATAACAGAATGCTTTTTTATTGCTTCGACCAACACGGCCGCGCATTTGGTGCAAATCTGATAATCCGAAATTGTTGGCATTATTGATAAAAATTGTATTGGCATTTGGTACGTCCAATCCACTTTCGATAATTGTAGTTGCAACCAAAACATCAAAATCACCGTTCATGAAACCTAACATCAATTCCTCGAGTTTAGCACCGTCCATTTGTCCGTGACCAATTCCAACTCTCGCATTTGGAACCAAACGCTGGATCATTCCTGCGACTTCTTTTATATTTTCAATTCTATTATTGATGAAGAAAACCTGTCCGTTTCGCTGAATTTCATACGAAATTGCATCACGAATAATTTCTTCATTAAAACCAACTACATTTGTTTCAATAGGATATCTATTAGGCGGAGGCGTTGTAATTACCGATAAATCACGCGCTGCCATTAATGAAAACTGAAGCGTTCTCGGAATTGGCGTTGCTGTTAATGTCAACGTATCAACATTGGCAGCGATGGTTTTGAGTTTGTCTTTTACGTTAACTCCAAACTTTTGTTCCTCATCGACAATCAATAAACCTAAGTCTTTAAAAACGACATTTTTGTTTACTAATTGATGCGTTCCAATAACAATATCAAGTTTCCCTTCGGCTAAATCTTTTAACGTCTGTGTTTTTTGTTTTGCGGTTCTAAATCTATTCAAATAGCCAATTGTAACTGGCATATCTTTTAATCGTTCTGTAAAAGTTCTATAATGCTGATAAGCCAAAATAGTGGTCGGAACTAAAACTGCCACTTGCTTACTGTTATCGACAGCTTTAAAAGCAGCACGAATTGCAACTTCCGTTTTTCCGAAACCAACATCGCCACAAACCAAACGATCCATTGGGCGATCGCTTTCCATATCGGCTTTTACTTCTGCTGTCGATTTAGTTTGATCTGGAGTATCTTCATAAATAAACGAACTTTCTAATTCGTTTTGCAAATAACTATCCGGTGCAAACTGAAAACCTTTTTCTAATCTTCGTTTTGCATACAACTGAATTAAATTGAAGGCAATATGCTTAACTCGCGCTTTGGTTTTTTGTTTTAAAACTTTCCAAGCGTTCGATCCAAGTTTATAGATTTTTGGAGGCGTTCCGTCTTTTCCGTTGTATTTAGAAATTTTATGAAGCGAGTGAATGCTTACGTAAACAATATCATTATCGGCATAAACCAATTTTATGGCTTCCTGCGTTTTACCTTCGACTTGAATTTTCTGCAATCCACCAAACTTTCCAATTCCGTGATCAATATGCGTAACATAATCGCCAACAGAAAGTGCTGTTAATTCTTTTAGCGTAATATTCTGCTTTTTCGAATAGCCGTTTTTAATGTTGAATTTATGATAACGCTCAAAAATCTGGTGATCTGTGTAAGCGGTTATTTGATTTTCTTCGTCAATAAAACCTTGATATAAAGGAAGTACAATTGTATTATATTGCTTTCGGATATTCTCTGAATTGGCTTCATCTAATGATTCAAAAATATCGTGAAAACGTTTTGCCTGTGTTTCGTTTGAACAGAATAAATAATTTTTATACCCGTTAAAATGATTGTCGCTCAGATTATTCAGCAATAAATCAAATTGTTTGTTGAAAGATGGCTGCGGCTGAAAATGAAATTCGAACTTTTTAGTTGTCTTGAAAATTGGTTTTGAAGCCAATTCGACAATCGAAAAATCTAAAGCTCGCTTAATAAACGAAGCTTGGTTTAAGAATAGCTTTTCTGGTTCGGCGTGTTTTATTTCTTTGGACAATTTCTCAAAAGCTTCTTCTGCTCTTGCAAATTGTTTGTCTAACTGACTAAAAAGTCCGTCTGTATTTTGAATGAAAAGAACTGTTTTTTCGGCAATATAATCCAAGAAACTTTCGCGATTTTCCTGAAAAATCTTGTTTTCGACATTCGGGATAATAGTGATTTTTTTATGCGTTTCTACAGACAATTGGGTTTCAACATCAAAACTTCTGATACTGTCTACTTCGTTTCCAAAAAACTCTATTCTGTACGGATGATCGTTTGAGAAAGAGAAGACATCTACAATTCCTCCACGAACCGAAAATTCTCCGGGTTCTGTAATAAAATCGACTCTTTTAAATTCGTATTCAAACAAAACTTCATTGATGAAATCAATTGAAATTTTATCATTTAAAGCTACTTTTAAAGTGTTTTTATCAAGTTCTCTTCTCGTAACCACTTTTTCAAAAAGTGCTTCTGGATACGTAACAATTACAGCTGGTTTTTTTCGAGAATTGATTCGGTTTAAAACCTCAGCACGAAGTAAAACATTCGCATTATCTGTTTCCTCAATATGGTACGGACGACGAAATGAAGCGGGATAAAATAAAACATCTTGCTCGCCAATCATCTGCTCTAAATCATTCAAATAATAAGCAGCTTCTTCTTTGTTGTCTAAAACAATCAAAAAAGGCAATTCTGTTTTCTTAAAGACAGAGCGAACTATAAATGAAACCGCAGATCCTAACAATCCGCTAAGATTCATTTTTACCTGATTTCCCTCCAGTAAACTTGTGGCAATCTGCTGTGCTTTTGGCAAATTGTCATAGGTAGTATATAAAGCGTTTTTACTCAACTTTTGGTGCGTTTTGATCTATGTTTTGTATTGGTGACAGAGGTGCGCTTGAACTTGGAATGGCACGCGTCGTATCTAACATTTTTAAAAAATCCTCTTCTCCTTCTTCTTTTGGAATTTTATTTTTCTCAACAATTTTATCCATTTGTCTTTCTAAAGAAACTAATTCTTTATTAATTTCTCCAATTAAAAAAGCGACTTTATCATCTGGTATTTTACTCAAATGAATAAACAAATCCAACATTCTAACTTTTGTAATTAAAATTGAGATTCGGCTTCTTATTTGAGGCAGATTAAATTCAGCAGGAATATTATTGTTTAAAGCCATTGCTTTTTTTGAAATGGCAGTAGATTTTTTCTGAAATGCACCAATAGTTTTTCTTGGCTTATCTCCGATCTCTTTCATAAAATCACGCCATTCTGTCCAGGCTCTTACATTTTGTTCCGAAATTTCATTGATTGGCTCATCAATAAAAATCCATGCTTTATTGATGTTATTAAAAATTTTTTCATTCTTTTTAGCTTCTTTTGCATTTTCAGCTTGACGCTTTTCGTCTTGGTTTTGGCAAGATTGAAGCACTAAAATCAAAAGCAGAAATACTGCTATTTTATATTTCATTTCATAAAATGTTAGATCGCAAAGTTACAAAGTAAATTTACAATTACGAATTCTGATTTTTGCTAAAGATTCTATAAATCAAGGTTATTTTTTTATCATCGATTTTAAGTGATAAACTCATTTTCTACAGGATTTATTATCCCAAAAAAGCCTTTAAAAAAACACTCAAAAAGCACAAAGACACATTTCTTAAACAGAGAATTATCCAACAAACAAACTTTTTTGTTATTGAATTTATAAATTATGATTCTAAAAAACGTACGTAATTACGAAAACGTTATATTTGTGTCTCTAAAAAAAACCATCTAAAAATGAATCCAAAAATATTAATCATTGGCGCTTGCGGTCAAATTGGGACTGAGCTGACTCAAAAATTGCGCAAACTTTACGGAACCGAAAATGTAATCGCTTCTGATATTCGAAAATTAAATACGGATGTTGTTAATTCAGGTCCTTTTGAAGTAGTCAATGCTTTAGATTTTAATCAAATTGAACATCTTGTTGAAGTTCATAAAATCACTGATGTTTATTTGATGGCTGCGCTTTTATCTGCAACTGCCGAAAAAAATCCAGCATTTGCATGGGATTTGAATATGAATTCTCTTTTTCATGTTTTGAATTTAGCGAAAGCAAAAAAGATTCAGAAGATTTTCTGGCCTTCGAGTATCGCTGTTTTTGGCCCTACAACTCCAAAAGAAAATACTCCTCAATATACCGTAATGGAACCTTCGACGGTTTACGGAATTAGTAAACAGGCTGGTGAAAGATGGTGTGAATATTACCATAATATTTACGGCGTTGATGTTCGCAGTATACGTTATCCTGGTTTAATCAGCTGGTCTACTCCTCCGGGCGGCGGAACTACTGATTATGCTGTTGATATTTTCTATAAGGCTATTGCCGATAAAAAATACGAATGCTTTTTATCATCAGAAACTAAAATGCCAATGATGTACATGGATGACGCTATCGATGCTACTATCAACATTATGAAAGCGCCTGTTGAAGAAATAAAAATACATTCGTCATACAATTTAGCAGCTATGAGTTTTACTCCAACTGAAATTGCGGCTGAAATTAAAAAGCATATTCCTGATTTTGAAATCACTTACAATCCTGACTTCCGTCAAAAAATTGCGGACAGCTGGCCGGCAAGTATTGACGACAGTTCTGCAAGAGAAGATTGGAACTGGAAACATACTTTTGATCTTGAATCAATGACAAAAGATATGATTGAGCATTTGAGTTAAAAAAGACTTTTTAACTCCTAATATTAGTTGTGCTGATTTTGCAGATTACGACCAAAAATAAATCTGCAAAACAGCCAATAAAATGCTCTTATTTCTGCTAAAACAAATCGTTTTTCGATTTAGTCTCTTTAAATGAGTGCGCAATGAAAGATTTCTACGTTCGATAGCATTAGTACCAAACCTAGTTGTTTTATGAATTGATTTTTCAATAAGATATTGATATTGTTTTAATTTATCTGTAAAAATCATTTTTGGATTTGACAATTTAACTGTATCTAAAACAACATTCAAAGTACGATTGCTTCTATTTCCTATATTTAGACTAACAACTTTTCCTGTTTCTCTCTCCAAAGCATAAACAATCCAGATTAATTTATTTTTTCGCTTTATAAAAGTTCGCAATTCATCTACTTCATAAATCTTTCCCAAACTTATACTTGGCTTTTTTATATTTCTCGCAATCAAAATTATGCGTTTAAGCAATGTTGTTGTCGAAATCTTTAAAACCCTTGCAGTACTTCTAATTCCTAATCCTTCTTTAATAAAAATAACAATATAATTGTCAATGTAATTCTGATAAGCATTATATGTGTAATTATGTATAAATCTTTTATGGCAATTTTTACAAAAATACTGTTGCTTTTTATTTTTAGTTGTCCCATTTTTTATGACTTTATTTTCTTTACAATGAGGACATAAATTTTGATCACTAACTTTGAAACACGAAGTATAACTTTCCATCATTTTATACATTTTAAACCTTTTTAAAACTAACAGAGTAGAACAATGTTGTTCTACTCTGTTATTATTTCATCTCATCCAAACTAACGTTTTCATTATTTATATTGCCTAGAAAACTTCATCACTAACTTTGAAACATTACCGGTTAAGCAAAAAAAATCCAAAGCCAGAAACCAGCTTTGGATTTTTTTATTTGTAAATTTTTGAATCTTTACTTCACTTCAAAAACATTATTTGTCTGTTTCACATCAGCCATTAATCCGCTTGGATCAATAGTGATTTTTTTGATTGCGGTTTTGTTTTTGTCAATTGTAAAACTATAGTTTTGCTGTGCCCAAGCCCAGTCTTCTAAAACTGTTCTTTTTTCGTTTGGATTTGGATTTGGTTTGATAAAATTCATCATTCTCAACGGAATGTAGAAATTCTCAGAAGTTCCATCAGTATATTCTACTTTCAAATCAATTGGCATTGGCATTCTTCCTATTCTTTCTAATGAAACTGTTGTTTTACCTGCATTATCTGCAACGTCTTTAATTCCGTAATCAATTGTATTCGTTGTTTGTGCCCAATCTATTAAATACCAGTCTAACTCAGCTCCAGAAACTCTTTCAGCTGTTCTTTTAATATCATTTGGAGTTGGGTGCTTGAATTTGAAATCGTTGAAATATCTTTTTAAAGTTTCATCAACATTATCTTTCCCTATTACATATTCTAACTGCGATAAAAAGATACTTCCCTTTACATAAGATGAAATGCTGTAAGGTCTGTTTTCGTCATAACGATCTCCGTGAGTTGTCTGCGATTGTTCTTTTCCAGAATTTACTAAACTGTAATACGCTTTGTAATTTCCTACAAAAGGATTTACTTCTTTTTTATCTCCTTTTAATTCGTTCAAAGCACTGTCTTCAATGTAAGTTGTAAAACCCTCGTCCATCCAAGGATGTTTTGACTCATTTGAAGCTAAAATATGTTGAAACCATGAATGTCCTAATTCGTGAGTTGCTGTTCCTAAAATTCCTTCAAGAGTTCCATTTCCAAGCATTAAAGTACACATTGCATACTCCATTCCGCCATCGCCGCCTTGAATAAACGAGTATTGTTTGTACGGATATTGTCCAACTCTATGATTGTAATAATCCATAACTTTTACCATTAATGGCTCTAGCTGTTTCCAGTTTGCAACTGTTTTTGGATTATTTTTGTAAAAGAAATGCAAATCGACATCGTTTGGTCCTTTTACAATATCATGAGTATATTCTTTATCAGCAGCCCATGTAAAATCGTGAACATTTGGTGCGATAAAATGCCATGTTAATGTTTTTGTTTTTTTAGGATAAACAACTGTTACGCCAGCATCTTCGTAACCGTGACCAATTGTATTTTTGTCTTGCAAATATCCTGAAGCTCCAAGAGTATATTCTTTGTCGATTGTAATTTTAACATCAAAATTACCCCAAACTCCGTGAAATTCTCTCGCTATGTATGGATCTGCGTGCCATCCTTCGAAATCAAATTCGGCTAATTTTGGGTACCATTGTGACATTGAAAGTTCAACTCCTTCAGAATTATTTCTTCCTGCACGACGAACCTGCACCGGAACTTGTCCTTCAAAATCTAAAGTAAAAGTAGTTTTAGAATTTGGCAAAATTGGTTTAGGCAAAGTCACTTCCATAATAGTTCCTGAAACTCTTGTTTGCGCAGCAACACCATCTTGTTTGAAATTTGCGATTTTTAAATACCCTATTTCATTTGGTTTTAAAGTTTCAATACGGCTTTGTTTTACTTCTTTTCCATCAGCTCCTTTTACTTTGTTTACCATTCTTCCGTCTGGATCTTTGATAAAATGCAAACGAGCATCCATCTCACTTCCTGGTTGAAAAGCATTTAAAAATAAATGATAAAATACCTTTTTTAAGGTATCTGATGAATTATTGGTATAAACCAATTCTTGTTTTCCTTTGTATTGGTAGTTTTTAACATCCATCGCAACCTCCATTTTATAATCGGCGTGTTGCTGCCAATATGAAGTGTTTTGTGCAAAAGCTGGACTTAAACCTAGGCTCAGAAAGGAAAGTAAAATAATTTTTCGCATGATAATTACAATAAAAATGGAAGAGCTGCCGTTCTTCCATTGGATTAGGTTTTATTTATTTTTTATTTCTTCGACATCTTTTCAGCCATCAATAAAGCATTATAGGCGTTTACCATTTTAGCCGTTTTTGATGATTCTACAGAAGAAACCGCTACAGGTTTTTCATCTGGATTTGGATTTTCACCTAAAATAATCTTTGAAGGAAGTGCAACTCCAGAGTCCATTAAAATATGTTTTACCTGAGATGCTTTTAGTTTTGGATAATACGAACGAATTAATGCCGCAACTCCTGCTGCATTTGGAGCCGCCATTGAAGTTCCTTGTAAATATTTGTATTTATTGTTTGGAACTGTTGCGTAAATTTCTTCACCCGGAGCAAAAACGTCAACGTTTATTTTTCCGAAATTTGAAAATGGTGCAACAACAGTTTCTCCGTATTCTTTATTAATTGCTCCAATTGTTATTACGTTGTCTGCAAACTCTTTAATGTTATCTTGAGAATCGTTTGGATAATTGATGTTTTTGTTTTCATCGATATTGTAACCGTCGTTACCTGCCGCATGAACGATTAAAACGTCTTTTTTTGCTGCGTACTTAATAGCATCGTAAACCCAATTTTTATGCGGAGAGAAGCTTTTACCAAAACTTCCGTTAATTATTTTTGCACCATTATCAACAGCATAACGAATTGCTAAAGCAATATCTTTATCGTACTCATCTCCATCAGGAACGGCTCTTACTGTTAAGATTTCAACATTTGCAGCGACACCGTCTCCGCCTAAATTATTACCACGAACTTGTGCAACGATTCCCGCTACGTGAGTTCCGTGTAATGCTTTTTCTTTGTCTGGACCAAAAACAATGTTATTTCCGTAATACTTGTTTTTGATATCTTCAGGATTATCACCTACGATTTTTCTTCCATCATAATCTTTATTCAAATTATAATTTAATTGATCGTAAACTTGCTCTTTATATTCTCCAAAATCAGCTTCTGGATCAAATGTTGGACCTGCATTTGTAAATATTTGCGTCATGACCCTTTTACTTTTCAAAACATCTGGATTTGCTGAAGTAATTGTACTTAGATCCTCTATTTTATATGTTGTTTTGTTAAGTTCTTTTTGAATTGTATTATGAAAGCCTAACAACATGTCTACTTGTTCTTTGTCTTTTAAAGCTTTTTCATATTTCTCCGTATACTGTGCTAAAGCTTCTTTGTATTGAGCAGAACCATCATCGCCTTTTTTAACGATACGTGTCATTTCAAGATTTTCATGAACAGCGTTTCCAAGGAAATTCCATCCGTGAACGTCGTCGATAAAACCGTTTTTATCATCGTCGATTCCGTTTCCTGGAATTTCTTTAGTGTTTGTCCAGATCATTCCTTGCAAATCTTCGTGTTCAATATCAACACCAGAATCTACAATTCCTACAATAACTTTTTGACCTTTTTTTCCTTGTAATAGTTCAGCGT
Organism: Flavobacterium sp. YO12; assembly: GCF_004119495.1. GTDB lineage: Bacteria > Bacteroidota > Bacteroidia > Flavobacteriales > Flavobacteriaceae > Flavobacterium. The sequence continues at coordinate 16,714 of NZ_NRQU01000014.1, forward strand.
AAGCCTTATCAACACTCATACCCGGAATAGAATCTTTGATTAAATCAAGATGACTCCATCTTTTTAGTTCGTTCTCGCTGACTGGTGCTTTTTTAACAACTGTTAATGGCGCTTTAATGAATTCTTTTGAAGTTGAAACTTGCGCTTGCAAAGTAGCACTACAGCCTGCTAAAACAAGTAATGCAAAAGCAGATAATTTAAGAGGTTTTATATGACTCATGTATCTAAAAATAATGTATAGTTAAAAGATGGGACTAAATTATGATTTTTTGTTACAAAAAACTAACCATTAACACTGTGTTATGATTTTTTGAAAACATAAAAACACATGCTAACCTACTTCGTTTCAAATGATTTTACCCAATTTGATTCAGAAAAAATATTCTAGTTTGTATGCTCTTTCTTTAGATTTAAAAAAAACTTTTTTTCTTTACGTCTTCCCGTAAGGAAAGTCCGTTTAAAATAGTTATTCTTGCGCGACTGAATTGTAAACCAAATCTATGAAAACAAAACTACTCTTATTGCTGTTACTGGCAAATTTTTCTATTTATGCACAAACCAACTTAGTTCCGAATGGGAACTTTGAAACTTGGACTTCTTCGTCGCAGCCTGACAATTGGTTTCGCTTTTTTAGCGGCTTCGCTTCTCAAAGCAGTATAGCGCAAAACGGCACATCGAGTACCAACATGATGATTGCCAGCGGAACATCTAATTTTATCAATAGCGAATATTTCCCTGTAACTGCAGGTAAAACATATAAGGTGACTTTGTATCACAAACTTGCAAAAGGAACATTTTCTTCTATTGATCTTAGTTTGTATCATAAACCCAGTACTTTTAAGTCGGAAATAATTAAAAAATCAGATGTAACTTTTTCTACTACCGAGTGGAGAAAAATAGAATTCGAATATACTCCTACTGTTTCTGAAAGTATTGAAGTTGATATTTGGACTTATGGAACTCTGAATTCTGAAATTTTGGTTGATAATGTTTCTGTTGTAGACATTGCCGATATTCCTGCACAATACACCAAGATTCCTGACATCGAGTTTGAAAAAAGATTAATTTATTTAGGACTTGACTCTGGTGCAACTGATGGCAAAGTATTAACGTCAAAAATCAACACCATAAAATCGCTAAATTTAGGAAGCGAACGCAAAATAACTGACTTAACAGGAATTCAAGACTTTAAAGCTTTGACTTCTTTAGATTGCAGCAACAATCTTTTAACAAAGTTAGACGTGACTCAAAACACTTTATTAGTAGATTTATCTACTCAATATAACAATATTAACGAGCTAAACTTATCCAAAAACACTTTGTTAGAAAATCTTAATATATCTGCTAACAAGCTAAGCTCTATAGATCTATCAACTAATAAGGCTCTGCAAAATTTGAACTGTCACTCAAATTTAATGACAATATTAGATGTTTCGGAAAATACAAACTTGACTACTCTAAATTGTTCTTCTAACAAAATCCAAGCTTTAAATGTTTCTAAAAACACTGCTTTAATGTTTTTAGACTGTAGTTATCAACAACTTACGCTATTAAATCTAAGCAGCAACGTCGCTTTAATAAAATTAAATTGTTCAGCTAATAGTTTAAAAAATTTAGATTTAAACAAAAATACCAATTTAACCTTTTTAGACTGCAGCTCTAACTTACTAGAAACTTTTGATGTAAGCTCAAACACATCGCTTCAATATTTGGACGTTGGTAATAATAAGTTTTCAACTCTAAATGTTTCCAACAACATCAATCTTATCGAATTAAATGCTAGTGGACTTGCAAAATTGTCAGAACTTAATTTAGCCAAAAACACAGCACTAAAACAACTAGATTGCGGCAGCAGTAATCTATCTTCTTTAGACTTATCAGCGAATACAGCATTAGAGTATATGCTTTGTAATTCAAATAAATTATCAACTATAGATGTTAGTAAAAACAAACAATTAAAATTTTTATACTGTAGTTATAACCAAATAACTTCATTGAATCTTAGCGATAATAAATCTTTAGTTTTTCTAAACTGTAGTTTTAATAAACTAAACAGTCTGAATCTGAAAAATGGAAATAATTCCAATTTTTCAAAAGAAATGGGCGTATATTTCCAAAGTATGTCCGGAAGCTCAGGTTTAGGTTATTCTTCTTCTTTCATAAACAATATAGACCTGACTTGTCTTCAGGTTGATAATGTTGATTATTCTAAAGCTAATTGGTCTAAATTGAAAGACGACGAAACGTATTTTGCTTCACTAGATTGCTCTCTTTCTACCAACATTGCAGATCCAAATTTTGAAGACAAATTAATAGCACTTAAAATTGATAATGACGGAAAAAATGGAGCTGTTCTAAATTCGAGTATTAACACCATTACAGCATTAGATATATCAAATAGTTCAATTACCAATTTAACAGGAATACAAGGTTTTACCTCCTTGACAAATTTAAATGCTTCTGGTAATTTATTACAGAAACTGGATCTTTCTAAAAACACTGCTTTAAATAATTTAAATGCAGCTAACAACCCTTCACTAACATGCATTCAAGTTCCAGATGTTGCTGCCACAGCAAACTGGACGGTAACTAAAGATGCAATAGCAAGTTTTAGTTTAGATTGTAATGTGTATACCCTTATTCCTGATTCTAGTTTTGAAGATCAACTTATACTTCTTAACATTGATAGAGATGGAAAAAATGGAAAAGTTAAAACAGAAAGTATTGCTAAAGTTACCAATTTAGGCTTGTCAGGAAAAGGCATATCTGACTTAACGGGTATCCAAGATTTTACTTCTTTACAGCAGATAACAGCTAATAATAACAATATAACTACAGTAGATTTTTCACAAAATCAAGCATTGACAAGTGTCAATTTATTTGCTAATAAATTAACTTATATTAATGTTTCCAAAAATATCGCATTAACTTCTTTGGATCTAAGTTTTAATAGTCTTTCGAATATTGACCTTACAAACAATATAAATTTAAAATCAGTACAAATCTACTTTAATAAATTATCTAGTTTAAATGTTACTAAAAACACAAAACTATCTACCTTATTTGTAAATGGAAACATGCTAACATCATTAAACGTTTCAAACAATCCAGAATTGAATCAAATTTGGTGTAATAACAACGAAATAAAAACATTAGATTTTTCAAAAAATCCTAAACTGTCTCAAGTACTTGCTAATAACAATAAGTTATTAAACCTGAATATTAAAAATGGATCTAATAGCTCAATATCTGTTTCTTCTTCCAATAATGATGGTGTAAGATTTGCTCAAAATCCTGATCTAAAATGTATACAAGTTGATAATGTTGACTATTCTAATGCAAATTGGGGAGCTAAAAAAGATTTAACAGCTACTTTCTCATCAGATCCTTGTCCATTTGTTGTACCATACACTTTAATACCTGACTCTAAATTTGAAGATAAACTAATTGAACTTAATATAGATAAAGACGGGAAAAACGGAAAAGTTGCAACAACAAGTATTGCCGATCTAACAAGTCTAAATGTTGCAAATAGCAATATTACAGACTTAACAGGAATAGAAGATTTTTCTATGTTGACTTCATTGGAATGTAATAACAACCAATTAACAACGATAAACATCTCAAGACAACCTTTGTTAGCAAAACTAAATATTAGTCATAATAAATTAAACACTTTTTCTGTCTCTGCAAACTTATCATTAATTGATTTAAACATAAGTAATAATGAAATTTCTGACTTAGATGTTTCTAAAAACACGAAGCTTATTACTCTAAGTGCTAGTTTCAATAAATTAAGAAATTTAGATGTTTCAAAAAACACTATTCTAAAGGAATTCGACTGTACTGATAACAACTTGTATAGTTTGAATTTGAAAAACGGAAATAATGCAAACATGCAAAACATGACTCTTGGAAATTTTACGAAAAATCCAAATTTACTTTGCATTCAAGTTGATAACGTAGCTTTTTCTACCGAAAAATGGATCGCAAAAGACGAAAAAGTAATTTATTCATCTGAGGCTTGTGCGCCAAACTATCAATACACACTAATTCCTGATATAAATTTTGAAAAACTTTTAATCAAAAATGGCATTGATAAAGATGGTGAAAATGGAAAAGTTCTAACCTCTAGCATTGAAAATCTTATCGAATTAAATGCAATTGATGCAACCAATAAAATTACAGATTTACAAGGTATTGAAGATTTTAAATCATTAGAAAAACTGTACTGCTCTAAAGGAGCAATTACTAAAATCGATGTTTCTAAAAACCTAAAACTAAAAACTTTAGATTTATCTAGTAATCAGGTTGCTACATTAGATCTTACTAAAAACACTGCTTTAGAATCTCTAAATTGCGGTAGTAATAAATTGACGGAATTAAATATTTCAAACAACTTAGCTTTACAAAATTTAATTTCTGACAACAACAAACTAACAACTATTAATGTATCTAAAAACACAGTATTAACTCGATTAGATGTTGGCTCAAATCAAATTACAACTATTGATATAACTGCTAATTTAGCCTTAAAAGAACTAGGTGTTTACGGAAATAAAATAACAACTTTAAATACTTCTAAAAACATTGCTTTAACTAGTTTAAGTGCTTTTTCAAATGAATTAACAACTTTAGATGTTTCTCAGAATAAAGCGCTAACTTATTTAAATGCTAAAAAATGTCAATTAACAACTATTGATGTTTCAAATAATGTTTTACTATATGGTCTTGAAGTTAACGAGAATAAAATTGTAACAATCGATGTCTCAAAAAATCCTCTATTAAGCAGTTTGATGGTAAACTCAAATCAATTAACGAGCTTAAACCTTAAAAATGGAAAAAATACGTTACTAAATAACAATTATGTTTCATTTTCTTCAAACCCAAAACTATATTGTATTCAAGTTGATGATGTTAACTATGCAACTACAAATTGGCCTTCTAAAAAAGATGCAATTGCAACTTACAATACAGAATGTACAGGAGAACTAAATTTACCTGCAAACAATTTTACTGTTGAAACTAAAGGAGAATCTTGTACAGGAGAAAATAATGGCGAGATTAGTATTGTTGGTAAAAATTCATTTGCATATGCCGCAACAATAAACGATAAATCGTACAACTTTACTAACAACAGTTTAAAAGTTACTAGTTTAACTCCGGGAACTTACAAAATCAAGATCACTATTCCGGAAATGATTTTCGAACAAAACTTTACCGTAACTATTCCAAAAGCTTCTAACGTTGCAGGAAAATCAAGCGTAACTTCTAAAAATGTAGCAGTAGAAATTACTGCAGGAACGGCTCCTTTTACCGTGTTTGTTGACGGAACTCAACAATTTCAAACAACAGATTCTAACTTTAATTTAAGTTTAGAAAAAGGTGGTTTAATTGAAGTAGCAACTGCTAAAGCTTGCGAAGGTATTTTTTCTAAAAAAGTAGCCACAATGGATCTTTTAGGAACATTATCTGCTTACCCAAATCCAACTTCTGGAAGTTTTGAAATTGAAATTCCAACTGGTCAAAAAGAAGTTAAAATCGTATTGTACAATTTTGCTGGTCAATTAGTTTCGACTAAAACATATTCTATCGAAAATGGAAAAGCGCAGTTAAGTCTTGAAAACCAAGCTTCGGGAATTTATGCCGCAAAAATCTATTTCGAAACTCCAGAATACATTAAAATTATAAAAAAATAAAAATGAAGAATTTTATATACCTATCAATCATTAGTTTTTTGTTTGCTGCATGCGGAGGCGGGGGCGGAGACGATCCTGTTACTCCTCCAGTTACAAATACGGCACCTACAGTTCCAGTATTAGTATCTCCTACCGATGGTAAATTATGTTTAGACAATACTGTTTCTTTACAATGGAATCAATCTACTGATACTGAAAAAGATCCAATTGTCTACCAAATTCAAGTTGCAAAAGATAACGGATTTACTCAAATTGTTAATACACTTAACAACTCAACCGTTAGCTCCTCTCTTTCGTTAGAGAAAAATACAGCATATTATTGGAGAGTACAAGCAGCAGACAGCAAAGGTTTATCAAGTGCTTACTCTGCAACTTTCAAATTTTATACTGCAGGAACAGGTGTTGTAAATCATTTACCATTTGCTCCAGAGTTAGTTCAGCCAGCAATAAATTCTACTTTAAGCACAGCAACGGCCACTTTAAAATGGAAGGCATCTGATGTTGACGCAAATGATATTCTAACTTACGATGTGTATTTTGGAACAACTAATCCTCCAACAGCAAAAGTTGCCGAAAATATAAGCGCTTCTTCATTTGATGTTACGCTTGACGCCACAAAAGAGTACTTCTGGAAAGTTGTCGTAAAAGACAACAAAGGAGGTGAAACTGTTGGACAGGTTTGGAAATTTAAAACCAACTAGCTCTTAAATAATCACAATTAGTTAAATCAAAAATCCCGTTTTCATTCAGTTGAAAACGGGATTTTTTCATATTTTAAAGTTTATCTTAAAGAATCTCTTCGCAGGTAAAAACATCTTTCAGTCGCACGCCTTTCTCAGTATGTTCAACCGTTATAATTTGATTATGTGCATCGTGTTCTAAAAACAAATAATAATTATTGTCAGCAGCGGCATTCAAAAATTTTGATTTTTCAGGCATTGTCAATAATGGACGCGTATCGTACCCCATTACATACGGTAACGGAATATGTCCAGCAGTAGCCAATAAATCTGCGCAAAAAACGATGGTTTTATCTTGATATTGAATGTGCGGAATCATCTGTTTTTCGGTATGCCCATCAACGTAATAAATCCCAAAATTCATTTCTTCAGAAAATGCAAAATCACTTTCAGAACGTTTTATAAAATTCAACTGACCGCTTTCCTGCATTGGTAAAATATTTTCCGAAAGAAAAGAAGCTTTTTCACGCGCATTTGGTTTTGTAGCCCATTCCCAATGATTTTCATTTGTCCAAAACTTCGCATTTTTAAAAGCCGGCTCATAAAAAGTTTTATCAGAATTCCACTGAACACTTCCTCCGCAATGGTCAAAATGCAAATGCGTCATAAAAACATCCGTAATATCATCTCTATGAAAACCATATTTTGCCAAAGATTTATCAATCGAATGAGATCCCCAAAGCGAGTAATAACCAAAAAACTTTTCTGATTGTTTATCTCCCATTCCGGTATCAATTAAAATCAAACGATTTCCATCTTCAATCAACAAACAACGTGCGGCTATATCGATAAGATTATTATCATCTGCAGGATTGGTTTTGTTCCAAATTGTTTTAGGTACAACACCAAACATTGCACCGCCGTCTAACTTAAAATTTCCTGATTCTATTGGATAAAGTTTCATGAGTATAAATTTCTAATAAGAAAACAAAGCTAGGAAATCAATTTCCTTTATACTACAAATTCTATTTAAAAACTCCCTACTCTTTATTCTAAAGTAATCGAAGTACTTCCTATGATTTCTTGCTTATCAAAAAAGTTAACAAAATAAGTTCCTTTTTTAAAATCATTTTCATCAGCATTTAAAATGCCGTAAACATTGACAGGTTTTCCTTGAAAATCTACTGCTACAATAAAACTGTAAACCAAAGCTTTATCATTTCCGAATTCAATTAATTTATCTTCTCCTAAAACTGTGTTTTTTTGATCTAAAACTTGAATATAAAAAATCTTTTTTCCTGTTTTAGCTACCGAATTTCCATTGATAGAAAAGCTCACTTTAAGCTTTTGTGTATGCTTGGCTTTATCCGTTTCTAGCTCTTTTCCAGAGTTTTTCTCGCGCAATGCAACTACTTTAAAATTATTCAGTGATAACCTTGAAGCGTCTTTTATCGTCGATTCCAGTTTTTTTTGTTTCAAAATTAAAGTGTCATTTTGCGCCTTTTGCTGATACATCACAACATTCTGGGACTCAATTTCGGTAAGTAAATTTTGGTTTTGAGATTTGAGACTTTTAATTTCTAAACCTTTAGATTCTAATGTCGTTTTTAAATCTAAAAGTTGTTTTCTATAAATTTGAATCTGAGTAATCGAAGGATTTTTTGAAGCTTTAATAATCTCCATCAAGTTTTCGACATTTTTTCGTTCAAGCTCCAATTGCTGCGATAACGAAGTCTTTTCTAGAATAGCCAAATCATATTGCTGCTTTAAAACATTCAAAGAATCTATAATATTTTTTTGTGCTGTAGATTCCTTGCTTGGCTCTGCAAGATTATTTTTAATCGAAGGAGTCGCATTATCTTTGGTACTTTCCTTTAATTCACTGCTAAAAATAAAGAATGTAGCTCCTATTCCAAAAACAAAAAATACTGCAAAAAGTGCTTTTACCCACTTATTCATATACTGTTTTTTCATAATTACTCACAATTTATTACAAAAATAACAATATAACAACAGTTATAATAAGTACAAATACGGTTTTTAATTTTATTTGCCATTAAAATACGAGAATCGCAAAAATTTACAAAAATCATCAAACTTTTCGCTCAACAAACAAGATCACTGTAAAAAAAAAGAGATACATTTTTGCCCTGTTTTCAGCAAAATAAATTCTATCTATTTTAACATTTGTTATAATAATGTGAACCGCTATGGAAAAAGGTTTTTAAGTCGTATCTTTGCAGACAATTTCATTTGAACTGAGAAATTGGCATTTTATTTAATGTAATATTTTGATTACTATTTAGATGCGATTTTAAATGATCTTTTAAAAACAAATACCATAAACAATGATAAAGGTTTCTGATACAGCCAAAAAGAAAATCATCGATTTGATGACTGATGATGGTTTTGACGCCGCAAACGACTATGTAAGAGTAGGCGTAAAAAGTGGTGGATGCTCTGGTTTGTCTTATGATTTAAAATTTGACAAAACCAAAGGCGACGATGATAAAGTATTCGTAGATAATGACATACAAATAGCAGTTGAAAAAAAATCATTCCTATATTTAGCCGGAACAATTCTTGAATTTTCAGGCGGATTAAACGGAAAAGGATTTGTTTTCAACAATCCAAATGCAAGCAGAACTTGCGGATGCGGAGAATCATTCTCTCTTTAAAAATTAAATAATTGCAAAATTTAAAGATTTAAAAATTACGGAAGTGATTTTAATATTTAAATCCTTCAATTTTTAAATCTTTCAATAAAAAAACAATGAGCAAATACACCGAAGACGATTTAAAAATCGAACTGGAAACTAAAGAATATGAGTACGGATTTTATACTAATATAGAATCTGAGACTTTCCCTATTGGCTTAAACGAAGACATCGTGAGAGCTATTTCTCTTAAAAAAGAAGAACCTGAATGGATGACCGAATGGCGCATCGAGGCTTTCCGCGCATGGAAAGAAATGATTGAGCCAGAATGGGCAAATGTTCATTATGAAAAACCAGATTTTCAGGCGATTTCTTATTACTCAGCTCCAAAACAAGTAGATCCTAACAAAACTTTGGACGATGTAGATCCGGAATTATTAGAGATGTACAAAAAACTTGGAATTTCTGTTGATGAACAAAAAATGATGAACAATGTCGCTATGGATATTGTTGTCGATTCTGTTTCAGTAGCTACAACTTTCAAGAAAACTTTGGCCGAAAAAGGAATTATTTTCTGTCCAATTTCTGAAGCTATTAAAGAACATCCAGAATTAGTAAAAAAATATTTAGGAACGGTTGTACCTCAAAAAGACAACTTCTACGCAGCATTAAACTCAGCAGTTTTCTCTGACGGAAGTTTCTGTTATATTCCAAAAGGTGTTCGTTGCCCAATGGAACTTTCAACTTATTTCAGAATTAATCAGGCAGGAACAGGACAATTCGAAAGAACTTTGGTGATTGCTGATGCAGGAAGTTATGTTTCTTATTTAGAAGGATGTACTGCTCCAAGTCGCGATGAAAATCAATTACACGCTGCTGTAGTTGAATTAATCGCTTTGGATGATGCTGAAATTAAGTATTCTACCGTTCAAAACTGGTTTCCTGGAAACAAAGAAGGAAAAGGTGGAGTTTACAACTTCGTAACCAAAAGAGGTTTATGCGAAACAAATGCTAAAATTTCTTGGACACAAGTAGAAACAGGTTCTGCTGTAACTTGGAAATATCCATCTTGCGTATTAAAAGGAGATAATTCGGTAGGAGAATTTTATTCGATTGCTGTTACCAATAATTACCAACAAGCAGATACTGGAACTAAAATGATCCATTTAGGAAAAAACACTAAATCGACTATTATTTCTAAAGGTATTTCGGCTGGTAAATCACAAAACAGCTACCGTGGTTTAGTGCAAATCTCTCCCAGAGCAGAGAATGCAAGAAACTTTTCACAATGTGACTCATTGTTAATGGGGAATAATTGTGGAGCACATACTTTCCCGTATATCGAAAGTAAAAATCCATCGGCTAAAATTGAGCACGAAGCAACTACAAGTAAAATTGGAGAAGATCAGGTTTTTTATTGCAACCAAAGAGGTATCCCGACTGAAAAAGCGATTGCCTTAATTGTAAACGGTTTCAGTAAAGATGTATTGAATAAACTTCCAATGGAATTTGCGGTTGAAGCGCAAAAATTATTAGAGATTTCTTTAGAAGGTTCTGTTGGATAATTTGAAGATGGAAAATAAAAAAGTCATCATTTTAGGTTCTTCCAGAAAAAACGGCAACACAACAAAAATTGTGGACGAAATTGTGAAAGAATACCATATTGATGTAGTAAATCTAAGTGATTATAATATTTCATATTATGATTACGAAAGCAAAAATATAGAAGATGATTTTTTGCCTTTGATTAAAAAGATTATCGAAAATCATGATACTTTCATTTTTGCAACGCCCATTTATTGGTATAATATGAGCGGAATTATGAAGGTCTTTTTTGATCGGTTTTCAGATTTAATCCGAATTGAAAAAGAAACTGGAAGAAAACTTAGAGGAAAAAAAATTGGCGTGATCTCAAATTCACACGACAATGAAATCGAAGAAAGTTTTTACATTCCGTTTAAAAAAACAGCCGATTATTTAGGCATGGAATATTTAGGACATGCGCATTTTAATGCCAATATCCTAAACCAAACAACAAAAATAGAATTGACATTTATATAAAATAAAAAACAATGTTATCAATAAAAAACCTTCACGCCTCAATTGGTGATAAAGAAATCCTAAAAGGAATTAATATAGAAGTTAAAGCTGGCGAAGTACACGCTATCATGGGACCAAACGGTTCTGGAAAAAGTACACTTTCTGCTGTTATTGCAGGAAACGAAAACTACGAAGTTACTGACGGAGAAGTTTTCCTTGACGGAGAAGATCTTGCAGATTTAGCTCCAGAAGAAAGAGCACACAAAGGAGTTTTCCTTTCGTTTCAATATCCTGTAGAAATTCCTGGAGTTAGTGTAACTAACTTTATGAAAACTGCAATCAACGAAACTCGTAAAGCAAACGGTCAAGAAGAAATGCCGGCAAACGAAATGCTGAAAGTGATTCGTGAGAAATCTGAATTATTAGAAATCGATCGTAAATTTTTATCTCGTTCTTTAAACGAAGGTTTTTCTGGAGGAGAGAAAAAAAGAAACGAAATTTTCCAAATGGCGATGTTGGAGCCAAAATTAGCTATCCTTGACGAAACCGATTCTGGTCTTGATATCGATGCTTTAAGAATTGTTGCAAATGGTGTAAACAAATTAAAAAGCGAGAAAAATGCAATTATCGTTATCACGCACTACCAACGTTTGTTAGATTATATCGTTCCTGATTTCGTTCACGTTTTGTACAACGGAAGAATTGTAAAATCTGGAGGAAAAGAATTAGCATATGAGCTAGAGGAAAAGGGTTACGATTGGATCAAAGCAGAGAATTAATAAGTCTTAAAGTCAAAAGTCATAAAGTTGAAATAAAGCATGAGTAAGTTTAAATCTTTTGAGGAAATAAATTCTTGGCAAAAATCTCGAATCTTCAATAAGAAAATATATTTGATTACCGAAAATTCTAATTTCAAAAAAGACTTTGATTTTGTTAGACAAATAAGACGTGCATCCCTTTCTATATCATCAAATATAGCAGAGGGTTTTGAGAGAAATACAGACAAAGAGTTTATTTACTTTTTATATGTAGCCAAAGCATCAGCAGGAGAAGTTAGATCTCAATTATATTTAGCTTTTGATTTAGAATATATTATAAAAGAAGAATTTGAAATGCTTTTGGAATCGATAACAGAAATATCGAAATTATTAGGCGGTTTCATTAAATATTTGAGTCAAAAGTCATAAAGTCAAAAGTTGTAAAGTCTTTTTCAGACTCAACTTAATTTATGATTTTTTCACAAAAATAGTCGACAATCCAGAGTCTTTCGACTTTCGACTTTCGACTTTAAGACTAAAACACAAAATGGATTTAAAAGAAAAATTAGTATCGTCTTTTATGGCTTTTGAAGAGCGTGTCGATGTACATTCAGATTTACATGACATACGCACAAATGCTTTAAAAAACTTCGAAAATAAAGGTTTCCCAACCAAAAAAGAAGAAGCTTGGAAATATACATCGCTAAATGCCATCTTAAAAAATGACTTTTCGGTTTTCCAAAACAGGAAAATGCAATCGAATTCAGTCAGGTAAAAAAATACTTTTTACACGAAATTGACACTTATAAATTAGTATTTGTCGATGGCGTATTTAGTTCGCATTTGTCTTCTACAACGCATGACGGAATCGATGTTTGCTTGATGTCATCAGCATTAACCAAACCAAAATATAAAATGATTATTGACACCTACTTTAATCAAATTGCAAGTAAAGATGACAGCTTGACTTCATTGAATACTGCATTTGCAATGGAAGGTGCGTTTATCAATATTCCGAAGAAAAAAGTAGCAGATAAACCAATTGAGATTATGTATTTCTCAACTGGAAGCGAAGCAGCTTTAATGGTTCAGCCAAGAAATTTGATTATTGTGGGAGAAAATTCACATGTTCAAATTATCGAGCGTCACCAAAGCTTGAATGAAAACCCAGTTTTAACCAATTCGGTTACAGAGATTTTTGCTCAAAAACGTGCGATTGTTGATTATTACAAAATTCAAAACGATAATAGTGAAGCCAATTTAATTGACAACACTTACGTTTCACAACAACAGGAAAGTCATGCTTATGTGCACACTTTCTCTTTTGGTGGAAATTTAACTCGTAACAACTTAAACTTCTATCACTTTGGAGAAAGATTGACAAGTACGTTGAACGGAATTTCAATCTTAAATGACAAACAACACGTTGACCATTATACTTTGGTAAACCACGCAACGCCAAACTGCGAAAGTTTCCAGGATTATAAGGGAATTTTCTCTGATCGTTCAACAGGAGTTTTCAACGGAAAAGTTTTGGTAGAAAAAGAAGCTCAAAAAACAAATGCTTTCCAAAAAAGTAATAACATTTTATTGAGCGACAAAGCTACTATCAACGCAAAACCACAATTAGAGATTTTCGCTGATGACGTAAAATGTTCTCACGGTTGTACCGTTGGACAATTGGATGAAACAGCAATGTTCTACATGCAATCTCGTGGAATTCCACAAAAAGAAGCTAAAGCTTTATTAATGTACGCATTTTCAAATGCCGTTATCGAAAGCATCAAAATACCAGAATTAAAACAAAGAATTACTAAAATCATCGCCATGAAATTGGGCGTGAATTTAGGATTTGATTTATAGTATTGTTTAACCGCAAGGTTCGCAAAGAATTACGCAAAGTTCGCAAAGGTTTATTACAAAACTTTGCGAACTTTGCGCTTTTTACTTGGCGTCTTTGCGGTTAAATTTTATTTTTTCACTCTAAGAACAAATAATATAAATCCAAAAAAAGCCAAACTTAATCCGAGACAAAAAGAAATTGTACTTATTGGATGTCCCAATGTTGTCGTAAATCCAAATCCTCCAAGAAGCCAACCAGAAAGCATCATAAAAATTGGCACTTTAATTTCGTTTTTCATTAAATTATCTCTTAAAGACATTAAATAAGAAGGAAAAGAATCCAAATAAAATCATTCCAAATCCTACGAATAAAAATAATTTGCCAAAAAAAGGAATGATTCTAATTAGTAATGAAAACGACAAAATCAAAACAACAAACCCTACAATTCCAATTAGAATTGATTTCAAAACTGGATTCATACAATTACTTTTTTACAGAAGAAATTATCCCCTTCAAAAACCCATTAAAATCAAATCCAGGTTCTTCTTCCTTCACTCCCATTCTCACGATAACCATATCCAAAGAAGGAATAATCGCCACCATTTGTCCTTGATACCCACTGCAATAAAACATATCACGAGGAACATCTGGGAATTTTCCTCCGGCGTTTAACCAAAATTGTGCTCCATATTTTCCTTCAGAAGTATTGGTTGGTGTTGCTGTGTACTTTACCCAGCTTTCGTCAAGGATTTGTTCGCCGTTCCAGTTTCCTTTGTGCAAGTATAATAATCCAAATTTTGACCAATCTCTTGGTGTTGCCCATCCGTAAGACGAACCTACAAAAGTTCCTGACATATCTTGCTCCACAATCATCGAATTCATTCCGATTTTGTCGATTACGGCGCTATACCAAAAATCTAAGTATTCTTGTTGTGTTTTAAATTGACTTCTTAAAATTCTCGATAATAAGTTTGTCGTTCCTGAAGAATAATACCAATGTGTGTTTGGTTTATATTTTGCCGGCTTATCCATTTGTACTTTTCCCATATCTTCAGATTGAAAAAGCATTTGTGTAGCATCGCAGATTGTGCTGTAATTCTCTTCCCATTCTAAACCAGAATTCATGTGAAGCAAATCGTTTACGGTAATATTTTTGCGTTCGTCATTTTGCCATTCTTTGATTGGCGCTGGTTTATAAATATCAATTTTCCCTTGTTTTGCCAAAACTCCAAAAGCAGAACTTGTGATACTTTTTGTCATCGACCAGCCTAAAATTTTACTGTCTTTATTGAAACCTGTATCGTATTTTTCGGCAATTAATTTGTCTTTATATAAAACAACAACGGCACGTGTTCTTTTCTTTTTTCCGCCATCTTTATCAAAAGAATCGTCAACGGCTTTTTTTAATTTTGCATAGTCGACATTTGCGAAAGCAGAATCTTTTGGTTCATTATTGCCATAAGGAAAAGGAAGATTATTAACCAATTTTGTTCTTTTTGGAAGCAGGTATGGTTTCGAAATATCAAAATCATCATTAATTAATAAAGCTCCCAAACCTTCTCTATAGATTGCTTTTCTTTCTTTCAATCCATAAACAGATGAAACTGCAAATTTTCCAGCATCATCAATTGAATTTTTAGCCAAATCAATCATATCAATATCATTGTCTGTTTTTTCAATTAGATCCAATGGACGATTATCGATAAAATGTCCTGACGCGACACTTTTTGCTGAGAAACCAGAAATCAAATCCAGCTTCGGATAAGTTGTAAATCCGAAATACAAAAAGGCAAGAACCAAAACAAGCAGAAATACTTTGAGAAACTTTTTCATGACGATTTAGATATTTTTACTGCAATATAAATAATTTATGCTCACGATTTTAGAACTCAATTCACAAATCTATTTCGGATAATTCAAAAAACAGAATTATTTTTTACGGAATCAATATTTACAGCATCTAACAATGGCACCATAAAAGGAAATTATAGAATTGCTGTATAAACAAATTTAGTTTTAGTACTTTTGTAAATAGATTTTTTCTAAATAAGACATGCTAGATATCCAAAAAATAAGAGCTGATTTTCCGATACTTTCACAAACTGTAAACGGAAAACCTTTAGTATATTTCGACAACGGAGCTACTTCGCAAAAACCACAAATTGTGATTGATGAAGAAGTAAAATATTATCAGGAAATTAATGCCAATATTCACCGTGGCGTTCACACTTTAAGCCAATTAGCCACTGATGCTTACGAGATTTCTCGTGGCAAAGTGAAAAATCATATTAATGCAAAACATGCTCACGAAGTCCTTTTTACTTCGGGAACTACACACGGTATTAACTTAGTTACAAATGGTTTTGCTTCAATCTTGAAACCTGGCGACGAAGTAATTGTTTCTTCACTGGAACATCACAGTAATATTGTGCCTTGGCAAATGTTATGTGAAAAAACGGGAGCTGTTTTGAAAGTAATTCCGATGAATGAAAATGGAGAATTAATCATCGAAGAATTTGATGCTTTACTTTCTGAAAAAACAAAAGTGGTTACGGTAAATCATATTTCGAATGCACTGGGAATCATTAACCCAATTAAATATATTATTGATAAGGCACACGCTGTAGGTTCTGCTGTTTTAATTGACGGCGCTCAGGCTGTTCCACATTTAAAACCAGATGTTCAGGAATTAGATTGTGATTTTTATGCTTTTTCAGGACATAAAATGTGCGGTCCAACTGGAACAGGAATTTTATATGGAAAAGAAGAATGGTTAAATAAACTTCCTCCTTATCAGGGCGGCGGCGAGATGATCAAAGAAGTGACTTTCGAAAAAACTACTTACGCAGATCTTCCTCATAAATTTGAAGCTGGAACTCCAAATATTGCGGGTGGAATTGTTTTGGGAACTGCAATTGATTATTTAAACAATATAGGTTTCGACAATATTCAGGAATATGAACACGAACTTTTAGAGTACGCTACAAAACGTCTACTAGAAATTGAAGGTTTGAGAATCTACGGAACGGGAAAGAATAAAGCTTCTGTGGTTTCATTTAATATTGATGGAATTCATCCCTATGATATTGGTTCAATAATTGACAAATTAGGAATTGCGGTTAGAACTGGACATCACTGTGCGCAGCCAATTATGAATTTCTTCTGTATTCCGGGAACAATTCGTGCTTCTTTCTCTTTTTATAACACTAAAGAGGAAATTGATCTAATGGTTGATGCAGTTAAGAAAGCCCAAACAATGCTGAGCTAAAAACCTTTTATATGAGAATTTTATCTTTGTTACTCTTAACTCTTTTTATTGGAACGAGCTGCTCCAGTCAAAAAAAAGCAGATATGACCAAAACACAATTGGAATACACTGCCGTTTCAAGAGGTATTTACAAAAAGATAATTGTTCAAAATAAAACAGCAACAGTTACCAATGCCAGAAATGAGGAAGCTGTAGAAGCGAAAATTAATGATGCAAAATGGAAACAAATTGTAATTGAGTTTTCGAAAATAAATTTAGAAAATATTCCAAATTTGAAAGCTCCAACAGAAAAACGTTTTTACGATGGCGCTGCAATTGGAAATTTAAAAGTAACTCAAAATCAAAAGACCTACGAAACAAAAGGTTTCGACAATGGTTTTCCTCCAAAGGAAATAGAAAAACTGGTTAATTTACTGGTTGATTTTGCTAAAGAATAATTATGACAATAAAAGAAATTCAAAACGAAATAATAGACGAATTTTCGATGTTCGACGACTGGATGCAGCGTTATGAATACATCATTGAACTAGGAAAAAGTCTTCCGTTAATTAAAGAAGAATACAAAACCGACGAGAATTTAATCAAAGGATGTCAGTCTAAAGTTTGGCTTCAAGGCGAACAAAAAGATGACAAAATTGTCTTTACTGCTGATAGTGATGCAATTTTGACAAAAGGAATAATCGCGATTTTAATTCGTGCTTTCTCCAATCAAAAAGCATCTGATATCATAAATGCAGATACTGATTTTATAGACGAAATTGGATTAAAAGAACATTT
Organism: Flavobacterium sp. YO12; assembly: GCF_004119495.1. GTDB lineage: Bacteria > Bacteroidota > Bacteroidia > Flavobacteriales > Flavobacteriaceae > Flavobacterium. Next base: position 34,436 of record NZ_NRQU01000014.1, read on the forward strand.
ATCAGCAACACGTGCCAACGGTTTGGTTTCGATGATCAAAAACATCAAAATGTACGCTTTGGCTTTTGACGCAAAAAACAAAAATTAAATTTCTTTTGCCACGAATTTCACGAATTGACACTAATTTTTAAATTCGGGAAATTTGTGAAATTCGTGGCGAAAAAACAAATAACAAAATGGAACAAGAAATAGACACAAACGAATTAGGAGAATCAATCGTAAAAGTTTTAAAAGGAATTTACGATCCTGAGATTCCTGTTGATATTTATGAATTAGGATTAATTTACGATGTAATGGTAAATACAGATTACGAAGTAAAAATCTTAATGACACTTACCTCTCCAAACTGTCCGGTTGCAGAAAGCTTACCAAGAGAGGTAGAAGAAAAAGTAAAAACGATCGAAAACATAAAAGATGTTGACGTTGAAATTACTTTCGATCCGCCTTGGAGTAAAGATTTAATGAGCGAAGAAGCAAAATTAGAATTAGGAATGCTTTAAAAAACAGTCATAAAGTTGAAAGTTATAAAGTCTAATAAAAGAGTTTATGACTTTCGACCTTCGACTTTAAGACTTAAAGAATGGAAGAAATCATCAATAAAGTTGCTAATAGTGCTTTAGAAGTTTTTGATTTAGAGGATTATTATCCAAAAGGAATCCGTACACAAATTGACATTTCGCAATGGCTTTTGGAAGGATTTTTATTGAAAGAAAAAGACTTTAGAGAACACCTTAAAAATCACGATTGGTCACAATACCAAGATCAATATGTGGCTGTGCATTGCAGTACAGACGCTATCGTTCCGGCTTGGGCTTTAATTTTAGTAAGCATCCATTTAGCGCCTTTTGCAAAAAAAGTAGTCAATGGAACTATCGAAGATTTAGATGCTAGCTTATATGAAGAAATCTTAAGTAAAATCGATTATTCGGTTTACAAGAACAAACCTGTCATTGTAAAAGGCTGCTCAAGAAAACCAGTACCAATGCGAGCTTATATTTTAGCAGCAAACAACCTTCAACCCTTCGCCCGAAGCATAATGTACGGTGAAGCTTGCTCTGCAGTCCCTTTGTACAAGGAATCTAAGAAATAACTTGCTTTTTCGATCAATTATGCCTTAACCTTTTAAGCGTTTTTAGTATATTTGTTAATACACTTAAACTAAATAACCATGAGAAAGCTGACGTTATTACTCTTCATTTTAGCGAACTTTACTTTTGTTCAGGCACAAAATTCAGAAAAAGAATTAATTCAAAATACCGAAAAAGCGGTAAAAAAAATAAACGATACTATTGAAGAAGATGGCTGGAAGGCAAAAGGAACTGTGTCTCTTTTGCTTAATCAGTCAAGCTTTAACAATTGGATTGCCGGAGGAGAAGACAGTTTTTCTGGAACTTTGGGAATCAATTATGATTTTAATTACAAAAAAGAGGACTTAACTTGGGATAATAAAATTTTAGCTTCTTACGGACTCTTACAAACCAAAAATGCCGATTTCGGAAAAAAGACAGATGACCGACTAGAGTTTAATTCTATCGTTGGAAAAAGAGCTTTTGGAGAATGGTACTACTCTTATTTCCTGAATTTCAGAACACAATTTACAACTGGCTATGTTTATGGACAGGATGCAAATGGAAAAGAAATTAGAACCGAAAATACCAAATTTATGTCTCCTGGTTATCTTACTACAGGTCCTGGAATTTACTGGACAAAAGACGATAATCTTAAAATAAACTTCGCTCCATTAACTTCAAAATTTACATTTGTTGACAGCGCATATACTTCTGGAATAGATCAAGCAACAGGATTACCATATGTTGATGGTGCTTATTTTGGTGTAGATGCTAACAAAAGTATGCGTTACGAATTAGGTTTTTATGCCTCTGTTTATTATAAATTAGCAATAATGACCAACGTAACTGCCGAAAATACTTTAAATCTTTACTCTAATTATTTAGAAGATCCACAAAATGTAGACATCAATTACTCTCTGAATATTGTTATGAAAATCAATAAATTCCTATCGGCAAACTTATCTTTCCAAGCGATTTATGATGACAATGCTTTTCAAGGATTTCAAACCAGAGAAGTATTTGGTTTAGGAGTTAATTTTGGTTTTTAATTTAAACTGCAAACCGCTTAATTTTACCTCAGAGAGCGCTGACTAAAGTATCTCAAAAAACATAAAGTTCGCAAAGCTATGTAGATTAGCTCTTCGAACTTTATGTTTTAATAAAAGACAGTTTATAAAAATTCAACTTATTCTTGTTCTTCTTTTTCAACTGCATCCTTATAATCTGGATACAAAAATTTATTGTATGGGAATCTCGTTATATGAATCTGACGAACTGCTTCGTACACCATTTCTCTAAATTCTTCAAAATTTTGCTTTTGTGTTGCCGAAATAAACAAAGTGTTATTTTCTCCAACATTACTCATCCAAGTTTGTTTCCATTCCTCAAGTGTGTAATGTTTTCTAGTTCTTTCGGTAATCAAATCATCTTCATCGATAGTCAAATGTTTGTAAGCATCGATTTTATTAAAAACCATAATCGTTGGTTTATCATTGCTTTTGATTTCTTGCAAAGTTTGATTTACAGATTCGATATGATCTTCAAAATCTGGATGCGAAATATCTACAACATGCAAAAGTAAATCAGCCTCACGAACCTCATCAAGTGTACTTTTGAAAGAATCTACTAATTGTGTTGGCAATTTTCTGATGAAACCAACGGTATCAGAAAGTAAAAACGGTAAATTTTTAATTACCACTTTTCGAACTGTTGTATCTAATGTTGCGAACAATTTGTTTTCGACAAAAACATCACTTTTACCAATGGCATTCATCAAAGTCGATTTTCCAACGTTTGTATATCCAACTAAAGCCACACGAACCATTGCTCCGCGATTACTTCTTTGAATACTCATTTGTTTGTCGATCGTTTTGATCTTATCCTTCAAAAGTGAAATTCGATCACGTACAATACGTCTATCTGTTTCAATCTCCGTTTCACCAGGACCACGCATTCCAATTCCTCCTTTTTGACGCTCAAGGTGCGTCCATAAACCAGAAAGTCTTGGTAATAAATATTGGCATTGTGCCAACTCTACCTGAGTTCTTGCATACGAAGTTTCGGCTCTCTGCGCAAAAATATCCAGAATCAAATTGGTTCTGTCAAGAATTTTACAATCAATAATTCTTGAAATATTCTTTTGCTGAGACGGCGATAATTCGTCATCAAAAATTAAAGTCGATATATTGTTTTCTTTTACAAAAAGATGGATTTCGTCTATTTTTCCTGTACCAACAAATGTCTTGGGATTTGGACGCTCCATTTTTTGCGAAAAACGTTTTATAACTTCACCTCCAGCGGTAAAAGTCAAAAACTCTAATTCGTCCAAATATTCGTTAAGTTTTTCCTCACTTTGATTTTGAGTTATAATACCAACAATGGCAGTTCTCTCAAAATTTATAACTTCTTTTTCTAACATAGCTTTGAATAAGTTGCAAATTTAATGATTTGCCTGCTACTTACAATTATAGAATTAGGTTTTTAAATTGTATTTAAAAAGATAAGCCATTTATAAACTATGTTTTACAAAGGATTTTCTTTTATAAAACTTGTTTACAAATGGCTTAAAAATGATTTTAAACGTATTTATTCGTAAATAAAGGTTTTCTCTGTTTTTACAATTCCGTTTTCTTCAATTTGCGAACACGAAATCGGAAAATTTAATTTATTATATTTATATTTTCTGCTTACAGCAACTAATACAGTAGACGATGGGCTAAAATTCATTTCGTTGTTGTATGAAATTGACTCAAAACTAAATTCATCTTCATGATAAGAAATCATTGGAACAATTACTTTATAATTGTCACCAAAAAGGCTTTGAACGATTAACTGATCAACAGATTTTTTATCATCATAAGTGAATGATTTAGAAATTTTATCTCCAACTAATCCTTTATGTTTAGATACATTATCGTTTACATAAACATATTCGATTTTCCCAATGATTGCCTTATTTCTATCACGAGAAGTACGTCTTACAATAATTCCGTTTTCTACAATATATTCAATATCATCAACTAAATTCTGGTGATTTGTACTTTTTTTAGTCGTTACTTTTACTCGAGCTCCTTCGTATACAAAAGTGACTACTTTAGTTATATAGTCAGGTCCTTCTTGATATTTTTTTACAAATTTAGTAATGTTATTATCGGCATTATAAGTGTAATTAATAACTTCTTTCCAGTCGCTGCCCACTTTGTCTTTAACTGTCATATCAAGCAAACCGTTTTTATTATAAAAAAAATGCTGAATAACGTCTGAAGTCGTAATTGTTTGAAGTTTACCGTCTTTAAATACAACTGTCTTGTTTACAATTTCACCGTCTTTTGAGTTTTGGTAATTTGTTTTTACAATGTTTATTTGCTTTAATTTCACAGGAGTATCATCCTGGCTATGTGCTAAGAATGGAAATACCATCATTATGATGGCAATAAAGTAGATTTTCATTTTGTTTTTGTATTGATTTGGGATGACCAAAATACAAAATTCTACTAAAATTTAACACTTTAAAACTTAAAAAAGGTCAAAATACTCTGCAGCAGATTAAAACCGAATTTTGAACTTCATTTTACTTTTCTCCAAAAATCTTTACATCATCAACCATAAAAGCACCATTAAGTGTTTTATCTTTTCCAGATCCTATATATCTAAAACCGATATGAATGTTTCCTGAATAAGATGATAAATCGATACCGCCTGAACTTATAAACTGGCGCGCAGGAGTTGAAAGCAGCGGAACCTTTGCATCTAGTTTCGTCCATTTTGCTTTAGCTATATTTGAACCGTCAAAATTCGTTGAAACGTAAACTTCAAGTGTATTTAGAGGCGAATCAACTTTTAAATCATGTTGCGCACTTCTAAAAGACAATACCGCATTCTTATATCCCGTTAAATTAATTTTTGGAGAAACCAGCCAGGCAATATTTTCTGCAGCTGTTGTGCTTGTGGTATTAAATTCGGCATAGCCATTTCCTGCATAAACGATACTTTTCCATAATTTTGTTGCTTTTTCTACAATATTACTCCAACCGGGAAGTGCAAAATTGACATTGTTTTTAACTGTTTGAAAATCTTCGGAGAAAAAGGGAGTATTTCTTTTTCCATTCATTACAACATCATTTTCAGATCGTACCATCAATTGATAATCTGAACCAAATTTGGTTAGAATCCCTCTTACTTTTCCACTTCCCTCTGGTACAAAATGATCTGCAAATTTTGCATAACTGCTTGTTCTAAATATAATTTGATTTCCCATTTTATCACGCAGATTCCAGTTTGTTGATCCTCCCACATTATTTGATTCTTCAAAATAATGTCGATCAAGTGCAGCTTCTGTAAATTCTACATCATTGAACTCAACTAATGTATTTAATTTACCGTCAACAAGTGCTTCTTCTATAGAAAGTGACTCTACTAATTGGTTTTCATCAATTATAGTACACGAGGCATTTAATACATTCTTAAAGTCATTCTGAGAAATTCTGCCAATTGCAGGATCTCCTGAATTGCTAACGTATAAACTTCCTATTCTTAAACCTCCATAATACAAATCCGTGAATTGATTTTTGAGTTTCACATAAACTTTATTCCCCAAACGGTAATCAATATAAGTATTCGAAACATCAACTGGAACACTAAACCCCACTGCAGGGCTGTTAGCTGTTGCTTTTGTTTGCAGTGAAATGGTTTTAAAAAAGTTCCCTCCTTCGTCACTCGATACTACATAAGCTTCAATAATATCATCATATAAATATTGTTTTGCCGCACTGCTTGAAAGTTCGTACACTTTTTCGACTGTTTTATTTACTGTAAAATCAGGCTGTGTACAAACTAGTTTTGGGGCTTCAACTTCGGTACTGCAGCCTAAAACAAATACCAACAATGACGCAAAAAATGAGTTTAGAATTATATTTTTCATGATAAATAAATTTTCGTTTATAAACCGATTGTGAGATTTAAGAAATAAGTTCTGCCGTATCCATAGTAATATTTTGGTCCAAAAGAAGGCGTTCCGCTGGATACATCTTGATTTAACGCTCTAAAGTTTGCATTCCGCGCCTGCTCAAAACCGCCTGTTTTATACATTGAATTCAAAACATTATTGACGCTGGCAAAAAGTCCGATATATTTTTTATGAACCCTCCAAGATTTTCCTCCATTAATATTTAATAGGCTTACAGGATCAAACTTTTCTTGTTTTAATAATTCATTTCCTCTTTCAGATGTTGCTTCGGGAAAAGGAAATCCATTTGCGGGATTAATGTAGAACTGAGAAGTTCGAGAAATTGGAGAAACATCAATATAATTATCTGTCAAATAGTTTATATTAGTTCCAATCCACCAGAATTTAGGATCACGATATTCTAAACCAACCGAAAAGGCGCTTTGAGGTGTTCCAGATTGTTTGTAGTTTTTAAGATAGGCGGAGCCAAAGTCAAATATAGTTTGTACTCCATCTTTTGCTGCATTTGCATCATTTGTAATCGATACATATGGATTACTGCTGTAAACGTAATTACCGTAAGCAGCACTTAACGTTGTTTTTAATGTTGATGAGATTTGGTATTCAAAACTCAACTCTGCTCCAGTATTTTTTTTATCTAAATGTGTTAAAGTCTGACTTACAAAAGCATCTGTTGCATCATAACCTGCTCCATTACCAAAAATTCCTTCGGCATAAAAAAAAGACGTTTTTGACGTGTTTTTAATTAAAGTATAATAAGCCGTTAATCGCATTTTAAGTTTTGGAGAACTATATACATAATTGGCTTCGGCACTGCTAATGTTTTCGCTTTCGATTCCGTTAACTATATTATTATTTAAGCGCGAATTTGAAAATGTATTTCTAAGAGACGGCGCTCTTGTAAGATGTGCTCCATTAAAAAACAACCATTGTTTTCCCGAAATTTTATAGATGAAACCTCCTTTGAAGCCAAAATTCTCAAAATTTACTTTCTCACTTTTTCCTAAAGAAGCAGTGGCATAAATTCCGTTTTGATACAATCCTTCTCTTTGATAATTAGACACTGAATACGATTGTGCCAAATAAAACTCGGTTTTATTATAAGAAAATTTAAACTGTGTAAAGGCATCGATTGTATTGGCTAAAAAATTATAATTGTAACCAAAAATATCACCTTCTTTTACCTGCCTATTTGGGTTCTGTAAATCAGATTGAGAAAAATCTCCTTTGTAAAATGGATCAATATCTTCAAAATATTTACCGCCAAGAAGATCTAGTAAATATTGAAAATTATGCGATTTTAAATTTCGATACGTAACTCCTCCATCAAAAGCAATATTTGGAGTAATCTGGATATTTAGGTTAGAATTTGCCGCAAAAGTTTTATCATCTGTTCTGTCTTCATATAAAATATAATGACTTTGCGCTGGCTCATAACTATTTTGCCCCAGTTTTTGATTTGCCATATAAATGGTATTCCAATCTATTTGGGAATTTGCCAAAAATATGTTTTTACTTTTGGCAGCATTTTCATAATCTGGAGTAAATTCACCTGAAAACTCTCCTTTATCTTTTGCATAAAGTGAACTAAAATAACTTGGCATTTTTCTATAATAAACTGGATCAGGGCTATCTGCATTTTGATAATCAATAGAACTATTTCCAACTTTCCCAAATTGATACATAAAACTCGAATTCAGGTTCGTTTTTTCATCTATTTTAAAATAATGATTAAGCATAAAAAGAGGTTCTTCAACCTTTTTCACTCTTGCATTTCGCTTTTTCCCATTCTGAAATCCCCAATACGAATTGTATTTTTCACCCATTAAACTAGTTACTTCGGCTGTATTTGGAGAATTTTTCCCGCGGGAATTTGGCGTATAAAAACCTGTAAAATTGAGAGAATGCTTATTGCTTAATTTCTTTTCGACGCTCATAAAAAAAGAATCGGCATCAAAATTTGTTCCTTCAAAATAGCCTTCGTCCGCCCATCTTTTACCTCCTGAAACCACATAAGCCCAGCCCGAAGCACTCATTCCTGAAGCATACGTTGCAATTGCTCGTAAACTATAAGTTGTATTACTTCCTGAAAAGATAAGCTGTGATCCTTTTCGATAAAGAGAAGCTCGTGTAAAAATCTGCTGCGTTCCTAGAATACCTCCAAAAGTATAATTTGAAGCTGCTGTTCCAATCGAAAAATCCTGATTGCGAAGTACATTATTTAATCCGCCCCAATTGTTCCATTGCGGTCTGCCGTCATAGATTTTATTCATTATCACTCCGTTCAGCATCATGGTGCCATTTTCGCTGTCTAGACCACGAATCCTAAATCTTGCCTGACTCCAATTAAATGCTGAAGCCTGCATAAAAGCATCTTTTGAAGATTGCAAAAGCCCCGAAGTCATTTCAGATGAGCTGTTATCATCAGATAAATCACTGTCTAATAAAGTTATCAAGGCGGCTGGAACTTCATCTGAATAAATATCTTCTAACTCTAATACGCCGAGATATATAATCTGACCAAAATTTGAGTGAATTTTAAGAAGTAAGTCTTTGCAGTCTTGACTGTGAATCAAAAGCAGTTGTTCTCCTTCTATAGAAGAATGCAGTTCAAATTTGCCGCTTTTTGAAGTAAGTTTTGTTATTGAAGAATTCTGAATACTTACTACAACATTCTCAAGAGGATTCTGCGTTTTAGCATCAATAACAACACCTCTAAAGATTGTTTCTTGTGCAAAAGCAAAATTAAAAGACCATAAAATAAAAAAGACAGTGTATTTTTTTACCATTAAAATTCCAATTTACTTTGAAAATTGTTTTCGGATATTAATCCTATTCAAAAAATAAAATTGGTTTTTGGAAAAGAGTTTTGTCTTGTAGATAATACAAACAACAAAGAGTTCAAATATAGATAAATTATTACAAAAGAAAATAAATTCTTACAAAATTTAAAGTCTACATATCAATTTGTGCTGTCTTACGGCAAAAATATTTAAGCTGTTGTTCTAATTTTAGAAACCATGAAGGCAATAAGAACACCAAAGATTCCGATAAAAGCAAAAGAAAACTGAAGTCCGAAGTTTTGAGCAATATGTCCGATAACTGGCGGCCCCATTAAAAAACCCAAAAAGCTAACGCTCGAAACAATTGTTAATGCTTCGCCAGGCGGAACAGTCGGATTTTTTCCAGCCATACTATAAACTGTAGGAACAATAGTTGCTACACCTAAACCAACTGCCATAAAGGCAATTGTACACGGAATAATATAAGGAAGAAAAACTGCTGTAAAAAGTCCCGCAGAAATTAAGATTCCGCTAATTTGCATTACACGTTCACGACCAAATTTATTGATTAATCCGTCGCCTAAAAATCTTCCTCCTGCCATCATAATCATAAATGAAGTATATCCTAAAATAACTAATGGTCCGGGCGCTTTTACTATATCTTTAAAGTAAACACCACTCCAATCAAACATTACTCCTTCACTTGCCATACTGCAAAATCCAATTACGCCAAGCCAAATTAATGCGCTGTCTGGTTTTGTAAACAGCTTTTTCTTTTCGGCAGTATGTTTAATTTTTTCTTTGGCTTTTACCAAAAATTTAAAATTGAAAGCGACCATTAAAAGTACTACGACTCCCACAATAAGAAAATGATGTAAAGGCGTTAAATTTAAGGCTAACATTCCTAAACCTACTAATGCTCCGGTAAATCCCGCAAAACTCCACATACCATGAAACGACGACATGATTGTTTTTTTAAAAAGAACTTCGGTATAAACACCTTGAGTATTAACAGCAATGTTTGCTAAGTTTCCGAATAGTCCAAACAAAAATAAACCTAACGACAATTGCAGCGCTGATGTCGCCAGCCCTAAATTAGCCAAACATAAAACATACATAATTAAAGAGAATACCAAAACACGGTGGCTTCCAAATTTAGTAACCATCTTACCAGAAAACGGCATGATTATTAACTGCCCCATTGGTAAGGCAAAAAGAATAGATCCTAAATCACCTTCGGTTAAGTGCAAAGCGGTTTTAATATCTGGAATTCTGCTTGCCCAAGTTGCAAAACTTAATCCCATTCCAAAATAAAACATTCCAACAGCAAAACGAATTCGGTTCAGGTAAGAAGCTTTTGCTTCTCTAAAAACTTTCTTGATTTTTCCTTTTGTCTGGAATAATTGTAATGGATTGAAATTTATCAAAATGGATACTTTTTTAGGTTTGACAGTATAAAAGTACAAAAAAGAGATTTTATTGACCGCCAAACCCTACTAGTTCTACAAGTTATAACGTTGTAGTTTTATAAGTTGAAGCCATAAATTGTTTTTAACACATAAAAACATTCATTTTTACTAAACTCAAAGAACCATATTGAATGCATCAAATCTTATAAGTTAATCGCTTTTCTCTCGGCATTACTTGCAATTGCTGCTTCGATAATCTGCATTACTTTTACACCGTCTTGTGCTGTAACAGGCTCTATTGTATCATTTGATATTGAATTAAAAACACCATCGAAAAAAGAGAAATAATTTCCTTGAAGAGTGGATACTTTTTCTCGAATTACTTTTCCGTTAATTTCAGTATGAAGTATTCCTTGTAAATCTTCAGATTCAGTTCCCCATGTTTCTAAATTCGGCTTCTTGCCAATTTTTAATTCATCTTCCTGAACATCGCCGCGAGGTTTTAAAAAACTCCCTTTTTTGCCATGAATTGTATATGCTGGATTAGCTTCTCTAACAAAAAATCCTGCTTTTAAACGCACTCTAAAATCTTCATAAATCAATAATAAATCAATCCAGTCGTCTACTAAAGAATTCTCTCTTGTAATTCTAATATCTCCAAAAACCGACTTTGGAGAACCAAATAAACAAACAGCTTGATCTATAATATGAGGGCCTAAATCTTTTAGAACTCCAGCACCGCCATTGGCAGTTTCTTTATGCGCTTTGGGGCTTAATAAAGGATTGTATCTATCAAAATGAATTTCGGCTTCTACCAAATCTCCTAAAACACCGTCATGGATTATTTTTTGAACGGTTTTAAAATCGCTGTCCCATCTTCTGTTTTGAAAAACGGCTAGTTTTAATCCTTTTTCTTTTGCAAGTGCAGCAAGTTCTTCGGCTTCGGCTACAGTTGTCGTAAATGCTTTTTCTACGACTGCATGTTTGCCCGCTAAAAGTACTTTTTTTGCATACTCGTAATGAGTTCCAACAGGTGTGTTTACAATTACCAAATCGACATCATCTGCTAACAAATCCTCGATTGAAGGATAACTTTTTACTTCAGAATAATCTGCCTGAATGAGTTTTTTACTTCTTTCCCAAGATCCCAATAATTCAAAACCGGGGTGAATATCTAAAAATGGGGCGTGAAAAACCTTCCCTGACATTCCGTATGATAATAGTGCTGTTTTAATTTTTTGCATGTTGTTTTAGTTTTTTGTCACCGATTAATGTGATTAAAAGGATTTTTCTTTTGCCACTAATTTCGCGAATTTAAACGAATTATTTTAAGCTTTTAAACGCACCGATTTGTGCAAATTCGTGAAATTGCTTCGCCTGTTCGCTATTGCTCGAGTCGTTGCAAAAAAACTCAAAAAAATCCTTTCAATCTGTGGCTAAATAAATTTATAGTTTAGCTCGTTCGTATTGTTTTGGCCAATGAATATCGTCGTTTAATGCTGCAGCGAAATCTAAAGGCAAGTTAGGATTTCTTAATGATGCTCTGGCAAACAAAATTAAATCGGCTTGATTTTTATTAAGAATTTCTTCGGCTTGTTTTGCTTCAGTAATTAAGCCTACAGCACCTGTAAGGATGCTTGCTTCTTTTTTAACTTTTTCAGCAAAATGAACTTGATAACCTGGACCAACTGGAATTTTTTGATGTGAAACCAATCCTCCCGATGAAACATCGATTAAATCTACTCCTTTCTCTTTTAAAATTTTTGAAAGTTTTATAGACTCTTCAACATTCCAACCTCCACCTGCCCAATCTGTTGCTGAAATTCTAACGATTAAAGGAAAATCTTTTGGCCATTCAGTTTGAACAGCTTCTAAAATTTCAAGCGTAAAACGGATTCTATTTTCAAAACTTCCACCATATTCATCAGTTCTACTATTTGTTAAAGGCGATAAAAACTGATGCAGTAAATATCCGTGTGCTGCATGAATTTCTAAAACTTTATATCCAGCTTCAACTACTCTTCTTGTTGCTGTCTTAAAATCGGTAATTATTTTTTGAATTCCGTTTTGGTCTAAAGCTTCTGGAAGAAATGGTTCGTTATCATGATACGGAATTGCACTTGGTGCAACAGTCTGCCATCCGTCTTGATCTAAATTTAATTTTTTATTCCCAAGCCACGGAGCCGAAACACTTGCTTTTCGTCCTGCATGCGCCAATTGAATTCCTGGAACCGAATTTTGAGAAGTAATAAATTCGGTAATTTGCTTTAGTTTGCCAATATGTTCCTCTTTCCAAATTCCAAGATCGGCAGGAGAAATTCTAGCTTCTGGCGAAACTGCTGTAGCTTCCTGAATAATTAATCCGGCGCCTCCGCTGGCACGACTTCCTAAATGAACCAAATGCCAATCGTTTGCAAACCCATCAACAGCAGAATACTGGCACATTGGCGAAATCGCAATTCTGTTTTTTAAGGTTATACTTTTAATAGTTAAAGGAGAAAATAATTGTGATGCCATATTTGTAACTTTTAATGGTTTTGTGCTACCAATTAAAATGACAGCATCATAAAACGTAAAGTTACGGCATCTTGTTAAAATGAGAAATTGAAATGTTTGTTTATTAACAAACATTTAAAGCAGATTCTGTTTTCTCCAAAGATTATAATATTCCGATTTTTTTTCTAATAAATCTAAATGATTTCCAGATTCAACTATAGTCCCTTCTTTCATTACTAGTATTGTATCAGCATTTGCAATTGTACTTAAACGATGTGCGATAACAATTATAGTTTTCCCTTGTTCTTTGAAGCTGTCAATTGTATCTTTTACAATTTTTTCTGAGTTAGTGTCTAATGATGATGTTGCTTCATCCATTAATAAAATTTCTGGATTTTTATACAATGCTCTAGCAATTGCAATTCGTTGTTTTTGTCCTCCAGAAAGCATTGCGCCATTTTCACCAATTTGTGTTTCAAAACCATTTGGCAGTTTTTCAACAAAATCGGTAATGCCTAATTGTTTCGATAATTCTAAAATCCTTTGAACATTTGGAAAAGAATCTCCTAAAGCAATATTTTCAATAATATTTCCCGAAAATAAATTCAGTTGTTGCGGAATAACGCCAACCATTTTTCGTAAACTTTGATAATGAATAAATTGTGTATCAAAACTTCCAATGCAGATTTTCCCTTCTTTTATCGGATAAAGATTTTGAAGTAATGAAATTAATGTTGTTTTACCACTACCGCTTTCGCCAACTATAGCGGTTGTTTCATTCTTTTTGAATACTGCATTGAAATTTTTAAAAACCTCTGCACGGGAACCATAACGAAAAGAAACGTTTTCAAATTTTATATCTCCCAAACTCTCCTTTTGCAGTTCTATTTTATTTTCGGTTTCCTCCCTTTCCAAGTCCATAATTTCAAAAAGCCTGTCTGCTGCAATTAATGCATTTTGTGCCGTTTTATTCATCCCAATTAATGAAGCCACCGGCGAGGTAAAATATCCTATTAAAGCATAAAATGAAAATAATTCCCCCGGAGTAATAGCCCTGTCAATTACATAACCAGAACCTATCCACATTAAAACTATTGTAAATGCAGAAGCCAAAAATTGTGTTGAACTTGTAGCAAAAACAACATTCAAACCTGATTTATATGTTGTAAACAAAAGTTTTACAAATTTATTTTCAGTTTTTAGATTGGAAAATCCTTCTATTCCAAATTCCTTTACAGTTCGAACATGTGTAATACTTTCGACTAACTGAGTTTGCAATTCAGCAGCGTTTTCCATAATGTTTCGCTCGACTTTTTTGTTGAATTTATTTAGGAAAAAATAAATTATAGCATAAAATGGAATGACAAGAATAATGACCAAAGCTAATTTCCAATAATACGTAAACATCAATGCAAATGAAAAAATTACAATAAAGACATTTACAATCATTTCAATTGCAGTTTCATTTATAAAGGATCGAATTTTTACAGCATCATTTATTCGAGATGTGATTTCTCCTATTTGCATAGTATCAAAAAATCGCTGAGGCAAATGCAGTAAATGTTTATAATAACCCAAGATTAATCTGGCATCGATTAACTGTCCCGTTTTCATTACAAAAATGCTTTTCTTTGAACCAATATAAGCTTGCAGCAGGATAATTACGATCATAGAAATACTTAGTAAATTAAGTAATTTTCTATTGCCGTCAACCAATACGTAATCTGTAATTTTTTGAATATAAATAGACATTGCCAACCCTAAAACTGTAAATACTATGGCTCCAACTAAAGCCTGAATTAAAATAGTTTTATGCGGCTGAATTAAATTCCAAAACCGTTTTATAGACGAAGTTTTTTCATTTACTGCTTTAAAATCATCATTTGGAGCAAACAGAATTAATACGCCTGACCATATTTTCTGAAACTCTTCAAAACTATAAACTTCTATTTTGCCAAAACCCGGATCCATGACCGTGATTTTAGATTTATCTACTTTATAAATAACTACATAATGATGCAATTGTTCTTTTGTAATAATATGAGCAATAGCAGGAAGCGGAATTTTACCTAATGAATCTAAACCGCCTTTCACTCCTTTTGCTGTAAAACCCATTTTCTCTGCTGCTTCAATTATCCCCAGCACATTTGTACCTCGTTTATCTGTGTTAGCATATTGACGTATTCTGGCTATAGGCAGATTAACTTTGTAATGGTTTCCAATAGATGCCAGACAAGCAGCACCACAATCTTGAATATCATGTTGTTTAATTTTTATTGAAGCCATATTATTTTGTATTTGATATTTGTTTTGGGTTCAACCAATTATCGATTTTATCAAATAACAAATCGAATAAACTTCTATGGGTAATTATATATCTTGTTGTCAAGGTCATGCCTTTTGAAACATCAGTTTTATAACCTGATTTTAATTGTAAAGTTTGTGAATCCAGAGTGCAACGGACTTTAAAAAATGCCTGATCACCCTGCATCGTAATATTATGATCAATATCGATAACTTTTCCTTCTAGCAATCCCCATTGATTATAATTGAAAGCATCTAACTGAAATTTTACTTTTTGGTTTTTCTTTATCAAACCAATATCATTTGGAGAGACATTACTTTCAACAATAAGATGATCTGCCGAAGAAATGTTTGCGATAGATTGCGAAGCATTTATAAAAGAGCCTTTTTGAATTCCTGAAAAGTTTTCTATAGTTCCAGAAATTGGAGCCAGAACAACATAATTATTGGATTCTACATTTATTTTAGCAACTGTACCGTTAAGGTTCTTCAAACGATCTTCTAAATCTCTTTTTTGATTTTCCCATGTTGATTTTTGTTGACTTATAAAACTTTGTAACGCTTGTTTAGTTAAGCGTAACTCATATTCAAGTTTTTCAAAATCTGCCTTAGCAATAATATCTTTATCATAAAGAATTTTATTGCGATCATAATTGATTTGCGCTTGCGAAATTTTACTTTTCAGTTCGTTTTTTCCCGATTGAAATTTGAATAAATCTTCACGTGCTGTAGAAGTCTGCAATTGCGAAGTTTTATTTTGTAAAAGATTTGAAATATCCTCTAGCAAGGAAGAAGTAGAATTTGATAATATATCCTGGGTTCTTTTGTCGCTTTCTAAATTTTCTTTGGATATTCTTAAAAGTGTGTCGCCCTTTTTTACAAAAACATTATTTTTTAAAGTTATCCAATTTACTCTTCCGTTTACAATTGTTGTAACAGGAACATTATCCGCTTTACTGCGAATTATGCCACGACTTTGACTGCTGATGTCAACTTTAATTATAGGCAATAATCCAAAAAAAATTAGAATGCCAATAATTATAATCAAATAGATTGAAAAACTTTTTGTTTTGTTTTTTGTAATAAGATTTTCGAGTGTGTTTATGGGGTCTGAGCTGAAATTCATTATTTAAGATAAAATGTAATTATTTAAGAAGATAACCAACTAAATAGCCCAATAAATAAAACATTATAGCTATGAACATTATTAATCTTATAACTTTTAATGATTTAGAATCCATAAAGAGATTGAATTATTTTGATGTCTTTTAATTTGAGCTAAGCGTTCATTTAGATAAAGAGTAAAGACCAATATTAAAATCATCGATTATTTTTTTTGCTTCATTATAATCTTCTTCTTTGACCCTTAGTTTTACGGAATTAACATCTCCAACCAAAACTCCCCAAGGATTAAAAACAGACATTAATGATGAATCTTCAAAAACCATTATAGAGAAACTTTCAAGTAAAGCTTTTAGAATCATTGCTTGTTCTTTACTTCCCTGATGAATAGATATTCTATTTTGTTGCTTTATCATTTTATATGTTTTGATCAACAATTATAAAACCTACTTTACTTTTGTGATCTAAAAGATTATGATTTAAACCTACTTTAAATATTAGATAGGAATAAATAAAATCTCCAATAGCGCCTAAAGTCATTGAAAACCCAATAAATAGAAAAAATAAATTATTATAAAGAAACCCATAGATTGAAGGCAATAAACCTAATATAAAAAAAGGGGCAAGTGCAACAATCAGCATTTTTTTTGACGACAAAGGTTCTATGCAATTTGCAAAAGGCATTAAATACTTTTTTATAAACCCAAATTTTACCGATTCCCATCCTTTTTTTGAAAAAAGTGCCATGAAAAAACCGTGTATAAGCTCATGCAAAATTATCGCAATGAAAATAATTACATTAGGTATTATTAGAACTAAAAAAGTATTGATTTTTTTGTTGTCAGAAATCTGAAATAATGCTTTTATATTTTTAAAATTCTCACCAAAATTCTCATTCCATGAAAAATACAAAATCAATAAAAAGACTACAATAATAGGAATGCTTATTATTACTCCTAAAAATTGTACTTTTTTTGAATCAATAGAGATTTCATCCATTTTCAATTATTTTATAATTCTCAATTTCTAACAACTCTTGTGGAATTTCAATTTTTTCAATGGATATTAGTTCTGTTTCAACAGTTTGATGCGTCAAGTTAAAATATATTTCCGTTTTATTATAGGCTAAAATTTCATTTTCGCCTAATGAGATATTCATTACTGATTCTTCATATTAAAATTAAAATAGTCAATATAAGCTGTATGGCTAAAATCTGTATTGTAGATCGTTTTTATTTTGCAATTAAACGTATTATCTTCATTAAAGTAATTATAAAGAATTGACTTAAATTCAAAAATATTTTCAGGATTTATCTCTTCATCTTTGTGAAAAAAACCAATTTTTTTTGAAATAATTTCATTTTGTTTTTGTAATTGAGAAAAATCCATTGGTGATAAATGAAATGTTTCTGAATTTATTGAATAAATTTTATCAAACTTTTTTATGTAAATACTCTTTTTATTTTCTAAAAATATGAGCACAATGGAATCATTAAATATTATTTTTTGCAAAATATTATTTTCCCCAAACCTTAAACTAAATTGTAAGTAGTACATAAATATAAAAGTTATTTTAAGGTGGCATCAAAAGATACCACCTACTTAATTAAAGCAATAAGGCGCATGCCATGCCTGCCGCAAAACATACAATAACAAGCCCAATCAAGATACCTCCATCAATATCAATCATTTCTTCGAATGATAATGGAGTAACATTTAGTTCTATTAAATTTATCATTTTCATTTTTTTTAGTTATTAAGAGTAACAATACACAATTGCACAACCTACAGCAAAACCTACACACCATGCTGCACCATAAACTAATAAAGGAGCAATTCCTCCCTCTATATCTTGCATTTCCCTAGCGTTTAGTTCAACTAAACCATAATTCTCTAAACTTGTTAATGTTAGTTCCATAAATTATAAAATTTAAAATGTTAGTAAATAATTTTAACAAAATCATTTTCTCGAGAACGTTTTCGTTATAGCAAACTTATCATAGTTCCGTCTAATAAAATTGGACGGAAGTTAGAACCTCCAAAAATCTCTCTTGATTCATCATTTGTAATGATTTTAAGCGAGTAGTTTAATAATAACTCGAAAGACGTTTCATAATAAAAACTCTGTCGTTTTTTACAATATCTTATGGGACCATCCAGTTCTTTTATTACATCTAGTTCATTATAAAGCTGGCTCCTGCTTAAACTTAACTTTCTGGCAAAAACACTTGGAGTACCTGTTTTTTCAGAACAAATTAATCGATGTATCTTTTTAATCCTTTCAATTTGTTTAATAAAATTCATAATGCTCTGTGTAAAAAATAATAAATCAACTATTTTCATAAGAATATGAGATTCTTTTTTATCATACAACATCAATCAACTCAATTCTTAAAGAAAAATGAAGATATGTTGAAAAAAAACAATATCTAGCCAGTAAAAGTTTTTTAAGTATCATAATAAGACATTTGTAACATTGTTGTCGAATGATATACTAATTATAAAGACATCATATAAGTTCTGGTTAATTTAAAAGAAGAACATTTATTAACAAACATTTAAAACCTTAAACGTTATCTTGCGGTCTTAAATTAAAATAGAAAACGCTACTTTTGTGCGTTAAATACGAACTAAAAATAAAAAATGGATATAGTTATCAAACTCTCTCAATTTCTATTGAGTTTATCTTTACTTATTATTCTTCATGAATTAGGGCATTTTATCCCTGCAAAATTGTTTAAAACAAGAGTCGAAAAATTTTACTTATTTTTTGATGTTAAATATTCGCTTTTAAAAAAGAAAATTGGCGAAACTGAATACGGAATCGGATGGTTACCGCTTGGAGGTTACGTAAAAATCTCTGGTATGATCGACGAAAGTATGGACAAGGAACAAATGGCTTTGCCTCCACAGCCTTGGGAATTTCGTTCTAAACCGGCTTGGCAGCGTTTGATTATTATGCTTGGCGGTGTTACCGTAAACTTTATCTTGGCATTTATCATCTATATAGGAATGGCTTTTGCTTATGGGGATACTTATATTGCTAATGCAGACTTAAAAGATGGTGTGGCAGTTGAAAATCCTGCAATGATTAAAGCTGGTTTTAAAACTGGTGACAAAATTATTTCTATTGATGGAAAAACTGTTGAGAATTTTGACAAGGATATGAACATGAATATTATCATGGCAAAACATATCTTGATTGAAAGAGACGGAAAACAACAAACAATTACAATGCCTACTGATTTTGTAGATCAGCTTTCTAAAACAGAAAAAGGATTCCTTGTTGATATAAGAAGACCTTTTGCAGTAGGAAAAGTAACTGAGGATTCTGCTAACCAAAATTTAAAACCAAAAGATTTATTTCTTTCTCTTAACGGACAAAAAATTAAATATTTTGATGAAGTAAAAGCAATTTTAGAAGTAAATAAAGGAAAAACAATTCCTGCTGTTGTTTTAAGAGATTTAAAAGAAACACCTATTAGTGTTAAAGTTTCAGACAAAGGAACATTAGACGTATTGGTTGGCGGTTTAGACATGAAATCATTGGAAAAACTTGGA
Source organism: Flavobacterium sp. YO12 (assembly GCF_004119495.1). Classification (GTDB taxonomy): domain Bacteria; phylum Bacteroidota; class Bacteroidia; order Flavobacteriales; family Flavobacteriaceae; genus Flavobacterium. The sequence continues at coordinate 54,147 of NZ_NRQU01000014.1, forward strand.
TATTATAAAGTAAGTACAAAAGAATATGGTTTCTTAGAATCTATTCCTGTAGGGATTGAAAAAGGAAAAGATCAATTAGTAGGTTACGGAAAACAATTGAAGATGATTTTTAATCCTGAAACAAAAGCTTACAAACAAGTAGGTGGTTTTGCGGCTATTTATAACATTTTTCCAAGTTATTGGAGCTGGGAAACGTTCTGGTCAATCACAGCTTTATTGTCAATTATGCTTGGAGTAATGAATTTATTGCCAATTCCGGCACTTGATGGCGGTCATGTGATGTTTTTATTATACGAAATGATTAGTGGTAAAAAACCGAGTGATAAATTCCTTGAAAACGCCCAAATGGTTGGCTTCGTACTACTTATAGCGTTGCTTTTGTTCGCAAACGGAAACGATATTTACAAGGCAATTATGAAGTAGAAAAAAAAATTGAGAAAAAGAGTTAAAATATTTTTGAGAAACTAAAAAATCGATTATATTTGCACTCGCTAAAAAGAGCAACAACTTCCTCCTTAGCTCAGTTGGTTAGAGCATCTGACTGTTAATCAGAGGGTCCTTGGTTCGAGCCCAAGAGGGGGAGCAACTTTTTTTAGCAAACATATTTACCTTTAAGGTGATTCCTCCTTAGCTCAGTTGGTTAGAGCATCTGACTGTTAATCAGAGGGTCCTTGGTTCGAGCCCAAGAGGGGGAGCTTAAAAAAAAGACGATCAAATTGATCGTCTTTTTTTTGTTTTAATACTTTATGCTTTATTTTTTAGCTAGTTCACTGTTTCCGTTTTTGCTTTCAAACAACTTCATCATTTCTTCAGCTTTTTCTATTTCACTTATTGCTTTTAAAGACTGGGCATATCTAAAATAAAATACTGCCTCTAAATTTGCCTCAAGATCAATGAGCTTAGAATAGTACTTAGCTGCTTCTTCGTAATTATCTTCAAAATAAAACTTATCAGCCACTTTTTTAAGCATATCTACAGATTTGTATCCTTTATCTAAAACATGGGCATAAGTGTTTAAAATATTTATGTTTGCCGAGTTCTCTGTGTACGCTGGCGTAATTACCTCAACTTTTATTGGTTTAATTTTTTGCGACATCGTATCAACAATAGCTTTCGAAGGCAAAATCATCTCTGTTTTTCTAACTTTTGCCTTTTTGTATATTGGAGTAACAGTTCTTGTGTTATTTGGCCCTAGATCGTTTGTATATACCATATCAAGCTTTGAGACTTCATATTTAGTTGTTCTTTTTCCAAACGGCATATTTATTACTTCGACAACCAAATAAGAATCAATAACAAGATCTTCATTTGATTTGCTATCAACTTTTGACTGCGTTTTTCCAGTTCCAGCATGAGCAATAGTCTGCTCTATAGACTGAGCGTAACAACTAAAAGAAAAAACGCATACAATTACTCTAAAAAGTACTGTATTTGTTTTCATGATGAATTGATTTTGATTAAAAGGGTCGTAATACTATATAAAGGTACCGCATTACAATCTTTTTACTTTATTATAACTACAAACTACGTCAAAAAACGTTCAAATGCAGAATTACGCCCAAAAGCAGCAACAAAATAGTACAAAAAAAGCGCTGCAAATTCTATTGCAGCGCTTTCTTATTTTTCAAAAGTTTGAATTAAACTTACACCCCTAATTTCTTAGCAATGTCAGTTGGGATTCCACCTTTATTTACCATTAAGGCAGTAGTTTTATATTTTACGAAATTCTTAGTTACAAACAAGAAACCTTTGTAGTCGTTTGTTTCTCCCCAAGAATTTTTTACGATATAATATTCTTTTCCTGTTTGATCTTTTGCAAGACCAATAATGTGCATTCCGTGGTCGTCTGTAGTTGTGTAGTTATCAAACGCTGTTTGACGCATTTCTGGAGTGATTTCCGGTTCTGCTTTTGGTCCGTTAAACATATCTGCTTTCTCTTCGGCTGTCATGTCATCAAATTTCTTTGTTGCAACGTAAGCTACACCATTTTTCCAGCTGAAACTTTTCTCGCTCACATCTGTCGCCCATGCAACTGTATATCCTTTTTTCAAGGCATTATCAATTACATCTGTCATATCATTTACTTTTACGTTGTAAACCTGATCTAATGACCAGTTGTCTGGCACCATCATAGTAGTTTTTTGGTAATATGGAGATGTTGTAAATGATGACATTTCGATATATTCATCTGGATTAATTCCAACTACTTCTTTAGCGAAAGATTGTGGTGTATAATTTTTTCCTTTATAATTAAAATTATCTGGCACTTTTCCTAAATAAGAATCAATAACAGCTGCATACGCTTTTTGCCAGTTTGGTGTTAATTCACCATTTGGGTTTTTAACTACCGCTGCAAGAACTGCTTCGATTAAAGCTCCCATTTCACCAAATTTATTTTTGTCTGTACCGTAGTTTAATCCTGTATAAACTTCTCTAGGAACAGTTCCGTATTTTTTGTACATATTGATTACATCGTGCAAAGCACCACCATCACCTAAAGAAATCGCTCCATGCATACGAACATAATTCACTCCTTTTTCTACGTAAACATTTCTTGCAGAAAAAATTTGTGACAACTCTACTGGTTGTTTTCCTAAACGAATCATTTCTGATTCTAAGAATGAGTTTGTTGAGTAACTCCAGCAAGTTCCAGATGATCCTTGAGATTTTACAGAAGTTGTACCTAAGTTAATTACTTCAGTGAATTTAAAGTTCTCTTTACTTTTATCACTTGCATTCAGCTTTAATGAATTTACCAAAATGTCTTGTGCAAAACAGCTGCTCACACCAACCAAAAATGCTGATGCAACGAAAACTGATTTCATCGTAATTTTATACATAATCAATGATTTAAATAGTTGACTAATTAGTAGCCTGTATTATATTTTTGTTACAAAACAATTAAATATTAAAGTATTTGTGCGAAACACAACTGTTAATTTTTTCTTAATATCTCTTATTATCAAAGTATTTATTACAAAAAGCCTCTATAGAGATGTCTATAGAGGCTTTTGTCTTAAATTTTTAAAAAGTAACTTCTTACATATATTTTTATCTTAACCAATTACTGCCAAAAACAATATAGTAGGCCCAATCTTCTGGACCTCTTGCCACATCAACTCCCATTCTGAGCTTAAACTTTCTGGCTATCAAATATCTAAATCCTGTTCCGTAACTATACACTACTGGTTTAGCAAAAGCTTTATCCCAATCATTAAATGCGCTGGCTACGCCGCCAAATCCCATTAAACTCCATCTTCGGTACAAATCCCATCGTAATTCTCCTTCGGTTACAATACTGGTTTTGCCTTGATATCGAGCGGCAGGAATTCCTCTTAAATTAATACCGGGACGAAGATAAAAAGGCGGACTTCCAAACGCCTGCTCTCCTTCTATCCTAAGCCCGCCAATTAATTTTTTAGTTAAAGGATAATAACCTATTGCCGATAAATTAACGCGCCAAGCATCATAATCACTGCCTATTGCATCATCTGACCAAAAAAAGTCTGACTGCAGTCTTATCCCTTTATCTGGTGTAAATATATTATCACGTCCATCAAACTGAATGGCCGCTCCAAGCTGACTTACTGTGCTTTTAATATCTCCGGGCTGAACAAATGGCGGGGGAATATTTATGTCTGGTAAATTTATTTTAGAGTTTAAAAAAAGATACTGCGGACCAGCACTCCACTTAGCATTTTTAAATTGCTTTAGCCATTGTGTATAAAAAATAGTGGATCTGAAATTGAGTTTGAATTCCTGATCGCTTCCGTTTGGCAGATTGTTTTCATAAAATGATAAATTCATATCGCCGTAACCCGCCATAACGCGGTATAATATTCTAGGTTTAACTAAAGTTGCTGAACGAAAAGCTCCTGCCATCCAGCTTTTATTTCCAGTATACATACCAATACCTCCTGTTATATCAGGATTTATAAATCTCTTTTTACCATTTTCATCAATTACCGGAGGGCGTTTTTTAAGAAAAATTGGCACTAGTGCTCCTCCTATTCCGCCCAAAGCGGGTTCGGTAATAACGGTTGGTACCACAATAAAACCGTGTGCGTAAATTATATAATCACTTAAATCAAAAGCTCCATCTAGAGAATCTTTTACACTTATATGCTGTTTTTGTCCCATAATTGTATGACACGAAAAAAGGCAAAATGTAAAAATGAAAATTAATTTCTGAAAAAAAACTCTGTTTTTTATCGCGGGATCTGAATAGTTTTTTTTCATTTAAATTAATTTAAGATTTATTTTATAAATAAGCATCAACCATTTAACCTGCAATTAGTTTCTTAAACTATTCTTTTGCAAAACTGAAGACATGAGCCAATGTTAGAAAAAAGGTATTTCCTTGAAATCTGTTTACAGCACCAATCTCTGAAACCCAGCGTAATCCTGCTGTTGTTTTACAACCAATATGAAAGTAATTCACCTCGGCACCTATTGCTCCAACTCTGTCTTTGCTTGGTTCAAGCACTAAAGTTCCAGCTGGAATTTCGTCATGTGACACTTTATACTGTAAATAATAAATTAATCCCGCATTAAGTATTCCTTTGGGAGCCGTTTTTTCTGTATTCATCATATAAAATGTTTTGCCTAAACCGCCTTCAATACTTAAAATATCTCCCGTTTTTACATTAGTGTCTTTCTTTTTACCATTCATTTCGTAAGCCGCTAAAGCTGAAAAATGAAACGTTTTTTTATCATTAAAAAACAAAGTTGTTCCTGCCGAAAGTTCATTCATAAACATTCCAAGTCCGCTATTATCGCTCGCTCCAAGTTCATATTTTCCTGTTGGAAGATATAATTGATAACTAAAAACAAAATCTGCTCTTTTATTATGCCATCCTAATTGAATTGGTTGCACAAGCATATCTGTAAAAGCAAAAGGGCTTTTTGAATCGACATAACTGCCTTGAATAGTGTTTGACGCAAAAGCTAATAAGATTGTTGCTCCGTAATTAGCTCCTAAAATTTTGAAATCACTTACATAATTAGCTCCGACACCTGTAATAAACATATTGATATCTGGATTTGCAATTGATTTATCTCCATCAGAATTCCGTAAAGAACCTGCTTCATAAAAATACCCCGGCACATACAAACTCAAATTATTGGCTGGCGCCTGAGTTCCAGATTGTAATCCTGATGATCCTAGTATGTGCCCGCCTTTTAATTGCGAATGTCCTAAAAAACAAACAAATAAAAGAAGTAATGTCAGTGTCGATTTTATTTGTCTGTAACTATTAAATTTCGTTGTCATAATCTCTTAATTTAAATTTAGTACTACTTCAAATTCAATCTAGGCAGATAATTCTTTTTAGTTTGGAGACTGTTTTAAAAAATAGGAAGGTGACTTTTCAGGGCTAATTCTAATAACTCTAAAATATTCTGAAGGAGATTTTCCGGTATGTTTAATAAAAGCTCTAAAACAAGTTGTTCGGGATTTAAATCCTGAAGCCCATGCCATTCCTTCTAATGATAAACCCTTCCAGTCAGAGTCATTGATTTTTTCTTTAAAAAACTCAATTCTTTTTAAATTAATGTAGTCTTGAAAATGAAGATTAAATTCTGAATTAATTAAATTAGAAAGATTGTTAACTGAAATTCCTGTTTCATCAGCTACATCACGAATCACTAGATCTTTTTTCTAAAAAGAGTTTTTTTGAATCAAATATGCTTTCTAATTTAGTTATATAGATTTGTTTTTTTTCTGGTGTTAACTCTTTTACAATAGGCAATGTGTTTTTTACTTCTCGAGATGCAACAGTAATTAGACTGTCCTCAACAAAATCAAGAGTATCAGCTGTATTTTTATCATAAAAAATATGAGGTGTAAAATAAAGCCACCCAACAGTAAAAATAAGAACCAATGAAATTAAAACACAGCAGGAAAAATCGACAGTACCTGCCTTGTTAATCAAAAAGAAATGCACAAAAAGAGTCGAGAATAAAAACAAGATCATCAAATTATAAATTCTGATCCATTTTAAGGTCTTTATTTTATGAAGATGATTGCCTTTAAATTTTTCTAAATCATAATTTAAAATCATCATGGTCTGACAAAAAGCATACATCAACCAAGTGCCTAAACTCAGGATTGAGAAAGGACTGTTGACTTTGGCAGAAACATAAACAATAAAATTACTATCACTATAATTTCCTATCCATACTAAAACTGTCAGCAAAAAGTAAACAACAAATGGCACAAAATGCAGCCAGTCAAATTTTTTAAAAACAATCTCTGGAAACAATATACTTCTAACGTATAAAAATGCACTGGGAGCAGCCAGAAAAATAAATGATTTTGTAATCATAAATAAATCTGGAAAGGCTTTAAAAATATTTGCCGATAAATAAAAGTTGTAAATACTGACAACAGTCAGGCTAAACAAAAACAATCCTAAGAAAAAACTTTTTGAGTAGTTTTTCTTTGAAAACAGAACCATAAAAGAGGTCGCAAAACCAACAATTGCTGCTATAAAAAAGAAAATTGAAAGTACTATATCGGCCATACGCTTTAAGCTTAATATAATGAATATCTTCCTTTTTTCTTGAGTATCTAAATACTTAAAAAAGGGTTACGGTTTACATTTTCATAACAGCTGTACTTGTCCTAAACGAAAAGTACAGCTGTTATAAAAAATAAATTTTAAAGCTATTTTTTTGCTAAGCCGGGAGGAAATCCTGCTAATATTTTTTTAATAGAACTATTAATAAATTCTTCTGGGTTATCTGGTTTATTATCTATTTCGGCATTTCCGATACCTTGCCAAACCAGTTTGTCTGTTTTTGTAGAAACTATATCAATGACTAATGAGCCGTCAACATAATCATAACTATTAAATGTTGTGTTTGCGCCGCCCATCATTGCACCGCCTCCCCAATATCCGTATGGACGATACATTCCGCCATATCCATAAAAATCTGTGTTAGCAGAAACTGAGGTTTTATTTTTTAAGATTGAAACAGCATTTACTTTTAAGTCAGGATTTGAACTTTCAGTAAATCCTTTTGAGATCATTTCAGCACGAATTGCTTTCGTAACTCGGTCAATATTTAGTTGGTTTACTTGACCTTGTTGTGTTTTTAAATCATAAACTGCAAAAGTTTTATATTCACTAAAATTTGCAGCGTGATCATAATCGGTTGTAACTTTTACTGTTGGGGAGCAGCTATAAAGTAAGCCCAATACTATCATTGGGATTATGCGAAGATTTGTTCTTTTAATATTCATAGTGTGGTATTTAAATTAATGATTAAATTAGTTTAACTTCAAATTATTAAAATTCCGAAAAATCTGAGAATGAACGTCTATATAACTCTTAAACTGTATGTTACCAATGTTAACTTTTCGTAAACAGCTTATTTTTACACTCTCAAAGATAAATTATTTTATTTAATTTAACATAATTGTTTGCAAAATATTCTTACTTATTTTTACCAAACATTCATTTTCTAATACAACTTAAATTAGCAATTGAACCTTTTCTATTTACCTTGTACGACTACATAACTATCTTGGCCGTCTTTTGAAATTGGCTGATAGTAAACATTATTATAAATCATATATTTTTGCCCGTCTATTGTTTTCTCTTCAGATCCTTCTGGCAAATGTGTAACTATAGCTCCTACCGGCGCATTTACTACTTTATATTTTGAAGTGTCTTTAGTATAATAAGTTCCTCCATAGTAATAATAGTCAACACCAGACACATTAATAATTACATAGCCTTTCGGCAATTCAGAAATAGTTGCTCCCAACGGCGCTGGAACGACTTTGTAACCGCCTGAATCTTTTACATAATAAACTCCATCATCATAATTGTATTGATTATCCTCAACCGAAATCACAATTGCCGCTGTTGTTAATGTGGCTGCAAAAAAACCAATCGGATACCATGTTGGCCCCCAATAGTAAGGAACAAACGGATGATAGATGTAAGGATATGGCACTGGATAAGGGTGAAACGGCGGCGGAGGCAATGGTCTAGGATAAGGATGCGGAGGTATTGGTCGTGGTCCGGGAGGTATTGGACGCGGCCCTGGAGGTATTGGCCTCGGTGTGGGAGGAATTGGCCGTGGTGATGGCGGATGTATCGGCATGGGTCTAGGCATCACTGCGTGAGGTGTAAAATGACCAAATCGCTGTGCATTTGCAGATTCTGGAACAATCAGCATTATTACAAATACTACAACAGCAACAAATACTTTTATATGTTTTAGTAAATCTAATTTCATAATGATAGAATTTTAGATGATTATTTTTTCGTCTCTCTTTCCTTAAGGGGAACTTTTACTGCCTTTGGCGGAACTGCAAACTCAAACATATAATCAGGAAAATCTGGATTTACAACCCAATCCTTATATACCGCTTCGTATTGAGGCTTGTCTTTGTCATTAATATAAACTATTACCATTTTTACAGGCAGGAAAAAATCATCGCTTCCAATCCAGAATTGAAAGCTTTTGTTTTTATCTGTACCTGCAATATGAAAACACTCTTTGTCATCAATAATAGTTTTGCCTAAATAAATTAGATTTCCTTTTTCTGCTTTAAGGTCCTCTAAGAATGTTTCGTAGAAAAAATCGGCAGCAGGAAATTCAATTCCAAATTTTTTACTGGTTTCATCAATCGTTTCTATAACAGATTTTGGTGCTGCTGCAGTTGCATAGGTATTATTATCAAAAGAATAATAATATAAGCTCTTGCCATCATACCATAAACTTCTGTTTCCTTTATCTCCAGTTGAAGTAATTTTCATTTTATCTGGAAATTTGATCGAAACTTTTTCATTTATCGAATGCTTAATTAATCCCAGACTTTCGTTAGAAATATCATAAGTCATTATCGACCTAAAACTGCATGATTTTATGTATTGCAATGATTCTGTGGTTCTATGCAAAATATAAACTGCCGCAGAATCAATTCTTGTTGTCTGGCTTTGCGTTGTAATTGTTATAATAGCAAAACCGATTAAAAACATAATTTTTTTACTCATACTTACAATTATTTAATTAACGAAAATTATATTTCTGCCGAAATAGGCAATCTTCCTTCTTTTACTGCTTCAACCAATTTATTATAATCCAATTCGTTTTGATGGGCATATGCGATCGAAAATTTTGCAATCGCATTCGCAAATTCATCGTTGTTTCCTATATATCCCGACAATATTGACGGATCTCCTGATCTCGCATGAGCTCTTGCAAGCGCCCACCCGCAGGCTTTTGCATAATCAGCCATGTTTTCTGCTTTCATTATTTCGATAACAGGTTTTATTTTAGCATCTCGAAGCTGACGGATATAAAAAAACCTGCCTCTATCATCATTTGTCCATCCTAAAAACATATCCGAAGCCGACTGCATTAACTTTTGTCCCATTACAATTCGTTCTCCTTGATGCTTGTATTTTCCTTTAATTTTTACATTGGGCTCCAAAACACTTTGTCTGGCTTCTTTAAACTGTAAAAAAATAGGTTCACCAGTTGCGGACATTAATAAACTGATTCCGCAAAGTGTTCCAACACTTCCCACACCTACCACTTTTATAGCAAAGTCATGTATTGTATATCGGCTTAATAAAATCTGTTTATCTTCAGGAAGCGATTCTACATATCGTTTATGAATTAATTTAGCTTCTCTTAAAGTATAGTTTTGATCTGTTCCTGACGGATGATAAATTAATGGCGGATCATCTTTTATTTTTGCTCTAACCCCATCTAGATAAGTCATTTTTGCAAACTCTTTTTCATGCGCTGTAGATTCAGCTGCTTTTTTTATTCGTTTTTGCTGAAACTCTTTTAGTTCTTCATCTTTTCCTAATTCAATAAGTTCTGCCAAATCAATATCGGCATACCAAATTTGAAGTGCCGATAATTTACTGTATTCAAGCATATGTCTTTTATAACTGTCGGCAACATGCCAAGCAAATTCTTTACTGGTTTTATTTGAGAACTTTCTCCATTTTCCTGCTATAGCAAAACTTGCCGCGAGTCTTTTTACATCCCATTCCCAAGGTCCTGGAAAAGTTTCATCAAAATCATTAATATCAAAAACCAACTTACGTTCTGGAGTTGCAAAACCGCCAAAATTCATTAAATGACAATCGCCGCAAAGCTGTAAATGTATTCCTGTACTTGGAGTATTAACTAAATCTGCGGCCATAATTGCGGCCGCACCTCTATAAAATGCAAAAGGAGATTCAATCATTCTTCGATATCGAATAGGCAGCAAATCTTCAATTCGACCAATACTGGTTTTTATTAAAATTGCAATAGGATCTTCTCGATCTTCGGAAGCTGACCATTCTTGATGAGAAGAACGAGACACATCTTTTCTGATCGCCGTTCCCTTATCGTAGCGTTCTGCTTTTGATGCCAAAGGATCAAATAAATTCTCGTTGTTATCTTCTGCTTTTTCGGTCATAAAAACAATTTAAATTTTACTTCAATACAAGCACATCTGTATTGATTATCCCAAAGTTTTATTATTACATCTCACAATAAATAAAAATTCAATTCAAATAGGAATCAAAAATAAAAACCAAAAAATTTAAGATCCCGGAAATATAAATGCTACCACTGCTCTAAGTCCCCAATCTGGTCTTATCGCCGAATGGCCGACAATTGGTATTAAAGGCATAACAGCAAATTGCATGGTCTGACCTCCTAATTTGGTAATCGCACCAACATTTGGACTTACTGTAATAAGAGTTGTATTTCCTTGCCAATTTTGCGTAATTTCTGAAGTAAAACCTAAACTGGCACCACTTTTATAACTGTGTGTTAGAAATATTTGTGTGTAAAACTGATTGAAATCTGCTCTATCCGCATTTCCTGCTACAGACCAAATTTGATTGGCTAAAAAACCTATAGAAAGTCCCTTTCCTTGATGCATTACTAAAACGCTCGGTCCAATTCCGAATTTTTCTGTTCCTAGAAATTTTTCGGTGGCAGTTGGTACTAAAAAAGCAGGACCAACTCCTAAGATAATTCCTTTAGTTTTAGGAGCAAAAAAGGCTGTTACAGTTGCATCGCTTAAACCGAATTCATGTGTATTTTCTCCCGTAACATCTTGCTGATCTACAACAGGAAGAATATAACGGGTAATTAAATTAAGATTCTCACTTAATTTAAAAGGAACAACAGGCTGTATATTGATTTGATATTTTGATCCGTTATAAGGACCAATCCCATAAGTAAGATTATTTTGCAGCGGAACACTAATTAAACTCGCAACAGGATTTGCCATTTTATCGGCAAGTTCTTGAGCACTTGATTCGGCTTTTGATTCTTCTTGTGCAAATACAGCTAAAGTTGAAAGAAAAAAAATAGCACCGAATACTATTTTAGTCGTGTTTTTTGAGATTATAGATTTCATAGTGGTATTTCTTTTAAAAAGATTTTTAATCATTCAAAGCATACAGCTTTTAAATTTAAAAGCTGTATCGCTTTAAAAACCAACCAAAACCAATTTTATTTGTCTGCAAAAACTTTTTTCCAATCGTCTTTCATGCTTATAACATGATATTTATATTTTGCAGCGGTATTTAATGACAAATTATCTTTTTCCTGATAATTGTACTCTCTAATAGAATCATTATGGTTTACAATTAATTGAAAAGATGGATATTTACTTCCTGAAGAATATCTAAGCATAGCAAGATCGCCAGCTCCGCCTTCATTTCCGCAGGCAAAAACAGGTCGTTGACCAATGTGCAATTGTATCCCGACAGGTTTTCCTTCTTTATCATTAAAATGATCTAAAGCTGGTTCTCGTAAAACTGCATTTTTAGCATCATCAAATTTATATTTGAAAGAAGTTCCAACTACTTGATCTTTTGGAATTCCATAAAAATCCTGAGATATTGCTCTAACAACTTCAACCGTTCCACCAGTTACAATGAAAGTTTTGAAACCATTTGCACGCAAATAATTCAAAAGCTCCAATTGAGGCTGGTATCTGATTTGTTTTAGCGGAACATTTTTACCAGGATATTGGGCACCAGCAAAAAACTCTTTTGTTGATGCTTCAAACTCATCTTCGGTCATGCCTGTATGAGTTGCAGCAACTAACTCTATAAGAGCCTTATCTCCTCCTTTTTCGAAGAAAGTTTTATCTTTTTCTACTACGGCCTTAAAAGGCTGTTTTTGTGCTAAAGCTGGATTAGCTTCAACCATTTTTTTCACACGATAAAAAGCGAATAATTCCTGAACATATGGTTTTTCAGCCCAAAGTGTTCCGTCGTTATCAAATGTGGCAATTCTACTTTCTATCGGAATAAAGTCTGGGCTTCCTTCTTTAGTTACTTTTTCAACATACGCAATAATGTCTTTTTTCAAAGTTCCGTCGTTCCAACTTGGCAATGGATCACCGCTAGTTGCAATAATATCAGTACTCTCTTTTGGATTTGCAGTTGTATTTTCTTCTGATTTATTTTTACAAGAAACAAACAAAAATAAAAATAGAGCTGCGAGATATAATTTCCTATACATAATGTGAGTCATTAAATAGCAAAGCCCAAATTATTAGAATAACTCAGGCTTTACTTAAGATTATTACTTTATTTTTTCTTTTTGGATGTAGTCTCCGCTTCTTCTTTTACTTTAGGAAGAACGTTTTTCTCGATGTATTTTTGAGCCTTAATATCTTTCATTGCCTCTTCCATAATCGTATATGCAGAGAAACTTGGCGGAATTGATCTTGGAGGATATTCTTTAAACGTTTCTGCGAATACAACTACATCTTGTATTGCGCCATACATTAACTGCACATGATTCATTTGCCAATCCCAAAATGTATTCGACGTTATATCTGCTCTTTCAAAAGGGTCTTGATATAAGTTGAATATCTTTTGCAATCTAAGCTTTGTAAAAGGCTCTGCCCAAACTCCCATTGTACCTCCTAAACGCTGCTCTGCAAAAACATATTTATAATCTCCTTCTCTCAAACCTACTAATAAACCATCATCATCGGTATAAAAGAATTTGTCTCTTGCACTTTTTGGTGTTTTACCTTCTAAGAATTTACTTTGATCAAAACCATCTAAATGTACTTTATAGTTTTTTCCGTTTGCGCTATATCCTTTTAAAAGTTTATTAACGATATCTGGCTCTCCTGCTATTGACGCAAAAGTTGGTATCCAGTCGTTATGGCTCATTAACTCAGTTGTTACTGTACCTGGTTTAATGTGTCCTGGCCAGCGAACAATACATGGTACACGGAAAGCTCCCTCCCAGTTGGTGTTTTTTTCTGAACGGAATGGTGTCATAGCTCCGTCAGGCCATGTGTTCATATGTGGTCCGTTATCTGTTGAATACACTACAATAGTATTATCTGCAATCCCTAAATCATCTAAAGCTTTCAAGATACTTCCGATAGTTTCATCATGCTCGATCATACCGTCAATATATTCACTATCTCCATGAGTGTATCTTCCTCTGTGTTCAGCTCTTACGTGTGTACGAAGGTGCATACGAGTAGCATTGAACCAGCAGAAAAATGGCTTTCCTGCTGCATTTTGTCTTTTAATAAAATCGATTGCTGCTGCAGAAGTTTCATCGTCAACAGTTTCCATTCTCTTTTTAGTAAGAGGTCCTGTATCTTCAATTCTTTGTTTTCCAACTCTTCCAAAACGAGGATCTGTAGTCGCATCATCAACATTTGTTGCTGTACATTTTAAAACTCCTCTTGGACCATATTTTTTCAAATATTCTGGATCTTTAGGATAATCAGGCAATTCTGGCTCTTCTTCAGCATTTAAGTGATACAGATTTCCAAAGAATTCATCGAAACCATTTACTGTTGGTAAACTTTCATTACGATCTCCTACGTGATTTTTCCCAAATTGTCCTGTTACATATCCTAACTGTTTCATTATTCCTCCAACTGATGGATCTAACTGGCTCATACCCATAGGTGCACCTGGAAAACCTACTTTTGTAAGTCCCGTTCTAAGACCGTGTTGTCCTGTTAAAAAAGCAGCACGTCCTGCAGTACAGCTTTGTTCTCCGTAATAATGCAAGAAACGTATTCCTTCATTTGCCAAACGATCAATATTTGGCGTAGTATATCCCATCAATCCGTCACTATAGGCGCTAATATTGGTAGTCCCAATATCATCACCCCAAAGTACTAAAATATTGGGCTTTTTACTGCTTTGCGCACTCATCTGAGCTGCTGCAAAGCATGTAAATGCAAACAATGTCATTGCATTTTTAAATTGACTTTTAAACTTGATTTGTTTCATGGTAATTGAATTCGTTAATAATTATGCTTGTCAAGAAGATTAAATAAATTCGTACAAAAATTATTTATAAAAATTAATCAGAAAAAAATATGTTTACTAGTTAAGTCAAGTTTTTTAAATTATTGCGAGTGGGGGAATTTGCAACAATAATTTTTTAACTTTTTATTAAGCATTTCAAATTTATGCAATAAAACACGAGATGTTTGTGTTTGTACGGTTTTACTTCGTTTCATTTTATAACTTGCAACATCAAAACTGTTTTAATCTGCTACTATTTGTTTCAAATTATAGATTGCAACTTCTAAAAAAGTGCATAATGAAGCTGTTAGAATGTTGTTTTTTTAAATCAGTCTAAAAAAAAAGAGCCTAAATTTCATGCTTTTTTAGATTAAATAACTTTGAAATACTATAAATTCTAAGTCGATTTTGCCAAAAAAGCAACTAATTTTGGCTTAAGTAGTCGATTTTGCAACATTAATATGAAAGAAAAAACTTCGAATCAGAAAATTTTATCCAAAAAAAAGCCATCAAAATGATGGCTTAATTATAATATATATTATGTTTTAAAAAACTATTCGATTTCAGAAACTCTCATGGTGTTAACCATTCCTTTATCTTTAATTGGCATAGCAGCAAGATTAATCAAATAATCCCCTTTTGAAGCATATCCCTTTTCAACAGCGATTTGATTTACATCTGTAACAGTATCATCTGTGCTTTCTTCATTATCATAAAAGAATGATTTAACTCCCCACAATAAATTCAATTGTGTTAAGATTCTTCTGTTTGAAGTAAATACTAAAATGTGAGCAGTTGAAGGTCTCCAAGCCGAAATTTGGAAAGCTGTATAACCACTATTTGTTAAAGTACAAATTGCTTTTGCCTCAATTTCATTTGCTAATAAAGCCGCTTGATGACAAACTGTTTTAGTAACGAAACGTTTTGTTTTGATTTGAGGTGTATTTTGTGGAACGTGAATAAGTTCTGAATTTTCTACTGCCTCACAAATTTGAGTCATTCTTTGAATTACCTGAACTGGATAATTCCCTGTTGCGGTTTCTCCAGACAACATTACAGCATCTGCACCATCCATTACTGAGTTAGCAACGTCATTTACTTCTGCTCTTGTTGGTGTTAAACTTGTAATCATTGTTTCCATCATTTGTGTTGCAACGATAACAGGAATTCTAGCTGTTTTAGCTCTGCGGATCAAATCTTTTTGAACCAATGGTACTTCGTGAGCAGGAAGTTCAACTCCTAAATCTCCACGTGCAACCATTAAACCATCGCAATATGCTACAATTTTATCCATGTTCTCAAGAGCTTCCGGCATTTCAATTTTAGCAATAATTGGAATTTTAACGTCTGAATGTTTAGCGATTAATTCTTGTAAATCTTGTAAATCGCGTGGTGTTTTCACGAATGAAAGTGCGATCCAATCTACCTTTTGCTCAATTGCAAAAATCGCATCGGCGATATCTTTTTCAGTTAAAGCTGGTAAAGAAATTTTTGTGTTTGGAAGATTAACCCCTTTTTTAGATTTTAATTCTCCACCTTGAATTACTTTAGCAACTACTTCTGTTTTTTTATCTGTAGAAACAATTTCAAAAATAAGTTTACCATCGTCAAGCAAAATACGCTCACCAACATTTACATCATTTGGAAAATTTTGATATTTCATGAATGCCTTTTGAGCATTTCCTACAATATCTTCTGCCGTTGTAAAAGTAATTTCATCACCATCATTTACAACAGTTCCTTCTTCCATAACCCCAACTCTAAGTTTTGGCCCTTGCAAATCTCCAAGGATTGCTGTAGTATAACCAAACTCTTCGTTAAGTCCTCTAATAATATTAATTTTCTCTTTTACTCCTTCGTAATCAGCATGCGAAAAATTGATTCTAAACACATTAACCCCTGCATCGATCATATCCTTGATAATCTCTCTTGTACTACATGCAGGCCCAAGTGTAGCAACAATTTTGGTTTTCTTATTTGTTAACATTTTTTTTAAAAAATTAGATTGTTTTTTGATTTTATTTTATTGGTATCCACAGCATAAACTGCTGCAATACTTTCTATTGAGTTTAAATGTTGTTGAATTTCTGAAAAATCGACAGCCTCCTCGCTGTTTTCAATTTTCAGGAAAAAATCTACTTTCTTGAATTCAGGAAGTAAATGAATTGTCGTAGAAACCTCACTTGTTTCATTAGAAAACAAATTCTGGAAATCATTTGTACTCACAGAAATGATCTCATTTTTATTCTGAATCAAATTCCATGAAACAGCCTTTTCAGAATCATAATAATAAAATCTCGAAAAATTTGCCTCGCCTTCTTTAGTTTGAGCATGGATCTCGTTTTTGCTCTTACTTAAGTTAATCGGAAGGTTTTTATTGATAAAATAAGCCAATCTATAATCTTCTAATGAAGTATGAATAGCCATTAAATAATAATCAATTTCGTCAAATTCGTCTAAATCCAATCTATGAATAGCCATGTCATGAAAAATCAAGTTGTAAATATACTACTTCTATCGGAGCATCTATACTTATGAGTCGCTTGTTTTTGTTAATTTATAAACGAAAACGATTTAGCTTTAAGAAAACTACAGCGACTTTGTAATCATTTCTTGTCAATTTTTTCTTGAAATGCAAAATAAGCTCTTTGGGAAGCTTTCTCTTCTGCTTTCTTTTTTGAAGTTGCTCGCGCTCTTGCGATTACTTTATCATCAATGCTTAATTTGACACCAAACAAGCGTTGTCCGTCAATACCATTATCTTCAAAAATGTCATAATGAAAAATTCTCTTTTCTTTTTGACACCATTCAATAACTAAGCTTTTATAACTAATTACTTTTCCTTCTAATCGAGCAATATCAACATAAGGAGTAATTACTCTTTTTTGAATAAATCTTTCACAATACGAATATCCTTTATCCAAATATATGGCACCAACAAGTGATTCAAAAATGTTTCCGTGAATGTTCTCTCCAAAATGCTGTACAGGCACTTTACTTTCAACAAATTGTACTAAATTCAGATCTTTACCTAATTCATTCAAGTGTTCTCTGCTCACGATTTTCGAACGCATTTTTGTCAAATATCCTTCATCTCCATTTGGTGCTTTATTAAATAAATGTGCTGCAATTACGGCACTTAACATAGCATCTCCTAGAAATTCTAAACGTTCATAATTAATCGGATTTCCTGATTCGTCTAATTTATTTGAAGATCTGTGCGTAAACGCTTTCTTATAAAAATCGATTGTAACAGGCTGAAAACCAACTATTTTTTGAATAGTGTCAAAAAAAATCCCGTCTTCTAGAGAACGGGATTTAGAAAATATTTTTTTGATAATATTCATATACGAAAATTAGTCAGCTAATTTTTTAAACAATACACAAGCATTGTGTCCGCCAAAACCAAAAGTGTTACTCATAGCAACGTTTACTTCTCTTTTTTGAGGTTTGTTTAAAGTAAGATTCAATGATGGATCAATGTTTTCGTCAACCACAGTATGGTTAATTGTTGGAGGAACAATACCATGTTGCATTGCTAAAATTGAAGCGATTGCTTCGATAGCTCCAGCAGCACCAAGTAAATGTCCTGTCATTGATTTCGTTGAGTTGATATTGATATTTTTTGCATGCTCACCAAATACAGCGCTAATCGCTTTTAATTCAGCAACATCTCCTAATGGAGTAGAAGTTCCGTGAGTATTGATATGATCAACATCTTCTGGATTCATTCCTGCATCTCTTAAAGTATTTTTCATAACTGCAATAACTCCAATTCCTTCCGGATGTGGTGCAGTTAAGTGATAAGCGTCAGATGACATTCCGCCTCCACCAATTTCGCAATAAATTTTTGCGCCTCTGGCTTTTGCATGTTCGTAATCTTCAAGAACTAACGCTCCTGCTCCTTCTCCTAAAACAAAACCATCTCTAGTAGCGTCAAAAGGTCTTGAAGCTGTTTCTGGACTTTCGTTTCTTGTAGACAAAGCGTGCATTGAGCTAAAACCACCCATACCAGCAATGGTAACAGCAGCTTCAGAACCACCTGATACAATAACATCACACATTCCTAAACGAATGTAATTAAAAGCATCGATTAATGCATTTGCAGAAGATGCACATGCAGAAACAGTAGTATAATTTGGTCCCATATACCCATTACGCATAGAAATATGCGCAGGAGCGATATCGGCAATCATTTTTGGAATAAAAAACGGATTGAATTTTGGAGTTCCGTCACCTTTAGCATAATAAATTACTTCATCTTGAAAAGTCTCTAAACCGCCAATTCCTGCACCCCAAATAACACCAACTCTTTGTTTGTCGATATTATCATCAGTAAGTCCGGCATCTTTAATAGCCTCGTCACTAGCAGCAACAGCATATTGAGCAAATTTATCTAATCTTCGAGATTCTTTACGATCCATAAAATCTTCAATATTGAAGTTTTTTACTTCACAGGCAAATTTCGTTTTATGCTTTTCTGTATCATAATATGTTATAGGAGCCGCTCCGCTAACCCCATTCACAAGTGCATTCCAATATTCCTGGATATTATTCCCGATAGGAGTAAGTGCACCTAATCCTGTTACAACAACTCGCCTTAATGCCATAAATATGTATTTTGTACTTTAAACAAATAAAACCCACGCTTTCTTAACAGTTTTGTTACTTAAGAGCCATGGGCATTACAATATAAATATATCTTTTTGATTGAAAATCAATCGAAATTTAAATTTTAAAAAAATAATAACACCCGATTCTAAAAATTCCAAGTTTTTAAAAACAAATCCCAAGTTTGGGAATTTGAAAATTCAAGTTTGGAATTTTTAGAATTCGGGTGCGGTATTATTATTTTTTAGCTTCTTCGATATAAGAAATAGCTTGACCTACAGTAGCAATGTTTTCTGCTTGATCGTCTGGAATTTGAATATCAAATTCTTTTTCGAATTCCATAATAAGCTCAACAGTGTCTAATGAGTCAGCTCCCAAATCATTAGTGAAGCTTGCTTCTGTTACAACTTCGTTTTCGTCAACACCTAATTTGTCTACGATAATCGCTTTTACTCTTGATGCAATGTCTGACATAATCTTTAATTTTAGAATTTAATTTGTTGGCAAAAATAAAAAACTTTATTTTAAAACAACTATTTAGTTTATAAATGTGACACTAATTTATAAAATTAATTTCAAGAAAGGTCTTTTAAAGCTATTTATTTTCGTTTTTTATTCCGTTTTTTGCATTCTCAAAATAAGCACTATTATGAAAAAAATTATCGTTTTTGCCTCAGGATCAGGAACTAATGCGGAAAATATTATAAAACATTTTGCAAATACTGAAATTGCAAAAGTTGTTTCGGTTTTTACCAATAATGCCTCTGCAAAAGTTATTGAAAGAGCAAAAAATCATCAAATTCCAGTCGAAATCTTCTCAAAAAACGAACTTTTAGAACGAAATGTATTACAAAAAATACAAAAAATCGACCCGGATTTGATAATTCTTGCTGGCTTTTTATTGAAATTCCCAGAAAACATAATTGAGCACTATCCAAATAAGATAATAAATATTCACCCTGCACTTTTACCAAATTATGGAGGTAAAGGAATGTATGGAATGCACATACATAGAGCAATAGTAAATAATAAAGAAAAGGAAACTGGAATTTCTATTCATTATGTAAATGAAAACTACGACGAAGGAGCTATTATTTTTCAAGCAAATGTTGCATTAACTGAAGAGGATACCCCAGAAACAGTAGCCGAAAAGATTCACGAATTGGAACAAAAACACTTTCCGGAAATAATTCAGACTATCCTAGAAGATTCAAACTCTAATATTTAAACCATATAAGTCATATAAGAATATATAAGTTTGACGCTTAAATAACTATCGTCATATTCACAAAGAAATATAAGACCGTATTTTTAAATGAACTTATAGTACTTATATGGTTAATCAAAAATTAAAATGACCCAACACGAAGTACATATATACACTGATGGTGCTGCCAAAGGAAATCCTGGAAACGGCGGTTATGGCGTAGTGATGGAATTGGTAGGAACACCGCACAAAAAAGAGTTTTACGAGGGCTTTCGTCTTACGACTAATAACAGAATGGAGCTTTTAGCAGTAATTGTCGGCCTTGAAAAACTAAAAAAACCAAACATGAAAGTTCTTGTAATTTCAGATTCTAAATATGTAGTAGATTCTGTTGAAAAGAAATGGGTTTTAGGATGGGAAAAAAAGAAATTTGCCGGCAGAAAAAATCCTGATTTATGGAAACGCTTTTTGATTGCTTACAGAAAACACCAAGTCGATTTTAAATGGATTAAAGGACACAACAATCATCCTCAAAATGAGCGCTGTGATCAATTGGCTGTTATGGCATCAATGCAGCCCAAACTCTCTGTAGATGTTTATTACGAAACCATAGGTTCTAAGGAATAAAAAAAAGCATCAATATAATTGATGCTTTTTTTACTAACTTAATTTCCTGCTTATTCTTTATCTAAATCTTTTGCTGTTTTAAATCCTGTCAAAAGCCCAATTCCTGCCATTATAAAAATAATTGAAGGATAAACTGCTCCGTCCTGAAGAGATGTATAAGTAGTTATAAGTAACGCAAGAAAAATTCCAACACCGCTGCCTATTAATAAGAAAGCAAAATTTACCACAAAAATTTTCCAAACCGGAACACCGCTTCCTTTTCCCTGCAAAAAGATACTGGCATCTACCCCTTTTTCTATAAGAGCCAAACGCTCTCTATTTCTTGTTGAAAAGATTAAATAAACGATCCCGAAGATCATTAAGAAAAGACTAATTGGAATTAAAATTTTTTCGTCCATGATGTTTTGTGTTTTTAATTGATTGATATACCCATATGACGAGGCTTTTTAAATTGAGGTTACACGTTTTTGTAAAAACTTTCAAAAATTAAATTCAAAATCCCAAAAATCACTGATAATCAGTTAATTTTGAATATGTTTTTCACAAGACAAACTTTGTCAAAGTTTTAAAGATTGACAAAGTTCAACACCGCAATTGGAATTTCCTTTTCATATTTAAAATTTATTTTTAAAATGTTGTAACCTAAATAAACAAACTGTCGTCCTATATAATATGAGCACACTAAATGATCAACATTATATCGATAAAATTTTGCATGGCGAGACAAAAGCTTTTGCCATACTTGTTGATCGTTATAAAGATATGATCTTTACATTGGCGCTCAAAATGGTAAAAAATCGAGAAGAAGCGGAAGAAGTTGCACAAGATACCTTTATTAAGGTTTTTAGTTCTTTAAATAAATTTAAAGGTGATTCTAAATTTTCGACCTGGATTTACAAGATTGCCTATAATACTTGTTTGGACAGATTGAAGAAAAACAAAAAAGAAGATCTAAACATTTCGATTGATGATTTTTCTTCGCATTTAATCAAAACCATGGATAATGCGTTAAGTCTTTTAGAAGAAAAAGAACGAAAGCATACGATTCAGAAATGTTTAAACTTATTACCCAATGACGAAAATTTCCTTTTGACTTTATTTTATTTTGACGATCAAAATTTAGAAGAAATTGGAAAAATCATGAATATATCAGCAAATAATGCGAAAGTAAAATTATTTAGAAGCAGACAAAAATTAGCCGTAATTTTGAGAAAGCAGCTAGAACCAGAAATAATAGAATGTTATGAAAGAGAGCGATAAAAATATAGAACAACTTATTGATAAAATGATGGCTGAAGAAAAACTGCAGTCACCATTATTTGATTTTACTTCTAAAATAATGGCTGAAGTTCATTTGTTAGAAGAGAAGAAGATCAAAACATACCAACCCTTAATTTCTAAACCTGTTTGGTTTTTCATAGGAGCCGCAATAGTTGCTTTGATTATTTACATATCTCTTTTTTCAGTTTCAGAAAATAATCTAGAAATTGGAAAATTATATACGGACAAAATTGGAAATGCATTCTCAGGAATTAATCTTTCTAAAACCACATTGTATGCTGTTTTGATAGTTCCTTTTATGGTTTTAATTCAAGTTGGGATTTTAAAAAATTATTTTGACAAGAAATATCAACTATAGATTTAAAGATGAAAAATAAAACGTCATTTTTTAAACCCCTTCTAAGAGCAACAAACGCACACTCCCATTATATCTTACTATTGTTGTTAGTATTTGTTACTAATTACACAGCAGCAGTTCCGCCAAACTTTACTACTAAGGAAATAAAATTTGTTAGTGAAGGAATTTCACTTGCGGGAACTGTTTTTACACCTAACAATATACAGGCTGCCGTTGTGATTGTTCATGGATCAGGGCAAGAAAAAAGAATGATAGACTTTGCAGCAAATCTAGCCAACAATGGAATTGCAGTTTTAACATATGATAAACGCGGCGTTGGAGAATCGGCTGGTGTATATGCCGGACCTGAAGTTGGGACTAACAATGTTGATTTCTGTAATCTAAATCTTTTGTCTTTAGATACAAGTGCCGCTGTAAATACTTTGTCCAAGCATTTACAAAATGATCAAATAGCAATAGGTTTAATAGGAGGCAGTCAAGCTGGATGGATAATTCCATTGGCCGCAGAGAAAAACAAGAAAGTCAAATTTATGACCATATTTAGCGGAGCGCTTATAACCGTTAAAGAACAATTGAGATTCCAATTTTACACAAATGGAGACAACAAATTTTGGGATACACACTCTGAAGAAGAAGCAAGAAAACACGTATTCAATGACCCTGACAAATATGAGTTTGTTGACACAAATCCTAACGATGTTCTTTCTAAACTATCAATTCCGGGATTCTGGATTTTCGGAGGCAAAGACATTCAGGTTCCCGTGAAACTATCCATCGAATATCTTAACGTGTTAAAATCCAAAGGAAAACCTTATGAATATAAGTTACTTCCAAACTTGGGCCACAACACAGCCTTTTCAGATGATCAAGAGCCTATGAAAGATGCCATCAATTGGATTAAAAATGTAAATAAATTAAAGAATCATAAATAAAATCACTATCACTGACAATTACTATAACATATTCCAAACTTTCTAAAAAATTATTTTGAGAAGAAGTATCAGTTGTAGTTTTATTTAAAAGAATCTTCTCTTTTTCGAATATAATCAATTCCTAAATGACAATCTGAACTTATATCGTATTTGTTTATATATAAAAAATATGTTACTGATAAATATTGTCCTTCTTTTAAATTTGATTTATTAAGTATTAGTTCTTTTTTTCTTAATGATGGTTTAGCATATTTCTTCAAAAATTCATTAAATCCTAAATTTGAATACTCTTTTTTTATTTCAGCATTTAGTTTAAACCGCTTAGGATACTTTGGATGTTTAAATAACTCTTTATCCATAATAAATTCATCGTTTAAAACTGCATTTAAGAAATCTTTATACGATTTAAATTCAGTAGAATAATATTTTTTATAAAAGAAATATAATTCATTCCCATTTATCAAAACAATTTCGTTGTTAGTAATGCGAAAATATAAATCTGTAAATGAAGCCGGTATAGGAGGTAATATTACAACTCCGTCTTTTATTTCACCACGATCTGCTAACATTTCAATCATTTCTTCAGAAAAATTAGGCTCTTTTCTTTCGCAGGAAATCAAAAGACAAAACAACAGTGATAAGGTTATAATTCTCTTCATAAATGAGATTTGAGGTTTAAACAAATCTAATAAAAATATGCAGCGTTTTTTCCAAAATATATATTGCAATTTAATTCTGAAAATGATATTTTGAGCATTCAAAAGAACCTTAGATAATTTACTCATTCCCAATAGTTTTAAGTTCTAAATCGCTATCATTTTTTTATGAAAATTTTGAGAACTTAAACCATTGCAATATTGCAACTTATGAAGTATCTTTGCACCCTAATTCGAAATTCATAAAATGAATAAATTATTGATTGTTGGAACAGTTGCTTTCGACGCGATTGAAACTCCTTTCGGAAAAACAGATAAAATATTAGGTGGTGCTGCAACGTACATTGGTTTATCAGCATCCTTTTTTAACTTGCAATCGGCCATAGTTTCTGTAGTTGGCGACGATTTTCCTCAAGAACATTTAGATCTTTTAACTTCAAAAAAAATCGATATCTCTGGTATCGAAATTGTAAAAGGCGGTAAAACCTTTTTCTGGAGCGGATTGTATCACAACGATTTAAATTCTAGAGACACTCTTGTAACGGAGTTGAACGTTTTAGCTGATTTTCAGCCAAAAGTTCCTCAAGACTATAAAGATGCTGATGTTGTGATGTTAGGAAACTTACATCCGTTAGTACAAAGCAGTGTTTTAGACCAAATGGAGAAAAAACCAAAATTAGTAGTTTTAGATACTATGAACTTTTGGATGGATTGCGCTCTTCCAGAATTATTAGACGTTATTAAACGTGTAGATGTTATTACAATCAATGACGAAGAAGCAAGACAACTTTCTGGTGAATATTCATTAGTAAAAGCAGCGGCTAAAATCCAAGATATGGGACCAAAATACGTGGTGATCAAAAAAGGAGAACACGGCGCACTTTTATTCCACAACAGAGAAGTATTCTTTGCACCAGCTTTACCTTTAGAAGATGTTTTTGACCCAACTGGAGCAGGAGACACTTTTGCTGGAGGATTTTCAGGATTCATTGCACAAAGCGAAAACATTTCGTTTAACAACTTGAAAAATGCAATTATTTACGGTTCGAATTTAGCTTCATTTTGTGTAGAGAAATTTGGAACTGAAAGGATGGAAACATTAAGCAAAGCCGAAGTAGCGATTCGATTACAACAATTTAAGTCGTTAACTCAGTTTGACATAGAAATATAATGCCTAAGAGCCTCGATAAAACGGGGCTTTTTTTATTACGTTAATACACACAACTTACAACAACACAAAATACAAAAACAATGAGCGACGCTTTAAAACACGAATGTGGTATAGCCTTAGTTAGACTTCTTAAACCGCTTGAATATTATAAAGAAAAATACGGAACTGCATTTTACGGAATTCAGAAAATGTATTTAATGATGGAAAAACAGCACAACCGTGGTCAAGACGGAGCTGGATTTGCAAGCATTAAACTTGATGTTGAGCCTGGACAACGCTACATAAGCAGAGTTCGTTCAAATCATTCGCAGCCAATACAAGATGTTTTTAAACAAATCAATGAGAGAATCAGCGAAGAATTAAAAGCGAATCCAGAAATTGGTGACGATGTTGATAAAATAAAATCACAAATTCCATATGTTGGCGAATTGTTCTTAGGACACGTTCGTTACGGAACTTTTGGGAAAAACAGTATCGAAAGTGTTCACCCATTTTTACGCCAAAGTAACTGGATGCACCGTAATTTGATTTTAGCAGGTAACTTTAACATGACAAATGTTAAAGAACTTTTTGAAAATCTAGTTGAACTTGGACAACATCCAAAAGAAATGGCGGATACTGTTACGGTAATGGAAAAAATTGGTCACTTTTTAGATAAAGAAGTAATGCAATTGTACCAAGATTGTAAAGCCGAAGGTTACTCAAAAAGAGAAGCTTCACCAGTAATTGCTGAAAGATTAGATATTGCAAAAATTTTAACCCGTTCAGCTAAAAACTTAGATGGCGGTTATGCAATGGCAGGTTTGTTAGGTCATGGCGATGCATTTGTTTTTAGAGATCCAGCTGGAATTCGTCCTGCATACTTCTATCAAGATGATGAAGTTGTCGTTGTAGCTTCTGAGCGACCAGTTATTCAAACTGTGTTTAATGTTCCTTTTGAAAGTGTACAAGAAATCGATCCAGGAAATGCTTTAATTATTAAAAAAGACGGAAAAGTTACCATGAACCAAATCTTGGAACCAACCGTTAAAAAAGCGTGTTCTTTTGAAAGAATTTATTTCTCAAGAGGAAGTGATGCTGAAATTTACCAAGAACGTAAAAATTTAGGAAAACTAATTTTGCCAGCCGTTCTTAAAGCTATTGACAGCGATACAGACAATACTGTTTTCTCATATATTCCAAATACAGCCGAAACATCATTTTATGGTTTAGTTGAAGCTGCTCAGGATTTCTTAAATCAGAGAAAAAACAATTATATTTTAGCAAACAGAAATACTCTTACGGCTGAAACTTTGCAAGAATTATTAGCAGTAAAAATCCGTACTGAAAAAGTTGCTATTAAAGATGCCAAACTTAGAACCTTTATTACAGAAGACAGCAGCCGTGACGATTTAGTTGCTCACGTTTATGATGTTACTTACGGTGTAATCAAACCAGAAGACAATTTGGTTATTATTGATGATAGTATTGTTCGTGGTACAACTTTAAAAATGAGCATCATAAAAATGATGGATCGTTTGAAACCAAAAAGAATAGTTATCGTTTCATCGGCACCACAAATTCGTTATCCTGATTGTTACGGAATCGATATGGCAAAACTAGAAGGTCTTGTCGCTTTTAGAGCCGCATTGACCCTATTAAAAGAAAGAAACTTATACCATATCGTAGACGAAGTTTATGCTAAATGTAAAGCGCAGGAAAATTTTGAGGACAAAGATGTTGTTAATTATGTAACTGCAATTTACGATCAATTTACTCCTGAAGAAGTTTCAGATAAAATTGCCGAAATGTTAAGCTCACCAGAGATTAACGCCGAAGTTAAAATTATTTTCCAAAAAGTAGAAGATTTACACATTGCATGTCCTAAAAACCTGGGTGACTGGTACTTTACAGGAGATTATCCAACTCCTGGAGGAAATCGAGTTGTAAACAGAGCTTTCATGAATTTCTATGAAGGAAAAGATGCAAGAGCTTATTAATAAAATACTAACAAAAGGTTAATTTGTGCATTTCATCGGTTTTTTTTGCCGTTTATCCTGTTTGTTTGGTAAAAATGAAAAGCTATAATACTTTTGAACTACCATAACATTAGTAGGTTAAGTTTATGGTAGATTTGGGGCAAAAAGGGTGGAAGCAATTCCACCTTTTTTATTGGAGTAAACTCAAATATCTCACCTTGCGCATTTTATTCCATTTTGTCGAATATATTTGCCATTCAACTAAAAAGTTTTTTTCACAATAATAACTGCCATACATTTACTAAACCATAACATTAGTAGGTTAAGTTTATGGTAGATTTGGGGCAAAAAAGGCGGAAGAGATTCCGTCTTTTTTATTTAAATATATTTAAAACCCTAAAAAACAGGTAATTACATCTTTTTATCGGATATATTTACCATTCAACTAGAAAGTTTTTTTCACAATAATAACTGCCATACATTTACTGAACCATAACATTAGTAGGTTAAGTTTATGGTAGATTTGGGGCAAAAAAGGTGGAAGAGATTCCGCCTTTTTTATTTTATTTTTTTAGAAAATAGAACAATGATTATAGATAAAAATATAGAGATAAAAAAAAGACGGATAACTATTAAGTCATCCGTCTTTTCTCTTTATTCTTTACTTTATCTTCTTATTTATCTAAAGCAAATCTTCTAGCAACTTCTGTCCAGTTGATTACACTGAAGAAAGCCTCAATATAATCTGGTCTTCTGTTTTGGTAGTTTAAGTAGTAAGCGTGCTCCCAAACGTCCATTCCTAAAATTGGAGTTCCACCGCAACCAACTTCTGGCATTAATGGATTGTCTTGGTTTGGAGTTCCGCAAACGTCTAATTTACCTCCTTTGTGTACACATAACCAAGCCCATCCTGAACCAAATTGTGTTGCACCAGCTTTAGCAAACTTTGCTTTAAACTCTTCAAAAGTTCCAAAAGAAGCTTCGATAGCAGCTAATAAATCACCTGTTGGTAATCCGCCTCCATTTGGAGCCATTACTGTCCAGAATAAATTGTGGTTGTAAAAACCTCCACCATTGTTACGAACTGCTGCGTTAGTTTTATCTAGGTTAATTAAGATATTTTCGATTGTTTTTCCTTCTAAATCTGTTCCTGCAATAGCAGCATTAAGATTTGTAGTATATGCATTATGATGTTTTGAATGGTGAATTTCCATTGTACGTGCATCAATATGTGGTTCTAATGCATCATATGCATAAGGTAATTGTGGTAATTCAAAAGCCATGGTATTATGATTTTTATGGTTTATAAATAATTTATTCCAAATTTAGACATTTAACTTTGGAATTGAAAATAGTATTTCGTTATAATTCAATTTAATTAATTGATAAATTGAATTTTATTCAAGCCAAACATCTGATAATCTTTATTTTCCATTAAAGGTTGTCATCGTGTTTTCAAGACCGGCTGTACCAAAAGATTTTATAATTTCTGATGCAACCTCTAAACGTTCTGTCAATTTTGCTTTTTCTTCTTCATCCCATTCTCCCAAAACATAATCAACCTGCTGTCCTTTTTTAAACTGATCGCTGATTCCAAATCTAAAACGGGTATATTGCTGCGTATTCAAAACAAGATTAATGTTTTTAAGTCCGTTATGACCTCCGTCACTTCCTTTTGGTTTAATTCGAATCGTTCCAAATGACAGATTTAAATCATCAGTAATGACCAAAATATTTTCTAACGGAATATTTTCTTTATCCATCCAATATTTTACTGCTTTTCCGCTCAAATTCATGTATGTATTTGGCTTAAGAAGCAAAAATGTTCTTCCTTTAAATTTGTATTCTGCCAACGTTCCAAGTTTAACAGTTTCAAATGAAAGACCTTCTTTTTTAGCTAAAAAGTCCAATACTTTAAATCCGATATTATGTCTTGTGTTTACGTATTCGGCTCCGATATTTCCTAAACCTACAATTAAATATTTTTTACTCACGCTTTTTATATTGTTTTTTTGGTGTTCGTGAACCTCCGGTTTCATATTATCTTCTGTGTTCTCTTCTTTTTGTGTTGATGAAAACAGTTTTGTTATCCATTTTATCATGATGCAAAAATAAGATTAATTAGAGAATGTGGCAATTGGATAATTATATAATTTGTGAATGTGACAATTAGATAATTGCCTGTTGGTGGTTATTTAACCGTAAAGGTCACTAAGAATGGTACTCGGATGAAACAGGCTTACACTGATTTTATTTTGTGCTACTCTTATGTCATCCTGAGCGAAGTCGAAGCTCTCTCATATTAAAAAACTTAGAACCTTAGTACCTCAGCATCTTAGAAACTTAGAAGCTAAAAAAAAAGCCCCAATCGCAAGATTGAGGCTTTTTGTATTGATTTGAAAAAATTATTTTTTCTTTCCTTTTGCAGGAGCTTTTGCAGCTTTTGCAGCTTCTTGAGCAGCTTTCATAGCAGCACGAGAAATTCTTACTTGAGCAACAACTGTGTTGTCTGGGTGCATAATTTTGTATTCTGGAGCACCAACTTTAGTAACATATAATTTGTTACCCATTTCAAGTGGAGTGATGTCAGCTTCAACAA
This sequence comes from Flavobacterium sp. YO12, assembly GCF_004119495.1. Taxonomy (GTDB): domain Bacteria; phylum Bacteroidota; class Bacteroidia; order Flavobacteriales; family Flavobacteriaceae; genus Flavobacterium. Next base: position 83,826 of record NZ_NRQU01000014.1, read on the forward strand.
AATCAGGAAGATTTGCTGGTAAAGCTTTAACTTTTAATTTACGTTGGTTTAAACGTAAAACACCACCTGCAAGAACACCTTTAGATGTACCAACAATTTTTACTGGAACTTCCATAGTGATTTCTTTCTCATCAAATAATTGAAAGAAGTCAATGTGTAAAATTTTGTCAGATACAGGGTGAACCTGAATGTCTTGTAAAATTGCATTGAATGATTTTCCTTTTCCAAGTTCGATCACAACTGTGTGAGCGTTTGGAGTGTAAACCAAGTTTTTGAATGCTGTAACGTCTGCTGAGAAGTGTACTGCCTGATTTCCTCCGTATAAAACGCAAGGAACCTGTCCAGCATTACGTAAGGCTTTAGTTGACACTTTGCCCACGCTTTCTCTTTCTGATCCTTTAATTGTAATCGATTTCATTGTAAAAAAATATAGTTATTAAATAAATATTCTAATTTGCTGTAAGCTTTAGGCCATAGGCTTTAGGCTTTTTAAAATGCAAAACAAAGCTTACGGCTTAAAGCCTACAGCCTACTGCTTCTACATTATAAATTTTCCACTAATGGAATTGTTGTGGTGCACCATGTGCATAACTTCTGCAAAAAGCGGTGCACAACTCACTACTTTTATTTTCTTTGATTCTTTCTTTAACGGAATTGAATCTGTAACGATTAATTCTGTCAATTTTGAATTTTCGATTTTCTCATACGCACTGCCAGATAATATAGCGTGTGTACAAATTGCTCTAACACTTAGTGCTCCTTTTTCGATCATTAGGTCTGCAGCTTTTGCTAAAGTCCCTCCTGTATCGATCATGTCATCTACTAATATTACATTACGACCTTTTACCTCACCAATCAATTCCATAGTGTCGATAACGTTGGCTGCTTTTCTTTGTTTGTAACAGATTACTACATCTGATTCTAAAAACTTAGAGTAAGCATATGCTCTTTTTGAACCTCCCATATCTGGAGATGCAATTGTTAGGTTTTCTAATTTTAAACTTTCTACGTATGGTAAAAAGATAGTAGATGCGAATAAATGATCTACTGGTTTTTCAAAAAATCCTTGGATTTGATCTGCATGCAAATCCATTGTCATTACTCTTGTCGCTCCTGCAGCATCTAATAAATTAGCTACTAACTTAGCTCCAATTGGAACTCTTGGTTTATCTTTTCTATCTTGTCTTGCCCAACCAAAATAAGGCATAACAGCTGTAATGTGTCTTGCTGATGCGCGTTTTGCAGCATCAATCATTAATAACAATTCCATCAAATTATCAGCAGTTGGAAATGTTGAGCACACGATAAAAACGCGTAATCCTCTAATTGACTCTTCGTAAGACGGCTGAAATTCTCCATCACTGTACGTTGACATCGTTACTTTTCCTAACGGAATTCCGTATTGTTCTGCAATTTTTTCTGCAAGATAAACACTTTGTGAACAAGCAAAAATTTTAGCTTCTGGTTCTAGGTGCGACATTATAATTTGTTGTTTTTGCTCCGCTGCGCTCTGCACAATTCGACTTTATCATTTTAGGTAAAGCAAAACCTGCATAAATGCCTCGGGTGTAGTTAGTTGTGTGTGCGTCGTTTTAACGAGGTGCAAATTTATAAAATTTATTGGACACTGAAAGGAAAAATTTAAGTATTTTTAGTAGTTGGTTTAAATTTATTTTTTACATTTGCACCGTGTTAAAGGAATGACGCCATTTATGACTTCATTCTATTGCGTTAAAACAATTGATTTATTAGTTGTTTTTTCGTCTGCTAAGCCCGGATGGCGGAATTGGTAGACGCGCTGGTCTCAAACACCTGTGGGAAACCGTGCCGGTTCGACTCCGGCTCCGGGTACATAAAAAGTCTGTAATAGCGTTGTTAATCAACCTTTTACAGGCTTTTTTTATTTCAGTTGCCCGTTATTTGCCCGATAAAATCGAAAAGTTTATATTTTCACTACCTTTGTGATGGTTTTACGATGCCAATCAAAACCGATGTTTGAACATATAAACGAGAGCTTGAACAACTCTCGTTTTTTAATTTTTATTTTGCTTATCATTGTTTGCCGTATTATAAAAATTGATAAACTTTGCGTTACAAAAACTAAATTCTAGGTTATCAGTTTATCTGATTTAATTAATAAATATCATTTTTTGAGTTTAATTTATTAAACTAGAAAGTTTTAAATAGAAGAATTCTTATAAGTGTACCGCACACACTTAACACTCTGCAAAATGCTCTGAATCTTCAAAAACAAGTCGCCTCTTCAAAAAAAGGCAAAAGTTTTACTAATAAAAAAACCAATAAAAACACCCCCTACCCTTAATATAAAAAGTTTTTCGACAAGAAATCACCCCTACATACCAAGACATAACCTTATGTCTAAATATTTCTCACTAAAATTTTAAATACGCTTAAAAACAAAAAAAGAAGTAAATATTAACTTTTTTTGCAAATTACTATAAATCTAAAAACGCGAAAACCTAGAGCTACAAATGAAATATTTTTATTAAATATCTCAACACACTTAGACATAGCCAACGCAAAGATATTTCCTATCTTAGCATAAATTAGTCACATTAGCTTAATTTAATGTTCTCTAATAAAAAGTTTACCATAATGTTTAAAAAATCGGGATGAAAGAAATATTAGATTTAAAACTGTAGAAATTACTTTAAACATTTAAGCTTATTCATTTTAGATGTAATGATTTGCATTGATAACATAGAGGCAATTATAAACACTCAATCAAAAATATAAATTTACATC
>NZ_NRQU01000015.1 GCF_004119495.1 Flavobacterium sp. YO12
GGACAGAGCATAATTTTACACATTTTTCCTTATTTTTTTGTTTACACAGTCTGCTTTAATTTTTTATTAAATTTACTTAAGAAAAGGCTTTGATATATCAAAAATAACTTCTTATATTTGCACCCGCGTTCAAAGAATGCAATGACTCGATAGCTCAGTCGGTAGAGCACATCACTTTTAATGATGGGGTCCTGGGTTCGAGCCCCAGTCGGGTCACAAAAGGTCGAGTATTAATTTACTCGGCCTTTTTTATTTTAGGCCATGTGGAGAAACGGTAGACTCGCCATCTTGAGGGGGTGGTGCTCGCAAGGGCGTGAGGGTTCAAATCCCTCCATGGTCACTAAAAACAAGGAAAAGTATATTTTTATGTTTTTCCTTTTTTTATGCTTTGTATTTTTCCTCGTTAATCTTTTCCGTACGTACTAAGAGTAATTATAATTCGTTTTACAACTCAATGAAAGCATACTTTTCTTTTTTATTTCTTTTAGCACTTCCTTATTTCTGCAAAGCACAGATGGACACCACCTATATTAAACCTTTTGACAATAAACTTTCCCTGAGAACTTATTTATCTATGAAATTTATATCAATGGAACAAGAAGTAGATGGTGAGATTAAAAAATTTATGCCAAATAGTCCCATGAGTTTAGGCGCAGGAGTCTCTATAAACAACACAATAATCAATCTGAGTTTGGGTTACGGGTTAAACTTCATGAAAGATGACAAAAAAGGAAGAACGAAAGCACTAGACTTTCAAATTCATAACTATGGAAGAAAATTCATAATAGATCTCTTTGTCCAAAAGTATCATGGTTTTTACACTTCTGACAATGCAGATAAAAATATACAATTGTATCCTGATTTAAAAATTCAGCAATATGGAGCTTTCGGACAATATGTTTTTAATAACAAGAAGTTCTCTTACAAAGCCGCTTTCAATCAAAATGAAAAACAATTAAAATCAGCAGGAAGCTTTTTAGCAGGCGGAGGAATTTACTTCTCAAAGATAAACTCAGACAGTTCCTTTGTACACAAATCAAAAAATTCACTGCGTAATTTTCAATTTGGATTCAGCGGCGGTTACGCTTATACTTGGGCAATCAATAAAAGATGGTTCGCCAGCGGTTCAGCAACAACGGGAGTTAACTTTGGCACTGAAAGAATAAATGATTTTGGCAAACAAAAAATAGAAATCTACCCTACATTTTTCCCGCGAATTTCCGTTGGATACAACAAAGAGAAATGGTCACTTGGATTATCATACGTTAATAATTTTATCTTTTCTTCTTTCTCAGACAATAACAGCAGTAACATCGGCTTATCTTCAGGAAATTTTCAAATTGGATACATCTGGAGATTGGATTCGAATCCTTTCTTCAGCAAGAAAAAATTAGAATAAAGCAATCTTTTTTTTTACTTCTTAAGAAGATATTTTGCAACAGCATCATAAGCAGGCAGAGAATACGGATCGTTCGCTGCATTTCCCGCTACAGGATTTGAAGCAAAACGCACAATAACCATATCTGCTTTTGGATCAACGTAAATAACCTGTCCATGTACACCTCGAGCGCAAAACGCACCGTGATCATTATTTGTTATCCACCACATATTTCTATAACTCCAACCTTTCAAGAGCGAATACCCTGCCTTTTCAAATGCTTTTTTATCACCGCCTTTTTTAATATCATCAATAGCAGCTTTAGGAATAATTTGCTCCTGCCCTACTTTACCATCATTTAAAATCAACTGACCAAAGCGAGCCATATCTCGTAAACCAAGATTAAAACCACCACCCGCAAAAGGTGTTCCTATTGCATCTACCGAAAAATACCCGTCTTGTTCAGCCCCAATTTTTCTCCATATGCGCTCAGACAAAACCTCAGCAACAGATTTACCAGTCACTCGGGCTATAATCCAGCCCAAAACATCTGAATTAACCGTTTTATAACCAAAAGCATCTCCGTGAATACCATTTTTCTTCACTGTAGGCAAATATTCATAATAAGTTCTTGGTCCATCATAATCTTTAGGTTTTGGGAGTGGATTCCCTGCCGCAGAGAATTTCCAAATTTCAGCATTAGGATCTGCGTAGTCTTCACTAAACTGCAACGCCGTTGTCATATCCATAACCTGCCTGACCGTTGCATCTCCAAAAGCAAAATTTTTAAGCTCTGGAACATAATAAGAAACCATTTTTTCAGTATCTATCAAACCCTCTTTAGCTAATATAATCCCAAGAGTTCCTGTAAAAGATTTGGTAACTGACATTGCTGCATGCTGTCCGTCAATCGTCAAAGCACCAAAATACTTTTCATATACAATTTTTCCGTGATGCATAATAATCACTCCATCTGCATAAACCTTTTCCAGCGACTCTTCCCATGTCATCTGCTTTGTTTCTCCAAGAGGCACAAATTTTACTTTATCAATATCTCTGTTAAAATTTGTTGTTATAGGAATTGAAGCTCCTAATCCGCGAGAAACATTTACAGTCGGCATAAACTGACGCATATGCGCAACGCTCCACCTAAGAGCTGGAAACTGAAAAAAACTTCCATCATCAAATCGAGGAATACGGTCAGCCGGCGGCGGCGAACCAATCATCCACCCCATTCTTGCAGGATCACTTTGCAGTGCATCTAAATATTTTGTTTTTTCTTGAGCTGTTGAAATACCCATACAGAAAAACATCAAAACGAAAAACAATAACTGAGAACAAAAATGAACTGGTTTCATATTTTCTAATTTATTAGGAATGAGCACTAAAAGATTAAATATGGGGAGGTAATAAAATCTTAGTAATATTAATTATAGGAATTTACGCTAAGTTAAGAACTTAATTTAAAACACTTTACCATGTACACTATAATACTTCTGCCAAAAAAGAAAAATAATCATTATTTAATAAAAAGAACTTCTCTTACAAAACAAAACTTTCTTAAATTCGTTTCAAAATAATTAACCACTAATCCCAAATTAGTTTATGAAAAACCTATTAGTATTATTCTTTATTATGATTACCTGCTCATTATCGGCACAATCGGCAACCAGTTATTTTGACAAAGCCATGAAAAAAGCCGAAGCCGGTAACACAAAAGGTGCGATCGCTGACTACACTAAAGCAATCAGCATGAATTCGAAATTTACTGAAGCTTACCAAAACCGAGGCGTAGCAAAACTCAAACTTAATGACCTAAAAGGAGCCTTGGCCGATTTTAGCAAAACAATTGAACTTGACAGTATGAATGCAGATGCTTTTACAGGCAGAGCAAACGTAAACTATAAATTAATGAATTTTAAAGGCACAATCGAAGACTGCACCTCATCTCTCGGTTTAAACCCAAAAGATTATATTGCATACAATCTACGAGGATTGGCTTATAATAAAATTGACGACAAAAAAAATGCTTGTAAAGATTTTTCAAAAGCCATAGAACTTGGAAGTCAAAGTGCTATAAAAAATAAAGCTACATTTTGTAAATAAAAAACAAGCTTTGAAAAGCAAAAAAGCAATCTGTAAATATTTTTTTACAGATTGCTTTTTTGTTTAGACAAAAACAAGCGTAAAGCACTAATAATCTATGATTTTCATTATCAGCTAAGAGATTTTCTAAGATTTTCTTCTATTTTTGTTTATCTAATTGTAAAAAATGGTAAACAACATAAAAACTGTTTTCAGTATTAAAGATCTAGAGAATTTATCTGGAATAAAAGCGCATACGATTCGTATTTGGGAAAAGAGATATAATATTCTAGAACCAATGCGTACAGATACTAATATAAGATTTTACAATCTGCAGAATCTGCAAAAACTATTAAACATAACTTTACTGCATGAGTATGGTTATAAAATTTCTAAAATTGCAACTTATCCTGAGGAAAGGATACCAGAACTAGTTCGCGAAATTATATCGAAGAAAAATTCTCAAAACTATGCCATAACTTCTTTTAAAATGGCTATGATGAATTTTGATCAGGAATTATTCTTCAATACTTTCGATTGGCTTATTGCCGAAAAAACATTCAAAGAAGTTTTCAAAGAACATTTTCTTCCTTTACTGAAAGAACTAGGATTATTGTGGCAGTCAGAAACCATCACGCCGGCAAATGAACATTTTATGAGTCATTTGATCAAGCAAAAAATATTGATATACACAGAAAGTCTTCAAATTCGAAAACCAACAAAAACAGATAGAATCTTTGTGCTTTCACTGCCTTTAAATGAAGTGCACAATATAGGATTGCTCTATCTTCAATACGAAATTTTATCAAAAGGATATAAAACCATTTATCTTGGCGAAAGTATGCCGATAGAAAACCTGCAGGATTTAACGAAGCATTTTGAAAACATCACTTTTGTATCAATGATGACCATTCAGCCAGACCGCAGCGTTATCAATCAATATGTAAAGTCTATGGGACAAAAACTATTGCTGAAAAACAATGAAATATGGTTGATAGGCAATATGGTTGAATATATTGATAAAAAGGTTTTACCCGAAAGAATTCAAATTTTTGATTCGATGCAAGAAACAATCGAAAGAATTTAATTCTATTGTTTAACTTTTCTGTACATTTGTTAAACAAATGAAGAAAACAATAACAATCATAGGATCAGGATTTTCTTCCTTGGCTGCTTCATGTTACTTGGCTCAGCAGGGAAATCAAGTTACTGTATACGAAAAAAATCATTCTATAGGCGGGCGGGCACGACAGTTTAAAAAAGATGGTTTTACTTTCGATATGGGACCAAGCTGGTATTGGATGCCAGATGTTTTTGAACGTTTTTTTCAGGATTTTGATAAAAAACCATCGGATTATTATGAGCTCATAAAACTAAATCCTGCTTATCGAGTTTATTTTGGAGTTAACGATTTTATTACTATTTGCGATAATTTAGAAGAAATAAAAAACGCTTTTGAAAACACTGAAAAAGGCAGTTCAAAAAAACTAGAAACCTTTATTAATCAAGCTAAAAGCAATTATGACATTGCCATAAAAGATTTGGTTTATCGTCCGGGAGTTTCTCCTCTTGAGCTAATTACTGCCAAAACAGCTTTAAAACTTAATCAGTTTTTTGGTTCTATAAGTATTGACATTCGTAAAGAATTTAAAAACGAAAGGCTAATTCAAATCTTAGAATTTCCTGTTTTATTTCTTGGAGCAAAACCAGCTAAAACACCTTCTTTCTATAATTTTATGAATTATGCTGATTTTGGTCTTGGAACCTGGCATCCTAAAACAGGAATGTTTGATGTAGTTCGAAGCATTGAAAGTCTTGCCCTAGAACTTGGAGTAATAATTAAAACAAATGCTGCTGTTGAGAAAATAATCATTGAAAATAAAACGGCAGCAGGAATTGTGATTAACGGAGAATTTATAAAATCTGATGTTGTATTGAGCGGTGCCGATTATCAGCATACTGAAGCTTTGCTCGAAAAAGAGCATCGCGTTTATTCTGACACGTATTGGGACAACCGAATTTTCGCTCCTTCTTCACTCCTGTTTTTGTTGGTTTTAAATAAAAAAATAGAAAACATCTCACATCATGCTTTATTTTTTGATGTTGATTTCGATAAACATGCAAGTGCTATTTACGATACTCCAAATTGGCCTGAAGAACCTTTATTTTATGCCAATTTTCCATCTAAAACAGATCTAACAGCAGCTCCCGATGGAATGGAAAGCGGTTTTTTCTTAATTCCGCTTGCGCCCGGAATTGAAGATAGTGAAGCATTAAGAGAAGAATATTTCGAAAAAATAATAAGTCGTTTTGAAAATCTTACACAGCAAGAGATCAGAAATAACATTATATTTAAAAGATCATTTTGCAAAAATGATTTTGTTGCAGATTATAATGCATACAAAGGAAATGCTTACGGAATGGCTAATACTCTATTGCAAACAGCTTTCCTGCGTCCAAAACTGAAAAGTAAGAAAGTTAAAAATTTATATTTCACAGGACAATTAACCGTTCCTGGCCCAGGAGTTCCGCCTGCTTTAATATCAGGAAAACTAGCAGCTGAATTAATTCAAAAATCTTTTAGATCGTAAAAAAATGAAATCACTATTCGACGACGTTTCTTTCAAGTGCAGTAAACTGGTTACTAAAAACTACAGTTCTTCTTTTTCGATAGCTGTAAAAATGCTTTCACCAAGTATTCGCGATGCGATATACAGCATTTATGGCTTTGTTCGTTTTGCTGATGAAATTGTCGATTCTTTTCATGATTATGAAAAAGAAAGTCTTATCGACGATTTTGAAAAAGAATATTATAAAGCTGTTAATCTAGGAATAAGTCTTAACCCAATTCTAAACTCTTTTCAACATACTGTAAAGGAATATAATATTACTGACGATTTAGTTCAGGCATTCTTAAAAAGCATGAAACAAGATCTCACAAAATCGAGTTATAATACACAAACTGAATATGCCGACTATATTTTCGGCTCTGCCGATGTTGTTGGTTTAATGTGCTTAAAGGTTTTTACAAAAGGAAATAATACAAAATACGAACAGCTTAAAAATGAAGCAATGCGATTAGGATCAGCTTTTCAAAAGGTAAATTTCCTTAGAGATTTAAAAGATGATAATCTGATTTTAAACAGAACTTATTTTCCCGGCATCAATTTGAATAATTTTACTGAAGCTGCAAAAACACAAATTATCAACGAAATCGAAGACGATTTTAATATTGCTTATCAAGGAATTGTAAAATTGCCAATTGAAGCAAAATTTGGGGTTTACACTGCCTATGTTTATTACAAAAAACTGCTTACTAAATTAAAAAATACACCTTATCATGAAATTGGAAACTCAAGGATTCGTGTTTCTAATTATACAAAAGCAGGACTTTTGGCGCAGTCATTTGTAACGTATAAATTGAAATTAGTATAATTTCGTTCCGTTTGTCATTTCTCCCTTCGGTCTAAATGACAAGAATAAGTAAATGATAAAATCAAAACAATTATTATAACAAATTCAAAACACAAAAAATGGTTTCTTTTTTAATCTTTTTAGGCGTTTTTTTATTCATGGAATGCGTAACATGGCTTACTCATAAATATGTGATGCACGGTTTCATGTGGTATTTTCATGCAGATCATCATCAGCCCAAATACGAGCATCCTTTTGAACGCAATGACATTTTCTTTGTTCTATTTGCAATACCAAGTATTCTCTTATTCTATTTTGGTGTTCAGGGCGGTTTCAACTATTTGTTTTTCATTGCCTGTGGTGTAACACTTTACGGAGCCTGTTACTTTTTAATTCATGATGTTCTAATTCATCAGCGTTTTAAATGGTTTAAAAACACTAAAAACAAATACCTCATCGGATTACGAAAGGCGCATAAAATACACCATAAACACTTAACCAAAGAAAAAGGAGAATGTTTCGGAATGTTGTTTGTTCCGTTTAAATATTACAAAATGTAAACCCCTTTTTAAGCATCAAGATAGATTCTCACTACAATGACAAAACAAAAAGTTTCTTTTTTCTGGTTCAGACGTGATTTGCGTCTGGAAGACAATACAGGTTTGTTTCATGCTTTGCAATCAAACTTTCCTGTCGTTCCGTTATTTATTTTTGATGATGATATATTGGAAAATCTTCCTGCAAATGATGCCAGAGTAAGTTTTATTTACGATTCGCTTCAAAAGATAAATTCAGAATTGAATACTTTAGATTCTTCACTATTAGTCAAAAAAGGAAAAACTACTGAAGTTTGGAAATCACTTTTAGAAGAGTTTGACATTCAAAACCTTTTCTTTAATAAAGATTATGAGCCTTTTGCTATCAAACGTGACATTGCCATTTACTCTTTATTGAAGGAAAACAATATAGAATGTTTTTCATATAAAGATCACGTAATTTTTGAAGAGAAAGAAATTACAAAATCTGACGGGCTTCCTTATACCATTTACACTCCTTATAAAAACAAATGGCTCGAAAAATATCATTTTTCAGGAGCTGCGATTGAATATGATTCCAGTTCATTTCAATCTAATTTTGTAAAAAGTCAATTTACATTTCCAGAACTATCTGAAATTGGTTTTGACCGAAGTCCTATAAAAGTGCTTCCGCATAACTTAACTCAGATTGCCAATTATAAAGAAACTAGAGATTTTCCTGCTCTAGATAATACTTCTTACCTTTCGCCGCATTTACGATTTGGTACAGTGAGTATTCGGAAATTGGTAAATTGGGCAAATCGAAAGAATCAAACTTTTTTAAGCGAACTAATTTGGCGCGAATTCTTCATTCAAATTCTGTTTAGCTTTCCTAATTGTGTAAACAGCAATTTCAAATCAGCTTACGACGGAATTCAATGGCGCAATAACGAAGATGATTTTAAGCGCTGGTGTTCTGGAACAACTGGTTACCCGATGGTCGATGCAGGAATGCGTCAGCTCAACGAAACAGGATATATGCACAATCGCGTTCGAATGGTTGTGGCGAGTTTTTTATGCAAACATTTATTAATCAACTGGCAGTGGGGAGAGGCTTATTTTGCCGAAAAACTTCTAGATTTCGAATTAGCTTCAAATGTAGGAAACTGGCAATGGGCAGCAGGAACCGGCTGTGATGCCGCACCTTATTTTAGAGTATTCAATCCTGAAATTCAACAAAAGAAATTTGATGCTAAAGGTGAATACATTCGCAAATGGATTCCTGAATTTGATTTTGGTTATACTGAACCAATGATCGATCATGCCTTTGCTAGAGATCGAGCGATTGCAACTTATAAAGCTGGAATTTTGAAATAGTTTTTTATTTCAGGTTTCAAATTTCCTGAACGTTTACCCACAATCTTGCCAACCCAAGGAACGAAGGATCTTCGTAAACTGCTCCATGCTTTTTATAACCAATCTTTATGGAGTTTCTCATGGAGATCCTTCGTTCCTCGGGATGACAAACTTTGCGTTTATCCTTAATATTTCAAATAATTTTCAACAACAATCTTTGCTTTCAAATCAAACATTAAATTGTACAAACCAAAGAAAGTACGGTTCATATAAATAAAGTGCTTAGAACCTCTGTTTCCGTTCATTTTTTTGAGATTTGTATCGTTAGAGAAACGCTCTCCTAATTTTGCAATGCTGTCAAAAAACGTTTCATCAGAAAAATCGAAAGTTTCGTTTTGAAAAGGTCTTGTAAAAAGCGACAGTAAATCATGAAACATCTCAGTAAAATATTCAATTTCGGCTGGCGTATCATCTTTTCTAAGAATCTCTAATTCAAACAATTTTTGATTAAATAAATCTTTATCTGTGATTACATTTTTATTAATCAATTCAAAATACGGCGTATAAAAATCATCTGGAATTTGTTTCATACAACCAAAATCTAATGCAATTAGTTGATTTTGATCGTCAACTAAAAAGTTTCCAGGATGTGGATCTGCGTGTACTTTTCTTAAAACATGAATTTGGTACATATAAAAATCCCAAAGCGCCTGTCCAATTTCATCGCCAACTTTCTGATCTTTATTTTTCGCGGTAAATTCTGAAAGATGAATTCCCGTCATCCAATCCATCGTGATAATTTTCTCTGACGAGAACTCTGGATAGTAATTAGGGAAAATAATGTTTTCGATTTTACTGCAGGCTTCTACAACTTCTTGACTTTGTTTTAATTCTAACAAATAGTTTGTTTCTTCGATAAGCTTATCTTCAACTTCTTTAAAATACTTGTCTGAGTCTTTCCCCTGCAGATTAAACATTCTAATCGCAATAGGTTTAACCAAAGCCAGATCTGAAGAAATACTATTGGCTACTCCAGGATATTGAATTTTAACCGCCAGTTTTTTACCATTCTTTTTGGCTAAATGCACTTGACCAATACTTGCTGCATTTACAGAATTTGCATTGAATTCATCAAAAATTTCATAAGGTGTTTTGCCAAAATTACTTTTAAATGTTTTTAACACTAATGGTGCTGAAAGCGGCGGAACTGAGAATTGCGATAATGAAAATTTCTCGACATAAGCTTGAGGCAAAAAATTCTTGTCCATGCTTAACATTTGAGCCACTTTGAGCGCACTGCCTTTTAAGCTTTTTAATCCGTCATAAATATCTTCGGCATTATTCTCGTTCAGTTTATCTCGGGTTAAATCAGGATTAACCATTTTCTCGGCATAATGCTTAACATAGTTTACACCAATTTTTGCTCCAGTTTGAACCAATTTCCCGGCTCTTTCTATTTTCGAGGTTGGAATATAATCGATCGTTTTCATTGTTTGCTGTATATTTTTTCTTTGAATAGAAATTTTCCAAAATCGATCAAATGATTCATTGGTGCAACATTCATCAATTCAAATGATGCATTAACTGATTTTTCGATAAAAATATCTGTTTTCTCAAAAGCTGCAGATTCATCTTCCATCCAGAATTTTATGGTGAGCATTAATTGCAGCCAAGCTGATTCTTGAATTGCCTTTTCTTGAAATTTTTGCAGTTTTTCTTGTTCAAGTCTATAATCATCAGTTAAGATTTCTGAAACATAACTTCTAAAATTATCTCTAAGCAAAGTAAGCTGTACTAAATTTTTGAGCGGGTTTTTATCCATTTTAAGCACTTGCAGCACATAACTTCTATTTGCGGTTAAAATTTCGAAAAAGGTAAAATAGAAACTCAACATTTTATTCTTCATGTCGTACTCAAGGTAGTCTTCATTTTTATGCAGTAAATTGACTGTATTCTCAAAAAACAGTCGGAATATTTCCTTTTCTAAACCTTCTAACGTTCCAAAAAAAGAATAGAATTCAGCTTCTGTAAAATCATTTTCTTTGGTAAAATGATAAACTGATTTTGGTTTTGTTCCTTTTTCTAAAACTTCATTCATGTATTTTGAAACGATATCCTCTTTTGTGATAGTCTTTTTTTTAGTCGCCATTTCATTAAATTTAGAATTTGCCTTAAAGGTAAGCATTGTTTAAGTACCTTTACATGTCCCTAAACAGAATGCGCTGTTAAATATATTATAAACTATCATGGTTGAAAATGTTCTAATAACAGGTGGAAGCGGATTCATTGGCAGGCATTTGACAAATGCTCTAATTGAAGCTGGCTTTACTGTGTCTGTTTTAAGCCGTACCGACAAAGAAAACACTCCTGAGATCACTTACTATAAATGGAATTTAAACAGCAATTATATTGATAAAAATGCTGTTTTAAATGCGGACTACATTATTCATCTTGCCGGCGAAGGAATTGTTGAAAAAAGATGGACACGAAGAAGAAAAAGAAAACTTCTGGAAAGCAGGGTTAAACCAATTGATTTGATATTTTCTATTCTAGAAAAAAACGATAAAAAATTAAATGCTTTTGTTTCAGCTTCGGCAATTGGAATTTATGGTGCCGTTACGAGCCATAAAATTTGTACTGAAACGACTGAGCCTGCAAACGACTTTTTAGGTACTATTTGTCAGAAATGGGAAAATGCATCAAACAAAATGGAGGTTTTAGGCATTAGAACCGTAAAAATTAGAACTGGAATTGTCTTGGGCAGAGATGAAGGTTTTTTAAAAAAACTTGGACCTACTTTTAAATCTGGTTTTGGTGCGGTTATAGGAACTGGAAAACAATATTTACCCTGGATTCATATTGACGATTTATGTCAGATTTACTTAAAAGCTCTTCTAGACGAACATATGCACGGCCCGTACAATGCTGCTGTTACTGATAATACTACAAACTTGAGATTCTCTAAAATACTAGCTGCATTATACGGATATGCAATATGGCTTCCTAAAATTCCATCGTTTATTCTTAAAATAAGTTTAGGAAAAATGAGCGAAGCTATTTTAAAAGGGCAAAGGGTGTCATCTGAAAAAATACAAAAAACTGGATTTGAATTTCAATTTACTGATTTAGAAAAAGCGCTTATCAGCACTACAAATTAAACATTATTTCATTATTCCGCTTAAATCTGTCTGAACTGTTTTTGAAATTTTATTAGCCACAACATAAGGAATTTCTATATTAAAGTCAGAAATTGATATTGGAAAAGCAGAAACAATTTGAATACCTTCCGGAACTCTTTTCAACAACGCTTTTACCGTAATCATTTTCCATTTCCCGTGAATATATAATTTCCCCTTGACATCATACTCTCTTGAGGTTTCATCAATTTGTGCGATGTCAAATTTTTGTATTTTGCCTTTAAAATAAGCTTTAGGATAACGATGACTTTCGATATAATTGTCGTTAAAATGTTCTTCCATTAAATCCATTTTAAAACGAAAATCTTTTATTATTACAGTACAAATTAAAGTACTTGTTTGAGGTTCAAGAACAATAGTTCCGAGCTTATTTACCGCTTTTACCTCTTCGAAGAAAGGAACTGAAGCTTCAAAATTTATAATCGCCGAAGTGGTTTTAAATTTTTCCTGAGCTGTTATCGAAAATGCGGTAAAAAGTAAAAATAATAATGTAGTTCTTTTCATAATCGTCAGCAGTTAAACAATTATGTCATTTCATTTTTTAAAATAGAGAAAAACAAACTTACAGTAAGTTAAAAAAAGGAATGGCAGTACTCCGTGAAAAAATCGCAACTAACTTTCTATTTTAAAGTTACGAAATTTTCCGTCGTATAGTTCTGGAACTAATGCTAAATATTTGTGAATATTTTTTCTTTTTAAAATGTAGTAATCACTTAAGAACAGCTTCTCATTTACATTTCGACTGGTGTACAAATTTCAAGTAAAAAACCATCTAAATCTCGCACATAGGCGACAACTTGCCCCCAAGGTTTTTCCTTTGGACTTGTTTCTAAAACGGCTCCAAAAGAAATTGCTTTCTCAACCAATTCGGCAACATTATCTGTTATGAAACCAAGTTCAAAAGCAAAAGGTTTATTATTTAAATCGCTTTCGATAAAACCTTCTTTTAAATTTTGAACTGCAAGTTTTTTTGAAGCAAATGAGATCGTAGTCTCTCCCGTAAGCAATTCTCCGTAATCATTTTCTGAACTTACAAATTTTCTCGAAAAACCAAATGCGTTTTCATAAAACGTAATTGCTTTTTCTACATTCTCTACATACAAAATTGTGTAACCAAACTTTACCATTTTCTCTTATTTTTAACCTTAATAAAAAAACTAACTAATTTCTAAAAGTACATTATACTTTTCTAAGCTGGCCAAATCTTCGATAGAACTTACCGTAGTGACTTTTTCATGTTCTTCGATCTCTTTTTTCACTTCGATATGTTTAATTGCTTTTCTAAAACGTCGAACTTCTTCTAAATTAGACAAAATAAGCCCTGGAACCTGAACACTTTTCCCGTCTTTATCTTTGGCTACCATGGTAAAATACGAAGAGTTGCAATGTTTTACAACACCTGTTTGAATATGTTCTGCTTCAACGCGAATACCAACAACCATTGAACTTCGCCCGACATAATTTACAGAGGCTTTCATGGTAACAAGTTCACCAACCTCAATTGGTTTTAAAAAATTTACGGTATCAACAGAAGCTGTAACGCAATAATTACCGCAGAACTTTGATGCGGCTGCAAAAGCAATTTGATCTAATAATTGCAATATATATCCTCCATGAATCTTACCGCTAAAGTTGGTATGTGATGGAAGCATCAATTCTGAAATACTAATTTTTGATGAAGAAACGGGTTTAAAATCTGCAGTCATATTTTTATGTTTGTGGTATTATTGGTTCGTTTTAATTTAGTAACTCACTTTCATCCGTATTTGAAGCTCTGGCTACAATATTATCTGGAAGTGATTTTTTTGCTTTAGCGCCCATTTTTTTTAGTCTTTCAACACTCGAAATCAAGTTTCCTTTGCCGTCGACTAGTTTATTCATGGCGCTTTCATATTCCGTTTTCGTATCTTTAATTTTATTCCCTATTCGGACTAAATCAGTTACAAAACCTTCAAATTTATCATACAGCGCTCCTGCCTGCCTAGCGATTTCAAACGCATTTTCCTGTTGTTTTTGATTTGTCCACATACTGTCAATAGTGCGCAATGTGGCTAACAATGTTGTTGGCGTAACAATTACAATATTTTTGTCAAAAGCTTTATTGTATAATGTTGAATCTTCGTTTAAGGCAATTGCAAAAGCAGGTTCTATCGGAATAAAAAGCAATACAAAATCGGGACTTTCTATTTGATACAGTTCATGATAATTTTTATTACCAAGCTGTTCAACGTGTCTTTTTATCGAATTTAAATGCTCTTTTAAATATTCGTTTTTAAGAATGTCTGATTCTTCATTAATATACTTTTCATAAGCTGATAAAGACACTTTAGAATCGACAATCATTTTTTTACCATCGGGCAGATTTATTACAACATCAGGAAAAACACGATTACCTTCGCTGATAACAAAACTTTGCTGTACTTCGTACTCACGGCCCTTTTCTAAACCTGATTTTTCCAGCACACGTTCTAAAACCAATTCGCCCCAATTTCCCTGCATTTTACTATCGCCTTTTAAAGCTTTGGTAAGATTTAGGGTTTCTTTGCTCATTTGAACATTCATTTCACTTAGGCCAATAATCTGCTGGCGAAGTGCTGCATGATAGTCGATACTTTCTTTATGGGTTTGTTCTACCTTTTTCTCAAATCCTTGAATCTTATCTTGCAGAGGCAGCAAGATATTTTTCATATTCACATTGTTCTGTTCTGTGAATTTAACCGATTTTTCTTCGAGAATCTTATTGGCTAAGTTCTCGAACTCCTTTGTAAACTTATCCTGAAGCTCCGTTATTTCGTTTTTTTGCTCTTTATGACGTTCCCATAAATTCTCAAAATCGACTTCTTTTTTAGAAAGCTGAATCGCAAGACTGTCTTTTTCAGTTCGAATACTTTCTTTTTCCTGATTACTTAATTGAAGTTGTTTTTGAAAAGTAAGTTTTTCATTTTCCTGCTGTTCTTTTTGTGCTTGCAGCTGATTTGTACTTGCATGAAGCCTTTCTTCTAAACCCACTTTTTCTGACTGAAATTTAGCCGAAGACAGCACTTTACCTAAGTATATACCTAGAAATAAAGCAATAACAAAAGCCAATAAATACGGAAGAAAATCGAACATGTCTAAGTTTTTTTTAAGTAAAAGTACGCAATAATACGTAGTAGTACGGTTTATAAAGTAAAATTTCACGAATTAGTATTCATTCGCAAATAAAAAAACAATTTGAAATTAATTTCTATTTCTTATGCAAAAAAAATATAAAAAAGACGCAACCATTTTCAAACACGTTCATCTATGAGAATATAACCTATATTAAAATTTATCATGAAAAAAATAATGTTGAGCTTATTTGTAGCTTTTGGATTGAGTGCTTGCTCATTAGGAAATGAAGATATAACAGTAGATTGCGGGCCTGTTCAAGAACTTCCTTTTACAGGATTTCCTCTTTTATGTTCTTATAGTGTAAAAACCCTGCCTAACAACCCTACTGCACTTGTTTTAAATTCTCAAGAGAAATTAGAAGCTTACTTTGAAAAACGCGAAAACACATGTCCAGTTGCCAATGATCCTAATATTGATTTTACAAAAGATTTTTTGGTAGGAATTTTTGCGGGAGCAAAACCTACAAGTGGTTATGACATAAAAATAACAACTATTGTAGAAAACAAATGCCAGATTATTATTAATTTTTATGAAAAAGGTCCTTTAGCTGGTGAAACTATTGCACAGACTCCAACTTATCCATCAGATTTTATATTGATTCCAAAAACAACAAAAACAATTTTGTTTAACAGAACAAACGAAAGCTCTGATAATATTGTTATGGGAGATTTTGGTCTTTCAAGTCCTCATACTTTCTTTCAATTAAACGATTTTAACATTTTGAAATTCTTAAATGTTGAGGATGGAAAATATGATTTTGAGCAATACAAATACACTGCAAAAACGAAAAAAAGCGAATATACTGAATTCTTAAAGAATGTTCCTGCAGAAATTCTTGCACTTAAAGGCGGAACAAAAACTTACGGAACTCCAGATCCAGCTGGTAAAGGCGGTGTTTACTTTGAGTTAACTCAAGGAACTGTTACCACGAAAGTTTACATTGACAACAATGATACTCCAGATCAAAACACTGAAATAATATTGTTTAAAAAAGCTATTCAACAAAAGATCATCAGTTTAAACTAAATTTAGTGATATGAAAAAACATTTTCTATTTTTTGCTGTATTGTGTATTTTCTCTTCGGCTTATTCGCTAGAATCGATGGTCGTAAACACAGGTTCTATAGTAAATACCTGGATTTGGGAAAAGTCAATTGGAGGAGCAGATAATCCTTATACAGCGACACCTAAAACCATTGGGTTTGCAAAAAAAATAGTTTTCACTTCAAATGGCAGAGTGATTACTTATAAGAACAATGTAGAGATTAGAAACAGTACATATCAAATAGAAAAAGGGATTGGCTATTTTGACTCGGAAGAGCACGATCTTATTACTTTTGAAGGCAGAACATATATCATAGAAAAGCTTGACAATCAAAACCTAACAATTGTAAGTAATAACAAAGATGCTTCCCGATCTATCTTTAAAAGATAGTTTTATAAGCTTTTAAAAACTATTTTTGCAAAACCAAACAATACCACTTTTTTTGAAAGACGATTTAGAAAAATATATTAAGAAATGTATTAAAAATGACAGAGAGGCACAACTGAAAATTTATCAGTTGTTCTCTCCTGTTTTATATGGTATATGTCTTAAATATATGAAAAATGAAGATGACGCCAAAGATGTTTTTCAGGAAGCATTTGTCATTGTTTTTCAAAAAATGAACCAATATAAATTTGAAGGAAGTTTCGAAGGCTGGCTGAAACGGATTTTTATCAATAAGCTGATCGAGACTTTAAACAAAAAGAAAAAAGAGAGTTTCTTTCTAGATGTTTTTGATCCTGACACTGATTTTGTCGAAGAAGAGGATTTAGACATTCAACCAATAGAACAAGAGAAACTGCTGGAATATATTAGAGATTTACCAGATCAATACCGAACGGTTTTTAATCTCTATGTCTTTGAGAAACTAAAACATAGAGAAATTGGCGAATTGCTAAATATTTCTGAAGGTACATCAAAATCAAATTTAAACCGGGCAAAGCACATTTTGCAAAAAAGAATACTGAGCATAAAAAATTTTAAAATAGCATGAAAAAGCAGGATATAGAAGATATTTTTTCATCAATGGAAGACTTTTCTAGTGTTCCGCCTCCTGAATTGTGGGGACAAATTGAAGAAAAACTTGACAAACCTAAAAAGAAGAAAAAAGTAATTCTTTGGTGGTCGGCGGCAGCATGCTTATTATTAGGCTTATTGCTCCCTTCTGTTTTGAATTTTACTTCTAACTCTGGAATCAAAACTATCAATAATGATGCTTTAGATAATAACAAAGTTGTACTTGAGTCAAAAGGTAATAAAAACACTAACGACAAAGAAAACAAATCAATAAACAATCAAATTTCATCATCAGAAAACGAACATAATCAATCAAACCAAAATCAGAAAATTGTAAATCCAGCTGT
Source organism: Flavobacterium sp. YO12 (assembly GCF_004119495.1). GTDB lineage: Bacteria > Bacteroidota > Bacteroidia > Flavobacteriales > Flavobacteriaceae > Flavobacterium. The sequence goes on from NZ_NRQU01000015.1 coordinate 17,508, forward strand.
AAATTCACAATCTAAATACGGTAAAAATGAGGCAGCACCAAAAACAAATGCCTCAAAAAATACATTAAACAATGTCGCGATTCAGGAAAATTATGTTCCTGCAAAAGCAAACGGCTTTAACGCATCTTCAAAAAATCAAATCTCGAATATTGAAAAAAGAAAAGCAGATAGAGTTCTGGCTGAAAAAACCTTTACTTCAGGTAAAAAAAATCAATTCAATACTGGTCTAAACAACGCTATTGCAAGTTCTATTTTTGAAGAAAAGACAACTTCAAAAACGCAAAACAAAACAGTTCTTAGTCTTTCTAACAATGCTGTAAACGCTTCTGAATACAAGCAAAAAACAGATAAAGCAATTCAAGAAAACAGATCGATTGCAAGCAGTCCAATTGAAAATTCGAAAAACAATTTGAATACTACAAACGGCTTGACTAAAAAAGATTCTCTACAACTTAGAGAGCTTCAAAATTTAGAAAAAGGTATTGCCGCAACTGAAACTAAAAAAGAAAAAGAGGACAAAATACTCTCAAAACAAGATAAATGGGCGCTGCAGCTTTTTGCAGGTGTGGGCAGCTCTGAAAACTATAAAAACAATAAAACTTTAGGAAACGTAAACGACTCTAAACAAAGTAATTCGTACGGAGTAAAAACGCAATATAAAATCAATAAAAAATGGGCAGTCGCTTCTGGAGTTAAAATTAATGAGCTTGGTCAGAGTGTTGCAAATGTTTCTTATTTAAGCGCTAAAAACAATGCGTTTTTTAGCGCAAGCGACTATTTTGCTCAAAATGCGTCAGCTCCACATATTGCAAGTGACGCAAATTATGTGCTAGTTTCTAACAGTACAAAAGAGGCTATGAAAAGTGAGAATATACAAACTGGAAATTTAGATCAAAATCTGCGCTATGTCGAAATGCCGCTAGAAGTTTCTTATTCTATTTTTAGTAAAAACAAAGCGAGCATTAATTTAAATACTGGTGGATTTGTTGGTAAATTGATCTCAAACAGTGTTTCTATTGATGGAAGTTCTATGGGCGAAAACGTAAATGCAAACGATTATGTATATGGTTCTACTTTGAGCAGTACAATTCAATATCGTGTTTACAAAAAAACAAATGTATTTGTTGAACCCGCTGTGAATTATTATGTAAATCCATTAAACAGTCAGTCTTTCAATCAGTTTCAATGGGGCTTGAATTTCGGACTTAATGTTTCTTTTTAATTGCTTTACTTTGTTGTAATTTCGCGCAAAAAAGAAATTAATGTCTTTAAATAAAAAACTCGAAGATTCTGTTTTTCTCTCTAAAAATTTAAGTATTGCCAAAGAATTAGTTTATGATATCTGCGGCTTTACCTGTTCTGAACTTCAGCCAGAAACCGAGAGCCAAGATTATGAAGCTTTCGATTTTAAAATCGATAATCGGCCTGTTAAATTTAGATCCGCCAAAATTACCCCGACCAAAACTGGTCAGTTTGTAACCTTATGGAAGCGCAATAAATCAGGCGTAATTGAACCTTTTGATTATTCTGATTCTATTGATTTTGTCATAGTAAGCGTTCAAAAAGAAAATCTTTTAGGACAATTTGTTTTCCCTAAAGATGTTCTGCTTAAAAAAGGAATATTTACTACTGAAACTAAAGAAGGGATAAGAGCCACGAGAGTTTACCCGCCTTGGGATGAAACTACCAGCAAACAAGCCCAAAAAACACAGCAATGGCAATTGAATTATTTCTATGAAATAAGCCCAAATACTGATTTAAATACTTTTAAAAAGCTTTTTACATTATAAGACGCAATCTGGTTTCCAAGTTCTTAAAGTCTTTTTTTTATAACTTTAGACAATCTGCAATAAAATGCTGTTTCTAAACTATTAATTTAAAAGAAACTAAATGAACTTTTTCAAAATCAAAACCAGCTGGTCAAATGCTGAATTCATTATCTTGAAACTTTGCATTGCCTCGGCTTACATTTTAATAGGCACTTATTTTCATGATTTTTTCAGCAATTACTACACTCCTTTAATTCTCTTATTTGGCATTACAGTAATTTGGTCTGTTTATTTATGGCTGAGTAAAATGAAAAACAGAAACAAGGAGTAAGGATAAACTCGAATTACTTGTAAAAACAAAACTATCTTTGCAAAAAAATAAAACATGCATCGACACTTCATTCTTTTTAAACCTTATGGTTATTTAAGTCAATTTATCTATGAATTGAAAAGAAAGAAAAAACTTTTAGGCGAATTGCATGATTTTCCAGAAGGAACTATGGCAATTGGAAGACTTGATGAAGATTCTGAAGGTTTATTGCTGCTAACAACAGACGGAAAAGTAAGCGAGCAGATAAGGAGTAAAAAAGTCGATAAAGAATATTATGTTCAGGTAGATGGCATTATTACCCCTGAAGCAATTGAACAATTACAGAAAGGTGTAGAAATAGGTTTTGATGGCGGAAAATACAAAACAAAACCCTGCTCTGCTTTTATTGTAACTGAAATTCCTGATTTTGGACCTCGAGCAAAAAAAATCCGAGATGAACGCCACGGACCAACTTCTTGGGCATCAATTACCGTGAATGAAGGAAAATTTCGTCAGGTTAGAAAAATGACTGCTGCCGTTGGATTTCCTACTTTACGCTTAGTTCGCGTTAGAATAGGAAATGTATATTTGCAAAACCTAAAAGCTGGAGAAGTTCTTGAGGTTTCTGATTTTAAATTAGATAATTAAGGTAATTTGAAAATTAGATAATTCTCAAATTAACGATTAACCGAATAAACAAATAAACGATAATGCTAAACGTAGTTCTTGTAGAACCAGAAATACCAAATAATACTGGAAATATTGGAAGATTGTGTGTAGGAACCGAAAGTAGACTGCACTTAATTCATCCTTTCGGATTTGTAATAAACGATAAAAATCTAAAACGTTCTGGTTTGGATTATTGGGTTCATCTTGACGTAACTGAATACCAAAATATAGAAGAATGGATCAAGCAGATTCCAGATCAATCACGTGTTTTTTTGATGAGCTCTCATGCTGAAAAATCGTATTTAGAAACAGATTTTCAAGATGGGGATTGGCTGGTTTTTGGCAAAGAAAGCGTTGGATTAAGCAAAGAAGTTTTAGCTCGTTTCGAAAACCATTTAACAATTCCAATGTCAAAACTAATTCGCAGCTTTAACATTGCAAATTCTGTTGCTTTTGTGGTTGGTGAAGCTAAAAGACAGATTGGGTTAAAAGTTTAAATTAATTAAATATTTTCATCATAAGCTCCAGAGGAGCGTAATATTTATAGTCTAAAATTAAACCATCATGTAAGCTCCAGAGGAGCTATATATTTTGACCCTATTGGGCTAGTTTTACTAAATGTGATTTAACATTTCTATAAATATAACGTCGCGCTGGGACTTGAATTTCGCACAGCAAAGCTTCTAAAAATATCTCTAAGTAATCACAAACTTTCCTTTTTCGGCATCAAAAACAATATGTTCATCTTTGAACAAAGTGGCAAAATTTCCGTTTGAAATCAAATTACATGGTTCATCCTGAACAACACTTTCTGGAGTCATAATAATCATTTCGTCACTTAATTGAATTGCTAAATCAATATCGTGAGTAGAGAATAAAATGCATTTTTGCGTTTCTTGAGTTAGTTTTTTAAGCAATTTAAATAAAGAAACTTTGTGCAATAAATCAAGATGCGTTGTAGGTTCATCTAAAATAATCAGCGCTGTATCCTGCGCTAAAGCTCTGGCGATTAAAACCTTTTGCAATTGACCATCGCTTATTTCAAAATGTTTTTTTTGAGCCAAATGCTCGATTTGTGTCAGCACCATTGCTTCTTGAACCTTTTCAATATCAGTTTCAGTTAAAGAATCAACCCAATTGGTATACGGTTGTCGGCCTAATGCAACCAATTCAAAAACAGTAAGATTACTTGGCGGCAGTTTTTCGGTTAAAACCAAACTTAGATTTTGAGCCAAGTCTAACGGTTTATAGGTATTGATATTTTTATCATTCAAAAACACTGTTCCCAACAAAGGCTGCTGAATTCCTGTAATAGTTCGCAGCAAAGTCGATTTCCCAATTCCGTTTGCACCAATCAACGAAATAAGTTTCCCAGAAGTTAAATTCAAATTCAAATTTTCGGCAATAGTCACAGTTGCTTTCTTGGCTTTATATCCAATACTTAAATTTGAAGTTTTTAAAATACTTGTCATTATTGTGCATTTTTTAAACACATAGAAACATAGGTTTCTTTGTCTAATCAAAAAGGCGTTTAAAATTTACTCGTAAATTAAACATAGCCACACTCTAATATTTAGGCAGTGATCTAAAATATTCATTTACAAAAGTTCTTTGGCCTTCTTTAAAAATATTAAAACAATTAAAATTAATTAAAATTCCCTTTGGTGCTTTTAAAAGCTTCATGTAAGTTAAAAGTTGTGCTTGATGTATTGAATTTATTTCAGAAACAGTTTTCAATTCTACTACCAAGCAATTTTCAACAAATAAATCACATCTAAAATCTGTAATTAACTCTTTCCCTTTATATAATATTGGAACTTTCATCTCTGTGAAAAAATTTAATTTTCTTTGTGAAAGTTCTTCTTTTAGACATTGATGATAGACATTTTCAAGCAATCCTTTTCCAATAATTTTATGGACTTCAATTGAAGCTCCTAAAACTTCATAAGTTAATTCATCTAAATATTTTTGCGTAATCATTATTTTTTAATTGAAATAAAAACTATGTTTCTATGTGTTTAAAAAACTAATATACGGATTAAAAATGTAAGTTTTTACTGAAAATTTCTTTTTCGCATTAACAACCAAATTACGACCGGCGCACCAATAATTGATGTAATTGCATTAATTGGTAATGTTACCTCTAATCCTGGCATCTGCGATGCCATATCGCAAAACAACATAATTATACCTCCAAAAAAAAACGTACTCCAATATAAAACAGTATGATTACTAGTTTGAAATGTCAGTTTTGCAATATGCGGAACAGCCAAACCTATAAAGGCAATAGGTCCTGCAAAAGCGGTAACACTTCCTGCCAAAATACTTGTTGCAAGAATAATTATTAATCGTGCTCTCTTATAATTTAAACCCATACTTTTAGCATAATTCTCTCCTAAAAGCAATGCATTTAAAGGCTTGATGCTTCCTGCACTTAAAAGCAATCCAAAACCAATACAAACCGCCAGAATAATAATCGATGTCCAAGAAAGATTTCCGAGACTTCCTAAAGACCAAAAGGTAAACTTCTGCAATTGTTCAGCTGAACTAAAATAAGTTAAAACCCCAACAATGGCACTTGTAAAACTGGCAAACATAAGTCCAACAATTAAAATTGCCATTGTATTTCGCAATCTTTGTGCAACCAGTAAAACTAAAAGCAAAACTGAAACACTTCCTAAAGTAGATGCCAGTACAATTCCATACGGAGACAACAAAACTGAGCTTAAAAAAGACGGTAATATTGCTGCACCTAAAATTACAATTGCTACTGCCAAAATTGCTCCAGAACTCAGTCCTAATACATCTGGTCCTGCCAGCGGATTTCTAAACAAGGTCTGCATCAGCAAACCACTTATAGACAACCCAACTCCAACCAAAATAGCTGTAATTGCTTTTGGCAGACGGTAATTAATAATAATATATTCCCAGGTTGATTTACTTGCCTGCCCTCCAGTTAAACTGCTGCAGACTTCTTTGAACGGAATTGTAACAGATCCTAAACTAATGTCTAGGAAAAACATAAACAAAAGTGCTAAACCAAGTATGGAAAACAGAGTTATATTTCGTGTTTTATTTATCAATTGACCTTAGTTTAATTTAGATGCAAAAGTAAACTCATAACTTGGCAATAAATCAGGATGAAAAATTTTGATATAATCTTTTAAGACTAAATCTGGACGGCTCGGAGCCAATTCATAATAAACCGTTCCACCTGTTGCTCCAAATTTACCTTCGAATGAATACACATTTTTATTTTTAAAAGCGTCAAACTGACTGTAATGCGGATTTGTTTTTGCTATTTCATCTAAGCTTTTAAAAGATCCTGAAGCGATCCAAAAATCAGCTGTTTTAGCTTTTACTAATATCTTTTCAAAAGACAAACCTTCGCTTCCGGTTCCTTTTAAATCTGACCATAAATAATTGGCATGAGCATCTTTCATAAATTGGGCAACCCAGCTGTTTCCTTTGGCCACATACCAAACATCTTCGTACATCGAACCGTACAAAACTGTTGCAGATGCAGGTTTATCTGCTACCAATTTTTTAGCTTGATTATAGCTCTCTACAATTTTATCAAACAATTCTTTGGCTTTTTCTTCTTTACCAAACAAAGCTCCGTACAACTTAATCCATTCTGCTTTTCCAAGTGGAGATTGTTCCATCCAATCTGCTTGAATAAAAACATTTAAGCCGCTTTTCTTTAAATTATCCAACATCGGATTATTGTTATCTACTCCAAACGTTACGATCAAATTTGGTGCTAATTCGATTAACTTTTCAATATTTAATTTTTCATTTTGACCTACATTTTTTACTGAACCTTTATCGATTAAAGCTCGTGTTTTTTCTGACGAAACATAATCTGTGTGTGGAAAACCAACCAGTTTATTTTCAACCTCAAGCATCTCTAAAAATGGTACATTAGTAGTTGACGTAACCACAATGGACTCTAAAGGCACTTTTATAGTTGTATAAGTTGCCAAACTATCCGGAACCTTTGCATCTTTTTCTTTTAAAATGTATTTGAAATTTTTATTAGCATCAGGCCACGGTTCCATAACCGTAACAACTGAATATCCATCATATTTAATGATCGAAAGCCCTGAAGCAAACTCAATACTATTTTTTGCACTTTCAGATTTTGCAACCTCAACTGTTTCAGACTTCTTACATCCTGTAAGGATAAAAAAAGAGAAAATAAAAATTAACTTAGGGAATAAATATTTCATGTTTTACGTTTTGGATAGGAACAAAGGTAAACCATTTTCTATTTTTTTTGTTTATTTTTATTCCTACAAAATTCAACAAACTGTATCTTTACACTATGAATACCACAAAAACAAAAGTTTGCTCGAGCTGTGAAACTCAATTCAGCTGTGGAGATATTTCGGTTGAAAACAAGTGCTGGTGCAATGATTTCCCCCCTATTTTCAATCTTTCTGAAGGAGGAGATTGTCTATGCCCAGTTTGTTTTAAAGAAGCATGCGAAGATAAAATCGACGCTTATATTGAAACATTGACTCCTGAAAGAGCACTTAAAAATAAAGCTGCAACCCTGCCTAAAACAGAAAACCTAATTGAAGGTATCGATTATTATATCGAAGATGGAAATTATGTTTTCAAACCTTGGTTTCATCTCAAAAGAGGAAGCTGTTGCGGAAACGACTGCAGACACTGCCCCTATTAAAAGTTTTGAATTATGAATTGCTAAATAACTTACAACCATAACTCACAACTCATAACTCCTAACTAACAAAAAATGATTTACTTGATAACCGGCGGCGAACGCTCAGGAAAAAGCGGATATGCCCAATCTCTGGCTTTACAACTTACAAACAATCCTATTTATGTGGCTACAGCCCGAAAATGGGATTCAGATTTTCAAAATCGGATAGACCGCCATCAAAAGGATCGTGACGAACGATGGACTAATCTTGAAGAAGAAAAATACTTAAGTAAAATTGATTTTTCGGGTAAAGTTGCTCTAATTGACTGCGTAACACTTTGGCTGACCAATTTTTTTGTAGATCATAAAAATGATGTCGATTTAAGTTTAGAAGAAGCTAAAAAAGAATTTCTTTCGTTAGCCGAACAAAAAAACACATCGCTTATTATTGTAACTAACGAGATCGGAATGGGCGTTCATGCTTCTACCGAAATTGGACGAAAATTTACGGAACTGCAAGGCTGGATGAATCAATTTTTGGCATCTAAAGCTGATGAAGTTATTTTAATGGTTTCTGGAATCCCTGTCAAAATCAAAGGATAAAATTCTAATGCTTAAAAAGGAATTCCAAAATTAAAATTCCAAATTCCAACACTATACCCTACCTTTACTTATATATTCAAATTTCAGTTGTATTGGAATTTGGAGTTTAAAAACTGGAATTTAAAAATGAGCAATTTAGATGATATTTTAAAGTCACGTCGTGATACAAGGCATTTTACAACAGACGAAGTTCCTGATGAAGTAATTCAGAAAGCTTTACAAGCTGGACATTGGGCGCCTTCTGTTGGGCTGACCGATGCAACAAGATATTATATCATAAAATCTAAAGAAGTTAAAACTGCAGTAAAAGAACTTTTTTTAGATTATAATAAAAAAGCGGAAGAACTAACGGATAATCCAGAACAAAAAGAACTTTACAGATCCTTAAAACTAGAAGCAATTGAAGAAGCTCCTCTAGGACTTATTATAGCTTATGATCGTTCCGTTCTTAATCAGTTTACGATTGGAACAATTGGAAGTAACGAAGCCGTAAAATTCAGCTCAGTTTGTGCAGCTCAAAACATTTGGCTTTCGCTTACTGAACAAGGTTATGGAATGGGCTGGGTTTCGATTATCAATTATTATCAATTTAAAAAAATTCTTGATTTACCAGATAATATAGAACCGCTTGGTTATTTCTGTATTGGAAAACCAGCAACAAATTATAACAATCAGCCAATGTTGCAGCAATTACATTGGAAACAAAAATCTGAAACTCCGATTTGTACTGAAATCGATAAAATACAAAAATCAAATTTTCTTGATTTAGATTTAAAACAACAAAATGGTACTGAGATCAAAACAGATTTCAGCGCACTTCTTCAAGATAAAATAGATTCAAAAACAAAACCTATTGGCGCTTTAGGGACTTTAGAAACTTTAGCTTTTCAAATGGCAACCGTTTTTGAAACCTTAAATCCAAAAATAACAAATCCTGCCATAGTAGTTTTTGCAGCTGATCACGGTATTGCGAATCATGGAGTTAGTGCTTATCCGCAAGATGTTACCCGCCAAATGGTGACTAATTTTCTAGAAGGCGGAGCCGCAATCAATGTTTTCTGCAGTCAAAATAATATTGATTTATCTATTGTAGATTCAGGTGTAAATTATGATTTCCCAACGAATGCCAAATTGATAAATGCTAAAATTGCAAAAGGAACACAATCTTTTCTTCATGTTCCAGCAATGAGTGAAACCGAATTGCAATTGTGTCTTGAAAAGGGAAAATCGATTGTTGATACAATCGCCAAAAAGGGTTCAAACTGTGTCGGTTTTGGTGAAATGGGAATTGGAAATACTTCGACAGCATCTGTATTAATGAGTCTTTTAACTAATTTACCAATTGAAGATTGTGTTGGAAAAGGAACTGGTGTTGAAGACGAAAAGTTAATTCAAAAACAAAATTTGCTCAAAAGTGCCATTCAAAATTATTCTGGTCAAGCCGATTTAAAACAGCAGCTGGCTTATTTTGGCGGTTTTGAAATTTTACAAATTGCCGGCGGAATGCTCGCAGCTTATGAAAACAAAATGCTTATTCTGGTTGATGGCTTTATTTGCAGCACAGCTTTTTTAATTGCTTCAAAAATAAATCCTGACATCAAACATAATGCTGTTTTCTGCCACTGCTCTGCCGAAAAAGCACATATAAAATTACTAGATTACCTAAATGCAAAACCTATTTTAAATCTAGATTTGCGCTTGGGCGAAGGAACCGGCTGCGCAGTCGCTTTTCCGATTTTAAAATCGGCGGAAGCATTTTTAAACGAAATGGCAAGTTTTGAAAGTGCTGGGGTTAGTCGCAAGTAAACTCCAAATAAAAATTTATTTTAAATGAAAAAAGAACTACACATTTTCTTCACCTGTTTGATGTTCTACACTAGAATTCCTTGTCCAAAAAACATCAATCATGATCCAGATTACTTAAATAAAGCAACTAGATATTTTCCATTTATTGGTTGGATTGTAGGAACAATTTCATTTACTGCTTTCTATATTTTTTCTCTTTTCCTATCAACAGAAACGGCAGTTATTTTTGCTATCATAGCTTCTGTACTGACAACTGGAGCTTTTCACGAAGATGGATTTGCAGATGTCTGCGATGGATTTGGCGGAGGATGGACTAAAGAAAAAATCCTCATGATTATGAAAGACAGCGCAATTGGAGCCTATGGAGCAATTGGGTTGGTTTTACTTTTTTTAGCAAAATTTAAATTGCTGACAGAATCAATTTCGCTTTTTACAAGCAGTAATTCTTATTTATTAGTTTTTCTGTTATTCATTTCTGCTCATTCTGTAAGTCGTTTGACTGCGATTAGTATTATTTTCACGCATGAATATTCTCGAGACGATGCTTCTAGCAAAAGTAAACCTATTGCTAAACAACATAGCTGGAAAGAAATTTTCGGATCTTTTTTCTTTGGATTAATTCCTTTGCTGGCACTCTCCTATTTCAATTCTAAATTCCTTTTAGCTTTAATTCCTGTTTTTATTATGCGTTATTTTCTCGCTAGATATTTCCAAAAATGGATCGACGGCTATACAGGAGACTGTCTTGGCGCAACGCAGCAAGTTTGTGAAGTTGTTTATTACTTAAGCTTTCTTTTGATATGGAAATTTATTTAATTCGTCATACTGAAACGGTTTGCGAAAAAGGAATCTGCTACGGGCAATCTGATGTTGATATTGCTGAACCTTTTGAAACAATATTCGAAAACATTGTCTCGCAGCTACCTTCAGAAGCTCTAATTTTTACAAGTCCGTTAAAACGCTGTGTCACTTTAGCAAAATACATTCAAGCAAAAACTAAAGCAATTTCATATCAAGAAGACGAACGTTTAATGGAAATGAATTTTGGCGATTGGGAATTGAAAAACTGGAATGAAATTCCACTAGAACAATTAAATCCCTGGATGGAAGATTTTGTAAATATTAAAGTTCAAAATGGAGAATCATTTGTAGAACTACATGACAGAGTTGGAGATTTTATCGATGCACTTATTTCAAAAAAAATAAAATCTCCAATTGTTATTACAGCACATGCCGGCGTAATTAGAAGTATTTTATGCCACCAGACTTCACTGCCGTTAAAGGATGCTTTTCAAAATAAAGTAGACTTTGGCCAGATTATAAAAATCGAATTATAAAGTCCTTTTGTTTGCATTCTGACCTGAAAAGTAAAACAAATTTGAATTATCATTATTTTTAACTTTATATTTGCAGCAAATTAAGGTTGTGTTTTTATTATTAACACATTAAAAGGGAATCAAGTAAAAATTCTTGAGCTGTACCCGCAACTGTAAGCTTTGTTCTGAAAAGAATGCTTGTTGTAAACTACAAAACCACTGTTCGCCGCGACGAATGGGAAGGTAAACAACAAGACGCAAGCCAGGAGACCTGCCTTTGTAACAAATATCGAGCTCTCGGGAAAAGGAGTGTAGAAATTATGACTTTAAAAATACGTTTTGCTTGTCTTTTCTTATTATTGTGCCAGAGTATCTTGGCGCAAAAAGATACTATTAATAACCTGAAAGAGGTTCTGGTTTCTGATGCCAATCTAAAAAAATACTCCAACTCCCAATCTGTTTTAAAACTTAATGATTCCATTATAAGTAAAAATGAAGCTTTACTTACTGATTTATTAAATTTTAATTCGACTCTTTATTTTAAAGAGTATGGCCGTGGAATGCTTTCTACGGTTTCTTTTCGAGGAACTACTTCTTCTCAGACTGCAGTAATCTGGAACGGAATTAATATTAATTCTCAAATGAATGGAAGTACTGATTTCAACACCATTTCTGGTTCCGATTATAATTCTGTCAGCGTAAAAGCAGGCGGAGGAAGTGTTATTTACGGCAGCGGCGCAATTGGAGGAACTGTACATTTAAATAATGACATGAGTTTTTATAAGCGTTTTGAAAATAATTTAAGACTAGACTACGGCAGTTTCAACTCGATTGGAATCAATTATAAAACTAATATTTCTAACGAAAAATGGAGTGCTCAAATTGGTTTTTCTAAAAACAGCTCAACAAACGATTATAAGTATTTAAATCAATATACTTGGAGAGGCGAACAACGCTGGAACCAAAACGGACAATACGACGTTATTACGATGAATGCTAATGTGGGGTATAAAATTAATGCCAAAAACAGCTTAAAATTATATACTCAAACTTCAAATACAGATAGAAATACTTCTTTAATTACTGAAACAGAAACTAAAAGCAAGTATGTTAATGGTTTCAACAGAAACTTGTTAGAATACGACGGTAATTTTGGAAAACTTACTGCAAATTTCAAAACAGCGTATATTTTTGAAAACTATCAGTATTATGCTGATAATTCAAAAAATCAATATACGTACGGAAAAACGGAAAGCTTTATTTCTAAAGCTGATTTGGGTTACACTTTGTTTAAGTCTACTCAGATAAATGGAATCATAGACTATAACAGAACAAAAGGCTACGGAAGCGGTTTTGGAGATAACACTAGAGAAATTGGTTCGGCTGCTTTACTTATAAAACAAGATTTCTCGACTGACTGGAAGAATGAATTTGGTATTCGAAAAGAATTTACAGACAATTACAAATCACCGGTTTTATTCAATCTTGGATCTTCTTATCAGTTTAACAAATTGTACAATTTAAAACTGAATTTATCTCGAAACTTTAGAATCCCAACTTTTAATGATTTATATTGGGAAGAAGGCGGAAATCCCGATTTAAAACCAGAGAGCTCTTATCAGGCAGAAATTGGAAACGTTTTTACCTTTAAAAACATTTCGTTGACACAGACTTTTTATTACATCAAAATTAAAGATTTACTGCAATGGGTTCCGGGTTCAAACGGCATTTGGACACCTCAAAATAGAGATAAGGTTAATAGTTATGGTGCCGAAACTTTGTTGAGCTGGAAAAAACAATATGGCAAGAATATTTTTGGCGCAAATGCTTCTTATGCCTACACGGCTTCTAAAGACGAAGAAACCAAAAAACAGCTTTTCTTTGTTCCGTTTAATAAAGTCACAGGTTCCGTTTCATATTCTAGAAATAGAATCTCTGCTTATTATCAATTTTTATATAATGGATTTGTTTATACCAGAGCAGATAACAATCCAGACGAAATCATAAAAGATTATACGTTATCCAATATTGGAATCGATTATGATTTTAAATTTCTTGACTCCTTCAAACTTGGTATTCAGGTATTGAACATTTTCAACGAAAATTATGAAAGTCTTGAGAACAGACCTATGCCGGGTCGAAATTTCAACATGTATTTAACTTTAAAATTTTAATATTTATGAAACTTAGTAAATTACTTTTAATAGCACTTGGTGTTTCCTTATTTGTGTCTTGTTCTAATGACGATGATGACCAGCCAAAAGGAGAATATGACAACGGATTTTTCATTTTAAATGAAGGAAGTACAGGACAAGGGACAGTTTCTTTTTCTAGTGATGATTTTAGTCTTTTTACAAAAGATGCTTACACTGCAGCAAACGGTTCAGATTTACTTGGAAAATATGCTCAAAACATTTTCTTTAACGGAGACAGAGCTTATATCATTGCTGGTGGTTCAAATGTTATAAATGTAGTAAACAGATATACTTTTAAATTGATTGCTAAAATCGACAGCGGACTTGCTAATCCAAGATATGGTGTTGTAAAAGACGGAAAAGCTTACGTTACTAATGCAAACACTTACTCGTACATTAATCCAGCTACTGGTGATACTGACGATTATGTTGCTGTAATTGATTTAGCAACAAACAAGGTAGAATCAAAAATCGAATTGAATGCTACTGCAAACAGACTTATTCTTGAAAATGGTAAATTGTACATTACTGAACCAGACGCAAGCGACAAACTTTTGATTGTTAATATTGCAACTAAAACTGTAGAAGCTCCAATAACAATTGGAACAAGTGCTGATTCAATTGAAGAAGAAGATGGTGTTTTATATATTTTAAGAGCACCTTGGGGTGGAGCAAGCAGCGAAATTGTAAAAGTAAAATTAGCAGATAAATCTGTTACTAAACTTCCATTTCCTGCAAGCTTAGAAAAAGCTGGATATTTAGATATTTCTGATGACAAAATTTATTATACCGTAAAAAGCTCAGTTTATGTTATAAACACTTCTGCAACTGCAGTTTCTTCAACTCCAATTTTCAATGCTCCTTCAGTTGCTAACTTATATGGTTTTGCAGTTAAAGACGGTAAAGTTTACTTGGCAGACAGCGGTAACTACAAAGTAGACAGTAAAGCTTACATCTATAACTTAACTGGAACTTTACTAAAAGAATTAACAGTTGGTATTGCACCAAATGGCTTCTATTTTAATGATTAATTCTTTTAGAATTTGTTATTAGTTTTTGGAAAAAAATAGGCTTTCATCTCTGAAAGCCTATTTTTTTACTTCTATTTTAAAGTCCTCATAAATTCTTTTGGAACATTCTCTAAATACATTTCATTTCGAAGTCCATTTATTTTTTTAGAATTACTGATTTCAGGCAAAACTACATCTTGTTCCGTTTGAACTTTTTTGGCAGTTGCTCCTGTTATTTTAGAAATCGCCAGATTCAAAAGCGGTTCGCTGCTTTCTCCCAAAACGCCATATGTTTTAAAAGACTCACGTTGTTCATATGTTGGAGGCAATCCTTGTGTATAATCTCCAAAATCAGCAGCGTTAGCAATTTTAAAAACCAATGGCTGCATAGCATATCTATGATTTGGATTCACCTTTGTCTTTGTTAAAGTTGGAGAATCATAAACCGTAAACGATCCCACATTTTTACCTGTAGTAATTTCGCCAACTTGAATAACTTCAATATATGGTTTTAGTCCATTTATAACCAATTCACTTGCAGATGCTGTATTTGCTGTAGTGATAATAAATACTCTCGCCAAGTTTAAACTATTTATTACTGCACCATCAATACTTTTTACAAATCTTTCATTCAACAGCTCTAAATCATCTGCTGTCATTCCAGCCATAAGCTTAAAATTATATTGTCTTTTCGAAAATATTTTCCCTTCAAACTGCCCGGTAATCATACTGGCTAAACGCGTAGACGATCTTACAGAACCTCCGCCGTTATATCTTAAATCCAAAACTAAATCAGTAATTCCTTTTCCTTTTAAATCCCCAAAAGCTTGATTTAACCTCGCATCATACCCTGCATAAAAACCATTATACATTAAATATCCTATTTTGTGCTCTCCAGATTCAATCACCTTATTAATAAGAATAGGATTTTCTTCTAAAGTTGTCTTAGATAAGGAAACCGTTTTTCCATTCAATACAAATGCAGATCCATTAAAATCAGCAAGATCTAAAGTATAATTATCAGTATTCAATAAAGATTGATAATTTGAAATCGTAAGTTTTGTTCCGTTTATACTCGTAAACAAATCTCCTCTTTTAATATCTTTAGTCGATGCGTTAGAATTAGGAATAACATAACGAACATAACCAACTAAATCATTAGATCCTTGAGCAACTCTAGTAAGCTTAAAATCTAAACCATTATTTTTTGAAATGCCATTAAGCTCCTGTTCTAAAACAGTATAATCATCAACAATCCAGCTAAAACGATCTATTGCATTACCATTTGGATATTTGCTGATTGGTTTATTCAGCAAATCCTGAAATAAATCTTCAGGTCTTGAATAACCCGCTAAGTAATTCTCTAAATCTGCTTTTGAAGCAAAACGGTCATCAGCTAAATTTGGCACATCAGCCTGCCATAAATAAACTTCATTCAATCCTCTCCATACAAAATCATTAACTTGTAAATGAGATGGAGACATAACATCGTCCTGATCTTCACAAGACTGCAAAGAAAATGCTAACATACACAAGAGAAGTGCTGACCTTAGAATTGTTTTCATAAATTTTGGTTTCGGCATCATTATAGAATACTAACGTAAAAATACTATCTTTAGTTTTAAGTAGTATTCTTTTTTTACAAAAAAAATACAAAGTCTTTGTAACAAAAATAATTGTGCCTCGTCTTGATTATATAAGCTAACGAATAACCTTTAATTTATGAACCAGAATGTGTTTATAGAATTAGTAAATCCTTTTAAAGACAAAGTTTTTCGTCTGGCAAAACGATTGCTTACCAGCACCGAAGAAGCAGAAGATGCTGCTCAGGAGGTATTGGTCAAATTATGGAATAAAAAAGACGATTTGAGTGCTTATAATAATGTTGAAGCGCTGGCAATGACAATGACTAAAAATTATTGTCTTGATCAGTTAAAATCAAAAAGAGCTGGAAATCTAAAAATTGTACATAATAATTTCACAGATCGTGAGCCGCAATTGGATAAAAAACTGGAAGATTCAGACAGTTTAGAATGGGTTGAAAAAATAGTAAATCAACTCCCTGAACAATTGCAAATACTGATTCAATTGCGAGATGTCGAGCAATATGAATTTGAAGAAATTGCAAAAATTGTCAACATGAATGAAACGGCGATTCGGGTAGCACTTTCAAGAGCAAGAAAAAAAATTAGAGAAGAAATGATTAACACACACAGTTATGGAATCAGATAAAATAGAACATATATTAGAAAAATACTTCGAGGGAGAGACAACTATTGCCGAAGAAAATCAGTTAAAAGAATACTTTTCATCATCAAATGTTGCGCAGCATTTGGAGCAATACAAACCACTTTTTGGTTATTTCTCTCAGGTAAAACAGCAAAAATCGACACAAGAGATTCCACTACAAACTAAGAAACGAAATGTAGCGTGGTTATCGATTGCTGCTTCGGCTGTTGTTTTACTCGGAATTGGAACTTATTTCTTTGTTAGTGAAAAAAATGCAGCTCCAGTAGTTGCAGCACAATCAGAATTAGGAACCTATGATAATCCGGAAGAAGCGCTGAAAGCGACTCAAAAAGCTTTGGCATTATTATCAAACAATGTTAATGTAGGTATCGAAAGTGTACAATACATTAACGAATACGAACAATCAAAAAACAAAATTTTTAAACAGTAATTAAATTCAATCAAAAATGAAAAATCTTATCATAACACTAGTATTCGCCTTTGTAACAAATGTATTTTATGCTCAAGGCGCCTTTGACAAATTTGATGGTCAAGACGATGTGACATCAGTAATTGTAAACAAAAAAATGTTCGATTTAATGAGCAAAGTAAAAGTTGACGCTACTGATAAAGAAACACAGCAGTACATTAATTTGATTAAAAAATTAGATTATTTGAAAGTGTTTACAACAAAAAATCCTAAAATCGAAGCCGACATGAAAGCTTCTGCTGATAAATATATTAAAACAGCAGGTCTGGAAGAACTTATGAGAGTAAACGACAGCGGAAAAAATGTACGCATAATGGTAAAATCAGGTGCAAGCGATACACAAATTAGAGAATTACTTATGTTTGTTGACGGCGCAAAAAATGACGAAACTGTTTTACTTTCTCTAACTGGAAATTTTGACTTAAACGAAATTTCAGTACTTACAGACAAAATGCAGCTTCCAGGCGGTTCAGACTTAAAAAAAGCCTCTAAAGGCAAAAAATAATCATGAAAATCAGCGTTTTTACCTCAGCCCTTTTAGTATTAGTAACTTTAGTAAGTTGTAATTCTGAACCTTCATTGCAAAAGTATTTTGTGCAAAATACAGACAATAAAGATTTTATTGCTCTAGATGTTTCTCCTACTATTTTAAATTTAGAAAAAGCAAAATTATCCGCCGAGCAAAATGAAGCTTTAAAGTCATTTGACAAGATGAATATTCTAGCTTTTAAAGCAAACGACAAAAATCAAGCTCAATTTGAAACAGAAAGAGCAAAAGTCAAAGCTATTTTAAAAGACCCAAAATATCAACAGCTAATGACGTTTGGCTCAGGTAAAGACGGCGCTTCTATAAGTTATGTTGGCACAGATGAAAACATTGAAGAGTTTGTTGTTTTTGCTAACCGAAAAGAAAATGGTTTTGCAGTAGTTCGTGTTTTAGGAAAAAACATGAATCCAAATAACATCATGACTTTAATGACTGTTTTAAAACAATCAAATATCGACATGGAACAGTTAAAGCCTTTACAGCAGCTGGTTAAATAATAAATACATCTTACTTAAATTGAAAAAGCTCCATTAGGAGCTTTTTTATTTTTAACAATTAAGAAGATAAAACTGAATAATATTTATAGGCATTATTGTATATATTATACGAATTTAATTACATTTGTCGCTAACCAATACATTTAATAAATTAAAAACAAACATGGTACAAAAAACATCGAATGCCTTTATAGCGGCATCTTGGGTAGCTCTTGGAGCTGGAATGATTGGATATATTGTTGGACTAGCAAGAGCTGAAATGCTGCTAAACGAAAAAGGCTATTATTTTACAGTTCTAATGTTTGGACTTTTTGCTGTGGTTTCATTACAAAAAAGCGTTAGAGACAGACTTGAAAAACTTCCAGTAACTGACATTTACTATGGAATCTGCTGGTTTGGAACTCTTTTATCAATTGTGCTTTTAGCTGTTGGCTTATGGAATGCAACAATTTTACCAAGCGAAAAAGGCTTCTATGCATTTGCCTTCTTATTAGCATTGTTTGGAGCAATCTCTGTTCAAAAAAATCTCGTGACAATATGAGTTTTAGCGAAAATGAATAAACTTAGACCTAACTAAAATCAAAAAGCTCCAATTTTCATTGGAGCTTTTTTTATATTAGAATTTGAGATTATTTACTCAAATACATTTTTCTTCTAGAGTACAATTCGTAGAACTGATCGTCTTTTAAATCATCAATAAACAAAATGCTTTCTCCTGTCGATTTCATTTCTGGTCCTAATGCTTTGTTTACATTATGGAATTTACTGAAAGAGAAAACCGGCTGTTTGATCGCAAACCCGTTTAATTGTGGGTTAAAATCAAAATCAGTTACTTTACTATGTCCTAACATTACTTTTGTAGCATAGTTCACATAAGGCTCACCGTATGCTTTTGCAATAAATGGCACCGTTCTAGAAGCTCTTGGATTTGCTTCGATAATGTAAACCGTATCGTCTTTTATAGCAAACTGAATATTGATTAAACCAACAGTTTTCAACGCTCTTGCAATTTTTTCTGTATGATCTTTTATTTGCTGCATTACAAATTCTCCTAAGTTAAAAGGAGGCAAAGTAGCATTACTATCTCCAGAGTGAACTCCGCAAGGTTCGATATGCTCCATAATTCCTATGATGTAAACATTTCCGTCAGCATCACAAATTGCATCCGCTTCAGCTTCGATTGCTCCAGCTAAATAGTGATCTAAAAGCAATTTATTTCCTGGAATAGTTTTCAACAAGTTGATTACGTGCTCTTCTAATTCTTTTTTGTTGATTACAATTTTCATTCCCTGACCTCCTAATACATAAGAAGGACGAATCAATAATGGGAAGTCTAAAGTATCTGCAAGAGCAGAAGCCTCATCCGCCGTTTCAGCGATTCCGAATTGTGGGAAAGGAATGTGTAATTCTCTCAATAAATCTGAGAAACGTCCTCTGTCTTCGGCTAAATCAAGTGCATCAAAACTAGTTCCGATGATTTTTACTCCGTATTTAGATAATTTTTCAGCTAACTTCAAAGCTGTTTGTCCTCCTAACTGAACAATAACACCTTCTGGTTTTTCATGCTGAATGATATCATAAATATGTTCCCAGAAAACGGGTTCGAAGTATAATTTGTCAGCTGTATCAAAGTCAGTCGAAACCGTTTCAGGATTACAGTTGATCATAATTGTTTCGTAACCGCATTCTTTAGCTGCTAAAACTCCGTGTACACAAGAATAATCAAACTCGATTCCCTGTCCAATTCTGTTTGGTCCAGAACCTAAAACGATGATCTTCTTTCTATCCGTTACAATGCTTTCGTTATCTACGTAGCGCTCGCCGTTTGCTTTTTCGATTTCAGCCTCAAAAGTAGAATAGTAATAAGGTGTTTTTGCTTTAAACTCAGCCGCACAAGTATCAACCAATTTAAAGACACGGTTAATATTTTGATCCATACGTAAAGTATGAATCTCACTTTCTAAGCAATTTACCATGTGAGCAATTTGTCTGTCGGCAAAACCTTTTTGTTTCGCTTCAAGCAAAAGCTCTTTTGGAAGATTCGAAACTTTATAGTTCGAAATTTCTTTCTCTAAAGTATAAAGTTCTTCGTATTGTTTTAAGAACCACATATCGATTTTTGTGATTTCGTGAATACGGCTCAACGGAATTCCCATTGCAATCGCATCATAAATTACAAAAACACGATCCCAACTTGCAAAAGTTAGTTTCTCGATAATTTGTTCGTAGTTTTTATATCCTTTTCCGTCAGCACCTAAACCGTTTCTTTTAATTTCTAAAGATTGAGTTGCTTTGTGTAATGCTTCTTGGAAAGAACGTCCAATTCCCATTACTTCACCAACAGATTTCATTTGAAGTCCTAAAGTTCTGTCAGCACCTTCAAATTTATCAAAGTTCCAACGTGGTATTTTTACGATTACATAATCTAAAGTTGGTTCAAAAAGAGCCGAAGTTGATTTTGTAATTTGGTTTTGCAATTCGTCAAGATTGTATCCTAAAGCCAGTTTAGAAGCAATTTTAGCAATTGGGTAACCTGTTGCTTTTGATGCTAAAGCAGAAGAACGAGATACACGAGGATTAATTTCGATCGCAACGATATCTTCTTTTTCGTCTGGTGAAACTGCAAATTGTACGTTACAACCCCCAGCAAAATTTCCGATACTTCTCATCATCAAGATCGCGTAGTCACGTAATTTTTGGAAAGTTGTATCTGATAATGTCATTGCTGGTGCAACTGTAATCGAATCTCCAGTATGAATTCCCATTGGATCCATATTTTCGATCGAACAGATAATTACAACGTTATCATTTTTATCTCTCAAAAGTTCTAACTCATATTCTTTCCATCCCATCAAAGCTTTATCAATTAAAACCTCGTGAATTGGAGAAGCTTCAAGTCCGCGAGTTAAAAGCTCATCAAAATCTTCTTTTTTGTAAACAACTGCTGCTCCAGTTCCTCCAAGTGTAAATGAAGGTCGGATTACAAGCGGGAAACCAAATTCCTGAGCAATTTCTTTCCCTTCTAAATATGAAGTAGCTGTTTTCGCAGGTGCAGTTGGCACATTAATTCTTTCCAAAAGCTGTTTAAACTGCTCTCTGTCTTCGGTAATGTTAATTGCATTTACATCAACCCCGATTAATTTTACGCCGAAATCCTGCCAAATTCCTTTTTCTTCAGCTTCCAAACACAAGTTCAAAGCCGTTTGTCCTCCCATAGTTGGCAAAACAGCGTCAATTTGTGGATGTTCCTTTAGAATTTCAATAATCGATTTTGTAGTTAGTGGTTTCAAATAAACATGATCGGCCATGGTTGGGTCGGTCATAATCGTCGCTGGATTTGAGTTTATCAAGATAACTTCAATTCCTTCTTCACGAATCGAGCGTGCAGATTGAGATCCCGCATAATCGAATTCGCAAGCTTGACCAATAACAATAGGTCCTGAACCTATTATTAAAACTGATTTTATTGATGTGTCTTTAGGCATTTTGTATGTATTGTGTAGTTATTATAATGTATTCAAAAAACATTCACAGTGCTTTAGAAACTAGAATGTTACAAATTTATTACCGACAAGGTATAAAAAAAGGCGATACTAAAAAAGTAATCGCCTTATGTATGTTTATACAAACATTATTTTTTGTGTCTAGGCTCGCTAGAAACAGTTAATTTATGTCTTCCTTTTGCTCTTCTACGCGCTAGAACTTTTCTTCCATTCGCAGAAGCCATTCTGTCCATAAATCCGTGCTTATTTCTTCTTTTTCTTTTCGATGGTTGAAATGTTCTTTTGCTCATTGCTTTGTATCTTTAAATGGTATCTAATATCTCTTTTTCTGTTTTGGAGATCCTTATTCCAAAACCGAGTGCAAATATACAAAGACTTTTTTTTCTGGCAAGTACTTTAATAAAAATATTTTTAATTCATTTTACTATATTTGCAATCACAAATATACATCAATTATGTTTAATAAAATTATCAAACTTATTTTAGCTGGATTACTTGTAGTAGCTGGCATCTGGCAATTTACAGAAAGTAATATAGGTAACGGAATATTCCTTTTATTACTAACTGCAATTCCAATTTTTCTTTACTTTAAAAATGAATTTATCCTTTTAGCCTTCCTTAAATTAAGAAAACAAGACTTTGAAGGAGCAAAAAAATGGTTATCTTATATTAAAAACCCTGAAACTGCATTAGTAAGAAAACAACAAGGTTATTTTAATTATCTTCACGGAATCATGTTATCTCAAACAAATCTTATCCAAGCTGAGAAACATTTCAAAAAAGCAATTGAACTTGGATTATCTATGGATATGGATCTAGCCGTTGCAAAATTAAATCTTGCAGGAGTCGCAATGTCACGCAGAAGAAAACTTGAAGCAACAAATTTATTAGCTGAAGCTAAAAAATTAGACAAACAAGGAATGCTGAAAGAGCAAATCTCAATGATGAAAGAACAAATGAAGAAAATCTAATTTTCTAAATTACAGCCCGATAGCTATCGGGATTGAAGTCCCAAATTCCAATTAATTGTGAATTTGGGATTTTTTTTATTTTAAATTTTCTTTCTAACACGAGACCAACGCTTAGTTTGTCATTTCGACGAAGGAGAAATGACAAGATTGCGCTAGAAACTTCAAAGAATTGGAATTTGGATTTTTAAAATTGGAATTTAATTCTCTAATATAATAGAAGGCAGATTCTCATTCAGCCATTTGTACTTATTAAGAATCATAATATGAGTTCCGCCTTTTACAACAATACAGCTACTAATATACTTTATAGGAAAAACATCATCTTGATCTCCGTGAATATGAATCACTTTTTCATCGATTTGATTTCTATCCCATAAAATAACCGATTCTACTGCCCATTGTAAATAATTAAGATCACGAACCGCTAAAAACTTTTCATACAACTTAATGCGCTTATTGACTTTTTCGCCAAAAGAGTATTTTGCAAGATTCTCAATGTTTAAAATTAACTTCATTGGAATCAGTTTATAAGCCTTTGTGGTTTTGCCAATTTTCATTCTTCTAGGAAACTCAACATTACTTCTAACACTTGAAATAATAATTACTTTTCTGGCTTGAATGTGTTTTGCTATCTCCTGAACCAAAATTCCTCCAAAAGAAACTCCTATTAAAACAGGATTTTCATGTTTTATATTCTTGCTGATTCGCATTGCATAATCAGACAATGATTCTTTTGGCTTTGGAATTTCCCACTCCAACAGACACATTTCAAAAATAGTTTCATCTAGTTTGATTCTTTCAAAAATGGCAGGACTTGCTGCTAAACCGGGCATAAAATATACAGGGATTTTGCTCATTTGTTTGAAAATGGGTTACAATTATGACTATAATTTCAAGTTAAAAGTACTTTTTTTAGTTGTACCCACAGCAAATCTTGCACCATAATTAAAACTCTAAAAAAATAAACAAAAAAAACAACTGCTTCCATACCCAAAATAGAGATTTCAAAAAATAATCTAATATTGAAAATCAAATGATTACCTTTGTAGTCCGACATTTTTTAAAATTTTCAAAAAGAATTCTACATGAGATTGTTCCACCCCCATTCTCTATTACATATTAACGACTAATAAAAACATGACAAATTATGGAATCTATTGAAATTACTATGGAAATCAAAGACAATACTTTTGCAAGACAATTTGAAACCACAGTTCCAGAAGGATTATTAAGCATTGAATATTCATTTCAGGAAAAGAAAATTTTCCTAACAAAAATCAACACTCCAGAAAACTACGAAAATCAAGCTGTAATCGACACCTTACTTAAAAACATAATGGAGCTGAGCACAGAAAAAAAATTGAGAGTAGTTCCAATCCATCCAAAAATTGTTTCTTTTTTCAAGAAAAACCCAAAATACAAAGAATTGCTTCCTCCGGGAATTAGAATCTAAAAATCACCTATCAGCTTAAGCCACATACCGCCGATTACCATATAAATAAAAAGCATTACAAGTCCGGTTATTAAACCTTTGACCCACCAGCTTTTTAAATCTACGTAGCCGCTCCCAAAAAAAACAGGTGCCGGCCCATGACCGTAATGCGTTAAAGTTCCGTAAATTGACCCTACAAAACCAAGCATAAAAGCTAAAAGCAATCCTGGAACTCCTAGTGAAACTCCTACTCCTAAAAGCGCCGCATACATTGCCGCTACGTGAGCTGTTGCGCTGGCAAAAAGGTAATGGCTAAAAAAGTATACTAGCACAATAATAGGAAATGCCATCTGCCAGCTCAAACCTCCTATTTCTGCTTTTATTACATTACTAAACCAGTTTATAAAACCTAGTTCGTTTAACGAACTCGCCATCATAACTAAAACTGAAAACCAAACGATTGTGTCCCAAGCTCCTTTTTCAGCTTTTACATCATCCCAAGTCAGAACTGAAGTTAAAAGCAAAATTACCAAACCAATAAAAGCCGTTGTTGTAGCATCAATAGAAAACAAATCACCAGTCATCCAGAGAAATAACAAAATAAAAAACGTTAAGAGCATCATCCACTCGTTACGGGTAATTGGCCCCATATCTTTCAATTTCTGAGCAGCAATTTGCGGTGCATCTCCCGTTTTTTTAAGTTCAGGCGGATAAATTTTATATAATACAAAAGGAATTACAAAAAAAGCACACAAGCCCGGAACTATTGCTGCTGCAGCCCATGACATCCAAGAAATTTTTATTCCTAAATTAAGCGCAAACTTCTGACACATAGGGTTACTTGCTGTTCCTGTCAAAAACATAGAAGACGCAATTAAATTTGCATTATAACTGCTCAAGGTAAGATATGATCCTAATTTTCGATGTGTTTCAGGTTGATCCGGCATAGATCCAAAACTCATTGACATCGATTTCATAATAGGATAAATAATTCCTCCGCCTCGAGCGGTATTACTAGGTACAGCAGGAGCTAAAACCAAATCGGCTAAACCTAAGCCATAAGCCAGACCCAATGAACTTTTTCCAAATATTCTAATAAACAAAAAAGCAATCCTGTTTCCTAAACCTGTTTTTATAAATCCTCTTGCTATAAAAAATGAAATTCCGATTAACCAAATCACTTTATCTCCAAAGCCTTTTAGAGCCAAAGTAATTGATTTACCTGCATCGCCGGGAGCCAAAACCTGAGAAAAAGCGGTTAAAGCAATGGCAATCATACACATTGTACCCATGGGAGCAGCTTTTAGAATAATTCCTAAAATTGTAGCTACAAAAATGGCAAACAAATGCCATGCTTCGATTACTACACCATCTGGCGCAGGGATTAACCAAATTGCAATTCCAACTGCAAGCGTAATTAAGGTTTGAGGGATTTTTACTTCTTTCATAAAATTAGGATTAAATTAGACTACAGTCTGCATTGAAACTGAATTAGAAACAAATTATCATTATAAGAAGAGGTGTCTGGGATATTGCGAGCATATCTGTCTATTTCAAATCCCATTTCGATACGACCTGTATACGCTTTTCCAAATTCAAAACTAATCATTGGCGTATAAGTCTGCCTAACATTTGAATTAATTTTATAACTCGGATCGAAACTTTCAAAACGACATGACAATTCTAAAGAGGTCAGTTTTTTGTAATTAACGGAGTATCTTAAATTAGGCAGAAAATAAATTCCGCGCATTTGGTAATCAGAAACATCAGGAGTTCTTGTATCAGCCGGCAACGAAAAATATAAATTATGATTTGTACCTTGCTTGTACTCTATCTGTAAATCAAAAGTAAATTTATCTGTCAACTTAAAATCGCTGGTAATATCAGCTCCAAAGGCAAAAACTTTTTCCTTGAAAACCTTACCAGTTCCAGCATTCAAACCTAAATTTATCTTATGTTCCTTTGACAATCCAAAAACCCAGCGTGTAGAATATTGTTTTCCGTTATCTTTATCCATTTCCTGATTTTTACCGTTTCCATTTAAAACCGAAACAGCATAGTTTACAGGAATTTTTCCAATGTCAAAGTTTCCGCTTGCCGAAGCTCCAATTTGAAAACTCGTCCATCCGTTTTTTCCAAATTCATAATATTGATTAGAGAAATCGAAAGATTTAATAATGTCCACAGGAACCAATTCCTCTATACCAAAAGCTGGACGAAATTGCCCGCCTGTTATCGCTATATATTTATTAAAAGTATATTTTGCATAAGCATTCTCCAGCACCTTTCCTTTTGTATCTGATTTAAAATCGGCTAGATTTACTAATATTACAACTTCCGTAGCTTCGCTAAGTTTTGTATTCAATCCTACACGCATTCTTTTAATATCAAATGTACTTTGAGTAGCATCTCCTGTAGAGTGATGAACTCCCATTACATCTACATTATCACCAAAACTCTCTAAATATCGAGCTTGAAAAAGCCCTTTAAACTGAAACTGCGGATACTTAACACCATCATCAGAATCTGTTGCAGTTTGAGTTGCAGCGGTTTGGGCATTCACAAAATGTGGTATTATCAAAAGGATAAAAATAATTTTTACTAGTAAAGGTTTATTCATAAAGACTTTAAATAAAAAATTAGTACAATATTATCTCTGCTTACTTTTTATTCTCCTCTCATCTTCTATCTGAACTTCGATTTGCCGGCCTTGGGGCTGCTGTATTTCTATTTGGTGCTGGATTAGGCGCCGGACGAGTTGCTGGTCGTGTTACTGGCGCTGCGGGGCGAGTTACAGGCTGTGTTGGTCTTACCGCAGGTTTTGTTGACGGGTTTGCAGGACGAGTTACTGGTCTTGTTGTACCAGGGTTTGTCACACCGGGTCTAGTTGTTGGGTTTGTTGGTCGCGTTACCGGTCTTGTTGTGCCAGGATTTGTTGGACGTGTTACTGGTCTAGTTGTTCCTCCAGGTCTTGTCGACGGATTTGTTGGTCGAGTTACCGGTCTTGTACTATTTCCTGGTCTTGAAGGCCTTGAAGGCGTTACCGGCGCAGGTCTTTTATAATCCCTGCCATTATAAGTCCCTTTATAACGTCCGTTAACTCGGTTATCCCTAACTACTACGGATGAATTTCTTCTGGTAGCATAATTATTATAATATCTAGGATTTCTTATAACGGTAGTTCTTCGGTAATAACGATTGTTGTAATAATGTCCGTGATACCCCCAATAGTCATGATAATAAACTGGACGCCACGGACGCCAGTATGGAGGATAATAACCCCAATACCAAGGCGATCTGTACGCTACATATATGGGAGAAAACAAAAACAACACTACCGGCCATGCACTCACACTTGTACTTACATAACTTGGACTGGTTGTGGTATTATAATTATTAGTTGTATTATTATTTACAATTACTGTTTGGTCTCCTTTATAACCGGGATTTGGTGTTCCTACAGCTGTATCTGAAGGTTCAACTATATAGTTTTCTCCATATAGATCTTTGTCTCCAATTGCCTGAACGTGAACATTATTTTTCTTGTCTTTATCAACTTCAATAACTGCAACATCTTGAGTTTCCTTACTATTTACAGCTACCTGAAGCACAATAACATGTGTATTTCCTTCTTTATGACTTTCGATTTCAATATAATCGATTTCTCCATCATTATTTAAATCTAAATTATTAACCTTAGTTTCTGGATCGTTTAATGCTTTTTCAAAATCTTCCAAAGTTTTTGATTTTTGAAATATATCTAATACAGCATATAAATTAAGGTTGTCCCCAGGCAAACCTAAAGCTACAGGTTCATCATTTGTTTGAGAAAACAAAGGGTTAAACAAACTACTCATTAAAACCGCAAAAAATAGAATACTTTTTTTCATGTTAATAATTAGTTAATTAGTTTTTGGTTTGACTAAGGTATGAAAAAACAGACAAAGTTTTAACACCACTATACAACTTTCTATTTTACACTATAAAGCACTAAATAAAAACAGCCTTTTTGCCCAATTTTACTTCTCAAAAAGGTCATATTGTAAGACTTATATTCTTATATTTGTAGATAAGCGTTCTTTATGAACATCTTCTTCTTTTGTAATGTCTTACAAAATCTGTTTTACGATTTGTCAAATTATAGAAATTAAATTGCGATGAAAAAACATGTACTTCTTTTTCTTTTTTTCTTTCAATGACCTGCGGGTATGGCCAAATTGAGGTCTCATCGACTTTGGATGATGCGATCCAGAAGGCTATCGAAAAAAGCGCTTCTTTAAAAAACAAAGATTTAGACATTGAAAAATTGAATCTTCAGGAAAAAAGTGTTTGGAATAAGTACATTCCAACGGTTGAAGCAAGTGCTCTTTATACTTATTTTGACAATAAACTTACTGTAGATCTTCCTACGGCTACTATTCCAATTGTAAACTATCCTTTATTTGACGGCAAAACTGCTTTTAAAAATTATGGAAACATCTTTAACGGAAGTGTAATGGCAAAAACGGTATTGTTTAGCGGTATGCAAATTCCGAATGGAGCAAAAGCTATTGAAGAAAAAACTAAAGGAACTGTATTTTTAAAAGAATCTGAAAAAGATCAAATCACAAAAGAAGTCATTAACACTTTTGATCAATTAGCATTATTGAAGGAGATTGACAAACTGCTAAAGGAAAGCGAAAACCGACTAGAAACAGAAACAAAACGTGTCACAAAAGCAATCGAACAAGGACTTGCCATTCCGTATGATCGAGATAAAATTAAGCTGGCTTCATTAGAACTGGCTTCAAAAAAAATTGAACTCGACGGGAAAAGAAAGTTAGTTTATAAAAAAATTCAATATTTAACGGGGTATTCTATTACTGAAATAGAAAATGTTCATTACGACTTAAACCCATATTTAATAACAGACGAAAAATTAAGCACGCAAAACAAACAAGAAATAAAAGCATTGGAATCGTTTAAATCTGCTTATGAATATTTATTAAAGAAGGAGAAAGGAACTTATCTGCCAACTTTAGGTGCATTTGGAGGAGTTTCGTATTCCAGTCTTTTTGATGCAAATGCTACTACACCAATAATTACTGGAATTAATCAAGCTTTATATTTAGGTTTAAACGAAGCTACAATAAGCAACAACTGGGTTGTAGGAGCTGCGATGAAATGGGAAGTTTTTTCTGGCTTTGAAAGAAAACACAAAGTGCATGAAGCTAAAATAAACATTGAACAAGTTCAAAATCAAATTGACGATACTAAAGAAAAACTCGAACTTCTGCTTGAAAAAAATCTCGTTGATTATAGTGTGCTGACTCAAAAAATAGACATTACGCAACAGCAGGAAAAAGTGGCAAACAATAATTTAAATCTGGCCATAAAACAGTATAAAGAAGGTTTAATCAATATATCAGAACGTCTTGAAGCAGAAAACGACTCTTATAAAGCATCTGTAAACAAAACAACGACATTGATTGAACAAAGGCTTGCCGCTATTGAAACTATAATTGCCACGGGCGATTTATCAAAAAAAATATCTAAATAAAAGTTCTATTTATGAAAAAAATAATTATAACCGCTGTCGTAATTCTTCTTTTAATAAGCTGTCAAAAAGCAAAAAAAGAGGATACAATTCAAGGAAAAATAGAAAAAGAACAAATTGCAGTTGTCAGCAAAATTCCCGGCAAGATTCTAAAAATCTTTGTCAAGGAAGGAGACATTGTACAAAAAGGAGATACATTGGCAATTTTAGACATTCCAGAAGTAGATGCTAAAAAAAGTCAGGCTGAAGGCGCAGTAATCTCGGCACAAGCACAATATAAAATGGCAGTAAAAGGCGCTACTGAAAACCAAATTAAACAGCTCGAGGCTAAAAAAATGGGATTAAAGGAACAATACGAGTTTGCTCAAAAATCAATCAAACGATTGACTAATATGCTGAAAGATTCTTTGATTTCTCAACAAACTTATGATGAAACTTTTGCCAAATATCAAGGAGCACAAGCGCAGTATAATGCAGTTATTGCCGAGCTTGATGATGCAAAAAAAGGCGCTCGAATCGAACAGCAAACAATGGCTTTAGGACAGCAAGACAGAGCTCTTGGCGCATTGCAGGAAGTAGAAACCGCAAATAAGGAACGTTATATAATTGCTCCGCAGAGCATGAGTATCGAAACCATTACTTTAAATCTTGGCGAACTTGCATTGCCGGGTTACACTTTGTTTAATGGCTATATTGCAGACAGTACTTATTTTCGCTTTACAATACCTGAAAAACAATTGGACAAGTTTAAAAAAGGGCAAGAAATAACGGTGCAGGTTCCATATAAAAAAGAAAATATTAAAGGAACAATTACTACCATAAAACAATTGGGGGCTTACGGAAATATTGCTACTGCTTATCCAGATTACGAAATGCAGGAAAGCTTATTCGAAATAAAAATAACGCCTTCAAATATGGAGCAGGCCAAAGATCTTATTACAAAAACAACTGTTACTTTATCGCTTTAACTATGCAAAACTTTTTTTCATTGCTTAAACGGGAATTTCAATTATTTTGGAAAAACAAAGTGCTCCGAATATTATTCATTGGCGCACCAATACTCTATGGTGTTTTACTGGGATATGTTTATGGTAAAGGCAAGGTAACCGATTTACCCATAATTGTAGTTGATCAGGATAGAAGTGAATTAAGCTCAAAAGCGGTTCAGATGTTTGAGGATAATGAAGTTTTATCGATTGCTTCTATTTTGTACGATCAAAATAATCTTTCGAAAATTACCATTGAAAAAGAAGCCACCTGCGTGGTTATTATTCCAAAAGATTTTGAAAAAATGACGCTCACTAAAAAATATCCAGAAATTACAACTATTGTAAATACATCTAATGTTTTAACAGCTAATTATGCTTCGACTGCTATACAAGTTTGTTTAGGAACATTAAAAGCAGGCGTTCAAATTGAAACATTACGAAAACAAGGTGTCCCAGAAAATTTACTGATGTCGCAATACGAGCCTTTCAAAACTACTTTTATAAAAAAATACAATCGCAGCACCAACTATATGTATTTTCTTTGGCCGGGCGTTCTTGCAACGGTACTGCAGCAAGTGCTTTTACTCGGATTAGCACTTTCTTTCGCTTCTGAATTTGAAAACGGGACTTTTAAAGATTTAGTAAAAAGATGCCCGTCAATTTTCAAAATGCTTGCCGTAAAAATAATTCCATATCTCATAATGAGCTTTGGAGTCTGGCTTATTTACTGGCTTTTTACTTTATGGTTCAGACTTCCGTTTTATGAAAATTTACTACCGCTTACTTTTATTGCTGGAATATTTGTATTATCTGTTTCCTTCATCGGAATTTTGGTAAGTGTAGTCGTTCCAAATCAATTAAAAGCGACAGAAATTTTGATGGTAATTGCAACGCCAAGCTTTATATTAAGCGGTTTTACTTGGCCTTTAAGCCAAATGCCTCAGGCTGTTCAAGCGATCGCAAATGTGATTCCGTTGACTCATTTCTTAAAAGCTTTTAGAATTCTAATTATTGAAGACGGTGCTTTTTCACAAACTACAACACCAATCTGGAATATGATTATTATTGGCTCAGTCTGCTCAGTTGGTGCTTACATTGCTTTGTATTTTAAAAAGAAAAGCATTTTAAAAGAAGCATAATTTTTTGACATAAAAAAAGGCATAAGAATCAACTTATGCCTTTATATTTTTTAAAGAGAGAATTACTTTTCAATCTCTCTCATAGAATCCATTTTTTTATGCGCAAGGAAACCTGCTACGTCTTCAAAATGCTCTTTCACACGTTTGTTTCCAAATTCAAAAACTTTAGTCGCTAATCCGTCAAGGAAATCACGGTCGTGAGAAACCAAGATTAATGTTCCGTCAAAATCACGCAAAGCATCTTTAATGATGTCTTTTGTCTTCATATCCAAGTGATTCGAAGGCTCATCCAGAATCAATAAATTTACTGGTTCTAACAACAATTTAATCATTGCCAAACGTGTTTTTTCTCCACCAGAAAGCACTTTTACTTTCTTGGTAATATCATCACCTTGAAACATAAACGCTCCAAGAATATTTTTAATCTGTGTACGAATATCTCCTACTGCAATTGCATCGATAGTTTCAAAAATAGTTGCATTTTCATCTAATAATGAAGCCTGATTTTGAGCGAAATATCCAATTTGTGCGTTATGTCCAATTTCAACACTTCCTTCATCAACACCAATTTCTTTCATAATTGCTTTGATCATGGTCGATTTTCCTTCTCCATTTTTACCAACAAAGGCAACTTTCTGACCGCGTTCAATTACAATATTAGCATCTTTAAAAACGACATGATCTCCGTACGATTTAGACATTTCTTTTACTACAACAGGATATTGTCCAGAACGTGCCGCCGGCGGAAACTTCAAACGCAATGCAGAAGTATCTACTTCATCAACTTGAACAATTTCAAGTTTTTCAAGCATTTTTACACGTGATTGTACTGCATCGGTTTTTGAAAACGTTCCTTTAAAACGATCGATAAAAGCTCTGTTATCAGCTATCATTTTTTGTTGCTCATCATAAGCTTTCTGCTGATGAATACGACGGTCTTTTCTAAGTTCTAAATAATGTGAATATTTAGCTTTATAATCGTAAATTCTTCCCATTGTTACTTCGATCGTACGATTTGTAATATTATCTACAAACGCTCTATCGTGCGAGATTACTACAACCGCTTTAGCAGAAGTCAGTAAAAATTCTTCCAGCCATTGAATACTTTCAATATCCATGTGATTGGTAGGCTCATCCAGTAAAATCAAATCTGGTTTTTGAAGTAAAATTTTAGCCAATTCAATACGCATTCTCCATCCTCCAGAAAATTCAGAAGTTTGACGTGTAAAATCTTCTCTCTCAAAACCTAAACCAACTAAGATCTTTTCAACTTCAGCTTCGTAATTTACTTCTTCAATTGCATAATATTTCTCGCTTAAGTCAGAAACTCGCTCGATCAATTTCATGTAAGCATCACTTTCATAATCCGTACGAACTGTTAACTGCTCATTGATTTCGTCGATTTCGGCTTTCATTTTAAAAATTTCACCAAAAGCTTTAGAAGCTTCTTCCATTACAGTAGAGCCGTCTTTGGTCAATAAATGCTGAGGCAGATAAGCCACAACAGCATCTTTTGGTGTAGAAATACTTCCTGTAGAAGGCTTGCTTTGTCCTGAAATTATTTTTAAAAGTGTCGATTTTCCCGCACCATTTTTACCCATAAGGGCGATTTTATCATTTTCGTTTATAGCAAAAGAAACATCGCTAAATAATGTAGTTCCACCAAACTGAACCGAAATATCGTTAACTGTAATCATTACTTTCTGTGAATTTGTTTAATCGGTTAATCGTTTATTTGACTACCCATTTTTTTCGTGCTGCAAAGATAGATTAATTAGAGTATTAGACAATATTATTTAGATTACAGAGCAGCAGGATTTTTTAAATTACATCAATATTCCTACATATTCACAAAATTTAATCTTATCTTGTATAAGAATTTAAAAATCAGCAAAATATGAGAACTAAATTAAACCTAACTATCAGTCTTATTGCAACGCTAGTATTTGGAATTTCTGCAAATGCTCAAAAAACGGTAATTAAAAAAGAAGCTTTGCCAGCAAATGCTCAAACTTTCTTAAAAACGCACTTTGGTTCAAAAAAACCAAGCTACATATTAGAGGATAAAGAAATTCTCTCTACAGAATACAAAGTTCAATTTGATAATAAAATTGAAATCGAATTTGACAAAAAAGGAAACTGGAAAGAAGTTGATGGTAAAGGCGCTAAACTTCCAACGTCTATCATCCCAAAAAAAATTGCCTCTTACGTAAAAGCAAATTTTCCTAAAGAAAAAGTAACCAAAATTGAACTGGGGTCTTTTGGCTATGAAACAAAACTAACCAACGGTTTAGAATTAAAATTCAACACAAAAGGAGATTTCACTAAGATTGACAATTAACAAAAACTGATAAATTTAAAAATCTACTATAAAGCAAAACCCGACAAAATTTAAAAATTTGTCGGGTTCAAAAAATTATCTAATTTTCAAATTGACTAATTATCTAATTAATCTTTTCTCCATTTTTTAGTTTCTTCAAAAATATGCTCTAAAATTGAAGCTTCTATTTCATCAAAAGCAATATTTCGTCTTCCCATAACTAATTTGGCAGTTTCGAAAGCTTTTTTAGTTACGTACGTTGTAAAACCTGCTGCTCCGCCCCAAGAAAAACTTGGAACAAAATTTCTAGGAAATCCAGAACCAAAAATATTAGCACTTACTCCAACAACAGTTCCAGTATTAAACATAGTATTGATGCCACATTTGCTGTGATCACCCATCATTAAACCACAAAACTGAAGACCTGTTTTTGCAAATCCTTCTGTTTCATAACTCCACAATTTTACTTCTTCGTAATTATTCTTAAGATTTGAATTATTACTGTCTGCACCAATATTACACCATTCTCCCAAAACTGAATCACCAAGAAATCCATCATGTCCTTTGTTTGAATTGGCAAAAAGAACAGAATTCTTAACCTCTCCTCCTATTCTAGATCCTGGACCAACTGTTGTTGCTCCATAAATTTTAGCATTAAGTTTTACTGAACCATTTTCGCACAAAGCAAAAGGACCGCGAATTACAGTTCCTTCCATGATTTCAGTATTCTTACCTATATAAATAGGTCCTGTTGATGCATTTAAAGTTACAAACTCCAATTTTGCTCCTTCTTCGATAAAAACATTCTCAGGCGCTATAACATTTACACTCTTAGGAATTGGCTGTGACTTTCTATCTTCTGTCAAATAAGCAAAATCAGCACGAATCGCAGCGTCATTTTTAGAAAAAATATCCCATGTATGTTCAACCGTCAAACAATCTTCATTGTACTGAATAACTTCGTATGAATCAAAATCAACTTCTTCTTGATTTTCTGTTGTAAAAAAAGCAATTACATCATCTCCTTTAAAGATCGCCTGATTTTCTTTTAAATCAGAAATTAATTCTGCCAGTGCATCATTTGGTAAATACGCCGCATTAATCATTACATTTTCTTCCATTTCCACCATCGGAAATTTGGCAGATAAGTAATCCTCAGTAATTGTTGTAATAGTAGAACCTAGACGTGATTCCCATTTTTGGCGAATCGTCATAATTCCAATTAGAATATCAGCCACAGGTCTTGTAAAAGTAAAAGGCAGTAAAGCATTTCGGACCGGACCGTCAAAAAGAATATAATTCATAAATAAATTTTGTACTTGTTAAAATCTTGATTTGGTTATCAGGGTCAAAGTTACAAATATTTATTTTTTTTACTAAAATTGTTTTAGTAGATAGTAATTAATTCATGAATAATCGTATTGCTCTTAATTATAATAAAAAAAACATAGCCCGTGATTTCAACCATGGGACACAATATATCTGCAACACGTACCGCATGGTTGAAACCACATTCTATATTTAAAATCTAGTTTTTGTCTTTTAATAATTTAGAATAAAATAATTCGTGAATTGCTTCGCCAGTTCGCTATCGCTCGAGTCGCACCTAATAAATTATTGTACAAAAAAAGCCTTCCGATTGGAAGGCTTTTGTATGATTGTAAACAGCTATTATTTTTTAGCGTGTTTTGCATATTTAGTTTTGAATTTATCAATACGTCCTGCAGTATCGATAAGTTTAGATTTACCAGTATAAAAAGGGTGAGATGTTCTAGAAATCTCCATTTTTACAACTGGATACTCAACTCCGTCAACTTCAATTGTTTCTTTTGTATCTGCAGTAGATTTAGTGATAAAAACTTCGTCATTTGACATGTCTTTAAATGCAACTAATCTGTAATTTTCTGGGTGAATTCCTTTTTTCATCTTTTCTTTTATTTATTGTTTTAGAGCATTTTTATTTTGAAGCTTTTCCATGGTTAGAAAAAGGTATAAACAACTCTACTCTTTTTTGTTTAAAAATTTAATTATTTTTGAGTGTGCAAATTTACAATTCTTTTTTAATAAACAAATACTTAGCTCACTTTTTTTTAGTTTATTTCGAAAAGCTTTTTTTATCTTCGATTATACTGGGAATTACTATATTTGTGGATTAATTTTAAACTTATAGAAATATGATTAATGAAGTTATTAAAAAGAATGGAGTTACTTACGGCATTACTCTAGGAATCATCCTAGCTTTGATTACTGCAACAATGTATGCTATAGATCTAAAATTATTTGTTTCGGGCTGGGTAGGCGGTCTAACATTTGTGCTTTATTTAATAATTGGCATCC
Source organism: Flavobacterium sp. YO12 (assembly GCF_004119495.1). Classification (GTDB taxonomy): domain Bacteria; phylum Bacteroidota; class Bacteroidia; order Flavobacteriales; family Flavobacteriaceae; genus Flavobacterium. Next base: position 53,845 of record NZ_NRQU01000015.1, read on the forward strand.
TATTATTGGTTAAAACAAAAAAAGAAATCAACGGCTTTTTTTCGTTTAAAGATGCATTTACCACTTTTTTTATAACTACTATAATTGCTTTAGCAATTTCTACCTTATTTAGTATTATATTATTTAATGTAGTCGATCCAGGCGCTAAAGACACCGTAAACGAGTTACTTATAAAATACATGGCTGAAACTTTACAAAAGTTTGGAACACCAGCCTCTGCTGTAAATGAAGCTTTAGCTAAAATGAAAGAAAACAGTCCTTTCTCAACTATAGAACAACTAAAAGCTTTAATTTTCAGTATTGTCGGCTACTCAATTTTAGGATTAATTTTAGCTGCATTTTTCAAAAGCAAATCTACACAAGAATAAAAATATAAATGAATTTATCTATACTTATACCGCTTCTAAATGAAGAGGAGTCACTTCAAGAACTATATACATGGATTATTAAAGTGATGCAATCTAACAATTACTCTTATGAAATCATTTTTGTGGATGATGGAAGTACAGATGATTCTTGGAATATTATTGAACGTTTCTCAAACGAAAACCCAAATGTAAAAGGGATTCGTTTTATGAAAAATTTTGGAAAATCGCAGGCTTTGCATGCTGGTTTTGCAAAAGCAAAAGGCGATGTAATTATTACAATGGATGCCGATTTACAAGATAGTCCGGATGAAATTCCAGGATTATATGAAATGATTACAGCTCAGAAATTCGATTTGGTTTCTGGCTGGAAAAAGAAACGTTACGATTCTGTCGTAGCAAAAAATCTGCCTTCAAAACTATTCAACTGGGCTGCCAGAAAAACTTCGGGTGTTGAATTGAATGATTTTAACTGCGGACTAAAAGCATACAACAACACAGTTGTAAAAAACATTGAGGTATCTGGTGAAATGCACCGTTACATTCCAGTTTTGGCAAAAAATGCTGGTTTTAATAAAATTGGCGAAAAAGTGGTTATTCACCAAGCGCGTAAGTATGGTGAAACTAAATTTGGAATGGATCGTTTCATAAACGGTTTTCTAGATTTAATTACGATTTGGTTTTTATCAAGATTCGGAAAAAGACCAATGCATTTATTTGGAGCGATAGGTTCACTAATGTTCATTATCGGATTTCTATCTGCGGGATACATTGGTATTTCAAAACTATACCATATGTACAACGGAATGAAGTACAGCCTGGTAACTAGTAATCCGTGGTTTTTTATTGCGTTAACCACAATGATTCTTGGAACTCAGCTTTTTTTAGCAGGTTTTCTAGGAGAAATCATTTTGAGAACCAAAAACAACGAAGAACGCTATAAGGTTTCAAGAGAGGTTAATTTTTAATCGAAATACTTTACCTTCTCAGACATAGGAAACAGGATCGACTCCTGAAAAAACTTATTTTTATTTAAAAAATATTAAAAAGACATTTACATGAATATAGCACCTAACATATTGAATGCTGTAAACGAATGGTTGACTCCAACATTTGACAAAGAAACGCAAGCAGCTGTTAAAGAATTATTGACTACTTCGCCAAAAGAACTTGAAGAAAGCTTTTATAAAAATCTAGAATTTGGAACTGGCGGAATGCGCGGTGTCATGGGTGTTGGAAATAACCGAATCAACAAATATACACTTGGAAAAAACACTCAAGGTCTTTCTGATTATCTTCATGAAGTTTTTCCAAATCAGCCTTTAAAAGTAGTTATCGCTTACGATTGTCGTCATAACAGTAACACTTTAGCAAAAGTGGTTGCCGATGTTTTCTCTGCAAACGGAATTCAGGTTTATTTGTTTTCTGATATGCGTCCAACTCCTGAATTGTCTTTTGCTCTTAAATATTTAGGTTGTCAATGCGGAATCGTTCTTACTGCTTCGCACAATCCTCCTGAATATAACGGATATAAAGTGTATTGGGAAGATGGCGGACAAATTGTTCCTCCACAAGATGCTGCGATTATTAATGTGATAGAAAATTTAAGCTACGACAAAATTAAGTTCAATGCAAATGAGAGCTTAATTCAATATATCGATACTGAAATTGACAAAGCATTTGTAAAATCTTCAATTGAAAATGCAAGTTTTAATACTCCGGCTGAAGCCAAAGACAATTTACATATTGTATTTACTTCATTGCACGGAACTTCTATAAAATCTGTTCCAGATACTTTATCACAAGCTGGATACACAAACGTACACATTGTTCCTGAGCAAGCTGAACCAAACGGCGATTTCCCAACAGTAAAATCTCCAAATCCAGAAGAACCAGAAGCTTTAACAATGGCTTTGGCTTTGGCAGATAAAACCAATTCAGATATTGTTGTTGGAACAGATCCTGATTGTGATCGTCTAGGAGTTGCCGTAAGAAACAATGATGGTAAAATGATTTTACTTAACGGAAATCAAACCATGATTTTAATGACTTCTTTCTTATTGAAACAATGGAAAAAAGCAGGTAAACTTAACGGAAAACAATTTATAGGCTCAACAATTGTTTCAACTCCAATGATGATGGAGCTGGCTACAAGTTATGGCGTAGAATGTAAAGTTGGCTTAACAGGTTTTAAATGGATTGCTAAAATGATCAAAGATTTTCCTGAACTTCAATTTATTGGAGGCGGTGAAGAAAGCTTTGGCTTTATGGTTGGCGATGCAGTTAGAGACAAAGACGCTGTTGCTGCTACCTTATTAATATGTGAAGTTGCTGCTCAGGCAAAAGCTGCCGGAAGCTCTGTTTATAAAGAACTTTTACAACTTTATGTTGAAAATGGTTTTTACAAAGAATATTTAGTTTCATTGACCAAAAAAGGCATGGAAGGCTTAGAAGAAATTAATCAAATGATGATTAATTTACGTCAAAATCCTCTAAAAGAAGTAAACGGTCAACGTGTAATTATGGTTGAAGACTATCAATCATCAACTGCATTGAACTTATTGACAAACGAAGAATCTTCAATGGATATTCCAAAATCAAACGTATTGATTTATTATACTGAAGACGGCTCTAAAATTTGCGCAAGACCAAGTGGAACAGAACCAAAAATCAAGTTTTACATCAGTGTAAATGCTGAATTAGAATCTGTACTAGATTTTGATGCCGCAGAAAGTTTCTTAGACGGAAAAATTCAAAACATCATTGCAGATATGCAATTGAAATAAATATAATGAGTGCCAAACTGGAAACAAATGATAAACCTGAACTATTAGATTCAATAATTGGACTAATAGATCAGACTCGTCATTTTGTTGCCAAAACAGTAAATCAGGAATTAACGCTCTTATATTGGAAGATTGGCAGAAGCATCAATGATGAAATTCTAAAAAACGATAGAGCAGATTATGGCAAGAAACTTATTCTAAATCTAAGCCATGAACTTTCTGAACGTTACGGAAGTGGTTTCAACAAAAGAAACCTACACAGCTTCATCAAACTAAACACTGTAATTCAAGACATTACAATTGTGCACACAGTGTGTGCACAATTGACATGGTCTCATATTAGATCACTTATCTATATTGAAAGCGATATAAAACGTGAATTCTACATTCAGATGAGCATTCACGAACGCTGGAGTGTACGAACCTTACAAGAACGCATTGACAGCATGCTTTTTGAAAGAACTGCCATCAGCAAAAAACCAGAAGAAACAATCCTTAACGATCTCGAGTTATTAAAAACTGAAAAACAAATTAGTCCTGATTTAACTTTTCGAGATCCTTACTTTTTAGACTTCTTAGGTCTTCACGACACTTATTCGGAGAAAGATTTAGAAAGTTCAATCTTAGCTCAATTACAAAATTTCATTACTGAAATGGGTAGCGAATTTGCTTTTCTTGCCCGCCAAAAACGAATCACTATAGATGATGAAGATTTTTATATTGATCTTCTTTTTTATCATCGCGGCTTAAAACGTTTGGTCGCAATTGACTTAAAACTAGGAAAATTCAAAGCTTCATACAAAGGTCAAATGGAGTTATACCTTCGCTGGTTGGAGAAAAACGAACAAAAAGAAGGAGAAAACAAACCAATTGGATTAATTTTATGCAGTGAAAAATCTCCAGAACAAATTAATTATTTAATGCTTGACAACGATGACCAAATCAAAGTTTCGGCATATTTAACCCAATTACCTGAAAAAAAATTATTGCTCGAAAAACTCGAAAGAGCCATCGCTATAGCAGAAAACAATATCCATAAAAATGAGTAATTTCAAAAAAATAGTTCCTTTTATATATCCATATAAAAAATATGCATTCTTAAACATTTTCTTTAATGTTCTGTATGCGCTTTTCAGTACACTTTCGTTTGTTGCTTTAATACCGATGCTTCAGGTGTTATTTGACAAAACAAAAGCAAACAATGTAAAACCTGTATTTAAAGGAATTTTACAGCTTAAGGAATATGGGGAAGACTATTTAAGCTACTATATTACCACAACAAAAGGAACTCACGAATCTGGTTACGTTCTTTCCATTATGGTTGCTATAATCATCTCGATCTTTTTATTAAAAAATTTAGCCGATTATTTAGCGATGTTTTTTATCAATTTTTTGAGAAATGGTGTTTTAAAAGACATGAGAAATGCTTTGTACAAAAAAACACTAGAGCTTCCTTTAGCTTTTTATTCTGAAAAAAGAAAAGGAGATGTAATTTCTAGAATTTCTGCAGATGTAAACGAAGTTCAAAATTCATTTTTAGCAATTTTAGAGCTTATCGTAAAAGAACCTTTAACTATTATTTTTACGATAGCTACCATGCTTATCATCAGTGCCAAACTGACTTTGTTTGTTTTTATTTTTATTCCAGTTTCAGGATATATCATTTCTTTGATTGGAAAACAGCTTAAAAAACAATCCACAAAAGCTCAAGAAGAACAAGGAAGATTTCTATCTACTATCGAAGAAACAATTGGCGGATTAAAAGTAGTAAAGGGCTATAATTCTGAAAATTACTTTAATACCGTTTTTCAAAATTCAACAGAACGTTTTTTCAATTTATCAAACAGTATTGGAAACCGTCAGAACTTAGCTTCTCCTGCGAGTGAGTTTATGGGGATTACTGTTATTGCCATTTTACTTTGGTACGGCGGACAGATGGTTTTAATTGATAAAACTTTAGAAGGCGCCGCTTTTATCGCTTACATGGGATTGGCCTATAATATTCTAACTCCTGCAAAAGCCATTTCTAAAGCTTCTTATGGAGTAAAAAGAGGAAATGCCGCAGCAGAACGTGTTCTTGAAATTTTGGAACAAGAAAACACTATTGTTTCTAAAGAAAATGCTATTGAAAAATCGACTTTTGACGATAATATCGATATTAAAAACATCAACTTTAAATACGAAGAAGAAACGGTTTTAAAAGACTTTTCTCTTCAAATTAAAAAAGGACAAACTGTTGCACTTGTTGGTCAATCTGGAAGTGGAAAAAGTACTATTGCAAACTTACTGACTCGTTTTTATGATGTAAACGACGGAACAATTTCTATTGACGGCATCAACATTAAGGATATGAACCTGCAATCGCTTCGCAGCTTAATGGGACTAGTTACACAAGACAGCATTTTATTTAATGATACTATTAAGGCCAATATTTCATTAGGAAAACTAGACGCTACTGATGATGAAATAATCGAAGCTTTAAAAATCGCAAATGCATATGAGTTTGTAAAAGATCTTCCGCAGGGAATTTATACCAATATCGGAGACAGCGGAAATAAGCTTTCTGGCGGGCAAAAACAACGCTTATCGATTGCAAGAGCAGTATTAAAAAATCCGCCGATTATGATTTTGGATGAAGCAACTTCTGCATTAGATACTGAAAGCGAAAAATTTGTTCAGATAGCTTTAGAAAACATGATGCAAAACAGAACTTCTATTGTAATTGCCCACCGTCTTTCGACAATTCAAAAAGCAGATATAATCGTAGTAATGCAAAAAGGAAAAATTGTTGAGCAAGGAACACATGACGAACTAATTGCCCACAACGGCACGTACAACAAACTGGTAACTATGCAGTCTTTCGAGTCTTAAACACAAAACAAAGACTTAACAAACAAACGAACACAGATTAAAGAATTATTAAACCTGATTTTAATTTCTTTAATCTGTGTTTATTTTTATAACTTTAGGTTAGTTAAAGAATAAACTTTTTAACGCTTCTTAAAAATGTATATTAACAACCCTAATATCAAACTGCCAGATGATCCTAATACGATTGTTTGGAAATATCTTGATTTATCTAAATTTCTAGATCTATTACTTTCGAAGAAGTTATTTATGTCTCGTTCTGACAAATTCGAAGATCAATACGAAGGCACTTTCAGCGAACCTACTTACGAAGAAATAAAAAAACTTGCGGTTGACAATCCTGATTTCCTAAGTTACTACAAAACGCATCGAGAAAAAGTTGCGATCAGCAGCTGGCATATAAATGAATACGAATCGTTTGCAATGTGGCAGATTTTTACTCAAAACAGCGAAGGATTAGCCATTCAGTCTACAATTGGAAGATTACAGAAAGCTTTAAAACCAGAAAACAATTTCGACCAATATATAGGCGAAGTAAATTACATCGATTACAAAAGAGAATACATTCCGTTTGATGATTTATTCTTTCCGTTTTTATTCAAAAGAAAAAGCTTTCAATACGAACGCGAGGTCCGAATTATCACCGATACTTCCAAAAGTAATCTCAAAATAAACGATGGTCTAAGAATCAATGTTGACCTTAAATACCTTATCGAAAAAATTTATATACACCCTAAATCGGAGAACTGGTATAAAAAACTTGTAATTGATTTAGTTCATAAACTAGATCATGATTTTGACATCGAAAAATCAGATTTGGAAAGTGATATATTAATATAAAGAAGCTAAGGTTCTAAGATACTAAGATGCTACGTTTTTATCCTATCACAGATTAAAAACTTTTCTAATTGTGACTAATAAGAAAGGCGTGTAGAAAATTTTAAATTTCTACACGCCTTTCTTAATTTTATAAAGCGTAAAAATCACCTTAATTCTTTCAATCTATAAAAACCTCAGAATCTCTATATAGGCTTATAATTTTTCACTTCCCATTTTTTCGAAGTCAAATCGATATAATTGTAATGCAAAACATCGTTTTTATCAAACTGCCCGTTTTGGTTCGTGTCTTCGATAGTTCTAAAATACAAACGGTTTTTAGATTCGATCAAATTCCAATCTACCAATTCTTGCAAATCAGCAGAAACTTTTGTGAAGTTTTCCCCGCTGATATCACTTAAATACAACGTTTTAATATCGCTTGTATCAATTTTACCATCTTTGTTAGTATCTGAATCTGTTAAAGTATAAACCATAACTTTATTCTGCGTTTTGTCTGCAACCGTTTTCAAATAAGTAGCGGTTAAAATTAAAACCGGTTTATCTGAAAGCGGACGAATTGAATCTGAATCTACTTTTTGAAATTTTAAATTCTGAAGATATCCCGTAATTTCATATTCTCCCAAATTAGAGATTGTAAAGCTTATATCATTCACGCTCGAAGATCCGTAACGTGCTTTTGACCCCTTTTCAAAAACCCTTAAATCACCAACAGGATGAATTAAATAATTCGTTCCTTCCATCTGAATAGGCAAATCTGCAATTTCAATTTGTGTCGAATCACTCTTTGCGACAGCTCCAACTTTATTTGAACCATCATAAATTACTTTTGGCTTTTGCTGTACTTCATCTTTACAACTCATTAATGTACCGATGATTATTAAGGCTATATATTTTAAGGAATTTTTCATGCTTGCAAATTATATTAGAATATCAAATATAGTATTTTTGATCGTATTATCTGTTTTTATTGAATTTTACTAAAGCAAAGATATTGAGAAACACAATTCCAAGATAACCTAAAAACACAATCCAATTTTGTTTATACAAAGATAAATAATACTCGAACCTCTTCTTTCTCTCCTGTTCCAAGATATAATCTTTATTAGCTTCAAAATAACCACATGTAATTGGGACAATTTTTACACTTATTTGATTCTTAGGCTTTGGTATTCTCAAAACAAAAAAGTTGTTTTTATATTGCATAAACAATGTTTCTTTTTCAGCAAAGAAGATATCCAAAATTTCAATATAAACTTCATATTTCATCTTAGCGCCAAAACAAACTTGAATTCCATTTATTGTATCATTTGTACGATTTAATTCTTTTAAATCAAATTGAAGTTTATTTAACTTTTTTCTTTCTAAATCCAAAGAATTATTAAAATTAAAAACTTTATAATTCCTTTTATAAGCCATAAACAATCCTTGTCTCAGTAGAGTCACTAGGAACATTAATATCAATACATCGCTCATCTTTAAAAGCATCAACTTTATAAAAATGATAAAAACACAGTAAAGGAATAACAATTAAAGAAATCATTCCGGGAACATAATAAATCCTTCTTCTATTTTCCCGTTTCCTTATCATAACCTTACATTCAGTTTTATATTAAAGACTCTTGAAGTCATAAAATTCGGGATCGCATATTGGTTTTTAGAATAAACATCGCGAACCCAAGTATTCGTAATCGCATTTTGATTGTTGAAAATATTAAAAATCTCTAATCCAACAGATAACTCTTTAAAATTTTTAAGCCAGCCTGTTTTAGCATTCTGAGTACTGCTGTCAACAAAAACTTTAGCAAAACCAATATCAGCTCTTCTGTAATCGTTTAATCTATTTTGATACAAATAAGGATCAGAATAAGCTGGTGCGCCTCCAGGCAAACCAGTATTATACACTAAATTAAGATACACTTTTACACTTGGAATATTTGGCATATAATCCTGAAACATCATTGCAAATTTCAAACGCTGATCTGTCGGACGCGCTATATAACCTTTGTTCTCGTAATTCTCTTCGGTTTTCAAATATCCAAAACTAACCCAAGATTCCGTTCCGGGCACAAATTCTCCATTCAATCTAAAATCCAAACCTTGTGCATATGCTTTAGCATTATTATTGGCAACATATCGAATTCGAACATTATCTATCGAATACACATTTACGTCTGAAAGTGACTTATAATAAACTTCTGTAACCCATTTAAAAGGGCGATTCCACATTTTAAAATTGTAATCGTTACTCAAAACAACATGAACCGCTTCCTGCGCTTTTACATTCGGATTCACTACTCCATTCAAATCACGGAGTTCTCGATAAAAAGGCGGCTGATGATATAATCCTCCAGAAATTCTGAAAACCATGTCCATATCCCAATCTGGTTTTATTGCAAATTGCGCTCTCGGACTCAGTACAAACTGATTTTTTCCCTCAACCGCGGCACCCGAAACATTCCAGCTTTGAAAACGAGCACCAACATGAAACCAAATTTGATTGGAACCAATTTCGGATTGTTTATTCCATTGTGCGTAACCTGAAAATCTGTTTATCGTATTAAAATTTGTCGCTCGAACGTTTTGATATGGTAAAAGCGGACCTTCATAAGGAGTATAAGGCTGATTGTTTTTTGGCAGCATAACTAAAGGCGGATTTACTGAAAATCCAGCCGAATCAATCACCTCCCACTCGATAACTCTATCTCGAATTGATTCTCTGGTATATTTTAATCCAAATTCAAGCTGACTTTCTTTCCAGTCTTTAGCACCTTTAATTTCAACATTTGCAATTAAAGCATCCAAATCATTTCTAGCGTGATTCAACTGCGATCCAATTCCTCGAGTAAAATCAACCGCTGTCTCGTTAGTTCCATCCTCAGCTGCCGCATTTCCTAAACGATATTGCGCCAAAATATCAAAATGCTCTTTTTCTGTCGTATGAAATAATGATCCAATTAATTTTAAAGTAAGCGATGGCGAAACTTTATAAGTTGTTTTTAAAGCTCCAAAATAAGTATCGTATTGATCTTTTTCTTGACCTTCATAATACACATTAAGCGCCATTGGCTGATCGATAGTCCCAAATTTTGTTTCTCTGGTTAAGGGCTGATATAAATATTTATTCTGCGAAACATTTCCCAGAAAACTCATCTGCCATTTTTCAGAAATATCATAATTTATATTAGTTTGAAAATCAGCAAAAGTCGGCGTATAATTTGTCTTTGTATCTTGACTATTTACCAGCAAACTATTATTTCTGTAGCGAACTCCAGTTACTGCTGACCATTTTTTGTTTTTCGAAACGGCATCAACAGAAGCGCTTCCTCCTAAAAAACTGGCTTCTAAGGAAGCACCAAACCGAGTTGGTTTTCTATAAGTAATATCTAAAACTGATGATAATTTATCTCCAAACTTAGCTTGAAATCCACCTGCCGAAAAATCTACATTTTGAACCAAATCTGTATTGGTAAAACTCAATCCTTCCTGTTGCCCTGACCGAATTAAAAACGGACGATAAACTTCGACTTCATTAACGTAAACTAAATTCTCATCATAATTACCGCCTCGTACTGCATATTGTGTACTAAGTTCATTATTTGAATTTACACCCGGAAGTGTTTTTAAGATATTTTCTACACCTGCATTTGCACCGGGAACTTTTTTTATTGCTGTTACATCAATTGTTGCAATTCCCTGAACACGTTTTCTATTTTTGGAAGACACAAAAACTTCTCCCATCTGTTCTTCAGAATTACTCATTATCGGATTAAAAACAAAAAACTCATTTGGCTTTAAATTCACCGTTAAGCTTATCATTTTTAAAGAAATATGGGTAAAAATTATCGAAACTTTTTTGTTTGAAACTACATCAATTTCAAAAAAACCATTGGCATCAGACTGTGTACTATTTTTACCTGATGTGATATTTACATTAGAAACAATATTATTTTCATCGTCGACAATAATGCCCTTAACATGACCGTTTTGAGCAAACAAAGCACATGTGAAAAACAGAAAAAACAAGGCGAATATGAACCTATTATTATACAACTATTTGGGTTTTATTTTTGTTGACTTCTAAGGAAACGTGTTTCAAAGATAGAAGAATTCCCTACATTATCAATTACTTCAATTTTTAAATCATTTGCTCCTTCAAGCAGCAATTGAGGATCAAAAGTGTGAGTAATCTTTTTGTTTTTATTTTCATATTCAAACAAAACCCATTTTCCGTTCAAATAGCCGTTATAGGATTTAATTCCTGACGAAGAATCGCTGATAATAAACTCGATTTTTTTCTGATCGCTGATCCATTTATCCTGAACCGGCTTTGTAATTTTAATAACGGGTTTTATAGTATCTAATACTAAACCATATTGTCCTAATACTTTTGATTTTGCTGTATAAACATCTCCCTTTCTAACCGTACCGTTGTAACTGCTGCTTGCTCCGCTTATTCTTCCAATAAAAACTTTGTCGCGCAAGGCTTCAGAATAAGTATTATCCTTGATGGTTATAGTAAAATTAGAATGCACAGGAACGGTATCATCATGAATATAAATTCGATTGTTTTTAACATCAAAATTTAGATTAAAGTCATCGTAAAATGTTCCTGCAGGAAAGAAAACAGACATATTGTCTTTTTCGAAATTAGAATCTTTATTGTATTTAACAAAATACTTAGATGTACTCGCTTCTGCCGGCACCAAAGGAACAGCTGAATCATATTCGATTGGAACTGTGATTGAATTTAGATTTCCGTAATAATCTGAAACTTCAATTCTATAAGTTGACGCCAAATTAGGTTCTGCCGTAATTATCCCTCTAGACGCATCTGTTTTTATAATGCTTAACGCAAAAGGTGTTTTCATGAAAAGCTTCTGAACACGCTGACTTGTTTTTTTGTATCGCGAATAATCAATAAATGCATTGATGTAACGCATTTCATCAAATGAATAGGTATTAAATTGATAGTTGTAATTTTGATTTCCATTCAAAAATGTCGAAACATTAAAAACGCCATTTTTATTAAAAGAAACATCATCAGTATCAACAGCATTAATTCCAAAACCAATTTTTCCATTCGTTTTTACTTTTCCTGCAAGATAAGTTCCGTCTTTTTGCAGCGTCATGTTTAACAACAAAGGCTGTTTGGACTGATTAACTGAGGCATTGTCTAATGGATAAACATACAAACTTGACAAAGTTGGTTTCTTTGTATCTTTAATATTTTTATCAAACCCAAAGAAAATTGGATTAATTACAAACTCCGTTTTTGTATCTCTAATTTCAAAATGCAAATGCGGTCCTTCAGATGAACCTGTATTTCCAGAAAGTGCAATTAACTGTCCTTTTGTAACTGGAAGATCGCCTGGTTTCGGAAATAATTCAATTTCATAAGCCTTTTCAGCATAGTGCGCTTTGGTTACAAAATCTTGAATCGCTCCTTTAGTAGTTTGCAAATGCCCATAAACAGAAGTATACCCGTTTGGATGCGTGATGTAAATACATTTTCCGTTTCCAAACGTCGAAATCTTAATTCTCGACACATAACCATCGGCAATTGCATAGACATTGAGTCCTTCTCTCTGATTGGTTTTCAAATCAAAACCTGCATGAAAATGATTTGGTCTTAATTCTCCAAAATTACCCGAAAGCTGCATCGGAATATCTAATGGCGGACGAAAATAATCTTTAGGATATTGTGTTTGGGCAAAAATAAAGTGGCCGCACAAAAGGGCAAATACAGAAAATCTCATAAAATAACATTTTTGCTAAGATAAAAAATTAACAGGGAAAAACCGAAGATACAGCCACAAAAACACAATTGATTGAAATTCATTTATTTGTCTATTTTTAATGCAAAAAAATCGATAAAAAATTGCATTAATAAAAAGGAATATTAACTTTGTATGATTAAGTAATGAATAGGATGTATAATGAGTGTAATTGCCGAAATAATTGATACTCTTGAATATAAAATCGAAAAGCTGTTTGAGAAATCAAAAAGCTTGGAAAAGAATAATCAGGTATTACAATTAGAATTAGCCAAAGCTGCGCAAATTATTCGAAAACAATCTGAGGAGATTGAAGCTTTGAAGAAGCAGTATGACACACTTAAGATAGCCAATTCGTTGCTTGGCAGCGACGACAACAAGAGAGAGACAAAGCTTAAAATAAATTCATTAATTCGCGAAATTGATTACTGTATAGCACAACTATCAGATTAGATAACATGGACGGAAAGCTTAAAATCAAAATATCAATTGCAGACCGAGTTTACCCATTAACGGTAGATCCAGCTCAAGAAGAAGGACTTAGAAGTGCTTCAAAAAAAATTGATGCCATGATTAAGCAGTTCGAAGAAAGTTACGCAGTTCGCGACAAACAAGATGTATTAGCCATGTGCGCACTGCAATTTGCATCGCAAGTGGAACAAAAACAAATTGATAACGCAATCGATGGCGAGCAAACTATCGAAAGAATTAAAAAATTAAATTTGCTTTTAGATCAATATCTCGAAAACTAAACGTTCTTTACAGAAACTAAGATACTGCCTACATTAGTTCACAATTGGTAAACTCAACACTAACAATTTAGAATGAGCAAATCATCACTACTATAGTATGCCCTCCTTTGGCTGGGAAACTTGAACAGTGAGTTAGCTCAAAACTTGTCTTTACGAGTTTATTCAAGCAATTAATGTAGGCTTTTTTTATATATAAACCTTAACAAACATGGACATCATAACGATCATTATTGGTATAGTAGGTATTGCAGCTGGTTTTGCAATAGCTAAATTTATCGAGAAAAGTAATATTTCAAACCTAATAAAAAACGCAAAAAAAGAAGCAGCTTCGATTTTAAAAGACGCTAATTTAGAAGCCGAAAATATTAAGAAAGATAAAATTCTTCAAGCAAAAGAGCGTTTTATCGAATTAAAATCAGAACACGAACAAGTTATTTTAGCACGAGATAAAAAAGTTGCTGAAGTAGAAAAAAGAGTACGTGATAAAGAATCTCAAGTTTCTAATGAGCTTTCAAAAGCTAAAAAAGTAAACGACGATTTTGAATCTAAAACAGCTGAATACAACAATAAAATTGAAGTTTTAGACAAAAAACAAGCTGAAGTTGACAAGTTACACAAAAGTCAATTACAGCAGCTTGAAGTTATCTCTGGACTTTCTGCAGAAGAAGCGAAAGAACAATTAGTTGAAGGCTTAAAAGCAGAAGCTAAAAGCAAAGCAATGTCTCATATTCAAGACACAATTGAAGAGGCTAAACTTACTGCGCAACAAGAAGCTAAAAAAATCATCATCAATACAATTCAAAGAGTTGGAACAGAAGAAGCTGTTGAAAATTGCGTTTCTGTATTCAACATCGAATCTGACGATGTAAAAGGTAGAATCATTGGTCGTGAAGGTCGTAACATTAGAGCTCTTGAAGCTGCAACTGGAGTTGAAATTATCGTTGATGATACACCAGAAGCAATCATTCTTTCTTGTTTTGATCCAGTTCGTAGAGAAATTGCTCGTTTGTCATTGCACAAATTGGTTACTGACGGACGTATTCACCCAGCTAGAATTGAAGAAGTTGTTGCAAAAACAGCTAAACAAATCGACGACGAAATTATCGAAGTTGGTAAACGTACTGTTATTGACTTAGGAATTCACGGATTACACCCAGAATTAATTAAGGTTGTTGGTAGAATGAAATACCGTTCATCTTACGGACAAAATTTATTACAACACTCAAGAGAAGTTTCGAAACTTTGTGGTATCATGGCAGCCGAATTAGGCTTAAATGTAAAATTAGCTAAAAGAGCTGGTTTACTACACGATATTGGTAAAGTTCCAGATACAGAAAGTGATTTACCTCACGCACTATTAGGTATGCAATGGGCTGAGAAATACGGAGAAAAAGAAGAAGTATGCAACGCTATTGGTGCACACCACGACGAGATCGAAATGAAATCATTATTGTCACCAATTGTTCAGGTTTGTGATGCTATATCAGGAGCAAGACCAGGAGCAAGACGTCAAGTTTTAGATTCATACATTCAGCGTTTGAAAGATCTTGAAGAAGTAGCTTACGGATTCAGCGGTGTTAAAAATGCTTACGCAATTCAAGCTGGTAGAGAACTTCGTGTTATCGTTGAAAGTGAAAAAGTTTCTGATGACAATGCGGCAAACTTATCATTTGAAATCTCACAAAAAATTCAAACTGAAATGACTTACCCAGGTCAAGTTAAAGTAACCGTAATTAGAGAAACAAGAGCTGTAAATATTGCAAAATAACAGCCAATCCACACATAAAAACAAAAAAGGCAGTTCTCTACGAACTGCCTTTTTTAATTCTATCTAACTACGAAGCTTTTAAAGATCATTAAACGTGATTTTAAAACTCGTTCCTACCCCTACTTCACTTTCTACAGAAACCGTTCCTTTCATAGCCTCTATTTGGTTTCTGGTAATATATAAACCTATTCCGCGCGCCTCTTCATGTTTATGAAATGTTTTATACATTCCAAACAACAAATCGCCGTACACCTTCAAATCAATTCCTAAACCATTATCTGTAATCTTCAATGATTTATGCCCATCTGTTTCCAAACCATAATCAAAAATAATAACTGGATCTCTGTCAGGATGCGCATACTTTATGGCATTAGTTGTAAAATTCAACAAAACACTTTCTAAATAAGCAGGATTAAAATTTATTATCAAGTACTCCGGCACATTATTTATAATTGTGACCTTTTTCTGTTTGCTGTGACCTTTTATTGTCGAAATGGTTTTCTCTATATACTCAAAAAGCTTTAACGGCCCAACTGTTATATTAATATTGCTTTGCGTTTTTACGATCTGACTCAAATTTGAAATCGTTTCATTTAAATCATTAGAAACCGTACGCAAATGTTCGAGCATTTCGGTAACCGTTTCTTTATCTCCATCAGCATCAATAAAATCCAAAATTGACTTAATATTCCCTGCCTGAGTATTTAAATTATGCGATACAATATGCGAAAAATTCAGCAGTCGGCTATTTTGATCGCTGTACAATTTCATTGTTTTCAAAAGCTCAAGCTCCTTTTCTTTCTGCAATGAAATATCAGTATGTGTTCCTATAACACGCAATGGCTTTCCATTTTCATCACGCTTGATAACTTTACCACGATCTAAAATCCATTTATAATTACCGCTGGAAGTCATTACGCGATGATAGTTTTCGTAATAAGGTATTTTGTTTTCAAAATGCTCCTTGATGTCCGAATAATATTTTGGAAGATCATCAGGATGTACAATTTTATCCCAACGCTCCGGATCGTCAAAAATATCAGTTGATTCTAATTCTAAAATTTTTAATGATAATGACGAATAAAAAACATTATTAGTCACCATATCCCAATCCCAAATTCCAACCGTAGAAGCATCTAGAGCAAACTGAAAACGCTCTTCAGAAATACGAAGTTTTTCTTCTTTATCTTTAAGTTCAGTTATATCTGAAACATGTCCAAAAAAGCTTACTTTATCACCATCAGACAATTCAGTTTTAGCTGAAACTCTAAACCATCGAAGTCCTTTTTTAGGCAAAACTGCTCTAAACTCAATCTCCCAAGGCTTAATTTCTTTTCGCGCCTTAACCAAACTTTGAAAAAACATATCACGATCTTGCGGCAAGATTCTTTCGTAGATAATCAGTTTTATATCATCTGTAAATTTATCTATCGCAAGTTCAAAAATTTCATCAACAGATCTGCTTACAAGAGGAAATGAATACTGATTATCTGCATCTATCACAAACTGAAAAATCAAGTCTGGCACTTCTGCAAGCAGCTTTTTGTAAAAATTATTAACTTCTAAGCAATCTTCACTATTAAAAAAATCAAAAACCATACGCCGTCATTTTAAGTAAACAATTACTTTATCAAAATCAAATTCAAAAGTCTTATTATTGCTTTTTATACTTTCTTTTTAACATTAAATCAAACACAATATATTAATTTTTGCTTAAAAACACAGGTTTCGCGTAAAAAAAAATTATTTTCTCGGATGGAATGAATGCATCACTTCTTTCAAGAAACTTCGATCGAGATGTACATAAATTTCAGTTGTGGTAATAGATTCATGTCCCAGCATTAATTGAATCGATCTTAAATCGGCGCCGTTTTCTAATAAATGTGTCGCAAAAGAATGACGTAATGTATGCGGACTAATTGTTTTACTTAATTTAATTTTAACTGCTAGATCTTTTATTATTGTAAAAATCATAGCACGAGTAAGCTGATTACCTCGGCGATTTAAAAACAAAGTATCTTCAAAACCTTTTTTAATATTTAAATGTACGCGAATTTCATTTTGATAAATCTCTATATATTTTCGAGTTACCTTTCCTATCGGAACAAAACGTTCTTTATTTCCTTTCCCTGTAATCTTTACAAAACCTTCATCAAAAAACAAATCAGATATTTTGAGCGAAACCAACTCCGAAACCCGAAGTCCGCAGCCGTACAAAGTTTCCAGCATAGCCCGATTTCGTTCCCCTTCGTTACTGCTCAAATCTATTGCAGCAATTAAAGCATCAATTTCTTCCACAGACAATGTATCAGGTAATTTTCTGCCGGTTTTAGGACTCTCAATTAACTCTAAAGGACTATCGTTTCTATAATCTTCAAAAACCAAATAATTAAAAAAGCTTTTCAAACCAGAAATAATTCTAGATTGAGATCTAGGGTTTACTTCCTTAGATACTGAGTAAATAAACTGTTGAATTGTTTCATCAGTAATTTTTAAAGGCGAAACGTCAATTTGATTAGTTTCTAAAAAAAGACACAAACGTTCTATATCAAAACTATAATTCTCGATTGTATTTTTAGACAATCCCCTTTCTATACGCAAATACGATTGGTAGTCTTTTATGTAATTATTCCATTTCATACTTTACAAAGTAAAACATTTTTGAGCACAAAAAAACCTTCCTGAAATTTAGGAAGGTTTTATACAAAATACCGTTTTAAGATATTAGAATTTATAAGCTAGAGACAATGCTAGATTACTATTTTTTGCACTATCATAATAGTCCTCTGTATTATCAATATCTTCATCAGAAAGAGGAGACAAACCAAATCGTATAACGAATACCTACTGACAAATTATCAGTAAAATTATATCCAGCTCCTAAATTAAAACCAAAATCTGTAGATCTTGTAAAATCTTTAATATCATTACCATTAGCTTTTGCAGACAATAAAATACCTAGTTGAGGACCAGCTTCAACACTAAATTTATTCTCTACAAAATAGTATTTAGCCAATACAGGAATATTTAAATAATTCAGTTTAAGATCTGCATCAGTTCCCAAAGGGCCATCAACTTTAGTACCTTGTGCAGAATATAAAAGTTCTGGTTGAATGAAAAATTTCTCAACAACATGAATTTCTGCAAGACCACCAACGTGAAAACCTATTAAGGATTTAGTATCATCAACATCTCCTCCAACTACAGTTGAAATGTTAAGACCTCCTTTAACTCCGAATCTTGTTTTTTGCGCATTCGCAAATCCAAATACCATTACTGCTATAGCAGCTAAAATAATTCTTTTCATTACAATTTGTTTTTACGTTATATAGTTCAAATATAAAAATATTCTTCATAATTCTACGCTAGGAATTTAACAAATAAAATAGTAATAAGAGATTAACCACCTAATTTAAAAGCATTTGATTTTACAACACAACTCTATATGCGCACAAAAAAAGCCCTCCTCAAAAGAGGAAGGCCTTTCAAAACTAACTAAATATTTTATTTAGAATTTATAGATTACTCCAAATCTAACATCTCTTAAGTCAGTACCAAAACCAAAATTGTTGCTTTTGTCAGCACCATGACCACCATTGTTGTTTACGCTGTATTCTAAACCTGCCCAGCTTGCTTCAATAGCAAAATGATTAGACAAGAAATAACTTAAACCTAAACCTACATTTGCACCAACTTGATTTGTTTTGAAATCTCCAGCTTTACTGTTTGTAAAATCAAGACCTGCTTGACCAAAAACTGAGAACTGAGAAGCAGGAGTAAAATAATATCTACCAAAAGCTCCAGCTGTAAATGAATTCGTTTTGTCATCACCAACCTTATCAGAGCCAAAACCTAATTTTGCTCCAATAGCAATGTTTTCAGATACAAAGTAACCTACTTTTGGTTCAATCTCAAAACCGCTGGTTTTCACATCACCAGTTTTTGTAGAACCTACAGTTAAAGCTCCAGAAATAAAAGCATCTCCTTTAGCAAATCCTCCAGTTTGTGCATTAGCAAATGCAAAACCTAATACTGCAATAGCAGTAAAAATAACCTTTTTCATAATTTATTTTTTTAATTATGGGATACGAAATTAAGATTATACTTACAGAAAAAGATCCTCAATAAGTCATTTAAATATCAAAATAAGACAGAATTAGACTACAAATAAATAACTGACTTTCAAACAATTAGAAGAAAACACAAGGAAAAAAGCCGATTAAACACAAAAAAAAGTGTGAATTTTAATAATTTTATAAAGCCTGATATAAAGCAATAAATTGAAAATAATGTAGTTTTGACTTAATAAATAACATTTAAACACGAAACCCCTAAAAACATTTTTATGAAAAAAATACTTTTAGCAGCTGTATTGTTCTTAGCAACATCAGCAACCATTCAAGCACAATTATTACAAATTGGAGTAAAAGCCGGAGTTAACTTTGCAAGCCAAACTGGAGATGCAAGCCTAAACGGAGTAGCGTTTGACAAAGAAGGTATTACAAGCTACCATGCTGGTCTTGTTGCTGAAGTTAAATTATTAGAAAAATTCTCTATTCAACCTGAACTTTTATACTCAACTCAAGGTGCAACATATAAAAATGCAGTTAAAGAATTTAAAAACGAACTTGGATACCTAGCTATTCCAGTAATGGCAAAATTCTACTTAACTAAATCAGTTAGTTTAGAACTTGGACCTCAAGCTTCATTCTTATTAAGTAACAAAAAAGAGTTTGACGCAGAAGACCCAAAAACTTTTGATTTTGCCGTTAATGCTGGATTAGGTCTAAAAGTAACTAAAAGTATCTTTGTTCAAGCTCGTTACGGATTAGGACTAACAGAAGTTTCAACAAAAGCTGATGTAAAAAACTCAACAGTTCAACTTTCAGCTGGATTCATGTTCTAAAAAGAATATCACATAGTTTTACAAAAACCGTTCAATTAATTAGAACGGTTTTTTTATTTTTACACTTTAGTGAAATGTTTTCAGTTAAAATGTAAAGTGAACTCACATCACTTATAATTAAAATCAAATTCTTTATGAAAATCTGCATTATCAACGGACCAAATTTAAATCTTTTAGGAAAGAGAGAACCTGAAGTTTACGGAAGCCAAACTTTTGAAGATTATTTTGAAACGTTGAAACAAAAATTTCCAAATGTTGAACTTTCTTATTACCAAAGCAATATCGAAGGGGAATTGATTGGTAAAATTCAAGAATGCGGTTTTACTTTTGATGGAATTATTTTAAATGCAGGAGCATACACTCACACTTCTATAGGTATAGGCGATGCAATGAAAGCGGTTACAACGCCAGTAATCGAAGTACATATTTCAAACACGTATGCCCGCGAAAGTTTCAGACATCAGTCTTATTTGTCTGGAAATGCAAAAGGTGTAATTTTAGGTTTTGGTCTAAAAAGTTACGATCTCGCAATTCAATCTTTCTTGTAAGTCTTTTTTTAACAATTTTTTAATAAGCTCGTTTTTAACTTATTCTATTTTTGTGAGAGAAACCACTCTCATGAAAAACTTTACTGTACTCGCCTTTTTAATTTTTTCAATTTCCAATTTTGCCCAAATCAAAGGGACAATAACTGATCTAAAAGGAAATCCTTTGCCTTTTGTTTCTGTTTTTGAAGAGAATACTTATACCAGTACCACTTCAAATGAGCAGGGAAAATACCAGCTTAATGTAAAAGAAATTGGTAAAAATAAAATCACCTTTCAATATTTAGGTTTTAAAACCCAAAAACAAACCGTTGCTTCTGATTCTAAAAGCTTGACTTTAGATGTAAAAATGGAAGAAGAAAATTTTGAACTTAATGAGGTTGTAATTAATTCAAGAGACAACCCTGCAAATGCTATTATAAAAAGTGCTATTGCTAACAAAAAAAGTAATTCTGAAAAAACAGCTCGTTATACCGCTGATTTTTATTCGAAAGGAATGTTTAAAATAAAAGATCTTCCAAAGAAAATAATGGGGATGAAAGTCGATATCGGCGACGAAATGGCTTCAAATTTAGACTCGACCGGAACGGGGATTTTATATTTATCAGAAACTATATCTAAGATTTCTTTTGAGAAACCAGAAAAACTAAAAGAGAAAATCATTGCCTCTAAAATTTCTGGAAACAATAACGGATTCAGTTATAATACCGCGACTTTATCTACTTATGATTTCTATGATAACACATTAGAATTCAACATTAATCTTATCTCTCCTATCGCCGATAATGCATTCAATTACTACAAATACAAACTTGAAGGAACGTTTTTTGATGATAACAATCAGCAGATTAACAAAATAAAGGTAACACCAAAACGTGATAAAGAACCAGTTTTTGAAGGTTACATCTATATAGTTGATGATAGTTTTGCAATTTATGCTGTAGACTTAGACATAAAAGGATACAGAATGAAAAACGAATTTACTGAAGTAATGAATCTAAAACAGAGTTTCAGTTATAATGTCAAAAATAAAATTTGGTCAAAAAACGCGCAAACTCTTTCTTTTAATGCTGGTGCTTTTGGCGTAAAGTTCTCTGGAAAATTCAATTACGTGTATTCGAATTATGAATTTCCTGCTTCTTTTGAAAAGAAAACTTTTGGAAATGAAATTGTAGCTTTTGAAGCTGATGCAAATAAAAAAGATGATGCTTTTTGGAATCAAATACGTCCAATTCCTTTGACGATTGAAGAAAGTAATGATTACATTAAAAAAGACAGTTTACAAACCATCAGAAAGTCTCAAAAATACACTGATTCAGTCGACGCTAAAAACAATAAGTTTAAAATATTTGATGTTTTAATGGGTTATGATTATAAAAATACTTTCAAGAAATACTCTTTTGAATATAAAGGCTTATTGAATTTAAGTTCTTTAAGTTTTAATACCGTTCAAGGTTTTAATCTCGATTCTGGATTTTCTTTTAAAAAATGGAATGAAGAAAAAGGAACTTCAACTTCTATAAGTACAACCTTTAACTATGGTTTTTCTGACAAACGTTTTCGTGTTACAGGTCAATTCAGTCATCGTTTTAACAACATAAACCATGCTGCAATCTGGGCTTCTGGAGGAACAAAAACGGCACAATTTAATAGTGCTGAACCTATCAGTAATTTTGTCAATTCAATAAGCTCCTTGTTTTTCAAAGACAATTACATGAAATTGTACAACTTAGAATTTGCACAAATTAATTATGGTCAGGATATTGCAAACGGAATAAATTTAAACGCAAAGATTGGATACGAACAGCGAAAACCTCTTTTTAATACTACTGATTATTCTTTCTTTAAAAGAGATGATATTTACACGTCAAATAATCCACTGGCACCAAACGATTTTATAACTCCTGCATTTGATCAGCATCATTTATTTAAAACGGCTTTGACTGCACGGATTAATTTTGGAAACAAATACATTTCGAGACCTGACGGACGATACAACATTAAAAATGAAAAATATCCAACTGTATTTTTAGCTTTTGAAAAAGCATTTGCAGCGAGCGAGAAAAAATATGAATTTGAAAGAATCGGCGCTTCTGTTCAATATGATCTTTCTTTAAACAACAAAGGAGTTTTAGGAATGAACTTTAGAGCAGGTAAATTTTTCAATGCCGAAAATATCTCTTTTATAGATTACAGACATTTTAACGGAAATCAAACGCATATTGGAACAAGCGACCGCTATTTGAATGTTTTTAATTTAATGCCCTATTACACTAACAGCACAAATGACAGTTATTTTGAAATGCACTTAGAGCACAATGACATGGGCTTTGTAACCAATAAAATTCCGTTGATTAATTTATTAAAATCAACTATGAATCTAGGATTTCATACTCTGGCGATTCCTGATAGAAAACCTTACACTGAGTTTACCGTTGGTTTAGATAATTTAGGTTTCGGAAAATTCAAGATATTCAGAGTAGATTATGTACATTCTTGTCAAGGAAGAATTCAGCAAAACGGAGTTGTTTTCGGGCTGAAGATTTTGAATGTGTTGGATTAAAAAAGTTGCTAAGATACTAAGGTTCTAAGATGCTAAGTTTTTTTCTCAGCACCTTAGAACCTTAGCTCCTTTTAATCTCAAAATCAATGATAATCATCTGGTTCGATGTGAATCAAAACATTTCCTAATTGAGGAATTTTTTCTTTTAAGGTATCTTGTAATTTATGGGATAAATCGTGACCTTCTTTAACTGATATTTTTGCTGATACTATGGCATGAAGATCGACGTGATATTTCATTCCCGCTTTACGAATAAAACATTTCTCGGTTCCCAAGATTCCAACAACGGTTAATGATTTTATTCTGATTTCTTCAACTAAATCATCATTTAGATTCTCATCCATGATTTCACCTAATGCTGGCCTAAAAATTTTATAACTGTTGTAAAGTATAAAAAATGCAGCAAAAAGTGCCGCCCAGTCATCTGCAGATTCGTAACCTTTTCCCATAAATAGCGCAATCGAAATCCCAATAAATGCTGCTACAGAAGTAATGGCGTCACTGCGATGATGCCAAGCATCTGCCGCCAAAGAGGAACTATTTGTTTGTTTACTGCGTTTCATCACTAATCGAAACGAATATTCTTTCCAGATAATAATGGCTCCCAAAACATACAAAGTCCATGATTTAGGCAAGGCATGCGGCGTTTGAATATTGGCAATACTTTCGTAACCAATAATAGTTGCTGATGTAATTAAAAACCCAACAACCAAAAATGTAATTAAAGGTTCGGCACGACCATGACCGTATGGATGATTTTCATCTGCAGGTTTATTAGAATACTTAATTCCGAATAAAACCAGACAAGACGAAAATATATCCGTTGTCGATTCGATCGCATCTGCAATCAAGGCATATGAATTGCCAAAAAAACCTGCGAGACCTTTTATAAGGGCCAGGCAGGTATTTCCAACTATACTAAAGATAGTAGCTTTTACAGCTTTTTGTTCATTTGTCATTTAACGACATTTATTTTTTTCTGCCACGAATTACACAAATTACTCGAAGACTAACAGTGTGTCTTATTTCACTAATTAAAAAAACTAAATTCGTGTAATTAAATTCCAAAAATTAAAAATTTGTGAAATTTGTGGCTAACTTTTATTTACGCTCTCACGATTTTTGCTCCAATTGCTCTCAAACGCTCGTCGATACGCTCGTATCCACGATCAATTTGTTCGATATTTTGAATTGTACTTGTTCCTTTTGCAGAAAGAGCTGCTATCAACAATGAAATTCCTGCACGAATATCAGGAGACGACATTGTTGTTGCTTTTAATTGAGATTCAAAATTATGTCCCATAACCACAGCTCTGTGCGGATCACATAACATAATTTTTGCTCCCATATCGATTAATTTATCTACGAAAAACAAACGGCTTTCGAACATTTTTTGATGAATTAAAACATCGCCTTTTGCTTGTGTTGCCACAACTAAAACGATACTTAACAAGTCAGGTGTAAATCCTGGCCAAGGTGCATCGGCAATTGTTAAGATTGAACCATCGATATCCGTTTTTACTTCATATCCATCTTTGTGAGCAGGAATATAAATATCATCATTGCGTTTTTCGATTGTAATTCCAAGTTTTCTGAATGTATTTGGAATCAAACCTAAATTTTCCCAGCTTACATTTTTAATCGTGATTTCGCTTTTTGTCATAGCCGCAAGACCAATCCAAGAACCAATTTCGATCATATCTGGTAAAATTCTATGCTCGCATCCGCCAAGACTTTCAACACCTTCGATAGTCAATAAATTAGAACCAACTCCAGTAATTTTAGCTCCCATCGAATTCAACATTTTACACAATTGCTGTAAATATGGTTCGCATGCCGCGTTGTAAACTGTAGTTGTTCCTTTAGCTAAAACTGCAGCCATTACAATATTTGCAGTTCCTGTTACAGACGCTTCGTCTAATAACATATCTGTTCCTGTAAGACCTTCTGGAGCTTCTACTCCGTAAAAATGGTCTTCTCTGTTATATCTAAATTTTGCTCCAAGATTGATGAACCCTTCAAAGTGTGTATCTAATCTACGACGACCAATTTTATCTCCACCTGGTTTAGGAATATATCCTTTTCCGAAACGAGCTAAAAGAGGCCCAACAATCATAATAGAACCACGTAAAGCTCCGCCTTCTTTTTTGAAAGCTTCTGTTTCTAAATACCCAACATTAACCTCATCAGCTTGAAAAGTGATTGATCCCGGTTCGTTACGTTGAATTTTCACCCCTAAATTACCCAACAACGTGATTAATTTATTGATGTCTATAATATCAGGAATGTTATTAATTTTTACTTTCTCTCCTGTTAGAAGCACGGCACATAAAATTTGTAACGCCTCATTCTTTGCTCCTTGTGGAGTGATTTCTCCTTTTAAAGGAGTTCCTCCTTCGATTTTAAAAATTCCCATAGATTTCTTTTAGGTTCTCAGGTTCTAAGATTCTGAGGTTCTAAGCTAAAAATTTTAGCCTCTTAGTCCCTTAGCATCGTAGCCCCTTTTTTATTTCTGATTATTATTTTTTTGAAAGGTCTTTTGTTTACCTCCTTTATTGTTTTTGTTGTTTTGAATTTTTGGCTGTCCGGCTGGTGTAATCTTATTTGAAACACGCTTATTAGTACGCATCAAATCTGTTGTGTTCAACAATTCTTCAGTACTGTGAAGCAGGTTTATTTTTCCTCCCGACAATTCATACAAGTGCTCAAAAATTACATCATCTTTTACGGTGTCTTTGTTCCAGCTCAAAAATGATTTTTTCATGTGGTTGGCAATTACCATAACCAATGCATTTTTCATTTCGCCTTCCTCCCATTTATTGGCCACATCAATCATATATTTGATGTTGTTTCCATAAAATCTGTATTTAGGAAAGTTCTGCGGATATTGCAAAACATCTGGTTTTAACTGTAATACATCTCTTGATGGAATTGGATACGGAGATTCTACATTCAATTTAAAATCAGACATAATAAAAAGCTGATCCCATAATTTATGCTGAAAATCCGGCACATCACGCAAATGAGGATTTAAGCTTCCCATAACCTGAATGATATATTTCGCTGCTTTGTTGCGCGTTTCATCATCTTCAATTTCAGTAGCCTGATCAATCAATTTTTGTAAATGACGACCATATTCTGGAATAATTAATCGTTGTCTTTCAGAATTGTATTCTAAATTAAAAACAACATCATTCGCGACTTCTTTTTTATATTTTTCGTTCATAAGTTATAATGAAACTATACCTTCTATTGTAGAGACTTCTTTGTATTTAACAATTACAGCATCAGAACTGTGCATGGTAACATCTACAGAAACACTGGTAAACTTACCCGTTTTAGATTTTGTTGTTTTAATAACAGCGCCCATATCATCAAAAGCTTTTTCGACACGCTCAACATTGTCTGCTACAGTTGGCACAATAAATTTATACAAATATTCTGCCGGCCAAGTATTTGCGTTATCAAGTTCTACTTTTAATCTTTCGTAAAATTCGGCTGTTTTTTTTTCTTTATCGTTCTCCATTTGTAATTAAAAATAAACGCAAATATACGATTTTTGAATTTAGAATTTTGAGTTTAAATTTTAGATTTTTTCTATTGAAAAGACAACTGTTTTTTTATCTCGAATTTCAAGAATTTATACTAGTTATGCTGCCGTAAATTTCTTTATTAAATTTCAAAGCTTTTTGATTTCTTTTAAAATTTAAATTGGCAAAATTCATAGCAAACCTTTATATTTGGAATACTTTGCAACTCTGCTCTCGATAACTATCGGGATTGTAAAATTAAAACAAATTACAATGAAAAGACTCTTTTTACTCTTTATCGCTTTTACAATAAACTCGATTCAAGCACAAGAAGTCAAAACCTTAACTTATTTTCAAAATGACACGCTTAAATTGGACTTAGATTTGTATCTGCCAAAGAAAAAAGCAAATGAAAAAACTCCTGTAATTCTGTTTGCATTTGGCGGCGGATTTTCTGGCGGCGAACGCACAAGCGAAAAAGACTTTGGAATGTTTATGGCTAAAAACGGCTACGCAGTTGCGAGCATTTCATACAGTTTATACATGAAAGGAAAAGATTTTGGATGCAAAGGAACTTTAACCGAAAAAATAAAAGCAATTCAAATTGGTGTAAGCGATATGTGGCAGGCAACTTCTTATTTAATTGAAAATGCAGACAAATATAATCTTGATACTTCAAAAATCTTTATTTCTGGAATTAGTGCTGGTGCCGAAATTGGTTTTCATGCTTCGTTTTGGGATTATAAATTGATGAATTTATACAAACGTAATTTGCCTGAAAATTTTAAATATGCAGGTTTCATTGGTGGTTCAGGCGCAATTCAAGATATTAATTTAATTACCAAAGAAAAAGCGATTCCGATGTTATTGGCACACGGAAGCAATGACGACACGGTTCCTTACAACGCAGGTTCGCACCGTTCTTGTCCAACAAATGCTTCGGGCTGGCTGATTTTGTTTGGATCTTACGCCGTTTACAATCATATGCAGGATTTACATAAAGACATTGAACTGATTACTTTTTGCGGCGGCGGACATGAATTCTCGGGTTACCTTTTTCATGAAGGACAGCAATATGTTTTAGATTTTGTGAATGATGTTTTGAAAGGCAAAAGATTTGAATCGCACTTGATTGTTCCTTCTAAAAAAGTGAAAGGTGCAGGTTCTGATAAATATTTATTTTGCGAGTAATTTAAAAGAGGGTAATTACTACATTTAAAATATTTTATTTTATAAAAATGGAAATAACAAAATCAGATGTTCAAAAATTAATACAAGTTCAGAAAGAGAATACCTTTTTAAACCATTTTATATACGCCATCAAAAAAGATTACAAAATACACGGAAATATTGAAAAGCACAAAATCAATATCTGGCAAAAAACAAGTTTAACTGGAAGTTCATATTCAGTATATTCTTTTGAATTTGATTCAGAAAACATACTCACAAAAGTCAATGATAAATTAAATCCATTTGCTCACTTTACAC
>NZ_NRQU01000016.1 GCF_004119495.1 Flavobacterium sp. YO12
CAGATTATAAGTTTACATGAACCACATCCGCAAAGAGTTTTGAAGGGATATCAACTTGATATTATTATTGAACATTTGGAATTATAAAATGAAAAACTATTTAGAATATAACGGCTATATTGGTACATTAGAATTTTCTGCAGATGATAAAATATTCTTTGGAAAAATTCACGGTATAAATGATTTAGTAACTTTTGAAGGTTCTTCAGTTACAGAATTGGAAGAATCTTTTAAAGAATCTGTAAATGATTACTTAGAGACATGTAAACTATTGAATAAAGTACCTGATAAAACGTATAAAGGTTCTTTTAATGTTAGAGTATCTCAGGAGTTGCATCAAAAAATAGCACTCTTAGCTACTAAAAAAGGATTAAACTTGAATGAAGTTGTAAAAGAAGCTTTGTCTTATGTTGTCAAACATGAAGAAATTTTAAATTAAAAAATCCGAAACAGAAATGTTTCGGATTTTTTTATCGTTTATCTTCTTTAGAATAATTAGATTCTCCGTTAATATTAATTTCTCTGCCTAGAAAACGAGGTTCTCTATTTCTGAAAACATCAAAAAAGGATTTGAAAATCGAACCATATTCTCTAAAAGTCACATATTTATAACCCAAATATTCTCCTTTATTTGCAGAATATCCAACTGATTTAATTCCCAGTTTTTGACCGATATAAATCGCACGATTCAAATGATATTCCTGAGAAATTAAAGTGGCTTTTTTGATTTTGAAAATGTGTTTAGCGCGATACATTGTTGAGTAAGTATCGAAACCTGCATAATCAATAAATATTTTGGTGGTATCAACTCCGTGATTGAAACAATAGTTTTTCATAACCGTTAATTCGTCATATTCATCACGGCCATTGTCTCCAGAAAGTAAAATTTTATTAATACGTTTTGCTTTCCAAAGCATAATTCCTGCGTCTAAGCGATCTTTTAAATATTTGCTCGGTTGATTTCCATTAATTCCTGCTCCAAAAATAATTCCAACATCATTTTTAGGAAACCTTTTAATCGAATAATAAATGTTCTTTTTAGTTGAAGATTTCACATAATAATTTACCGATACAATGGCAATCAGTCCAATAATTAAAAGGTAAAACGCTATTTTAAAATATTTTTTCACGGCTTGTATTTGTAAGATTAAGATTTAAAAATACGAAGATAGTTAAAGTAAAACCAAATAAAAAACCGAAGTATTCCTACCTCGGTTTCAAAATTTAATTTTCTGAGAAACTTAGCAACTTAGAAGCTTAGTATCTTAAAAATTCTATAATAATCCTGCTCTCTTCAATAAAGCTTCAGGTTTTGGTTCTTGTCCTCTAAAACGTTTATATAAAGTCATAGGATGTTCAGTTCCTCCTTTTGAAAGTACATTATCTTTGAATTTCTTTGCTACTTCTGTATTGAAGATTCCTTTTTCTTGGAAGTATTCAAAAGCATCAGCATCTAAAACTTCTGCCCATTTGTAGCTGTAATATCCTGAAGAATATCCACCCTGAAAAATATGAGAGAAAGCTGTACTCATCGCATTTTCTTTTACATCTGGATATAATTGTGTATTGGCAAATTGTTCTGTTTCAAAAGCTTTTAAATTTGTAATAGAAGTTGGGTCTTGTCCGTGCCAAGCCATATCTAATAATCCGAAACTTAACTGACGCAATGTTGCTAGACCTTCCTGAAAACTCGCACTTTCTTTAATTTTCTGTACATACTCAATCGGAATGATTTCTCCTGTTTCATAATGATTAGCAAACAAAGCCAAAGCTTCTGGTTCGTAACACCAGTTTTCCATAATCTGACTTGGTAATTCTACAAAATCCCAGTAAACAGAAGTTCCAGATAAACTTGGATAAACTGTGTTTGCCAACATTCCGTGTAAGCCGTGTCCGAATTCGTGGAATAAAGTAGTCACTTCATTAAAAGTCAATAATGAAGGTTTTGTTTCAGTTGGTTTTGTAAAGTTGC
Organism: Flavobacterium sp. YO12; assembly: GCF_004119495.1. Taxonomy (GTDB): domain Bacteria; phylum Bacteroidota; class Bacteroidia; order Flavobacteriales; family Flavobacteriaceae; genus Flavobacterium. The sequence continues at coordinate 1,973 of NZ_NRQU01000016.1, forward strand.
AAACGTTCGAAATGTGAGGTCTTTCGTTTACGCCGTCTTTTACATATTGTGATTTAAATGAAGTCATCCACGCGCCGTTTCTTTTTCCCTTTCTTGGAAAGAAATCCGCATAAAAAATCGAAACTAAATTGTTTTCAGCATCGTGAACTTCGTAAGTAGTAACTTCTTCATGGTATTTGTCTATATCAAAAACTTCGGTAAAAGTTAAACCGTATAATTTTTTGGCCACTGTAAATGCACCGTCTAAAACTTTTTCTAATTGAAAATAAGGTTTCAGTTTTTCATCGTCTAAATTAAAAAGCTGTTGTTTTAATTTTTCAGAATAATAGGCGCCGTCCCATTTTTCAAGTTGTTCGATTCCGTCTAATTGTTTAGCGAAAGCAGTTAACTCAGCAAATTCTTTTTGAGCTGCCGGTTTTGCTTTTGCTAATAAATCATTCAAGAAAGAAAAAACTTTTTCTGGACTTTCGGCCATTCTTTCTTCTAAAACAAAATGTGCATGCGTTTTGTAACCTAATAAATTAGCTCTTTCAAAACGCAGTTTAGCAATTTTTAAAACATTTTCCTGATTGTCGAATTCGTTATTTTGAAATGCTTTTGCGCCAAAAGCAATTGCCATTTTTTTACGTAATTCGCGATTATCAGCATAAGTCAAAAACGGAACGTAACTTGGATGATCTAATGTAAAAATCCAGCCTTCTTTTTCCTGATTTTTAGCTAATAATCTTGCCGCTTCGATTGTTCCTTCCGGTAAACCAGATAAATCTTTTTCGTCTGTTAAATGCAGTTCGAAAGCATTCGTTTCTGCCAAAACATTTTCGCCAAACTGTAAACTCAATTTTGATAATTCTTTGTCGATTTCTCTCAATTGATCTTTCTTGTCTTCAGGTAAATTGGCTCCGTTTCTGGAGAAGCTTTTGTACTTTTTGTCTAAAAGAGTTGTTTGCTCCGAGTTTAGATTCAAACTTTCTTTTTGATCGTAAACGGCTTTTATTTTGGCAAATAAAGCTGCGTTTAGCGTAATGTCATTTCCAAATTCAGATAATAAAGGCGAAACTTCCTGAGCAATTTTCTGCATTTCGTCATTCGTTTCAGCCGAATTTAAGTTGAAAAAAATACTAGAAAGACGATCTAAAACATCGCCCGAAAAGTCCATAGCAACAACAGTATTTTCAAAAGTCGGCGCATCTGGATTGTTTACGATAGCGTCAATTTCGGCTTTAGCCAAAGCAATTCCTTCGTTGAATGCAGGAACATAATCTTCGATTTTAATTTGCGAAAAAGGGGCAGTATTATGTTTGGTATTGAAATATTGGGTTAAGACGCTCATAAGTAGAGTTTTTTAAAAGTAGTCAGTGGTCAGTTTTTTTAGTATTCAGTTCTCATAAAGACAACTACTGAATACTAAAAAACTGACCACTGATCACTAAATTTATTTATTAAGACCTTCCGCAGCTTTATTAACCGCAGCTTTCAATTCTTCTTTATAAGAAATAATAGTGTCAAGGACTTTTTTATCATGGCTTCCGATGATTTGTGCTGCTAAGATTCCCGCATTTTTTGCTCCGTTTAGCGCCACAGTTGCAACAGGAACACCGCCTGGCATTTGAAGAATCGATAAAACTGAATCCCATCCATCAATCGAATTGCTTGATTTTACAGGAACTCCAATTACAGGAAGGGGAGACATTGAAGCTACCATTCCAGGTAAATGTGCTGCACCGCCCGCACCAGCAATAATTACCGAAATTCCGCGAGTATGTGCATTTTTACTGAAATCGAATAATTTTTCCGGCGTTCTGTGTGCCGAAACGATATCTACTTCAACTTCTACATTAAATTGTTTTAATATGTCGATTGCATCCTGCATAACTGGCATGTCTGAGATGCTTCCCATTATAATAGCTACTTTGCTCATTGCTTTATTGTTTGTTTTATTTCAAGTTTCAAGTTTTGCTGGGACTAAAACTCTGCGACTGGAAATTGTTTATTTTTTTAGTTTAAAATTGCGACTAATCACTAATTACTATTCACTAATCACCTTAATAGTGTTCTTAACTTCTTGCGCAATTCGTCTTGCTTCCGCCATATCTTCATTTACAATAGTCACGTGACCCATTTTTCTGAACGGGCGAGTTTGTTTTTTTCCGTAAATATGTGGAGTAACACCATTCCATCCTAAAATGGTTTCGATGTTTTGATATACTACATTTCCAGAAAAACCTTCGGCACCAACTAAATTTACCATAATTCCGGCAACTTTGCTGTCTGTGTTTCCTAACGGAAGATCTAAAATAGCGCGTAAATGATTTTCGAATTGTGAAGTGTAACTTGCTTCGATAGAGTAATGTCCTGAATTGTGCGGGCGAGGAGCCACTTCGTTTACTAAAATCTCATCATCCTGAGTTTGGAACATTTCAACAGCCAAAAGTCCAACGTGATTGAAGTTTTGAGAAACATTCAAAGCAATTGCTCTTGCTTTTTCGGCCACTTTATCATCAATTCTTGCTGGGCAGATTACGTATTCAACTTGGTTTGCTTCTGGATGAAATTCCATTTCTACAACCGGATATGTTTTTATTTCTCCTGATGGATTTCTTACCACGATTACCGCTAATTCATTTTTAAACGGAACCATAGTTTCTGCAATACATTCGACATTTGGAAGAGTATCTAAATCAGAAACCTGACGAATAACTTTTACGCCATTTCCGTCATAACCAAATTCAGTACATTTCCATACAAACGGCATCTCGACTTCGCTCGATGTGACAGCAGATTTCAGTTCGTCTAAATTGTCAAATCTTTCAAAAGGAGCGGTTGGGATATTATTTTTAGCGTAGAATTCTTTTTGAACGCCTTTATTCTGAATTCCTTTTAGAGTTTTTGGCGAAGGATAAATTTTTAAACCTTCATTCTCTAATTGTGTCAATGCTTCAAGATTGACTAATTCGATTTCAAAAGTAAGAACATCAACTTGTTTACCAAAGTTATAAACCGTTTCATAATCCATTAAATCACCTTGAAAAAATTTGTTGCAGGCAATTTTACTCGGCGCTTCGTCGCTTGGATCAAGAACATAAGTTTGTATGTCAAATTTTCTGGTGTCAAACAAAAGCATTTTGCCTAATTGTCCTCCACCTAAGATTCCTAATTTAAAATCAGAAGAAAAATAATTCATTTTGTGTTGTGTTTTTGCAAAGATACCTTTTAATCTTTTTTTAGCCAAAATTTAGTTTTTTGCCACAGATTAAAAAGATTAGAGTGATTTTTTTCGCCACGAATTAGACGAATTTTCACTAATTAATTTGGAAATTGAGTTAAATAAAAATTCGCAGAAATTAATGTAATGGCTTTGCCTGTCGCTATCACACGGGTCATGGCAAAAAGATAGAAACGGAAAATCTATTTACTCTTTTTAATCTGTGGCTAAGAAAACTATTCGATTTTTTTTAAAACTTCTCGAGCGACAGCTTTGTAAGCTGCGGAATGATCTCCGTAATCTTTGTTTAAAATTATTTGAAGTTCGGGATGAATCCAATCGTAATGATTTCCCAAAACATATAAAGTTCGTATTGAATATGCTTTTGCAGCCACTTTTACATCATTTATAAGCCAATCGAAACTTGCTTCGATGCAATCCTGCAGATTTTCTTCGGACATAAGAATGCTGTTTTCATCTTTTTTATAATGTGATTTTACTAGAAGTTGTGTCACTTTTGCAATTGGCCGAATGGAACTTTCATCTTTAAGTACTTTTAAATTTGAACAGAAAAAATCAAGATGAGGTTGAAGCCAAAGAAGCTCTTCGTAAGACACAAATTCGAGGATCCAACAGGCTTTGTGATTGTTTTTGTCTTCGGGCGTAAAACAAATAGAAACTAATTCGTTAAAAAATTGAGGGCTTTCAAGAATGAACTGAGCGCACTTTAAGCGATTTTCTCTATGAGCCGTAACATAATCCAGTTTTTCTTGCAGTTCGGAAAGCATTTTTTTGAATTTGATTTAAAAATACAAATTTAGGCTCAATTTTCGGTTCTCAAATTCGAAATCTGTATCTTTGTCCATTATTTTAAATTTAAAAATAATGATACAACTTCACGATAAACAATTTGTTCCGTTTATTTCGGCTAAAGAAATTGATTTTGCTTTGACTAAATTAGCTGCGCAGGTAGAAGATGATTTTGGAGATGATACTCCAATTTTTATTGGAGTTTTGAATGGCGCTTTTATGGTCGTAGCCGATTTTTTGAAAAAATATAAAAAACCTTGCGAGGTTTCGTTCATTAAAATGGCCTCTTATGAAGGTACTGAAACAACAAATTCGGTTAAAGAATTAATCGGAATCAATCAGGATTTGACTGGCAGAAGTGTTGTTGTTATTGAGGATATTATTGATACCGGAAATACTCTGGAAGAATTAAAACATTTGTTTAAAGCACAAAATGTAAAACATTTTAAAGTGGCAACTTTGTTTTTTAAGCCTGAAGCTTATAAAAAAGATATAAAAATAGATTACATCGGAATCAGAATCCCGAATAAATTTATTGTAGGTTACGGATTAGACTATGATGGTTTAGGACGAAATCTTGGCGAAGTATACAAATTAGCAGAATAATTTTAAAGACACACAACTATATATTCATTTTAAACTTCTTCGAAAATTAAGAAGTCACACAACTCACACGTATTATGATTAACATTGTTTTATTTGGAAAGCCGGGAGCAGGAAAAGGAACTCAGGCAGAATTTTTAAAAGAAAAATACAATTTAACACATCTTTCGACTGGAGATATTTTTCGTTTTAATTTAAAAAATGATACAGACTTAGGTAAAAAAGCAAGAGTATTTATGGACAATGGAGAATTGGTTCCTTGCGAAGTTACTACTGCAATGTTAATAGATGAAGTAAATAAACATCCTAATACAGCAGGATTTTTGTTCGACGGTTACCCAAGAACAATTGATCAAGCTGAGGCTTTAGATAAATTTTTGCCAACAATTGGTTCTAGCGTAACAGCGACAATTGCTTTAGAGGCTGATGACGAGATTTTGGTAGCACGTTTACTAGAAAGAGGAAAAACAAGCGGAAGAGCAGATGATCAGGACGAAGAGAAAATTCGTGTAAGATATCAGGAGTACAATGAAAAAACGGCTCCATTGATTGGTTATTATAAAGAACAAAATAAATTCCATGCTGTAAATGGTATTGGAACTATTGAAGAAATTACAGAGCGCTTAACATCAGTTATAGATAATTTGTAGAAACTGATTGAGCTGAGAATTTATCCCGATAGTTATCGGGACACTAAAAAAACTATTTTTCTTTTCCATAAAACGAGCTTCTCCCGACGCTTTGGGAGTTAACTGTTTTCTGGCGGGAAAAATTAGTTTTTTAGCTTCGGGCTAAAAGAATACCAAGATTACAATAAAAATTAAATAACCAGACAAGTAACGAATCTACAAAACATTGGAAATACTAATAATATTTTTTCTAATACTATTAAACGGAGTTTTCTCGATGTCAGAAATTGCATTGATTTCGGCTAGAAAAAACAGACTGGAAACGGCAGCGAAAAAAGGGAACAATAGTGCCAAAATTGCGTTGGATCTGGCTAATTCTCCAAATAAGTTTTTATCAACTGTACAAATCGGAATTACCTTAATTGGAATTTTGACGGGTATTTACAGCGGTGATAAAATCACAATGGATGTAGAAGTTTTTGTAAGCGGATTTGAAGTTTTAAAACCTTATGCACATTCAATAGCAGTTGGAATTGTAGTTGTTGTTTTGACTTTTTTCTCTCTTGTTTTGGGTGAGTTATTGCCAAAACGTATTGGATTGAATTATCCAGAGGCGATTGCAAAAATGGTTGCGATGCCAATGAAAATAGTTTCTATTATCACGGCACCTTTTATTTGGCTCTTAACAACTTCTACTGATTTTTTACTGAATGTTTTACAGATAAAACCAACAGCTGACGGAAAAGTTACGGAAGAAGAAATTAAGGCAATTATAAAAGAAGGAACTGAGGTTGGAGAAGTTCAGGAGATTGAACAAGATATTGTGGAGCGTGTTTTTCATATTGGAGACAGAAAAGTAAGTTCTTTGATGACACACCGAAAATCTGTTGATATGCTACCTTTGAATGCTGATAAAATCAAAGTAAAAGAGTTGGTCGTTCAGGATTTACATGCCGTTTATCCAGTATATAATGAGAATTATGATGATATTGCTGGAGTTGTTACTTTAAAAAATATTTTTGCTAATATTGAAAAGGATAATTTCGATTTGCGAGCTATAATGACAGATGCACCATATTTAATGGAGCAAACTACTGCTTACAAAGCATTAGAAAATTTTAAAAAGACGGGAGTTCACTATGCTTTAGTTTCAGATGAATACGGAGTTTTTCAAGGATTGATTACTTTAAATGATATTTTGGAAGCTTTAGTTGGTGATGCATCAGAGTTTTATAAAGATGAGTTTCAGCTTATAGAGAGAGAAGATGGTTCATGGCTGGTTGACGGACATTATTCATTGCATGATTTTTTAACTTATTTTGAATTGGATGAGTTAACAAATGATTACGAAGTAAATACGGTAAGCGGGATGATTATGACGGAACTCTCTCATATTCCAAAAGAAGGAGAAAAACTAATTTGGCAGAAATTTGTCTTAGAAGTTATCGACATGGATGGAGTAAAGATTGATAAAGTGCTTGTAAAAACGCTTAAAGAGTAAGGGAAATTGTTTCAAGTTTAAAGTTTGAAGTTGTGTAACGCATAACTTGAAACCTGAAAGTCTGAAACACAAAAAAAAATAGCTTTCAGTGGCAATGTACGGCTGTAATTTGTACTGAAAAGCGAGACTAAGTATTTAAAATAATAGAGTTTAGAAATAGAGTTTAGTGAAATCTAAAATCTAAAATCTAAAATCTGAAATTCAAAAAAATGACAGAAGGGAATTTTGTAGATTACGTTAAGATTTATGTTTCTTCCGGAAAGGGAGGAAAGGGATCTACGCATTTACATAGAGAGAAATTTATTGAAAAAGGAGGTCCTGACGGTGGTGATGGAGGCCGTGGCGGACACGTATATTTAGTTGGGAATAAAGGTCTTTGGACACTTTTTCATTTAAAGTTTGCGCGTCATATTAAAGCTGGACACGGTGGAGACGGTGGAGGAGATCGCAGTACAGGAGCAGATGGTGAAGATAAATTTATCGAGGTGCCGTTAGGGACTGTTGTAAAAGACAAAGAAACTGGAGAAACTCTTTTTGAAGTTACTGAACACGGAGAAAAAAGAATTCTTTCTAAAGGAGGAAAAGGAGGTTTAGGAAACTGGCATTTTAGAAGTTCTACTAATCAAACGCCAAGATATGCTCAACCGGGTTTACCAGGTGTTGAGATGGATGTTATTCTAGAACTTAAAGTTTTGGCTGATGTTGGTTTAGTTGGTTTTCCTAATGCTGGAAAATCAACATTGTTGTCTGTTTTGACTTCGGCTAAACCAAAAATTGCCGATTACCCTTTTACAACTTTAAAACCGAATTTAGGAATTGTGGCTTACAGAGATTTTCAATCTTTTGTAATTGCTGATATTCCTGGAATTATTGAAGGTGCGGCAGAAGGTAAAGGTCTTGGACATTATTTCCTGCGTCACATTGAGCGTAATTCGACATTGTTGTTTTTAGTTCCAGTTGATACGCCAGACATTAAAGCGGAATATGATATTTTGGTAAATGAATTAACAAAATACAATCCTGAAATGTTAGATAAAGAACGTCTTTTAGTAATTTCAAAATGTGATATGCTGGATGATGAGCTTAAAGCAGAATTAAAAGCAGAATTGGACGTGTCTTTTAAAGATGTTCCATATATGTTTATTTCATCTGTTGCGCAACAAGGTTTAACTGATTTGAAGGATAAACTTTGGAAAATGCTTAATGAGTAATTTATATTTTTAAATAAGTAAGAAAGGCGTTCTAGAAATAGAGCGCCTTTTTGTTTTTATAATGTTAAATTCGTAATAAATGAGTGCAAAATTGATATCATGTTTAATTTTGGTATTCTTTAAGATGAAATAATTGTCGAAATGAATTATATTCGCAGAACTTAAACAAAATAACATGAAAAAAGTAGTTTTATTCTTGACCATGTGCCTAATGGCTTTTCCTGTAAGAGCTGATGAGGGAATGTGGTTTTTGATGTTTATCGAAAGATTGAACCATAGAGATATGGAAAAAATGGGCTTGCAATTAACAGCCGAAGAAATTTACAGCATTAATCACCATAGTTTAAAAGATGCTATTGTACAATTTAATGGAGGTTGTACAGCTGAAATCGTTTCAAACAGCGGTTTGGTACTTACTAATCACCACTGTGGATATAGTGCGATTGCAGAACTTTCGACTGCAGAACAAAATCATTTAAAAAATGGATTTTGGGCAAAGCAAAGAAGTGCTGAGTTGAAACCAAAATCATTGTATGTTCGTTTCTTTGTTCGTATGGATGATGTTTCAAAAAGGATTTTGTCAAAAGTAAATGATCAAATGACTGAAGCTGAAAGAAACAAAATCATTCAGCAAGAAATTGCTTTGATCGAAAAGGAAAATAATGAAGGCGGAAAATACACTGTTTCTGTTCGTCCTTTCTTTCAAGGAAATGAATATTACTATTTCGTTTATCAAGATTATACAGATGTTCGTTTAGTTGGAACGCCGCCAGAAAGTGTTGGTAAATTTGGTGGAGATACAGACAACTGGGAATGGCCTCGTCAAACAGGAGATTTCTCTATGTTTAGAGTATACGCTGATAAAAACGGAAATCCTGCTGCATATTCTAAAGACAATGTGCCGTTACAGCCAAAACATTACTTACCTGTAAGTCTTAAAGGCGTAAAAGAGAATGATTTTGCTATGATTTTAGGTTATCCTGGGCGTACAAACCGTTGGATGCCGGCTGGCGGAATCGAGCAAAACATTAAGTATGCTTATCCTGCATGGGTTGAAGGTGCTAAAACGGGAATGGATGTAATGAAAAAGTATATGGACAAAGATGCAACAGTTCGTTTGCAATACGCGTCTAAATATGCTTCTACTGCCAACTATTGGAAAAACCGTCAAGGTATGATTGATGCCTTAACAAAAGCGGGAACAGTAGCAACAAAAACAGAACAAGAAGATAAGTTCTATGAGTGGGCAACTAAACCTGCTAATAAAGAAAAGTATGAGAATGTAATTCCTACTATCAATGATTATTACAGAGAAACGAATTTAAAAGCGACTCATGATAATTATCTTACACAACTTTTGCGTACATCAAGTTATGCAACTGGACCAGCTAATTTAGGAAATGCTTTAATTGCATATTATAATGAAAATGATGCGAAAAAAGCAGAAATGCTTCCTAAGATAAACGCAATGATTGATAATATCTATGGCGAATTTTATGCTCCATTAGAGAAAGATGTATTGACTGCTCAATTGAATTTATATTCTTCTAAAGCGGCTGAATATGGTTTAGCTCCACAAATAGCTAAAATGAAATCTGAAAATAACGGAGACTTTACTAATGATGTTGCTAAAGCGACTGAAATCAGTTATTTTACAACTAAAGAAAAAGTATTAGCATTTATGGCTAATCCAAAACCATTAGCAATTGTACATGATCCTTTGTATATCATCTCTAATGATTTATTGACAAAATACCGTGCTAAAACTGACGATCAAGCTAAGGCTGATGATGGTTTTGCAATTGCTTTCCGCAAATTAGTTGAAGGTTTAAGAGAATCAAAATTAAATGCGATTCAATATCCTGATGCAAACTCTACTTTGAGATTGACTTACGGAAAAGTTCGTGCTTTACCTGCAGATCCTCGTAACGATGCTAAAATAAACAACTATACTACAATGGAAAGTATGGTGAAAAAGTATAAAGCAGGAGATCAAGAATTTGATTTACCAGCTCGTTTGTTAGAGTTAAACAAGAAAAAAGATTTTGGGCAATATGCTGATAAAGCAGGTTATATGCCGGTAAACTTTTTGACTGACAATGATATTACAGGAGGTAACTCGGGTTCTCCAGTTATTAACGGAAAAGGAGAATTAATTGGAATTGCTTTTGATGGTAACATTGAAGCTATGGCTGGAGATGTTATTTTTGATCCTAAATTGCAAAGAACTATCAATGTTGATATTCGTTATGTACTTTGGATTATCGATAAATACGCTGGAGCTAAAAACATTATTGACGAATTGACGATTGTGAAATAATCTCAATTTATTCATAAAAGTAAACCCGATAGATTTTAATCTGTCGGTTTTTTTTATGCCTATTTTTTTAGAACTTCTACTGAACTTTCACTCGAATTCCTTTGGTATGACTTGCAAACTCTGGAGCATACATACTTTGAATTGTTGTAATTCCGTTGGAGAATTCGCCGCTATTATTTACCCGAATATCATATTCTATAACATAAGTTCCTTTATCAATTCTATCAAAGAAAAAATGTGTTGCAGCATCTTTTGTGCTTGTGTAATATCCTAAACGATCTTTGTATTGATATTTAGAAAGTACATTTATAGGTTCAAAGCAAGAAGCGCGCATGTCTTTTAAATGAATATATTCTGTGTCTTCTTTCGAAATAATGATTAATCGAACGGTAACTAAGTCGCCAACTTTTAAAGCATTTTTTGAAGTGATTTTTTCTAATTGATCTCCTTTTAATGTGTTTTTCTTTAAATACAATTCTTTCGAAACTGATAGAGCAGATCCTGAATTATTTTTAATTTTATCCAAATCTTCAAAGTACTGCCAATAAACGCCTCCAAATCCAGGAACTTTAGATTTGTTTTGAATGTTTATTGATGCCATTTCTTTTTTAACTTCTTTGGCTTTCCAGTTTAATTTGATATAACCCGTTTCGGCTTCTTTTTCATTTTCTGCCAGTTTTTTAGTTACGATTTTTTCGTCTCCTAATTTTATAATCGTATTGTCTTTTATAGAAAGCCAGTCCGTACCTTGTGTTAATAAAGCATAAACAGCTTCAGTTGTCGATTTAGTTGTTGGCCAGTTTTTGGTTTGTTTATTTTTTAACAGCCATACTTTCATTGCGTCGATAGATTTTTTGTCGTTATTCACTTCGGAGAAAGCCTCAATTAATAACGCCTGCGTTTCTATTGGAGATTGGTACCAATACCAGCCTGATTTGTTAGCAATCCAATACATTCCCGAATCTTCATTGCTAGATGCCGTTTCTTTTAGACTTTCTATGATTTTCTTAGCCGTTTCTTTTTCGTCAAAGCGATTCAAAGTTAATGCAGCTAATCCTTTCTCGTAAATAGAATAATTTAGCCAATTATTTTTAGCAGTTTCCAGATAAAGTTTGACTGCCTTTTTTAAAGTATCTGAAAGAGGATGTTTTTCTAAATAAAAACTTCTTGTATACAAATAATGAAGATTAGAATAGGGACTGCCCCAAATTATTTTCTCCGAAAGTTTTAAATCTTTGGTTCTGTTTTTATAATCTTCTATAAATTTAGTATCTAGAAAAGGAATTCCTGTTTTTGCAATTTGGTCCTTTTTATTATTGCTATCAGTGGTTTTAGTCAATTTTGATAAATGACCCAAGCCAGCCAGGATATGTCTGGTAATATATTCGCTTTCTTCGCTTCCGTCAAACCATGAGAATCCTCCCGAAGCTTTTTGTTTTTGTTTTAATTTTTCGAAGACAGCTTCTTGCGAAGTTTTCATTTTTTCTAGATCAAATAAAAGAGCCAGATTTTTTTTCTTTTGATCTTCGGTTTGAGCATCATTCAGCCAAGGTGTTTCGGCAAGAAGTATTGATTTTAGTTCTTCGTTTTCTTCTAGTTTAGAGATTGGTGCTCCGTTTTTTTTCCAATTTTCAAAAACAGCTGCAACCTTCGGATTGTTTGAAATAATTTCTGAAGCTAAAGCATTGGCATAAAAACGCGCAAAAGTCTGTTCAGAACATTCGTGTTCATACTCCATTAAATACGGTAATGATTGAATGGCAATCCAAGTTGGGTTAGAAGTATATTCTAATGTAAGTTGATGATTTTTTAGAGTTGAAGAAGTATTGTTTTTTAAGTTCTCGAACGTGTATTGTTTTGTGGAATTTTCACGTACCCAAATAGGAATGCTTTCTGTAACAAGCATATTGTTTGTTAGAACTGGAATAATGTTTTCTTCTCCATCAGAAAAATGACCTGATTTTGCTACTATTTTATATTGAATACCTTGCAGATTTTTAGGAATAGAAATTTTCCAAGTTACTGTTGTGTTTCCAAAAGCGCCGGCAGTGAAGTTTTTGATGTTTTTTGCATTGCTCATCTTAACATCAATTGGTGTCATGGTAACGGCATCAAAAAATTGTAAACTGGCAATTCCTGTTTTTGCTTCGGCAGTAACATTCGAAATTTTGGCGCTGATTACAATAGTATCATTTTCTCTAAAAAAGCGAGGGAAATTTGGCAGAATCATCAGCTCTTTTTGCGTAATTACATTTTTCTCCAAATAAGCAGAAACTGCTTCTTTATTATGAGCCAATAAACGAAGTTTCCAAGCTGTTAAAGCTTCGGGTGAAGTAAAATTGAAGCTTACTTTTCCTTTAGAATCTGTTTTTAGATTTGGCAGAAAGAATGCGGTTTCAGATAGGTTTTTTCTAGCTTTTACTTGATTTAAAGCTTGAATAGCTTTCTTGGTAGTTATAAGTATTACCCCGTTTGCACCTTTGGCACCGTATTGTGCTCTGACATCTTTATCTTTTACAATTTCAATTTCAACAATATCATTTGAATCTAGATTTTGAACTTCATTTTGTGTTACCGTTTCTCCATCAAGAATGTATAGAGGCGCTGGTGCATTTCCAAATGCATAGTTTTTAATTTTGTTATCTTTTGTTTTTCCAAGTTCTAAAGCGATATCAATTCCTGCAGAATTGTAAACGCTGTTATCTTCTTCTACAAGAGTCTCATTAGGTAATGTTTTTTTTGATCGCAATGCGCCATATCCAATTTCTACAATTTCATTTAAATGATTTGTATCTTCAATAAGTTTGATGTTTATGTTTTTTTTATCTTCAAGAAAGATCGATTGCTGTTTGAAACCAAGGCTGCTAAAGATTAGTTCTTCATTTGATCCAGTTTCTATTTCATAATAACCATCATTATCTGAGATTTGAATTCGCTGTGTTCCTTTTACTTGAACCGATGCTTTTGGGATTGGTGAATTTTCAGCGTCAGTAATTATTCCAAAAACCAGTTTAGTATTAGATGGTTTCTTTACTTTTTTATTTAATTCTTTTTGATATTCTCTTTGCTGGTAAGCTGTAAACGAGTCATTAAAGTTAAAACCAAACCACATTAATTTGGGGTTGCTTTCGTTGTTCAATTCAATTTTAGTCTCAATTGGATTTAAATTTTGTAAAATATTTGATGTGATACCAGAAGCGATGTCACTTTTAAAAGTACCGCTGCTGTAGTTTAAGTGGTAAAATTGTAAAAGCGTCCATTTCTGTTCGCTAAATTGATCTAAGGAACTGTCGTACATCGAAGCTAAAATTTCAGCTTCATTTGAGGTGTTAAGAGCGCTTAATTTAAATGACCAATTTTCATTTTTTCCTGGATCTATTTTACTTCTAAATGTTTCAATATCTAACTCTAATTTTTTTTCCTCAGCTTTTAGGGGAATATCTATTTGACCGCTGTGTAATTGATTCTCATAAACACTTTCGAAACTTATGTTCATTGCATTTTCAAAATGATTTTTTATGGGAACTTTAATGGTGTATTGATTGTTCTGTAAATTGATATTATCTTCATAATAAGAGATATTATGATAACTGCCGTAGATATTAATAAAGAGATTTGGTATTGCCGAGGTTAGTTTTACAATTGCGAAACCATCCTTTTTGGCATCTGTATTGATTTGCTGCGCAGTAATCAGTATCGAAGAATTAAGTTTGTCTTTACTTTGAAAAAGTGAGAATTTGGACTTGCATTCGATTTTGTTTTTTAGAGTATCGAAGGCTTCTAGTACAACAACATAATCTCCGGATTTATATTCGGACATAAAGTCTAAAGGGATTTCCTTGTCCTTTTCTGTATTGAATTCCCTGCTGTAAACTAAAGTTCCAAGTTCGTCTGTTTTTATATTTTCTTTTTTTTCAAACGGAAATAATTTTTCAAATTCCTCTTTTGAGATCGTTTCTATTTCTGGTTGTTGAAATATTCTTTCTTTGAATTTATTTGAAAATGGGGTGGTTAAATATATTTTAAGATGTCCTTTGGCAGGAATAAACTCGCCATTTAAATTGGTACTTGTTATCTTAATTTTGTTCTCATTTTTAGTTACTATATAGTAAGGTACAGAAGCGTTTAAGACAAGTTCATGATAACCTACTTTTATCGTTGTTTTAGCCGTTTGAGTTTCGCCATTAATATCGGTTACAGTAGCTTTAATGATGTACTCTAAAATTGGTAAATCTTCTTTAGAAAGAGCTTCAATAGTTTTGGCAATAAAATTAATTTCAAATTTTCCTGACGAATCTGTTTGTGTTTTTCCTTCAGAAATGGGTTCAATTCTTCCATTTCTATGATAATATCTGCCATGGTTAAGAACGTAAGACTTTGCGCTGATTTGGTATTCAACTTTTGCATTAGAAATAGAACTACCTGCAAATGCTTTTGCTAAGCCTGTTAGTTTGACTTCTTTTTCAATTTGAAAAGTTTCTTTTATAGGATTAAATTTAATTTCGAATTTAGGTCGTTTATATTCTTCAACCTTAAAATCAGTTTGCGAATATTCAAAATCGGCATTGTTCCAAAATGCATGTTCTTGTTTTTTTACATCATATTCAAAACCGTATTGATAGTCTTTAGGAGAAGCAATTTTTAGGGTGAAATTACCAGTTCTTCCATTTTTTGGTAAAAGAAATTCACCCGAAAAAGAACCAAATTCATTGCTGGTAACTTCAAATTCTTTAAGTTTTTTGTAGTTAGGATCAATAATTACAATTTTAAAAAACGTGTTTTTTACAACAGAAGTTATGTTTTTGTCTTTTTGAAAAGCAATCCCTTTAAAATAAATCGTTTGTCCGGGTCTATAGATAGCTCTGTCTAAATATAGTTTTACATTTCCTTTGGGCTTTTCCTCTAGATTATTATTTGAACCATAGAGATCGTTTAACGATCTTTTTTCAATTGAAAGCGTATCGTTTGAGGTTGCAAATTGTATATAATCATCGTTATAATAATTTTGTGCCGTTTTGTCTGCAAATGCTAAACCATTTTTGTCGGTTTTAATAGTTTGGGTTGGTAGTTTTATCGTTACATTTTCTAGAGGCATTCCTGTTTTTCTATCGAGAGTTTGTAACAAGTCCTTAGAAGCTCCTTTCTTGGCTGCAACTGTAATATTGGTGATGTTTATAAAATCGGCAGAGAAAGCTTTTTGTGTTTTTGTGTCAGAATCACTTTCGATAAATGCGACATAAGAGCCTTTTTCTAATGGTGGTAAAAGTACTTCTGTTGAATACTGAAAATAATCTTTTTTCTCAGGAAGAATATAATCTTGCGTAACAACTGGTTTTTTATTTTCGAGTATTTTATGCGAACGAATATCTACGTTATAAGGGAAACTTTTTAATTCTGATAATTGATTTTGATTGATTTTGTAAAAGGATATTTTTACTTTATTGATATTGTTGTAATAAATAAGCGTTCTTGTGTTTTCGCCTATGTAGCTGTTTTTTTGAAGTTGAACTAATAAATACTTAGCTTGTATTTCTGCTTTTTGTTGCAAGGCAAGTTTGTATGTATTCGAATGAATATTTGATGATAAAATACTGTCAAGTAAAGCGACAGCCTTAATTTTATAATCTGGGTGGCTTTTTTTAGAAGCAAACTGCGCATAAAACAAGGCTTTTTCTAATTGGATTTTTTCAATTAAGTTTTGATTGTCAGTGTTTTTTTGAAAATTATTTAAAAAAGAGAGATAATTATTGTCGTAAGCAATCATGTGTTTTTTACAAAACTGTATTCTATTCCACTGATTTTCTAGTGTTGAACTTGCTTTTTCTAGTTTTTGATATAGTGCTAATACATTTTTCAGTTTTGTATTTTTTATAAAATCTAAATTTAGATTTACAAAATCGCTTGTACTGCCTAATAATTCTTTTTTATAGGTATAATATTCGCTCTTTGAAATTTCCCATTCATAAATTTTAGCTGAAAAATAATTTATATTTTCAGTTAAAGCATAGACATATAATGTTTGATTTTTAAAATCACTTATAGTCGAATAATCAAAAATAGTTTCATAATTTGTAAGTGGAGTGCTTTTTAAAATGGCTTCATTTTCTAGTGAATTCATATAACAATTTACAATTTGACTGATAAGAAAGGCGTCGGTCCAAGTTTTAAAATTGTCTTCTTGAAAAGTAGTATCGGTTCTATTGTATGAATAGTAGGGTTCTTTTTTGTAAAAATCACTAAGACATTTTGCATATACCAAATTCAGAATAGCTTTTGATGGTATTGAAACTCGATTAATATCTGTTTTTAGATTGTTTAAAATTTTAGTTTGCGCATTTTCGTCAACAACCTGTAAAAATTTAGATTGATAGAAAAAGCATTTTATCATTTGAACTTCGTCTTTTTCGGCAACTGATTTTTTGTAAATTTTGTTAACGATCGAATAAGCAGATTTTACTTTGCCTTCTTTTTCAAGAGCAATAACCTTATCCCATTTTTTGTCATTTTGCTGTCCAAAAAGTATAGAGGAAATCAATAAGAATACAAATAGTATGTTTTTCATGGAAGAGTTTTAATCTATAAATGTTCAAATTTTAGGTAAGCCTGTTAATGGTTCAAATTATTTAAAGATAATTTTCGCACAAATTAGCAATTTATCTTCAAAACCAAATTATACAATCTATATTTCCTTATTTTTGAAGAATAATAATTGAGGTTTTATTAGTTACTTGCTATTTCGATTAACCAATGAAACAGTTTAACGATTAAACATTTTAAATGAAAACACATTTCATCGCTATTGGCGGGAGCGCTATGCATAATCTTGCATTGGCATTACATAATAAAGGATATCAGGTTACAGGAAGTGACGATGCTATTTTTGAACCTTCAAAATCAAGATTAGAAAAGAAAGGAATTCTTCCTGCAGAAATGGGCTGGTTTCCTGAGAAAATAACTTCTGATATTGATGCCATCATTTTAGGAATGCATGCAAAAGCAGATAACCCTGAATTGTTGAAAGCGCAGGAATTAGGGTTAAAAATTTATTCGTATCCTGAGTTTTTATACGAGCAGTCTAAAAACAAAACTCGTGTTGTTATTGGCGGTTCACACGGAAAAACTACAATTACTTCGATGATTTTGCATGTAATGCATTATCATAATATCGAGGTAGATTATATGGTAGGAGCACAGTTAGAAGGTTTTGATACTATGGTTCATTTAACGGAAGAGAATGATTTTATGGTTTTAGAAGGAGATGAGTATTTGTCTTCTCCAATAGATCGTCGTCCGAAGTTTCATTTATATCAGCCAAATATTGCTTTAATTTCTGGAATTGCCTGGGATCATATTAATGTTTTTCCAACATATGAAAACTATGTAGAACAGTTTGAGATTTTTATTTCGAAGATTACCAATGGCGGGATTTTAGTATATAACGAAAATGATCCTGAAGTAAAAAGAGTTTCAGAAGCGGCGACAAACCCAATTCGTAAAATGGCTTACCATACTCCAGAATATTCTGTTGCAGATGGTGTAACGCTTTTAAAAACACCTGAAGGCGATATGCCAATTGAAGTTTTTGGAGCCCATAATTTAAATAATTTGGCTGGAGCAAAATGGATTTGTCAAAACATGGGTGTTGACGAAGCTGATTTTTACGAAGCAATTGCAAGTTTTAAAGGCGCTTCTAAACGTTTAGAGAAAATTGCTGAAGGAAAAGGAAAAGTGGCTTATAAAGATTTTGCGCATTCGCCAAGTAAAGTGGCTGCGACGACAAAAGCCGTAAAAGAACAATATCCAAATAGAACTTTGGTTGCTTGTTTAGAATTGCATACTTACAGCAGTCTTAATGCGGAGTTCCTAAAAGAATATGAAGGAGCACTTGAGTATGCTGATGTTGCTGTTGTTTTTTATTCCCCAGATGCGGTGAAAATTAAGCAATTAGAAGAAGTGACTTACGAGCAGATTGCAACTTCGTTTAATAGAAAAGATTTAATTATTTATACTAGTCCAGCTGAATTTAAAGAGTATTTGTTTAGCTTAAACCTTGATAATTCAGCACTTTTATTAATGAGCTCTGGAAATTACGGAGGTTTGAATTTTGATGAAGTAAAAGGGTTGATTAATTAGAGAATTTGGTAATTAGATAATTTGGTAATTAGATAATATGTCAATTAGTCAATTTGATAATGAGATATTTTGCCGATTGTTTTACAATCGGCTTTTTTTTTGAAATTAATTTATAGCGATCTAAAAATAAGGAATAAATAAATAGAATGATTTTTTATGAATGATTTTTCTTATTTTTTAATATATTCGTCCTCCTGAAAAATAAGCTGATTTAGTTTTTCAGTTAATGATAAATAATGCTTTTTTATGAAATTAAATCATTTTCCTATTAAAGATTGGTCAGATGATGATAAGCCGCGCGAAAAATTAATGCTGAAAGGAAAAGATGCTTTGAGTGATGCTGAGTTGTTGGCCATTTTAATTGGTTCTGGAAGTCGTAATGAATCAGCGGTTGCTTTGAGTAAACGTATTTTAGCGAGTGTTGACAATCTTAATTCATTAGGAAAGTTGGATATTTCTCAATTAATTAACTTTCGAGGTATTGGAGAGGCAAAAGCGATTACTATTATTGCAGCTTTAGAGTTGGGACGCAGGCGCAGGGCAGAGGATACTGTTGAGTTAAAAAAGATTACCTCAAGCAAAATTGCTTTCGAAATTATGCGGCCTATTATTGGAGAATTACCTCACGAGGAGTTTTGGGTGCTTTTTCTGAATAATTCAAATAAAGTAATTTCTAAAACACAATTAAGTAAAGGCGGGATTTCTGGAACGATTGTCGATACTCGATTGGTTTTTAGACTGGCATTAGAAAATAGAGCTACCGGCTTGATTTTGTGTCATAATCATCCTTCGGGTAATCTGATTCCAAGTGATGCTGATAAAGATATAACGCGACGAATAAAAACTGCTGGAGCGATTTTAGATGTTAAAATTTTAGACCATTTGATTATTACTGAAACAAATTATTATAGTTTTGTAGATGAAGGAATATTTTAATTTATGAATACCACTATTACAGACATTTTTTTTGACTTAGACCATACGCTTTGGGATTTTGATAAAAACTCAGAAATGGCTTTTGACCGAATTTTTAGCAAGAAGTATTCTGAAGTTAGAGTCGAAGATTTTATTGAAAAATATGCTCCTATTAATCAGGCTTGTTGGAAATTATATCAAGAGGATAAAATTACACATCAAGAATTGCGTTACAATAGATTGAAGCTTTCTTTTGAAGCGCTAGATTATACAATTTCTGACGATAACATTAATCAGATTGCTAATGATTATATAGCATTTTTGCCAGATAATAATCATCTTTTTGATGGAACTATTGAGGTTCTAGAATATCTAAAACCAAAGTATAAGCTTCATATCATAACAAATGGTTTTGCAAACGTACAAGATAGAAAGATTAATAATGCGGCCTTAGGCGGTTACTTTACTACCATTACAAATTCAGAATCAGCAGGTGTTAAAAAGCCAAATAGTATTATCTTTGATTATGCAGTCAATTTGGCACAAACATCAAAGGAGAAAAGTATAATGATTGGTGATGATTTTGATGCTGATGTAAACGGAGCATTGAATGCTGGTCTAGATGCTATTTTTTTTAATGTTAAAAACATTGAAATACCTGAAAAATATAAACAAATTAATCATTTATTAGAACTTAAAAAATATTTATAATTATGAAATTAAAAGTTTTGTTGACTTTGCTTCTTTGTTCAGTCCTTGGATTTTCGCAATCGATTAACGATTATAAGGCTGTTATTATACCGCTTAAATATGATTTTATTAAAACAGATAATCAGTACAGATTAGCCACAATGACTAAAATGAATTTAGTCAAAGCGGGTTTTCAGGCTTTTTATGTAAACGAAGAAATTCCTGCAGGTTTTAGTGATAGATGTGATCTTTTGTATATTGATGTAAAAAGAGATAATGCATTTTTAGTAACTAAACTTTTTATTGAGTTTAAAGATTGTTACGGAAAAGTAATTTACACATCTGAAACAGGAAGAAGCAAAGAAAAAGACTATGAATTGGCATATAAGGAAAGTTTAGAAGATGCTTTTAAATCTGTTAATGCTTTGCACTATAAATATAGTGGTAAATCGGCAGCGCCTGTTTCTAATAAAGCACAAACAGTTATAGCGGCAACACCTTTAGTTCCTGCTGTGCAAATTGCTGCAACACCAACTGCAGATATTTCTGATCCTAATTTATTGTACGCACAGCCAATGGAAAACGGATATCAGTTAATAGACAAAACTCCAAAAGTTGTTATGAAACTTTTAAAAACGTCACGCCCAGATTCGTTTATTGCAATTAAAAATGGTGTTCAAGGAAGTTTGAACGCAAAAGACAATCAATGGTATTTTGAATATTATCAAAACGACAAATTAGTTTCTGAAAAAGTTTCAGTAAAATTTTAAATAAATTGATGGTTTAATAACCATATTTATCTTTCCAACGGTTCTTTAAGAATTCACGGTTGCTATTCTCTCTTGAATTGTTTCCTGGATTATAAAGAACCGTTTGTTTTATGGCATCAGGCAAAAATTCTTGTTCAGCAAAGTTATTTGCATAATCGTGCGAATATTTATAATCGTCACCATAACGTAACTCTTTCATAAGTTTGGTTGGAGCATTTCGCAGATGAATAGGAACGGGTAAATCTCCTGTTTGTTTTACCAATTGCTGTGCGTTTCCTATTGCCATATAAGAGGCATTACTTTTTGGAGAAGTAGCGAGATAAATAGCACATTGACTAAGGATTATTCGACTTTCAGGATATCCAATAGTAGTTACAGCCTGAAAGGTGTTGTTTGCCATAATAAACGCCGTTGGATTTGCATTTCCAATGTCTTCACTTGATAGAATCAACATTCTGCGCGCAATAAATTTTACATCTTCACCACCTTCAATCATTCTTGCCAGCCAGTAAACAGCTCCATTAGGATCGCTTCCTCTAATTGATTTTATAAAGGCAGAAACAATATCATAATGTTGTTCTCCGCTTTTGTCATACAGAACTGTATTTTGTTGGACTAACTCAAACACGCGGTCATTTGTAATAACAACTTCTTCGGTGGCTGCGGCATTGATTACAAGTTCGAAAATGTTTAACAATTTTCGACCGTCACCACCAGAAAGACGTAGTAATGCTTCTGTTTCTTTTAGTACAATATTTTTTGTCGCTAAGTATTTGTCACTTTTTAGTGCGCGGTGTAATAATGCTTCTAAATCTGATTTTGTAAAAGCATTAAGAATGTAAACTTGACAACGTGACAGTAATGCAGGTATAACTTCAAAACTTGGATTTTCGGTGGTCGCGCCAACCAAAGTAATCCAGCCTCTTTCAACAGCAGCTAAAAGGGAGTCTTGCTGAGATTTACTAAATCTATGAATCTCATCGATAAACAAAATGGGGTTTTTGGCTGTAAATAAGCCGCCGCTTTGCTTAGCTTTCTCAATTACATCACGAATATCCTTTACACCAGAATTAATAGCACTTAAGATGTAAAACGGGCGTTTTGATTCTTGAGCTATAATTTGTGCTAAGGTAGTTTTACCAGTTCCCGGCGGTCCCCATAAAATTAGAGAGGGAATTATTCCTTTAGAAATTTGTTGCGTTAATGAACCATTAGGTCCTACTAAGTGGCTCTGGCTAATGTAATCTTCTAGTTTCTGTGGGCGAATACGCTCGGCTAACGGTGCTTCCATTTTGTAAAATTACTATTTTCAAATGTATTTCTTATTATTTAGAGGTTCGGAACTTGGTAAGAAGTAAGTTTTAAGAAGTTTTTGCTGACTGACAAATTATCAGTAAATTGTAACTGGATAGTTTTTTGATGTAAATTATTAGACTATAATTTGACATAGATGAATGATAACCACTTTAAGTTTTCTAATGCTGTTATTGGCCTTCCAGTAATTTTTGTCCTCTTGTTGTGGATTGTTTATTGGGTTCAGATTAGATTTGATTTCGATTTTTATAAGAATGGAATTTATCCACGAGATTTTTATGGATTACAAGGCGTTTTCTTTAGTCCATTTATTCATGAAAATTTAGAACATTTATACAATAATTCCATTCCTCTTTTGGTTTTGTTGGCCGCATTACAATATTTTTATCCTAAACAAACCATTCCTGTTATTGGTTATGGTATTTTGTTTTCGGGATTAATTACATGGATTATAGGTCGCGAAAATTTTCATATAGGTGCAAGCGGTTTAATTTATGTTTTGGTAAGTTTTATTTTCTTTAAAGGAATTCAAACAAAATATTATCGATTGGTTGCACTTTCATTGTCGGTGATTTTGCTTTATGGAGGAATGATTTGGTATGTTTTTCCTGATGTTGATGCCAAGGTTTCTTGGGAAGGTCATTTGGCAGGTCTTTTAACGGGATTTGCACTCAGTTTATTTTATAAAACACCTGAATATTCGAAACCTATTGTTTATGAATGGCAGAAGCCCGATTTTAATCCTCTTGAAGATCCATTTATGAAACATTTTGATGAGAATGGAAATTTTGTAAATATTGAAAAGGATGATGATGAGATGAATGAGATTCAATCGTATTTTCATTCCGATACTAATGTGTATTATGTTATAACTAAATCGGAATCAGTAGATAATGAGGAAAAGGATAATTGATTTTCGTGGAAATTAGTTATTTTTGTTTTAGTGCATTTATTAATTTGAGATTATGAGAAAAGTATTATTTGCTGTCTTGGTTTTGCTGTTTTGCAGTTCTAATTTTTATGCGCAGTGCGATGTTAAAAATAAGGTGCTGGCCGATGGATCTATGGTATATTATTTTGATCCGGCAGTTTTTTATACAACGAAGTCTAAATCTCTAAAAATTAATATTGTTACTGATAAAGAGAGTTATTTTGTGGCGCTTCAGCCAACTCCTTTTCCGTTAAAAAAAGAAGGAAAAAAAATTAAGGATGATCTAGTTATTCAGCTGGCGGATCATAAAGAGTATAAGCTGACTCATTTTGATACGCAGTATTTAGAAAATGATTCTATTATGCAGGTTTTATATCTAATAGACAATAAAGATTTGGAGGCGTTTTCTAAATTTGAAGCCGTTGTAGCAGCAATCAATATGAAGGGAACTGAATTTGTTCGAGATTATAATTTTAAACTTCATAAAGATGCAATCATGAAGCAGCTTGCTTGCTTTTTGAAAAAAGAGGAGAAGTGAGGTTAGTCTTCGTGTGGAGCCTCAGGCTTGTGTAAAATCTTTTTATTTATATTCTTTAGCAGGTTGTTGAACGTTAAGGTTAATGATACTGCATTTACAATTTGATTATTGTCATTTCTTGGCAGGTATTCATTAGCATAAGTTAGTTCAATTTGTGTGTCTTCTGTAAATAGGTATCCTGCACCTATATTTAATCTGTTTCTGTCAAAGAAACTTTGCCCGGTTACTTTTGTGCCCGATTTGAAAAAAACTTCATCGGATGCAATTGCATATATAACACCTTCGCGTAAAACTTTGCTGTTTATTGGTTTGATATATTTAATTTGCTGTCTGTATCGTAATACATTTTCAAAAGTATCATCTTGATTTTTCATATGTCGAAGCTCAGTTCTTAAGCGTGTGCTGAGAGTATATCCGGTTTTATGAAAGTAATAAATACCCTGTAGAGCAAATCTCCATTCAGGCGATTGAAATTGACCTATTTCTGG
This sequence comes from Flavobacterium sp. YO12, assembly GCF_004119495.1. Taxonomy (GTDB): domain Bacteria; phylum Bacteroidota; class Bacteroidia; order Flavobacteriales; family Flavobacteriaceae; genus Flavobacterium. The sequence goes on from NZ_NRQU01000016.1 coordinate 26,028, forward strand.
TACATCTTTGTTGTTAAAATATGCAACGAATGAAGATAGTTTCCAGCGTGGCGAAAGGTAATAATGCGCCCATCCTCGAAGAGATCTTTGTGTGTTTTGGTCAAATATATTGGGAGAAGATTCTGTACTGCTATAACTCGTTCCGATGTTTAGTTCCGTAGACCACTTTTCACTGAGCGTTCTGTTAAATTGAACTTCGCCCCAAAATTGATTGTATTTTGTGGTTTGTCCATAGTTAATTGTTGCAGTTAGGAATACTGCAACAATTAAGCTGAGTTTGTTAAATATTATTTTATAAACAGGTTTTAAAGACATTCAATATTGTATTAAGTTGCCACCCTATTTCAAAATTTTTTTAGCTTCTTTGGCGAACGGCTTCATATAAAAAAGCACCGCAGGCAACAGATACATTTAGTGATCCTATTGATCCAAACATTGGTAATTTTGCTTTTTCATCAACAATCTTAAGCACAGATGGATTGATTCCTCTGTCTTCAGATCCCATGATAATCGCTACAGGCTCATTTAATGATATATCATAAATGTTCTGATCTGTTTTTTCGGTTGCTGCCACAGTTTTAATTCCTGAACCCTGAAGATAGAATATTGCATCTTTAATATGTTCTACTTTGCAGATAGGAACATTAAAAACAGCACCAGCTGATGTTTTAACAGTATCGCCATTTACGGGAGCAGAACCAGCTTTTTGTACTATAATTCCGTTTACACCAGTACATTCAGCGGTTCTAATAATAGCGCCAAAATTTCTTGCATCTGAGATTTGATCCAGTATTAAAAATAATGGTTTAGAACCCGAAGCAATTGTAGATTCTACAAGGTGTTCTATATCTATGAATCCAATAGGTGAAATAGTTGCTACTGCACCTTGGTGATTGTTTGGAGTTAGTCGGTTTAGTTTTTCAACAGGAACATAAGAGAAATTAATGTTGGCACGTTTCATTACCTTCATTAAATCTTTCATTAGTTCGCCAGAAATATCTTTTTGAATAAATACTTTATCTACTTCCTGACCTGCTTGTATTGCTTCTATAATGGCTCTAATGCCAAATATTTGATGTTCTTTTTCCATAGGACAAATATAGGTATATTGTTTATATAAAAAAACCACTCTGAATGAACAGAGTGGTTTAGTGTATTTACTTGTTGAAATAAATTAGTCTTTATCCCACCATACCTTAGTTGTTACATTACTAACAACTGTTGCGTTTGGATTGTAATTTCTTTCGTCCGAAGGAGTTGGGAATCTTACAGGAATAGTTTTAGTATTTGATGATTGGTTTGGAACCAATGCCGGCAATCCTGTTCTTCTGTAATCGTTATATGGCTCCATTGTTAAGAAAAGAGACAAGTACTTTTGCTGAATAATGTTTGCCAAAGTAACAGTTGTAGCTGCTGTAGCTAAGAAAGCCGGTGTTGCTGGAGTTCCTGTAACTTTTAAAACAGATGCAGCAACAGCAGCTTCTAAAGCTGGTTGAGCATTTTGACCTAATCTAAATTTAGCTTCTGCTTCAATAAATTTAGCTTCTGCATAAGTTACCATTCCAACAGGTGAAGTGGCACTTGCGTAGGCAGATCCGATATATGAAGAATAAGTTGTTTCTAAATCTTCAGGTGCGTTACCTATATATGTTGGTACTGGCACCTCTGCTGAAGGAGTACTCAGGGCAATAGAAAATTTTAATCTTGGGTCAGTGGTATTTTTTAAAGAGTTAACAAAATAAGCTCCCGTTTTAAGATAGTTTTTACGGCTGTTATCAAAAGCATACCATTGATTTAGTGTGTTTGCAGTTGAAAAGAAAATTGCATTAGCGTCATCAGTATTTGCAGTCATTCCAGCAGCAGTAATGTAATCTAATGCTTTTTGGGCTGCACCTGTATCAACTTGCGTTAATCTTAATGCATATCTTGCTTTTAATACGTAAGCAACTTTGATCCATTTTGCGGTGTTTCCAGCAAAAATAAAATCGTCAGCTCCTGGTCTAGTTTCATTGCTAGCTGCAGGTTTTTTTAAGTTTACAATAGCTTCATCAAGTATTGTTTGTAATCTTTGATAGATTTCTTGCTGTGTATTGTATTTTGGAGCTCTGTTTCCTTCTTCAGCTCTAAAAGCTTCATCGTAAGGAACATCTCCCCAAACGTCTGTTGCGTATCCTAAGTTTAAGGCTGTTAATACTTGTCCAATACCATTATAGTAAGGGAATTTATCAGCAAAATCACGATTTAAAATGTGACCACTAATTAAAGTAGTTCCATAAACTGTGTTCCATTCATTATTTACGTCTTGTTCTGTTAGAATATAACGTTGAATATCTCCTAATTGTCCAACGCTAGTACCAGCCAAGTGTTGGTCAAAAATATTCGAAGTTCTGATTAGACCACTTGTGTGTGTTGAAAATGTCGAAACTTCCATAGCAGACAACAATAAAGTTGGTGTGGTTGTTATAGGAGAGTTTGGGTTTTCATTAAAGGTGTCTAATTCTGTCTGGCAGCTGGTAAGTAAACTAGCACCAACAGCTGTAAGAATTATACTTTTTATATATTTTTTCATTTTTATTTGTTTTAAATTTAAAAGCCGACTTTAAGAGTCATGATAAATGACTTACTTCCTGGATTATTAAAGTAATCTAATCCGTTGATTCTTGAACCAGCACCAGTTAAACTTGTTTCAGGATCTACACCTTCATAATTTGTGTTTAACCATAAGTTTCTTCCGGTAAATGATATTTGAGCTGAATTGATTGCTGTAAATCTTTTTACATCAAAGTCATAGCTTAAAGTCACATCACGTAATCTGATCCAGTTAACGTCTGTTACAGCTTCTTCAGCAGCTCCACCACCATCACCTAGGTATTTTTGGTAGTAGTTTTTAGCTGTAATTGCAATGTCATTTTTAGAGCCGTCAGCTTTAACACCATCAATTATGTATGTGCGCTCTCTGTCAGCAGATGCCTCAGAAACACCAAAGTTATGAAGTCTTGCCAAGGTACCGTTGTAAACGACTCCACCATGTCTAAAATCTAATAAACCTGATAATGTTACTCTTTTGTATGTGAAAGTGTTTCTTAGACCTCCCGTCCATTTCGGTGCAGAGTTTCCTAAGTTACCAGTTTCTCCATCGATAATTGCTAAACCATCACTTCCGATAAGTTTATTTCCGTTTGCATCACGTGCCCATCTAGTTCCGTAGAAGCTTCCTAATGGTTGACCTTTAACAGCATAATATCCAATTGATCCAAAAGCTGCTTCAATTTGAATATCGTTTAAGCTTCCTGAAATATCAGTTACTTCATTTTCGTTTTTGGCCCAGTTTGCATTGATATTCCATTGGAAAGGATTGCTTTTGCTGAAAATATCATATCCTAATTCAACTTCTAATCCTTTGTTAACTAACTCGGCAGCATTTTGGTAAACTGATTGGAAACCGCTTGATGCTGGTAATGGTAAAGTGATTAATAAATCTTTAGATGTTTTGTAGTATGCGTTTACGTCAAATGATAAACGGTTGTTTAAGAATTTAGCACTTAAACCTAATTCATGACCTAATACTCTTTCAGGTTTTAAATCTTGGTTTCCTAAACTTCCAGCAACTGTCATTCCATTAATTCCATTGTAAGGAAAACTTAGGCCATCTGTAAAACCGTCAGTCATAAATGGTTGGGTGTAAGTAGTAATTGTTCTGTATGGAGCAGGAGCGATACCTACTTCACCGTAACCATAGGTTAGTTTTGCAAAACTAATTGCCTCTGGTAAATCAAAAGAACTTGTTAGGACCCATGATGCAGATGCTGCAGGAAAAATAGCGCTGTTAGCGTTCGTTCCATAAGTAGATGACCATTCTTGTCTAACAGATCCTGTTATGAAAAGTTGGTTTTTAATATCAAATTCTAATTGTCCAAAAACGGCTCTTGACATTATATTTTCGTCAGCGTTTGAAGCATATAATTGAGTAGCGTTTGATAAGTTATAAAGTCCTCTTACAGCAAGTTCTTTACCTCTTGAGAATACATCGGTATTTTGACTTGAACGTAAGTTAAGACCTGCTGTATAGTTGATTTTTAACCATTCAGTTTGTAATGGAAGTAAACCACTCGCGATGAAGTCAGCATAGTACTGTTTGTTGTTGATATTGTTAAATGCTACTTCTCCAATTCCTGCAAGGTTGTCACCATTAGAGGAGATTGCGTAAATTTGTTTACGGTAATCAGAGTAAGCGTCAATACCACCTTTTGCAGTTAAAGATAACCATTCAGCTGGGGTGTAAGTTAAAAACATGTTTCCGAAAACACGGTTAACATCACTTGTTGCTGGGTTTTCGTTTACTGTGAAATATGGGTTATCATAAGATGCGAAATAGTTTTTGTTATTTCCTTCAGCATCCATGTAGTTTCTTAAGTCATAGTTTCCTACTGAACGCAATAAACTTAACATAACTCCAGAAACGTTACTACCGTTTTGAGCTAGGGTATTTGTAGTGTGGGTGTATTGTAAACTACCTCCAGTTTTCCATTTATCGCTAAGTTTTAAATCTCCTACAACTCTTAAGGTATTTCTTTTCAATCCTGTTTCAGGAATCATACCAGTTTGTGTAGTATTCCCGTAAGAAGCTCTGTATGTAGCTTTGTTGTCACCTCCGTAAAAAGAGATGTTGTTTGTGTAAGTTAATCCTTCTTGGAAGAAGTTTCCAACATTGTCATACATTGGTACACCTAAAGTTGATGCAGCAGGTCCCCAGCTTTGAGGTGTATTAGTTGGGATTGAAGTAGCAGTAGCGCTAGTTCCTTGTACATACTTTCCTTGTCTAGCTGGTAATTGACTTACTTTGTCAATTCCTAACGAAGTAGAAAAATCAATTCCTAAACCTCTTCCTGCTCTACCTTTTTTAGTTGTATAAAGGATTACACCATTACCAGCTCTTTCTCCGTATAACGCAGCAGCAGCAGGTCCTTTAAGTACAGATACGCTTTCTACGTCGTCAGGATTAATGTCCAATGCTCTATTAGAGTTGTTGATACCAGATAAATTGGCATTAAAAGGATTGTCTCCAGCTGCTGTTTGACTTGTAGTATTGTCAATTGGCACACCATCAACAACGATTAGAGGGTCAGAACTACGATTAATAGTGTTCACACCTCTAATAATAATTTTACTTGATGCTCCAGGAGTACCTCCCGTTCCAATAACTTGAACCCCAGCTGCTTTTCCAGCTAAAGCTTGAAGAACGTTTTGTTCACCTGACTTTGAGATTTCATCTGCACTTACTTTTGATACTGCGTATCCAAGTGTTTTTTCAGATCTTTTAATCCCTAATGCAGTTACAACTACACCTTCAAGTTCTACTGAATCATCTTTTAATTTTACATTAATAGAAGTTGAGGTTGCTGCTACTTCCTGAGATTTCATCCCGATGTAGCTAAATACCAAAACTTGGCTTGATGATACTTTGATAGAGAATTTACCATCAAAGTCTGTTTGTGTTCCTGTTTTGGTTCCTTTAACTAATACACTCACACCTGGTAAAGGCATTCCTGCATTGTCAGAAACTGTTCCAGAAACAGCTCTTTCTTGCGCAAAAGAAAGTTGCGCAACTAGTACTAGTAAAAGCACTAAGAATCCATTGAACTTTAGTTTCATTTTTAAATATTTTGAATTAGTTCGACAAAAATCTTAATAATTTGTTAATCTACCTAATATAAGGAGCTTTTTTTTAGTTAAATTATAATTTTGAGTAGGTATATTGTTGTTTTATTCGTAAAAACTGGTCTAAAATTACAAATCCGTATTTTTTTGTGTTAAAATTGAGAATAATTAAAAATATTGACAATGCGCGAAATGTTAAATTTATTCAAGAGGGCTTTTTAATTGTTTTTTTTATAACTTTTATCTTAAAAAAGAGTTTGTTAGCCCTGTTGCTTTTTGTTAAAATTGTGATAATCGCTAGAAGGTTATGTGTTAAGTTATTTGTAATGCAATAAAAAAGAAGTGGCATTCGGTGTTTAATATTGGTTGTTTCTTTTTTGTAATGTAAAATAATGGTTAAATTTTTTGTTGGTTTTTGATGTAGTGGTGACTCTTAAAATTTGACGTTGTAGTTTATGTTTAGCATGCTGTTGTATAGTTTGATTTCGGTTTTGTTTGTGCTTCCGTTTGCTATTGTGATTTTTAGAAGTCCGCTTTTTGTTAGAAGTCCTAGTCCGAGACCGGCAGAAAACAATGTGTTGATTTTTTTTGGACTTGCTGGGTTGGTTTGGTCTTGGTATAGGCCGTAGTCGAGTATACTGTGTATGTATAAGTTTTGGCTTGTGAGATATCTGTATTCTGTCAGTAGTAAATTGATGTTGTTGCCTTGAAGGCTGTTTTCTGCAAATCCTCGAATTGATTTAAGTCCGCCAAATCGGAATAGCTCGTTTGTTATGTAGTTTTTGCTTTTTAGATACTGACTTTGAATGTTAGTGAAAAAAAAGTTTTTTTTGTTAATTTCAAAGTTGTAAGATAGGTTTAAGTTAAGGAGTAGTTGTGGGGTTGTTTTTGTTGATAATGATGAGTTGGAAGTGTTTCTTTTTCCAAAGCCAATTGTGGAGTAGATGTTTGCTTTTTTGTAAAAAAGATCGTTGCTGTCGTTGTTTTCTATGTAATCGAAGGTTAGTGTTGTGAAGGAATTTTTATAGTCACTAATAGTTGAGTTGTTTGTGTTTTGGATGTCACTTGATTCTGTTGCTTGATAGCCTAGATAGATTTTGGAATTGTATTTTAAATAATAGCCAAGATCAATTGATGTTTTGGTATTTTGAAAAGTGCTGTCTTGTTTAAATATGTTTAATTGTGCTTTTATTCCAAGAGGACTTTGAAAGATGTATGGAATTTCGATTTTTGTATTGAAAGATTGTTGTTGGTTGCCATCGCTTTTCCAGTACAGTGAAAATTGTTCGCCTGAGTGTAATGTGTTTAATAAGGTGATGTCAAGATATCCGTTGAGTCTTATTTTTTTGTTTTCTTCATTAGTGAAGCCTAAATAGCCGTCAAAAGTGTTTGCTTTTCTTTTTTCTATGTACGAGTAGATCTTTGTAGAATCATTTGTGAAAAGAATTTCGGGATATTTGGTTTGATTAAGAAATTCGTAATTGTTAATATCTGTGTAGAGTTCTTTTAATGTTTCTTGGTTAAAGGTTTTGTGTGTGTATTTTTTGTTTAGCTGTTTTAGGTGTCCTTTCGGGAAATAATCTGTTTTAGTTGTGTTTTGATATTTTATAATGATGGAGTTTATGACGCGTTTTTTTTCTGATTCGAATTTTAAGTCAGAATATATTATTTGATTTTTTCTGCGAATATTTTCAAGTTTAAGTTTGCTTAGTGCGTAACCCTGTTTTTCTGCATCAACTGTTGTTTTGCTTAAATAGCTTTCTATTTCATTATATGGAATGATTATGCTGTCGTTTTTTTTGTTTGTAAATTGAAAATGGAATTAATCGATTTTATGTTTAAGTGAATACTGGTGATTTGTTTTTTTAAGATTATTAAAGTGTTATAAGTGCTGTCGTTTGTTTTGGTGGTAGTTGTTGCTTGGTTGTCTATGTATCCCTTTCTTGATAGCTTTTGTGATGTGATTCTTATTTCGTTAATAAGTGATTTTGTGTTTGTATGGGTTTTTGAATAATTTGTTGAGTCTATAATTTGGGTTTCGGCAGGATTTGATCCATTAATGGTTAAGTGAAAGTTTTGTGCATAACAAGAAAAACTTAGGCTGAAGAAAAATATAAGTATAAATTGTTTCAAGTGTTGTTTTGTGTTGATTAAATGCGTTACAAATATCTATTGTTTGCTCGTAAAAACATAGTGATAAATAATGTTGTTGAAAATTAATGAATTAACGTTTGTATAGTGAAAAATATTTTATACATTTGCAACCCCGTAAAAAGCGGGAATTTAATATACATAAATAATTTTTAGTATTAATTATGCCAACAATTCAACAATTAGTAAGAACAGGAAGAACTCAGATAACTAAGAAGAGTAAATCGGTTGCTTTAGATTCTTGTCCTCAAAGAAGAGGGGTTTGTACGCGTGTTTACACTACTACACCAAAAAAACCAAACTCTGCAATGCGTAAAGTTGCGCGTGTACGTTTGACAAATGGTAATGAGGTGAATGCTTACATTCCTGGAGAAGGACACAATCTACAAGAGCACTCGATAGTATTAGTTAGAGGCGGAAGGGTAAAAGATTTACCAGGTGTTAGATATCATATCGTTCGTGGAGCGCTTGACACGTCAGGAGTTGCAGGAAGAACGCAAAGAAGATCTAAGTACGGTGCTAAACGCCCAAAAGAAGCAAAAAAGTAATTTAAAAACTTTTAAGAAAAAGACATGAGAAAAAGAGCGGCAAAGAAAAGACCACTTTTACCAGATCCGAGGTTTAACGACCAATTAGTAACGCGTTTTGTGAACAACTTAATGTGGGATGGTAAGAAATCTACAGCTTTTAAAGTATTTTATGATGCAATTGATATCATTGAATCTAAAAAGCAAAATGATGAGAAAACTTCATTAGAGATCTGGAAAGATGCTTTAACAAACGTTATGCCTCACGTAGAAGTACGTAGTCGTAGAGTTGGTGGAGCTACATTCCAAATTCCAATGCAGATTCGTCCAGATAGAAAAATTTCTATGGCAATGAAGTGGTTAATACTTTATTCTAGAAGAAGAAATGAAAAATCTATGGCACAACGTTTAGCGTCAGAATGTTTAGCTGCTGCTAAAGAAGAAGGTGCTGCGGTTAAGAAAAGAATGGATACTCACAAAATGGCAGAGGCTAACAAAGCATTCTCTCACTTTAGATTTTAATTCGTAAGAAATGGCTAGAGATTTAAAATATACAAGAAATATTGGGATTGCTGCTCATATTGATGCTGGTAAAACAACAACAACAGAGCGTATTCTTTTTTATACTGGAAAGTCACACAAACTTGGTGAGGTGCACGATGGTGCAGCGACAATGGACTGGATGGCACAAGAGCAAGAAAGAGGTATTACAATTACTTCTGCAGCTACAACTTGTACTTGGAATTTTCCAACTGAGCAAGGTAAAGTTCTTCCAGAATCATTACCATATCACTTTAATATTATTGATACTCCTGGACACGTTGACTTTACTGTAGAAGTAAACCGTTCTTTACGTGTATTAGATGGTTTAGTTTTCTTGTTTAGTGCTGTTGATGGTGTTGAGCCTCAATCAGAAACAAACTGGAGACTTGCTGATCAATATAGAGTTCCTCGTATGGGATTCGTAAATAAAATGGACCGTCAAGGTGCTAACTTTTTGGCAGTTTGCGGACAGGTAAAAGATATGTTGAAATCGAATGCGGTTGCAATTACTTTGCCTATTGGTGATGAGGCTGATTTTAAAGGTATCGTTGACTTAGTTAAAAATCAGGCTATTGTATGGCATGATGAAACTCAAGGAGCTACTTTTGATATCGTTGATATTCCTGCAGATATGATTGATGATGTGAAGCATTATCGTTCAATTCTTATCGAAGAGATTGCTACTTATGATGAGAATCTTTTGGATAAATATATGGAAGATGAAAACTCTATTACAGAGGAAGAAATCAACAATGCATTAAGAGCTGCTACTATTGATATGGCAATTATTCCAATGCTTGCTGGTTCATCTTTCAAAAACAAAGGTGTTCAGTTTATGTTGGATGCAGTTTGTAAGTATTTACCATCTCCATTAGATAAAGAAGGTATTGAAGGGATTCACCCTGATGATGCTGATTTATTAGAAGAAGATCAGACTAAAATCTTGCGTAAGCCAGATGTTAAGGAGCCGTTCGCTGCTTTAGCATTTAAAATTGCTACTGACCCATTCGTTGGTCGTTTAGCTTTTTTCCGTGCTTACTCTGGGCGTTTAGATGCTGGTTCTTACGTTTTAAATACTCGTTCTGGTAACAAAGAAAGAATTTCTCGTATTTACCAAATGCACGCTAATAAACAAAATCCAATCGAATTTATTGAGGCTGGAGATATTGGTGCTGCTGTTGGATTTAAAGATATTAAAACAGGAGATACTCTTTGTGATGAAAAGAATCCAATTATCTTGGAATCTATGAAATTCCCTGATCCTGTAATTGGTATTGCTATCGAGCCAAAAACAAAAGCTGACGTTGATAAAATGGGTATGGCTTTAGCTAAATTAGCTGAAGAAGATCCTACATTTACAGTTAGAACTGATGAGGCTTCTGGTCAAACTATTATTTCAGGTATGGGTGAGCTTCACTTAGATATCTTAGTAGATCGTATGAAACGTGAATTTAAAGTTGAAGTGAACCAAGGTGAGCCTCAAGTTGAGTATAAAGAAGCGTTTACAAGATCTGCAACACATAGAGAGACTTACAAGAAACAATCTGGAGGTCGTGGTAAATTCGGTGATATCGTATTTACAATCGAGCCTGCTGATGAAGTTGATGGTAAAGTTCCAGTTGGATTACAATTTATCAATGCTGTAAAAGGTGGTAACGTTCCTAAAGAATATATCCCTGCTGTTGAAAAAGGATTTAGAGAAGCTATGAAAACTGGTCCGTTAGCAGGTTATGCTGTGGATAGTTTAAAAGTTACTTTAACTGATGGATCTTTCCACCCTGTGGATTCTGATGCATTATCTTTTGAATTAGCTGCAAGAATGGGTTATAAAGAGTCAGGACGTGCTGCTGGAGCTGTTATTCTTGAGCCAATCATGAAAATCGAGGTTATTACTCCAGAAGAAAACATGGGTGATATCGTGGGTGACTTGAACCGTCGTAGAGGTCAGGTTAATGATATGGGTGATAGAAATGGTGCTAAAACTATTAAGGCTGATGTGCCTTTGTCAGAAATGTTTGGATACGTAACTACGTTAAGAACTTTATCTTCTGGTAGAGCTACTTCAACAATGGAGTTTTCTCACTATGCAGAAACACCTTCTAATATTTCAGAAGAGGTAATCAAAAAAGCAAAAGGTAACGCTTAATTTTAAGAAAATGAGTCAAAAAATCAGAATAAAACTAAAATCTTACGATCACATGTTGGTAGATAAATCTGCTGAAAAGATCGTAAAAACAGTAAAAACTACTGGAGCAGTTGTAACAGGTCCAATTCCGTTGCCAACTCACAAAAAACTTTTCACTGTGTTGCGTTCTCCGCACGTTAACAAAAAAGCGAGAGAACAATTTGAAGTAATGTCATACAAGAGATTGATTGATATTTATTCATCTTCATCTAAAACTATTGATGCTTTAATGAAACTTGAATTGCCAAGTGGTGTTGAAGTGGAAATAAAAGTATAATTTTTATTATATTTTATATATAAAAAGCGAGACAGAAATGTCTCGCTTTTTTTGTTGTCCTTCTTTTGGTTTTGGTGTTAAATTTTTGCTGCTTTCGGTTTATGTAAATGTTGTGTTTTTTGCTGAAAGGTCTTTCGTTTAGGTACTTGCCGAAGTTTTTCTTTTAATTTTAAGCGCTGTTTTTGTTGATAACTTTATTTTGTTTTTGTGTTTTGTGATTTATTCTTTGGTGGAAATTAAGATCTATTATTTGTGAGTTAAGCTCTTGGATTTTGATAATGAGCGATTTAATTTTTCTAACTGTTTGGTATATTCAATTTTAATGTCTACTTTTGCACTCCCTGTTTGGAAATTTCTGTTATTTTCAAATTGAAGGGAATTTTAGTAATTAATAATTAATATTTATGTCTGGGTTAATTGGTAAGAAAATCGGCATGACTAGTATTTTCGACGAAAACGGGAAAAACATTCCTTGTACAGTAATCGAAGCTGGTCCATGTGTTGTTACCCAAGTCAGAACCAAAGGTGTTGACGGGTACGAAGCGTTGCAGCTAGGTTTCGATGACAAAAACGAGAAACATTCTACTAAAGCTGCTTTAGGGCACTTTAAAAAAGCTGGAACTGTTGCTAAGAAAAAAGTCGTTGAATTCCAAGATTTTGCAACTGAACAAAAATTAGGAGATCTTATTGATGTTTCTATTTTTGAAGAAGGAGAATTTGTAGATGTACAAGGTGTGTCTAAAGGTAAAGGTTTCCAAGGTGTTGTTAAACGTCACGGTTTTGGTGGTGTTGGACAAGCTACTCATGGTCAGCACAACCGTTTAAGAGCGCCAGGTTCTGTGGGAGCTTCTTCTTATCCATCTAGAGTATTCAAAGGAATGCGTATGGCTGGAAGAATGGGAGGAGATAATGTAAAAGTTCAAAACCTTAGAGTTTTAAAAGTAGTTGCTGAAAAGAACCTGCTTGTTGTTAAAGGGTGTATTCCTGGTCACAAAAACTCTTATGTAATCATTCAGAAGTAATGGAAGTAAAAGTATTAGATTTCAACGGAAAAGATACTGGTAGAAAAGTTCAACTTTCTGATTCAGTATTCGCAATTGAACCAAACAATCACGCTGTATATCTTGATGTTAAGCAATATCTTGCTAATCAAAGACAAGGTACTCACAAGGCTAAAGAAAGAGCTGAAGTAACTGGTAGTACACGTAAGATTAAAAAACAAAAAGGAACTGGTACTGCTCGTGCAGGAAGTATCAAGAATCCATTGTTTAAAGGTGGTGGAACAATTTTCGGACCAAGACCAAGAAGTTATTCATTTAAATTGAATAAAGGCTTAAAAAGATTGGCAAGAAAATCAGCTTTCTCAATCAAAGCAAAAGAGTCGAATATTATCGTTCTTGAAGACTTTAATTTTGAAGCGCCAAACACTAAAAATTTCATTAACGTTTTGAAAGCTTTAGGGTTAGAAAATAAAAAATCTCTATTTGTGTTGGGAGAGTCAAATAAAAATGTATATTTGTCGTCACGCAATTTAAAGGCTTCTAATGTCGTAACTAGCTCAGAATTAAGCACTTACGCAATATTAAACACTAATAATTTGGTGCTTTTAGAAGGTTCTTTGGAGTTAATTGAAGAAAATTTAAGTAAATAATAGGAGTATGAGTATCATAATTAGACCTATAGTAACTGAAAAAGTAACCAAAGAAAGTGAAGTTCTAAACCGCTTCGGATTCGTTGTTGACAAAAAAGCAAACAAAGTTCAGATTAAGAAAGCTGTTGAAGCTGCTTATGGAGTAACTATCGTTTCTGTTAACACAATGAATGTGAGACCAGATAGATCTACTAAATACACTAAAAGTGGTTTAATCAGTGGAAAGACAAATGCAATTAAAAAAGCAATTGTTCAAGTACAAGAAGGAGAAACAATTGATTTTTACAACAATATCTAAGATAGAAAAATGTCAGTAAGAAAATTAAAACCTATTACCCCAGGTCAGCGATTTAGAGTTGTGAATGGTTATGACGCCATTACAACTGATAAGCCGGAACGCTCTTTGATAGCGCCGATAAAAAACTCTGGAGGTAGAAATAGTCAAGGAAAGATGACCATGCGTTATACGGGTGGTGGTCACAAGCAGAGATATCGTATTATTGATTTCAAAAGAACTAAAGACGGAATTCCGGCTACAGTGAAATCAATCGAATACGATCCAAATCGTACTGCATTTATCGCTTTATTAGCTTATGCTGATGGTGAGAAAACTTATGTTATTGCTCAAAACGGATTGAAAGTTGGTCAGAAATTAGTTTCTGGTCCAGAATCTCAACCTGAAATTGGTAATACATTACCTTTAAGCAGAATTCCTCTTGGAACTGTTATATCTTGTATTGAGTTACGTCCAGGACAAGGAGCGGTTATCGCTCGTTCAGCTGGAACTTTTGCTCAGTTAATGGCAAGAGACGGGAAATACGCTACAATTAAAATGCCATCTGGTGAGACAAGATTGATCTTGTTAACTTGTTCGGCTACAATTGGAGCTGTTTCTAATTCTGATCACCAATTAGTTGTATCTGGAAAAGCAGGTAGAACAAGATGGTTAGGAAGAAGACCTAGAACTAGACCAGTAGCGATGAACCCAGTTGATCACCCTATGGGAGGTGGTGAAGGACGTTCTTCTGGAGGGCACCCACGTTCAAGAAACGGATTGCCAGCTAAAGGTTACAGAACTCGTTCTAAGAAAAACCCGAGTAACAAGTATATCGTAGAACGTAGAAAGAAATAATAAGATATGGCACGTTCATTAAAAAAAGGACCTTTCGTTCATTATAAATTAGACAAGAAAGTTCAGGAAAACGTAGAAAGTGGTAAAAATGCAGTTGTTAAGACTTGGTCTAGAGCTTCAATGATTACTCCAGATTTCGTTGGACAAACTATCGCAGTTCATAACGGTCGTCAATTTGTACCAGTTTACGTAACAGAAAACATGGTAGGTCACAAATTAGGAGAGTTTTCACCAACTAGATCTTTTAGAGGTCATGCTGGAGCAAAAAATAAAGGTAAAAAATAAGAAGCAATGGGAGTTCGTAAAAGAGAAACAGCAGATGCGAGAAAAGAGGCTAATAAGTCTATTGCTTTCGCAAAATTGAATAACTGCCCTACTTCACCTAGAAAAATGCGCTTAGTAGCGGACTTGGTAAGAGGTCAGAAGGTAGAAAGAGCACTTAACATTTTAAGATTCAGTTCTAAAGAAGCTTCAAGAAAATTAGAAAAACTATTATTATCTGCAATCAACAACTGGGAGCAAAAAAATAGTGAAGGTAATTTAGAAGAAGCTGGTTTATTTGTTAAAGAGATCAGAGTAGATGGTGGAATGATGTTAAAAAGACTTCGTCCAGCTCCACAAGGTCGTGCACACAGAATCAGAAAACGTTCTAATCACGTAACAATCGTGCTTGGAGCTATCAATAACACACAAAGCAATTCTTAAGCAGCATGGGACAAAAGACAAATCCAATTGGAAATAGACTTGGTATCATCAGAGGGTGGGACTCAAACTGGTATGGTGGAAATGATTACGGTGATAAATTAGCCGAAGATCACAAAATCAGAAAGTATATCCACGCTCGTTTATCAAAAGCTAGTGTATCAAAAGTAATCATCGAGAGAACTTTGAAACTTGTAACCGTTACTATCACTACTGCTAGACCTGGTATCATTATCGGAAAAGGTGGACAAGAGGTAGACAAGTTAAAAGAAGAACTTAAGAAAGTTACTGACAAAGAGGTTCAAATCAACATCTTTGAAATTAAAAGACCTGAGTTAGATGCTTATCTTGTGGCGACTAGCATCGCTCGTCAAATCGAAAGCCGTATCTCTTACAGACGTGCAATTAAGATGGCTATTGCAGCTTCTATGCGTATGAATGCTGAGGGTATCAAAGTTTTGATTTCTGGTCGTTTGAATGGAGCTGAAATGGCACGTTCAGAAGGTTTCAAAGAAGGTAGAATTCCTCTATCAACTTTCAGAGCTGATATTGATTATGCTTTGGCTGAAGCTCACACTACTTATGGTAGAATGGGTATCAAAGTATGGATCATGAAAGGTGAAGTTTATGGAAAGAGAGATCTTTCTCCACTTGCTGGAATGGATAAAAAACAATCTGGTACTGGCGGTGGTAAAGGTGGAGATGCCCCTAGAGGTAAATCTAACTTTAATAAAGGTGGAAAACCAGACGCTCGTAAAAGAAAGTAAATTTTTAAACTAAAGAAAAATGTTACAGCCTAAAAGAACAAAATACCGTAAGGTACAAAAAGGTAAAATGAAAGGTAACTCTCAAAGAGGGCATGAACTTTCTAATGGAATGTTTGGTATTAAATCTGTACATGAAGATGGAATGTTCTTAACTTCTCGTCAAATCGAAGCTGCGCGTATTGCTGCAACTCGTTACATGAAGAGAGAAGGACAATTATGGATTAAAATATTTCCAGACAAACCTATCACTAAGAAACCTCTTGAAGTACGTATGGGTAAAGGTAAAGGAGCAGTTGAGTATTGGGCTGCTGTTGTTAAACCAGGAAGAATTATGTTTGAAGTTGGAGGAGTTCCATTGTCAGTTGCAAAAGAGGCTTTGCGTCTTGCAGCTCAAAAACTTCCAGTAAAAACTAAGTTCGTCGTTGCTAGAGATTTCGAAGCATAATTAATATTTATTATGAAACAATCAGAAATAAAAGATCTTTCTGCAGCGGAGTTGCAAGAAAAACTTAGTCAAACTAAGAAAGTATATGCTGACCTAAAAATGGCTCACGCTATTTCTCCAATTGCTAACCCACTTCAAATTAGAAGCGTTAGAAGAACAGTTGCAAGATTGGCTACAGAGTTAACTAAAAGAGAGTTACAATAATTGTATTCTGCTGAAAGATGGAAGAAAAAAGAAATTTAAGAAAAGAAAGAATAGGTGTTGTTACTTCAAATAAAATGGATAAATCTATTGTTATTGCTGAAGTAAGAAAAGTAAAACACCCATTATACGGTAAGTTCGTGTTGAAAACTAAGAAATATGTTGCACACGACGAAACAAACGACTGTAACATTGGAGATACTGTAAGAATTAGCGAAACGCGTCCTTTAAGTAAAACAAAATGTTGGAGATTAGTTGAAATCTTAGAAAGAGCTAAATAATTATGGTACAACAGGAATCAAGACTAAAAGTAGCAGATAACACGGGAGCAAAAGAAGTTTTAACTATCCGTGTTTTAGGAGGTACCAAAAGAAGGTATGCCTCTGTTGGTGACAAGATTGTAGTATCTATTAAAGATGCAACTCCAAACGGTAACGTGAAAAAAGGAGCTGTTTCAACTGCAGTTGTTGTGCGTACCAAAAAAGAAGTGAGAAGAGCTGATGGTTCTTATATCCGTTTCGATGACAATGCATGTGTTCTTTTGAACGCTGCAGGGGAAATGAGAGGAACTCGTGTTTTTGGTCCGGTAGCAAGAGAACTTCGTGAAAAACAATTCATGAAAATTGTATCATTAGCACCAGAAGTGCTTTAATTCGTTTTAAGATGATAAAGCTAAAAATAAAATCAGGAGATATCGTAAGAGTTATTGCTGGAGACCATAAAGGTGCTGAAGGTAAAGTTTTACGTGTTTACCGTGAGAAAAATAAAGCGATAGTTGAAGGTGTAAACATGGTTTCGAAACATACAAAACCAAGTGCTAAAAACCCTCAAGGTGGTATCGTTAAGAAAGAAGCTTCTATTCAAATTTCTAACATTTCTCTAATTGATCCTAAAACTAAGGAAACAACTAGAGTTGGTATTAGAGTAGAAGGAGATAAGAAAGTAAGATTTTCAAAAAAATCTAATCAAGTACTATAGTAATGGCATATACACCTAGACTAAAAGAAGAATATAAGAGTAGAGTAATCTCTGCTCTTAAAGAAGAGTTCGGATATACAAACGTAATGCAAGTTCCTAAACTTGAAAAAATCGTTTTGAGCCGTGGAGTTGGTGCAGCTGTATCTGATAAAAAACTTATTGACTATGCGGTTGATGAGTTAACAAAGATCACTGGACAAAAAGCAGTATCTACAATTTCAAAGAAAGACGTTGCGTCATTCAAATTGAGAAAAGGGATGCCTATTGGAGCAAAAGTTACTTTGCGTGGTGAAAGAATGTATGAGTTTTTAGATAGACTTATTACTTCTGCTTTACCGCGTGTTAGAGATTTTAGTGGTATCAAAGCTACAGGTTTCGACGGAAGAGGTAACTACAATCTTGGAGTTTTAGAGCAAATCATTTTTCCAGAAATTGATATTGACAAAGTAAACAAAATTTCAGGAATGGATATTACATTTGTTACTACTGCAAAAACAGACAAGGAAGCAAAGTCATTATTGGCTGAATTAGGATTACCTTTTAAAAAGAATTAAGACATGGCTAAAGAATCAATGAAAGCCCGTGAGGTTAAAAGAGAGAAAACGGTAGCTAAGTACGCTGAAAAAAGAAAAGCTTTATTAGAAGCTGGAGATTATGAAGGCTTACAAAAATTACCTAAAAATGCTTCACCAGTTCGTTTGCATAATCGTTGTAAATTAACAGGTAGACCAAGAGGTTATATCCGTCAATTCGGTATTTCACGTGTAACTTTCCGTGAGATGGCTAATAATGGGTTAATTCCTGGAGTAAAAAAAGCATCTTGGTAATCTCGCAATAAGTTATTACTTTTGCAAACCAAAAAATAATTTTAATTGATTAAAGGTTCGGGAGACGGGTGTCTCCCGAAAACCATAATCGCAATCAAATACATATGTATACAGATCCTATTGCAGATTATTTGACTAGAGTTCGTAACGCTGTGGCTGCAAACCACAAAGTTGTTGAAATTCCAGCTTCTAATCTTAAAAAAGAAATAACTAAGATCTTATTTGATCAAGGTTATATCTTGAGTTACAAATTTGAAACGAACACTGTTCAAGGTTCTATCAAAATTGCTTTAAAGTACGATAAAGATACTAAAGAGCCTGTGATTAAAGATATCCAAAGAATTAGTAAACCAGGTTTACGTAAGTATGCTGGTGCTGCCAAATTACCTAGAATCCTTAACGGATTAGGAATTGCTATTGTTTCTACATCAAAAGGTTTAATGACTGGAAAACAAGCTAAGCAGTTAAATGTAGGTGGTGAAGTAATTTGTTACGTATACTAATTTTAAACACTAGATAAGATGTCAAGAATAGGTAAAAGCCCAATTGTAATCCCTGCTGGTGTAACTGTTGAAGTTAAAGACGGTATTATTACAGTAAAAGGAAAAAAAGGTCAACTGACTCAGGAGTTTTCGGACGTAACTGTTAAAGTTGAAGGTGATCAAGTTTCAGTTGAAAGATCATCTGATCATAAAGACCAAAGAGCAAAACACGGATTATACAGATCATTGATCAATAATATGATTGTTGGTGTATCTGAAGGTTTTACTAAAGAACTAGAATTAGTTGGAGTTGGTTATAGAGCTTCAAACCAAGGTCAAAAATTAGATTTAGCTCTTGGATATTCTCACAATATTGTTTTAGAAATTGCTCCAGAAGTAGCTTTAGAGACAATATCTGAAAAAGGTAAGAACCCAATCGTAAAATTAACATCATTTGACAAACAACTTTTAGGTCAAGTAGCTGCGAAAATCAGAGGTTTCCGTAAGCCAGAGCCATACAAAGGAAAAGGTGTTAAATTTGTGGGTGAAGTATTAAGAAGAAAAGCAGGTAAATCAGCTTAAAAAATAAGATTATGTCATTAACAAAATCTGATAGAAGACAGAGAATTAGATTCAGAATTAGAAAATCGATTAGTGGTAGTGCTGCTAACCCAAGACTATCTGTATTTAGAAGTAATAAAGAAATTTACGCTCAACTTATTGATGATGTAAATGGAGTTACTATATTAGCTGCATCTTCAAGAGAAAAAGAAATAGGAAAAGGTACTAACGTTGAAATCGCTGCTGCTGTTGGAAAATTAGTTGCAGAGAAAGCGTTAAAAGCTGGGATTGAAACCATCACTTTTGATAGAGGTGGATACTTATATCACGGTCGTATTAAATCATTAGCAGAAGGCGCAAGAGCGGCTGGACTTAAATTCTAATATATTATGTCTAAATACAAAAATGTAGAATTGGTAAAACCAAGTGGTCTTGAACTTAAAGATCGTCTGGTAAGTGTTAATCGTGTTACTAAGGTTACAAAAGGTGGTAGAGCTTTCGGTTTTTCTGCTATTGTAGTTGTAGGTGATGAAAATGGAGTAGTTGGTCATGGATTAGGAAAATCTAAAGACGTTTCTGAAGCAATTGCGAAAGCAGTAGAAGATGCTAAGAAAAATTTAGTAAAAATTCCTTTGAATGGGCAATCAGTTCCTCACGAACAAAAAGGAAAATTTGGTGGTGCACGTGTATTCTTAATTCCTGCTTCTCATGGTACAGGAGTTATTGCTGGTGGAGCTGTTCGTTCAGTTCTTGAATCAGTAGGTATTCACGACGTATTATCAAAATCTCAAGGATCATCAAATCCACATAACGTAGTTAAAGCAACTTTTGATGCTTTATTACAAATGAGAAGCGCTCATACTGTTGCAAAACAAAGAGGAGTTTCTTTAGAAAAAGTTTTTAAAGGTTAATCAAGGAAATTATGGCTAAATTATTAGTAAAACAAGTAAGAAGCAAGATCAACTGTCCTCTTTCTCAAAAGAGAGGTTTAGAAGCTTTAGGTCTACGTAAAATGGGACAAGTTGTGGAGCATGAGTCAAATCCTGCTATCCTTGGGATGATAAACAAAGTTAAACACTTAGTTTCTGTAGAAGAAGCTAAATAACAAATACTGTTATGAATTTAAGTAACTTACAACCTGCTGAAGGATCTACACACAATCAAAATAAAAGATTAGGTAGAGGAGAAGGTTCTGGAAAAGGTGGCACTGCTGCAAGAGGTCACAAAGGAGCAAAATCTCGTTCTGGTTATTCTAAAAAGATTGGTTTTGAAGGAGGGCAAATGCCACTTCAAAGACGTGTGCCTAAGTTTGGTTTCACAAACATCAATCGTAAAGAATACGAAGGTGTTAATTTAGATACGCTTCAATTGTTAGTAGACAATGGTGTGATTACTGATTCTGTTTCTATGACAGATTTCGTAGCAAATCGTCTAGCTACCAAAAATGAAATCGTTAAGATTTTAGGTAGAGGAGAATTGAAAGCAAAATTAAAAGTAACTGCCCACAAATTTACTGCTACTGCAAAAGCTGCTATTGAAGCTGCTGGTGGAGAAGCTGTAACTATATAACTTATCTATTAAGATGAAGAAATTTATTGAATCAATAAGTAATGTTTGGAAAATCGAAGAACTGAAAAACAGAATCTTAATTACATTAGGGTTGCTTTTAGTATATCGTTTTGGTGCACACGTTACGCTTCCTGGAATTGATGCAACTCAATTAACAGGTTTAGCGGGACAAACTAAAAATGGTTTAGGATCTATCCTAGACATGTTTACAGGAGGTGCTTTCTCTAAAGCTTCAGTTTTTGCTTTAGGTATTATGCCTTATATTTCTGCATCTATTGTTGTTCAGTTAATGGGAATTGCGATTCCATATTTGCAAAAACTTCAGAACGATGGAGAAAGTGGTAGAAAAAAGATTAATCAAATCACTCGTTGGTTGACTATAGCTATTACACTGGTTCAAGGTCCAACTTATATCTATAATTTATACAGAACATTGCCTAGTAGTGCATTTCTACTAGGCTTTAATTCTCCTGAATTTTTGTTCTCGTCTGTTATCATCTTAGTAACTGGTACTATTTTTGCTATGTGGCTGGGTGAGAAAATTACAGATAAAGGTATTGGAAATGGAATTTCATTATTAATTATGGTTGGTATTCTAGCTCGTTTACCACAAGCTTTTATACAAGAGTTTACAACGAGAGTTACCAATAACAATGGAGGTCCAATGTTGTTAGTTATTGAAATTATTGTGTGGTTATTGGTAATCATTTCTTGTGTATTGCTTACAATGGCAGTACGTAGAATCCCGGTTCAATACGCTCGTCGTACTACAACTGGAGATTATGAGCAAGATTTGGCAGGCGGTAATAGACAATGGATTCCTCTAAAGCTTAATGCTTCTGGAGTTATGCCAATCATTTTTGCTCAGGCAATTATGTTTATCCCTGCAGCTGTAGCTGGATTGTCTAAATCAGATACATCACAATCAATTGTTGGTGCATTTAGTAATATGTTTGGTTTTTGGTATAATTTTGTTTTTGCAACTTTAATTATTGTATTTACATTCTTTTATACTGCAATTACCGTACCTACTAACAAGATGGCTGATGATTTAAAGAGAAGCGGTGGTTTTATTCCGGGCGTTCGTCCAGGTGCTGAAACTTCTGAGTTTCTTGATAAAGTGATGTCTTTAATAACTTTCCCAGGATCTTTATTCCTTGCTTTGATTGCTGTGTTCCCAGCTATTGTTGTAAGTATTATGGATGTACAACAATCTTGGGCAATGTTTTTTGGAGGTACCTCATTAATAATTATGGTTGGAGTTGCAATAGATACTATTCAACAAATCAATTCATACTTGTTAAACAAGCATTATGATGGTTTAATGAAGACTGGTAAAAATAGAAAAGCAGTAGCTTAATATATTTATGGCAAAACAATCAGCAATAGAACAAGACGGATCAATCATTGAAGCATTATCAAATGCGATGTTCCGTGTGGAGTTAGAAAATGGACATATTGTAATTGCTCATATTTCTGGAAAGATGCGTATGCATTATATCAAATTATTACCTGGTGATAAAGTGAAACTAGAAATGAGTCCTTACGATTTGTCAAAAGCAAGAATTACTTATCGATATTAAAGGATATTCACTATGAAAGTTAGAGCATCAGTAAAAAAGAGAAGTGCCGAGTGCATTATCGTGCGTAGAAAAGGGAGATTGTACGTAATAAACAAAAAGAATCCTAGATTTAAACAAAGACAAGGATAATTATGGCAAGAATAGCAGGGGTAGATATCCCAAAAAACAAAAGAGGTGTTATTGCACTTACCTATATTTTCGGATTAGGAAAAAGTAGAGCTATTGAGATTTTAGAAAAAGCTCAAGTTAGCCAAGATAAAAAAGTTCAAGATTGGAATGATGACGAGATCGGAGCAATTCGTGAAGCTGTTGGAGCATTCAAAATTGAAGGAGAATTACGTTCTGAAGTTTCTTTGAACATCAAACGTTTAATGGATATTGGTTGTTATAGAGGAATTCGTCATAGATCTGGTCTTCCATTAAGAGGTCAAAGAACTAAAAACAACTCTAGAACTAGAAAAGGAAAAAGAAAAACTGTTGCTAACAAGAAAAAAGCAACTAAATAATAAGTAATATGGCTAAAGCAACTGCAAAAAAACGTAAAGTTATCGTTGAATCAACGGGTGAAGCTCATGTTTCTTCTACTTTTAACAATATTATTATTTCTTTGACAAATAAGAAAGGTGAAGTTATTGCTTGGTCTTCAGCTGGAAAAATGGGTTTCAGAGGTTCTAAAAAGAATACTCCGTACGCAGCTCAAATGGCAGCAGAAGATTGTAGTAAAGTAGCTCTTGAAGCTGGACTTAAAAAAGTAAAAGTTTATGTAAAAGGACCAGGAAACGGACGTGAGTCTGCTATCCGTTCTATTCATAACGGTGGAATTGAAGTTACTGAGATTATCGATGTTACTCCAATGCCTCACAACGGATGTCGTCCTCCTAAAAGACGTAGAGTTTAATACTCAAAAATTATAGTATAACCTAGATTGAATATAGATTATCGAAGGATAAGACCTGAATTCATAATCTCAATCTTAAACAATTTAAAATGGCAAGATATACTGGTCCTAGTACAAGAATCGCTCGTAAGTTTGGCGAAGCAATCTTCGGAGATGATAAATCTTTCGAAAAAAGAAATTACCCACCTGGACAACACGGGATGGCTAAAAAAAGAGGAAAAAAATCTGAGTACGCTGTTCAGTTAATGGAGAAGCAAAAAGCTAAATATTCTTACGGAATTTTAGAAAAACAATTCAGAAATTTATTCGAAAAAGCATCAGCAACTAAAGGAGTAACTGGTGAGGTTTTATTACAATTATGTGAAGCAAGATTAGATAATGTTGTTTTTAGAATGGGAATTGCTCCATCTAGAAGAGGTGCTCGTCAAATAGTATCTCACAGACACATTACTGTTAATGGTGAGGTTGTAAATATTCCTTCTTATCACCTTAAGCCTGGTGATAAAGTTGCAGTTCGTGAAAAATCTAAATCTTTAGAAGCTATCGAACGTTCTTTATCAAATTCAAGTCATGTTTATGAATGGATTACTTGGAACAATGATCTTAAAGAAGGAACTTTTGTTTCTGTACCTGCAAGACTTCAAATTCCAGAAAACATTAAAGAACAATTAATCGTAGAGTTGTACAACAAATAATAATTGACTTAGTCGAAATTTATGGCAATATTTAATTTTCAAAAGCCCGATAAAGTTATCATGATCGATTCAACCGATTTTGAAGGTAAATTCGAATTTAGACCTTTAGAACCTGGTTATGGATTGACAGTTGGTAATGCACTTAGAAGAGTTTTGCTTTCAGCATTAGAAGGTTATGCAATTACATCTGTTCGTATCGAAGGTGTAGATCATGAGTTTTCTACTATTTCAGGTGTTGTTGAAGATGTTACCGAAATTATCCTTAATCTAAAACAAGTACGTTTCAAACGTCAGATCGAAGATATCGATAATGAATCAGTTACTATTTCTGTTTCTGGTAAAGATCAATTGACAGCAGGTGATTTTCAAAAATTTATTTCAGGTTTCCAAGTTTTGAATCCAGACCTTGTTATCTGTAATTTAGATTCTAAAATCAAATTGAACTTCGATTTAACAATCGAAAAAGGTAGAGGATACGTTCCTGCTGAGGAGAACAAAAAACAGAATGCTGCAATTGGAACAATTTTTACTGACTCTATTTTTACTCCGGTAAAAAATGTAAAGTATGCAATTGAAAACTTCCGTGTAGAGCAAAAAACAGATTACGAAAAATTGGTTTTTGAAATTAAAACTGATGGATCTATTAATCCAAAAGATGCTCTTACTGAAGCTGCAAAAGTTTTAATTCACCATTTCATGTTGTTTTCTGACGAAAGAATTACACTTGAGGCTGACGAAATTGCACAAACAGAATCGTATGATGAAGAGTCATTGCATATGAGACAATTGCTTAAAACTAAGCTTGTTGATATGGATTTATCTGTGAGAGCATTAAATTGCTTGAAAGCGGCTGAAGTTGATACACTTGGTGATTTAGTATCGTTCAATAAAAATGACCTAATGAAATTCCGTAATTTTGGTAAAAAATCTTTAACTGAACTTGACGAACTTGTTGCAGTTAAAAATTTAACTTTCGGAATGGATTTAGCTAAATACAAATTAGATAAAGAATAATTTACTTCATATTTTGCTCTCCATAGCGGATTGTAGCAAGATGAAGATAAAAAAAACACGTCATGAGACACGGAAAAAAATTCAACCACTTAAGCAGACAGACTGGACATAGAAAAGCTATGTTAGCTAATATGGCTTGTTCTCTTATTGAGCACAAACGTATTAACACTACTGTTGCTAAGGCTAAAGCGCTTAAACAATTTGTTGAGCCTTTAATCACAAAATCAAAAGAAGATACGACTCACAATCGTCGTATTGTTTTTGCTTACTTACGTAGTAAATATGCTGTAACTGATTTGTTCAGAGACGTAGCTGCTAAAGTTGGTGACCGTCCAGGTGGATACACTCGTATCATTAAAGTTGGAAATCGTTTGGGAGATAATGCTGATATGGCAATGATCGAACTTGTAGATTTCAATGAACTTTACAATGGTGGTAAAAAAGAAGTTAAAAAAGCAAAAAGCCGTCGTGGTGGTAAAGCTAAAAAAGCTGAGGAGACTACTCCAGAAGCTCCTGCTGCTGAATCAGAAACGACTACTGAAGCTTCTGAATAATTATGAAAGTAATGATTCTATAGAAATCAAGGATAAACTAATTTTTAGTTTATCCTTTTTTTTTGATTTTTTTAGAGGAAATTAAAATTTAACTTTTTTAAATGTCTTGGTTTTATTTTTATTAATGAAATTTTTAAAAAATCTTGGCAGCACTCTTTTAAAGAAGTAAATTTGCAAAATATCTAATTACAAGTGAAACTTTAAAGGTTTCATAATACGATTAAAAACAATACAAATTAAAGAATGAAATACACAACACGACAAAGCGCCATTTTATTACTTAGTGACGGAACTATTTTTCATGGAAAATCTATCGGTATTAGCGGTAAAACTTTCGGTGAAGTATGTTTTAATACTGGAATGACTGGGTATCAAGAGATTTTTACAGATCCTTCTTATTTTGGTCAAATAATGGTGGCTACTAATGCACATATTGGTAATTATGGTGTAAATGATTTAGAGATAGAGTCTGAAAGCATTAAAATAGCTGGTTTAGTTTGTAAAAACTTTAGCTTTAACTTTTCAAGAGAAAGAGCTTCTGAGAGTTTAGAAGATTATTTCGCGAAACAAAATCTAATATGTATTTCTGATGTAGATACTAGAGCTCTTGTTAGTTATATTCGTGATAATGGTGCTATGAATGCTGTTATTTGTACTGATGGAACTTCTATAGAAGACTTGAAGAAAGAATTAGCTGATGTTCCAAATATGGAAGGATTAGAGTTGGCTTCTAAAGTGTCAACAACTGAACCGTATTATTTTGGAGAAGAGAATGCTAAGTATAAAGTTTCGGCTTTAGATCTTGGAATTAAAAAGAATATTTTGAGAAATCTTGCTAAGAGAGACTGTTACATAAAAGTTTTTCCATACAATTCTACTTATGAGGATTTAGCATCATTTAATCCAGATGGATATTTCTTGTCAAACGGACCTGGTGATCCAGATCCACTTTTTGGAGCAATTGAAGTTGCAAAACAAATTCTTGCAAACGATAAACCTTTATTTGGAATTTGTTTAGGACATCAAGTAATTGGTCTTGCTAATGGCATTGAAACTTATAAAATGTTTAATGGACACCGAGGAATTAATCATCCGGTTAAAAATATTTTAACTGGTAAAGGAGAGATTACTTCTCAGAATCATGGATTTGCAGTTAAGAAAGAGCAATTAGAAAATCACCCAGAATTGGAGATTACACATGTACATTTAAATGACGGAACTGTTGCGGGTATGAGAATGAAAACTAAAAATTGTTTTTCAGTACAATATCATCCAGAAGCTAGTCCTGGACCACATGATTCTTCTTATTTGTTCGATCAGTTTGTTGAGAATATAGAATCAGCTTCGTCTAAAACGATGTAGTTAATAAATAAAGGTGTTTATTATTTTAAATACGTTTTAAGTATTAAATATTTTTATAATTTCGAAAAAAAATATAATTTATTAATAAAAAAATAAAAATAATGAGTATTATAATTAAAGTTCACGCAAGACAAATTCTTGATTCTAGAGGAAATCCTACTATTGAAGTTGATGTAGTAACTGAAAACGGAGTTTTAGGTAGAGCTGCTGTTCCATCTGGAGCATCAACTGGAGAGCACGAAGCTGTTGAATTACGTGATGGAGGTAAAGCTTATCTTGGAAAAGGAGTTTTGAATGCAGTGAATAATGTAAATACTGTTATTGCTGAAGAATTAGTTGGAACTTCTGTTTTTGAACAAAACACAATTGACCAATTGATGATTGATTTAGATGGAACTCCAAATAAATCAAAATTAGGAGCTAATGCAATTTTAGGAGTTTCTCTTGCTGCTGCAAAAGCTGCTGCTAATGAACTTGGGTTGCCATTATACAGATATGTAGGTGGAGTTTCTGCTAATACTTTACCTGTTCCGATGATGAATATCATCAACGGTGGTTCTCACTCTGATGCGCCTATCGCATTCCAAGAATTCATGATTTTCCCTGTAAAAGCAACTTCTTTTACACATTCTATGCAAATGGGAACTGAAATTTTCCATAGCTTGAAAAAAGTATTACACGACAGAGGTTTAAGTACAGCTGTTGGTGATGAAGGAGGTTTTGCTCCAAACTTAGCTGGTGGTACTGAAGATGCTTTAGATACTATTAAATTAGCAGTTGAAAAAGCGGGTTATACTTTTGGAGACGAAATTATGATCGCTCTTGATTGTGCGGCTTCTGAATTTTATGTAAACGGAAAATACGATTATACTAAATTTGAAGGTGAAACTGGAAAAATCAGAACTTCTGAAGAGCAAGCTGATTATTTAGCTGAACTTGCTGCTAAATATCCAATTATCTCTATCGAAGATGGTATGTATGAAGATGATTGGAATGGATGGAAATACTTAACTGAAAAAATTGGAGACAAAGTACAATTAGTAGGTGATGATTTATTTGTTACAAACGTTGCTCGTTTGTCTACAGGTATTGAAAAAGGAATTGCAAATTCAATTTTAGTTAAAGTAAACCAAATTGGTACTTTGACAGAAACTATTGCTGCTGTAAATATGGCTAAAAATGCTGGATATACTTCAGTGATGTCTCATCGTTCTGGAGAAACAGAAGATAATACAATTGCTGATTTAGCTGTTGCATTAAACTGTGGTCAAATTAAGACTGGTTCAGCTTCTCGTTCAGATCGTATGGCAAAATACAACCAATTATTAAGAATTGAGGAGGAATTAGGAAGTACTGCTTATTTCCCTGGCTTAAACGCTTTCAAGATAAAATAATTGTAAGAGTTATATGTTAAGATTAAACCATTCGTTTGTTCGAATGGTTTTTTTTGGAGTTTTAACAAATTCATAGCAGGATTCTTTTTTTAATTAGTCTTAAATTCCTTAGATTTGATAAATTATTATTTTAAAGAATTATTTCCGATTATATTATGTCAAAAATAGCTACATTAGAAGTAGATGGTAAGAAAATTGAACTTCCTGTAATTACTGGAAGCGAAAATGAATCTGCTATCGATATTAACAAATTACGTGATTTAACTGGTGTTATTACAATTGACCCAGGTTATAAAAACTCTGGATCTTGTACAAGTGAAATCACTTTCTTGGATGGAGAATTAGGGATTTTGCGTTACAGAGGATATTCAATCGAAGACTTAGCTGAAAAAGCTAACTTTTTAGAGGTTTCTTATCTTTTGATTTTTGGCGAATTACCAACTGCTCAACAATTGGAGCAGTTTGAAAATGGTATCAAAAAACATACTTTGGTAAACGAAGAAATGAAAAATATCATTGATGGTTTTCCAAAAACAGCTCATCCAATGGGAGTTTTATCTGCTTTGACAAGTGCTTTAACAGCATTTAATCCAAAAGCAGTAAACGTTGAGAATGAGAAAGAAATGTACGAGGCGATTTGCAAAACAATGGGTAAATTCCTTGTAATTGCTACTTGGACTTATAGAAAATCGATGGGTTACCCATTGAATTATTATGATAATACACAGGGTTATGTAGAAAACTTTATGCAATTAATGTTTAAATTGCCTACAGGGCCTTATTCAGCAAATCCTGTTGTAGTTGATGCATTAGATAAGTTGTTTATTCTTCACGCAGATCACGAGCAAAACTGTTCTACTTCAACTGTAAGAATGGTAGGTTCGTCTCATGCTGGATTATTTGCTTCTATATCTGCAGGTGTTTCAGCATTATGGGGGCCGCTTCATGGTGGCGCAAACCAGGCAGTGCTTGAAATGTTAGAAGAAATTAATAAAGATGGTGGTGACACAGATAAATTCTTAGCTAAAGCAAAAGACAAAAATGATCCTTTCCGTTTAATGGGATTTGGTCATAGAGTTTATAAAAACTTTGATCCAAGAGCAAGAATCATTAAAAAAGCAGCTAAAGAAGTTTTAGAAACTTTAGGTGTTGAAGATCCAATTCTTGAAATTGCTAAAAAATTAGAGGCAGCTGCTCTTGAAGATGAATACTTCAAATCAAGAAACTTATATCCAAACGTAGATTTCTATTCTGGAATTATTTACAGAGCATTAGGAATTCCTACAGATATGTTTACAGTAATGTTTGCAATTGGAAGATTGCCAGGATGGATCGCACAATGGAAAGAAATGCGTGAAAACAAAGAACCAATTGGAAGGCCTAGACAAATTTATACTGGACACCCTTTAAGAGACTTCAAGTCTAATAAATAAAAAAACTAAAGCTTTACTTAACTGTAAAGCTTTTTTTATCTTTGTTTAAAATATAATAGAATTATGTTGCAATTAAATATAAAGAACGAAACTTCAAGACTGCGGGCCGTAGTTTTGGGTTCTGCGGTTCATAATGGGCCAACTCCAACTTTAGATGAAGCCTATGATCCTAAATCATTGGAACATATTAAAGCAGGGACATATCCGGTTGAAAAAGATATGGTTGCTGAAATGGAAGCTTTTAATGCTGTTTTTCAAAAGTATGATGTAAAAGTTTATCGCCCAGAAATGATTGAAAATTACAATCAGATCTTTGCGAGAGATATTGGTTTTGTAATTGATGATACTTTTGTTAAATCAAATATTTTACCTGATAGAGAGCGTGAATTAGATGCGATTCAATACATAATTGATCAAATAGATCCTCTAAAAGTGGTTCGTCCGCCTGAAGAAGTGCATATTGAAGGAGGGGATGTTATGCTTTGGAATGATCATATTTTTATAGGGACTTATAAAGGAAGTGATTACAAAGATTACATTACTGCAAGAACCAATATGCAAGGTGTAAATTTTATTAAAGAGTTGTTTCCTAATAAAATTGTCAAGGAATTTGATTTAGTTAAATCAAAACTTGAGGCTCGTGATAACGCCTTACATTTAGATTGCTGTTTTCAGCCTGTAGGGAAAAATAAAGGAATTATCTACAAAAGAGGTTTCCGCGAGGAAGCGGATTACACTTATCTAGTCAATCTTTTTGGAAAAGAAAATTTATTTCATATCGAAAGAAATGAAATGTATAATATGTTTTCTAATGTGTTTTCAATTGATGAAAATGTAGTGGTTTCCGAGAAAAACTTCACACGACTAAACAATTGGCTTCGAGCAAACGGATTTATTGTTGAAGAAATACCTTATGCTGAAATTGCAAAACAAGAAGGATTGTTAAGATGTTCAACTTTGCCATTAATTAGAGATTAAATATCGTTTTAAATTTCAGGTTTCAAGTTTTTCTTAACCTGACATAAAACCTGAAACAAAATATAAAAAATGAAACAAACAACAAATGCAATTGTGATGATTCGGCCGGTTGCGTTCAGAATGAATGAGCAGACCGCTGTAAATAATTATTATCAAAAAGTGTTAGATAGACTTTTACCAAGTACAGTAAACGCAAAAGCACAACAGGAGTTTGATGCTTTTGTAGAAAAACTTAGAGCAGTAGGAGTCGATGTTACAGTTATAGAGGATACTTTAGAAACTGATACTCCAGATAGTATTTTTCCAAACAACTGGGTTTCGTTTCATGAAAATGGCGATGTCGCACTTTATCCTATGTTTGCTGAAAATCGCCGTCAGGAACGTCGCGAAGATATTTTAGATATCCTTGAAAAAAAGGGATTTGAAATTTCTAATATAATGGATTACACTTCTGCAGAAGATGATGGTTATTTTTTAGAGGGAACTGGAAGTCTACTTTTAGATCGTGCCAATGCAAAAGCATATTGTGCTTTATCTCCTCGCGCTGATGAAGAATTGTTTATAGAATTCTGTGAAGATTTTGATTATGCTCCCGTAATTTTTGAAGCATTCCAAACTGTTGACGGTGAACGCAAGTTAATTTATCATACTAATGTTATGATGTGTTTGGGAGAAACCTTTGCTGTAATTTGCGCAGATTCTATAGATGATAAAAAAGAGCGTAAAATGGTTCTTGAGAATTTGAAAGCTGATAAAAAAGAAATCATTTTAATTACAGAAGCTCAAGTGAATAATTTTGCAGGCAATATGTTAGAAGTTAGAGGAACAAACGATAAGAAATATATCGTAATGAGTGCTTCGGCACATCAGAGTTTAACTCCTAAGCAAATTGAGCAATTAGAGAAGCATGCAGAGATTTTAAGTTCTAGTTTAGATACCATTGAAGCTTGCGGTGGTGGAAGTGCACGATGTATGATGGCTGAAGTGTTTTTGCCAAGAGAATAAAAATTACCTTAAAGTTAAAAAAAAGGGATAAAAACAGTTTTTGTTTTTATCCCTTTTTTGATGTATTTCAAGCCGAAAGTTACATTAGATTTCCTTTTACAATGTTTATTATTGAGCTTACAATATATTGAATTCCGATCGAGATAACTATAAAACCTACAATTCTTGAGATTGCTACAATTCCTGATGCGCCAAGTATTCGTGCTAGATAATGTGCGCTTTTTAAAATTAAAAAAATGGCAACGGCAATTGCTAGAATAGCTAGACATGAAATGATAATTTCGGTCATTTCCTGATGTTCTTGATAAAATGCAATCAATAATGAAATAGAACCTGGGCCAGCAAGCATCGGAATCGCTAATGGAGTAAGTGCAACATCGTTTCTTTGTTGGGCATCGGTTTCAACTTTTTTGTTGATTCCTCGTTTTTTATTAATTTTTCCAGAAAGTAATGAAAATCCCGAGTTTACAATCACAATACCTCCAGCAATCCGAAGCGCATCAATGCTGATTCCAAAAAAGCTTAAGACATATTGACCAATAAAAAAGGAAACGATTAAAATGATAAAAACATTTATTGCAGTCCATAGCGAAATCCGAGAACGCTCCTCTTGAGTATCATGCTGCGTTAAGCCAACAAAAATTGGAACAGTACCAATTGGGTTTAATACAGAAAAAAGAGCGGCAAATAAATAAATGAATAAATCCATATAGTGTGGGTTAGTGGAGTAAAAATAATCAAAATTTGGTATTCTGAAACATAATAACATTATGATATTGTTTTTAATAGTAGTAATTCTAAATCAATATCATAAAGCTAAGCTCATTCTTTTTAATTACTTTTGTGTCCTATTTTAAATTCAATGAAAAACAAAAAAACATTAGTTCTGGGAGCAACTACAAAACCAGAACGTTACGCTTTTAAAGCGATAAATATGCTCGTTCAAAAAGGACATACCGTTTTGGCAATTGGTCAAAACACTGGTGAAGTTGCGGGTGTGAAAATTTATACTAAAGCTATACCTGTTAAGAATATAGATACAGTTACTCTTTATTTAAATCCTGCTCGTCAGCGCGATTATTATAATTATATTATCGAAGCGCAGCCGAAAAGAGTAGTTTTTAATCCTGGAACCGAAAATCCTGAATTGTATCAATTGTTAGAATTAAATAATATAAAAGCAGAAGTTGCTTGTACATTAGTTTTATTGGCTACAAATCAATACTAGTTTTTTTAGTGCTTAATAGAGTTGTTTAACGTTTTAACTCTGACCATCTTTGGTATGTTGTTTATTTGAGACGTAAATAATATTAGAAAAGTTAATAGATATTCATAAATATCGGATTTAGTTTTTCCAAAAATTAGTAAACCATTACTTTTGTCATCATGGAATTTTCATCAAAATTAATAGAAAAAGCAGTCAATGAAATGTCGCAATTGCCGGGAATAGGTAAGCGCACGGCATTGCGATTGGTACTTCATTTATTAAAGCAGCCTAAAGAGCAGACAGGCTTTTTGTCTCAAGCTTTGATAAATATGCGTGAGGATATTAAATTTTGTGAAAGCTGTCATAATATTTCTGATACAAAGGTTTGTGAAATTTGTGCAAATCAACTGAGAAACCATCAGACAATTTGTGTAGTCGAAGATATTCGCGACGTTATGGCAATTGAAAATACAGGACAATATAAAGGGATTTATCATGTATTAGGCGGTAAAATTTCTCCAATCGAAGGAGTTGGACCTAGTCAGTTAAATATTTCTAGTTTGGTCGAAAAAGTAAAATCGGGGAAAGTAATCGAGATTATTTTTGCATTAAGCTCAACAATGGAAGGAGATACAACGAATTTTTATATTTATAAGCAAATTGCCGATTCGGAAATCGTTTTGTCGACAATTGCAAGAGGAATATCTGTTGGAGATGAATTGGAATACGCCGATGAGATTACACTAGGCAGAAGTATTTTGCATCGAGTTCCGTTCGAAAAAACATTTAAAAATAATTAAGTTAATTCTTGTTAATTTTATTGATAAAATTGTAGGAAGAGCTATATTTGTTGATAAAAAAAATAATGACAAGAAAGTTCTTTTATATAGTGTTAATGTTGAATGTGTTATTTACGTCTTGTATTCCTGTAAAAGACCTTACTTATCTGCAAGATAAAAACATATCTATTGAACAAAGTAAAGTTGCAGTTGTAGAATCAAAACCTTATCGGCTCCAAGTAAATGATATTTTAAAAATTAACATAAAAGCAATTGATCCTAAGCTGGTGTCGATTTTTAATACAACCGAAAATAATGTGGATGTTGTAAAATCTGAATCATCGTTGTATTTTGATGGTTTTACGGTTAATGATCATGGGAATATCCGAATGCCTATATTGGGAGAAATTAATGTAATAGGTTATACTCTGGAAGAAGTTCGAATTAAAATCGAAAAACAACTGCTTGAAGAGTATTTTAAAAGTGCTGCCAATATTTTTGTAACCGTAAAATTAGCAGGTTTTAGATACACTATAAATGGTGAAGTGGGAAGTACAGGAACAAAGACATTATTTCAAGATCATGTAAATATCATGGAGGCTATTGCTAATTCAGGTGATATTACAACTGTTGGAAACAGAAAATCAGTAACCGTTATTCGTCAGACTCCAACAGGTGTTCAGATGAATGATATTGATTTGACGGATAAAAACGTAATGAAGTCGCCTTATTATTATTTACAGCCTAATGATTACATATATGTCAAGCCGTTAAAACAAAAAACTTGGGGAACTGGTCAAACAGGAATACAATCTATTGGAACAATTATTACCTTATTGTCATTGGCAACTACGGTTTATTTAATTATAAAAAATTAAAACTTAATTCAGTAGATGCTAGATGTAAAAGATTTTTCCATTTTTGAGAATCATACAAGTTTTGATTTTAAAGATTTTTTGTTAAAAATTGCAAGTTATTGGAAGTGGTTTCTGACTAGTTTAATAATCGCTTTCACAGTTGCATATCAGGTTAATATTCGAAAAGAAAAAATATATGAATTAGAGACAATGATCTCTATTAAGGAAGAAAGAAATCCCTTTTTTACTTCAAATACAAGTTTGGTATTTAATTGGGGAGGTATTTCGGATCAGGTTAATGGAGTTTCTACAGTCCTGCTGTCAAGATCGCATAATGAGCTGGTAGTTGATAAACTGCAGTTTTATATTGACTATTTAGAACAAGGAAAATACAATTTAATAGACTCTTATGGTGCTGTTCCTTTTTATGTAAGTATTGATAAAACGAAAGGGCAGCTTGCTAATACTTTAATAGCAATTAAATTTTTAAGCGAAACTGAATATCAAATTGAAATTCCTTTTGAAAATAATTCAGTTTCATTAATTACATACTCTAATAATTCTTACGAAACTACCTCTGTGGAGCCAGTTACATTTGTAAAAAAATATAAAGTTGGAGAGCATGTAGCTTTGCCTTTTTTAAATTGGAAATTACAAATTAATGACAATCCAGGTTTTTATAAAGGGAAAGAATATTTTGTAAAGTTTAATGACTTTGACGGTACGGTATCAAATTATAAAAGAATAAGCATTGATAGTGATAAAGGTGGCGGCTCTATATTGACCTTAGGGATGCAGGGTACAAATAAAGCAAGAATGGTTGAATATTTAAATTCGACAGTGAAAATGTTGATTAAAATGCAGCTCGATGGTAAAAATCAATTTGCTAACAATACAATAGCTTTTATCGATAGTACGCTTGTTGCAATGGAACTTCAATTGAAAGAAACGGGTAATGAATTAAAATCTTTTAGAAAAGATAAAAATATATATAATATTGAAGACGGCGGGATAAAAGTCTCAAATAAAATAATGGATTTTGATGTTGAAAAAGATCAACTCACCAGAAAAATCTCTTATTATAATTCTTTAAAAACGTATTTGAACAATAGTACTGATTATTCAAAGCTTCCAGCTCCTTCAGTTGCTGGAATCGAAGACCCGAATATTGTTGCTAATATTTCAAAGCTTATTATGCTTTCGACACAGCGTTCAGAAATGGCATATGCGGTAAAAAGTGATAAGATTTTTAAAGATTTTGATAACCAAATGCAGGCCGTAAAAAGTGTTTTGCTTGAAAATGTATCATCTGCAAAAGCTTTATTATTAAATGATTTGGCGTTAGTAAATACCAAAATAAGTCAGGCTCAAAATACTGTTAAAAGACTTCCTGAGGAGCAGCAGGAATTATTAAAAATTAAAAGGAAATACGATTTAAATGATAATATTTATACTGAATTTCTTCAAAAAAGAAATGAAGCAGAAATTGTAAAAGCATCAAATTTATCAGATATTCATTTTATTGACCCGGCAAAAGATATTGGCGAAGGATTAATTGGTCCAAAAACTTCAGCAAATTATATATTAGCATTGTTTTTAGGTATATTGATTCCTTTATTATTTTTGTTGGGGATTTTTTTTGTGAACAATTCTATTCAAAACATTGAGGATATTAGTAAATTGACAATTATTCCGATAATTGGGATTATAGGAGTTAATAAAGACGCTGTAAATCTAGCAGTTTTTGATAAATCAAAATCTGCTCTATCAGAAGCTTTCAGAGGAATTCGCTCTTCATTACAGTTTTTGTATAAAAAGCAACAAGTAAGTGGTTCGAAAACACTGATGGTTACTTCGTCTATAAGTGGTGAAGGAAAAACATTTTGCTCGATAAATATTGCGACAGTATTTGCATTAAGTGAAAAGAAAACAGTTATTGTTGGTTTGGATTTAAGAAAACCGAAATTGGCTGATGAGTTTAATTTAGAGAATATTCAGTTGGGTGTAGTAAGTTATTTAATAAAACAAAATACACTTGATGAAATTGTAAATAAAACGCAAATCGCAAATTTAGATGTAATTCTTTCAGGGCCTATCCCGCCAAATCCTTCTGAGTTGATTTTAAGTGATTCAATGAAGGAATTGATTGAGGAGTTAAAGAAAAAGTACGATTACATTATTCTAGACACGCCTCCTGTAGGTTTGGTATCAGATGCTCTAGAATTAGTTCAATATGCTGATGTTACTTTGTATATTGTCAGACAAAACTATACTAAAAAAGATATGATTACGTTGCTGAATAATAGAATCGAAAGAGGTGAGATAAGTAACGCCAGTATTATTTTGAACAGCTACGAAAATAAAGCTAAATATGGTTCAACATATGGATATGGTTACGGCTATGGTGCTTATGCCAATGGATATCATGATGAAGAGAAGAAGAATGGAATTTGGAGTGCAATTTCTAATAAATTTAAGAAAAAATAATTACAGCATATGAAAACTACAGGTCAAAATACAATTTTAATAACTGGTGGAGCGGGTTTTATTGGCTCAAATTTATCTGAGTATTTTTTAGGATTGGGACATAAGGTGGTTTGTTTGGATAATTTTTCAACAGGTCATCGTCACAATGTAAAAGATTTTTTAGAGAATCCAAACTTCAGATTAATCGAAGGAGATATTAGGAATATTGCAGATTGTAATTTGGCAGTTGCGGGAGTTGATTATGTTTTGCATCAAGCAGCACTAGGTTCTGTTCCAAGATCTATAAATGACCCCATTACAGCAAATGATGTAAATGTTTCAGGTTTCTTAAATATGTTAGTTGCTTCTCGAGATGCAAAAGTAAAACGTTTTATTTATGCGGCAAGCTCTTCTACATATGGAGACTCTGAAGGTCTTCCAAAAGTTGAAGATGTCATTGGGAAGCCATTATCTCCATATGCAATTACTAAATATGTAAACGAATTATATGCAGAAATTTTTAGTAAAACATATGGTTTAGAAACTATAGGATTGCGTTATTTTAATGTTTTTGGAAGAAAACAAGATCCAAATGGTGCTTATGCGGCTGTTATACCTAAATTTGTGACCCAGTTAATGCATTATGATAGTCCAGTAATTAATGGTGATGGTAATTATTCACGAGATTTTACCTATATTGATAATGTAATTCAGATGAATGAATTGGCTATGACGGCTCAGGATGAAAAGGCTTTAAATACAGTTTATAATACTGCTTTTGGAGATCGAAATACATTGAATGATTTGGTTAAGTATTTAAAAGAATATTTATCTGAGTATGATGTCAAGATTGCTGATGTTGAAATTGTATATGGAGTAAATAGAGCGGGTGATATACCTCATTCATTAGCCAGTATAGAAAAAGCAAAAAACATATTAGGATATAATCCGAAATTCTCTTTGCAACAAGGATTAAAAGAAGCAGTAAGCTGGTATTGGAATAATTTAAAATAAAATATAGAAAATAAAATAGTAAATGGAAGTTACGAAAATTTGCTGCATTGGTGCCGGATATGTAGGTGGGCCTACAATGGCTGTAATTGCACAAAAATGTCCACATATTCAAGTTACAGTTGTTGATTTGAACGAACAAAGAATTAAAGATTGGAATGATCCAAATACAGAGAATATTCCAATTTATGAACCGGGACTTTCGGCAATTGTTGCTGAAGCTAGAGGAAGAAATCTTTTCTTTTCAACAGAAGTTGAAAAAGCAATTGATGAAGCTCAGGTTATTTTTATATCGGTAAATACACCAACCAAAACCTATGGTAAAGGTAAAGGAATGGCGGCAGATTTAAAATATATTGAATTATGCGCCAGACAAATTGCAAAGGTGGCTAAGCAAAATAAAATAGTGGTAGAAAAGTCTACTTTGCCAGTTCGAACAGCCGAAGCAATAAAAAGTATTTTAGATAATACAGGAAATGGAGTTCAGTTTCAAATATTGTCAAATCCTGAGTTTTTAGCTGAGGGAACAGCTGTTACAGATTTATTAAATCCAGATCGAATTTTAATTGGAGGAGATACGACTGCAGAAGGTCAAGCTGCAATTAATGCTCTTGTAGATGTTTATGCAAATTGGGTAAGTAAAGACAAGATTTTAACGACAAATGTTTGGTCGTCAGAATTATCAAAATTAACAGCAAACGCATTTTTGGCACAACGTATTTCATCAATAAATGCAATATCAGAGCTATGTGAAAAAACAGGTGCGGATGTTAATGAAGTTGCAAGAGCAATTGGTATGGACAGCCGAATTGGATCAAAATTTCTTAAAGCATCAGTTGGTTTTGGAGGTTCTTGTTTTCAAAAAGATATTTTGAACTTGGTTTATATCGCAAAGTCGTACGGCTTAAATGAAGTAGCAGATTATTGGGAGCAGGTTATTATTATGAATGATCATCAAAAAAGAAGATTTTCAAATAAAATTGTTCAAACACTATACAATACAGTTGCAGACAAGAAAATTGCATTTTTAGGCTGGGCATTCAAGAAAGATACCAATGATACTCGAGAATCTGCGGCTATTTATGTGGCAGATGACTTAATTAATGAGCAAGCCAAAATTTCAGTTTTTGATCCTAAAGTCTCACAAAGTAAAATGTTGAGTGATTTAAATTATCTAGAAACAAGAACTGCAGAAGAAAATAATACTGCTTTAACTGTTTTTGACGACGCTTACGACGCTTGCAAGGGAGCACATGCTATTGCGGTTTTAACCGAATGGGATGAATTTACAGCTTACAATTGGCAGAGAATTTATGATTCTATGCATAAGCCTGCTTTTGTTTTTGATGGTAGAAATATATTAAACGCAAAAGAATTAGAAACAATAGGTTTTATATATAAAGGAATTGGTTCTTAATTGAGTATTCGAATAGAGGTAAGAATAGAAGATAATGAATATAAATGTTGGTTTTGAATATTTTGTTTCGGTTTAAAGAAAAATTATGAATTGGTACGTAGTATATACAAAACCTAAGTGGGAAAAAAAGGTAGCAGAAAAGCTCACTCAAATTGGGATTGAGTGTTATTGTCCTATAATTACTCAAGTGAAACAATGGTCAGACAGAAAGAAGAAAATTGAAGTGCCACTTTTTAATTCGTATGTTTTTGTACAATTACAGGAAGGTGATCGTAATTCTGTTTTTCAAATTGCAGGAGTAGTCAGGTATTTGTTTTGGCTGGGTAAGCCTGCTATTGTTAGGGATGAGGAAATTAAAAGTATTAAAGATAGTCTTAAAGCTTCTAATATTGCTGAAGTTTCTGTGAGTTCAATTCAAGTTGGAGACCGTATAAAGTTGGAATCTGGGGCTTTTAGTAATCAAAGTGCAATTGTACAAGAAGTATCGAATACTCATTATATTTTGGTTCTTGAATCTTTAGGTTGTGTATTGAAGATTAAGTACAAGTAGAATAGGTTGTAAGTTAAACAATCAAATACTGAAAAGCGGGAGTTGAAACTTCAAAAATGAAGTTTTATCTGCTGCTTTTTTTGAAATAGAATTTCTTACAGGTTGATTTGTAGCTGTTTGAAAAGTGGTGAGGTTTTTTATTTGTCAGATTTATTAGTATTACGGGAAACCGTATTGAATAAATTGACTTATTATCTTATATTTGCCGAAAATGAAATTAGAGTATCTGTGCCAAAACTATGTGGTTCAGAGTGGCGAAGCCGTGATTTGTGATGAATGAAACTTATGAAAAAAGAGTAGAATTGGAAGAAAACATAAAAATAGCTGTTATCGGTTTAGGTTATGTTGGCTTGCCACTGGCTAGATTATTTGCTACAAAATACTCAGTTGTTGGGTTTGATATAAACAAATCAAGGGTTGAAAGTTTAAACTCAGGAATTGATTCAACTTTGGAAGTCGATGTTGATACTTTAAAAAAAGTACTGTTAGATAAACCTTCTAATGAAATTGGTCTATTCTGCACAGACTCACTCGAGGATATTTCAAATTGTAATTACTTCATCGTAACTGTCCCTACGCCAGTCGATAAAAACAATCGTCCAGATTTAACACCATTATATAAGTCAAGCGAGTCGGTTGGCAAAGTATTAAAAAAGGGAGATATCGTAATCTACGAGTCGACAGTTTATCCAGGTGTTACAGAAGAGCAATGTGTTCCGGTTTTAGAAAGAGTTTCAGGATTAAAATTTAATGAAGATTTCTTCGCAGGATATTCACCAGAAAGAATTAATCCAGGCGATAAAGAACATACTGTTGAAAAAATTTTAAAAGTAACTTCTGGCTCAACACCTGAAATTGGTTTAAAAGTTGATGCCCTTTACAAATCTGTAATTACGGCAGGGACTCACTTAGCTCCATCCATTAAAGTTGCAGAAGCAGCTAAAGTTATCGAAAATTCTCAAAGAGATATAAATATTGCATTTGTTAATGAATTAGCCAAAATATTCAATTTAATGAATATTGATACGCAAGAAGTATTGGCTGCAGCAGCAACAAAATGGAATTTTTTACCATTTAAGCCAGGACTTGTTGGAGGGCACTGTATTGGTGTAGATCCTTATTATTTAGCGCAAAGAGCACAAGAATTTGGATATCATCCTGAAATAATTTTGGCAGGACGACGTTTAAATGACAGTATGGGAGAATATGTAGCTTCACAGATTGTGAAACTCATGATAAAGAAAGGAATTTCTGTAAATGGAGCAAATCTGTTAATGCTTGGAATTACGTTTAAAGAAAATTGTCCCGATGTTCGGAATACAAAGATTGTTGATGTTGTAAAGGCATTAAAAGAATACGGGATAATAGTTATAATTTTCGACCCTTTAGCTAATGTTGAAGAGGTCGAGAAAGAATATAAATTAGAAACTATAGATTCTTTGCCGACAGAGAAATTTGATGCTATTGTTTTAGGTGTCGCACATGCTGCATTTTTAGAATTAAATTTCTCAGAATTGCAAAAGGATAATAGTTTAATATATGATGTAAAAGGAGTATTAGGAATATTAGCAGATAATAGACTATAATTTAAAATTATGAAAGTAGGAATAACTTTTAGTGCATTTGATTTACTACATGCAGGACATATTAAAATGTTAGAAGAAGCAAAAAGAGAATGTGATTATTTAATTGTAGGCTTGCAAACGGACCCAACATTGGATCGTCCTGAAAAAAATAGTCCTTCTCAAACCGTAGTGGAACGATACATACAGTTAAAAGGCTGTAAGTTTGTTGATGAAATTGTACCTTATGCATCGGAGCAGGATTTGGAAGATATTTTACGTTCGTTTAAGATTGATGTTCGTATTATAGGTGATGAGTATCGTGATAAAAATTTCACAGGACGTGCGTATTGTGAACAAAAAGGGATAACGTTGTATTTTAATGGGAGAGATCACCGATTTTCAAGTAGTAATCTTAGAAAAGAAGTTGCTGAAAAGCAATTGAAAAAAATATAATTTACAAAAGGAATGTTCATAACGCATGTAATATTAACTGGTGGAGTAGGAAGCCGATTATGGCCGCTGTCTCGAAAAAGTCAGCCCAAACAATATTTAGAAATTTTTGAAAATAAATCTCTATTTGAAATGACAGTCGATCGTAACAGTCATTTAGCTGATAAAGTAATGGTGGTTGGGAATGTTGATAATCATCATTTGAGCGGTAGGGTGATGGACAAGACCAAAACAACATATCTTAATATAGTAGAATCGACACCACGAAATACTGCTGCTGCTATTGCATTCGCAGCATTTGCATCAAATTCAGATGATATATTAATTGTAACACCTTCAGATCATATTATTGATGAAATGGAAAATTACAATAAAGCGATTAATGAAGCAATTTTAAAAGCTAAAGAAGGATTCATTGTTACTTTCGGAATTATTCCAACTAAACCGGAAACGGGATATGGTTATATAGAATC
Source organism: Flavobacterium sp. YO12 (assembly GCF_004119495.1). Taxonomy (GTDB): domain Bacteria; phylum Bacteroidota; class Bacteroidia; order Flavobacteriales; family Flavobacteriaceae; genus Flavobacterium. Next base: position 68,375 of record NZ_NRQU01000016.1, read on the forward strand.
AAAAGGAGATAGGGTCATTTCTTTTCGCGAAAAACCAAATGAAAGAACAGCGAAAGAATTTATTGCAAGAGGTAATTTCTTATGGAATAGTGGAATGTTTTGTTTTAAAGCAGGAGTTTTTTTGGAGGAACTGAAGCAATTTCAGCCAGATGTATATGAGAAATCTAAGATAGCATGGGAAACTAGTAAAGATGGATTTTTAGATTTGGATCTGTCATTGCAAATTCCATCTATAAGTATTGATTATGCAGTGATGGAACGAAGTAAAAAAATTAAAGTGGTTCCAGCTTCATTTTCGTGGTCAGATTTGGGGTCATTTGAATCTGTTTACGAATACCTTGTTTCAAAAGGGCATCCAATCGATGCTAATGGTAACATGTCTATAGGATGTATTATTCATACCGCTTTTTTAGGGCTAAGAAATACCATATTTGTGCATACAGATACAGCGAATCTAATTTTACAAAAAGAAAATTCGCAAGATGTTAAAGATATATACAATGAATTGGAAAAACAAAATTCAGATTTATTAAATTAAAGTAAAATGAAAAAAATTCTTATAACTGGCGGTGCTGGTTTTATTGGTTCTCATGTGGTAAGACGTTTTGTAACTAAATATCCAGAATATCAAATTTTTAATTTGGATGCTCTAACTTACGCCGGAAATTTAGAGAATATAAAAGATATTGAAAGCCAACCAAACTATACTTTTGTGAAAGGAGATATTGTTGATGGCACTTTTATAAATGAACTTTTCTCACTGCATAATTTTGATGGAGTTTTGCATTTAGCAGCAGAATCTCATGTAGATCGCTCCATTGAAGATCCAATAGCATTTGTAAAAACAAATGTTATTGGAACAATGAACTTATTAAATGCGGCTAAAAATCAGTGGAAAGATAATTACGAGGGGAAACGTTTTTATCATATAAGTACAGATGAAGTCTATGGTTCGCTTGGAGCTGAAGGACTTTTTACTGAAACAACTCCTTATGATCCCAATTCTCCGTATTCAGCATCAAAAGCAAGTTCTGATCATTTTGTAAGAGCATATGGAGAAACCTATGGTTTATCTTATGTTTTAACCAATTGTTCGAATAATTATGGTTCTTATCATTTTCCTGAAAAATTAATTCCACTTTTTATCAATAATATTATCAATAATAAACCATTGCCAGTTTATGGAGATGGGAATTATACTCGTGATTGGTTGTTTGTTGAAGATCATGCTATTGCAATAGATTTAGTTTTTCATGAAGGAAAAAATCATGAAACTTATAATATTGGAGGATTTAATGAATGGAAAAATATTGACTTAGTTAGACTGTTATGTGAAATAATGGATCAAAAATTAGGAAGAGAAAAAGGGACTTCCCAAAATTTAATTACGTATGTAAAAGATAGACCAGGTCATGATCTACGCTACGCCATTGATGCTTCAAAAATTAATAGAGAGTTAGGATGGAAACCTTCCGTTACCTTTGAAGAAGGATTGGAAAGAACCATCAATTGGTATTTGAATAATGATGAATGGTTACAAAATGTCACTTCAGGTTCTTACAAAGAGTATTATCAAAAACAATATTCGTAGATAATGAATAATTTTTTCGTTTAAACCAAATGGTTAAAATATAATTTAAATATGAAAAAGATAATATACGTTCTTATTTTGTTTTTTACTTTGCTCGTATCTTTTAATACAAATGCACAGGATATTCTTAAATCAAAGGATTTGAGTACAGTAAAAGTGGATTATTTGTCAGACGATGATTTAGCTAAAATCAGTGCACAGCTAAAGAGTAATAATGCGACAATTGATCAGGTAGAATCTATGGCTTTGTCAAAAGGGATGAGTCAGATTGAATTTAACAAGTTAAAAGCAAAACTTACTGAATTTGAAAAGAAAAATTCAAAAGACGCTTCGAAAGATAAGAATAAAGACAACAAAACAAAGGGAGAAGATAAGGACTCTGAGTTTGGAAGGAAACAAGAAAAAGTTAAAAATGATAAAGTAAAAGATTCATTAAACGCTTTGATTTTTGGATCCGAGTTATTTGATAATCCCACTTTAAATTTTGAACCTGATTTGAAAATGGCAACACCAGTAAATTATATATTGGGACCAGGGGATAAATTGGAAGTTAGCGTATACGGTGTTCAACAATTTGATGATACTGTTCCAGTAAACTTTGAAGGTAAAATTACAATTCAAAATGTTGGGCAAATAGCAGTAGCTGGAATGTCAATAGAAGCTGCATCTCAAAAAATAAAAGCTTCAATTGCAAAAGTTTATAGTACAGTTAGATCTGGACAATCTCAGGTTAGTGTTAGTTTAAGTGATATAAGAACTATTAAAGTAACAATAGTGGGCGGAAAACAACCTGGGAATTATTCTATTTCTTCTCTCGCTTCTGTTTATAATGCATTGCATTTAGCAGGAGGCCCTGGTAAAAATGGCAGTTACAGAAATATAGAATTAATTCGAAATAATAGAGTTTATAAAAATGTTGATATTTATAAGTTTTTAGTAAAAGGTGATCAGTCAGATAATGTTAATCTGAAAGACAACGATGTTATTCGAATTCCTGCTTACAGTCAAAGAGTAACGGTTGAAGGAGAAGTAAAAAGACCTGGAATTTTTGAAATGAAAAAGGGAGAGAAATTCATAGATTTATTAAACTTTGCATCTGGTTTTAATGAATTTGCTTATACAGCCTCAGTAAATGTGCTTCAGAAAACTGGTAAAGAGTTTAAAGTTCATGATATCAATGAAAGTGAATATAGTTCTTATGTTCCACAATCTGGAGATGTTTTTAAAGTGGCCAAAATATTAAATCGATTTGAAAATCGTATTAAAATTGAGGGAGCTGTTTTTAGGCCCGATTATTATTCATATACGGAAGGAATGCGAATTTCAGATCTTGTTACAAGAGCAGAGGGGTTAAAGGAGGATGCATATACAAAAAGAGCAAGAATTATCCGTTTAAAAACAGATTTAACTACAGAAATAGTAAATGTAGATTTGAGTATGGCTTTATCAGGGGATTTAAATGCAGATATTGAATTAAAAAGAGAAGATATTGTTACAGTTTATTCTATTTTAGATTTTAGAGAAGAGTATAAAGTAACCATTGACGGAGAGGTGAAAAATCCTGGAAAATACGATTATTTTGATAATTTAACTTTAAACGATTTAGTAGTTCAGGTAGGCGGATTGACTGGTTCTGCTTCTAAAAGAGTGGAGATTGCAAGAATGGTAAAGTCAGATGTTATAGACGATGCTGATCCAAAAAGAATTGAATTAGTAGAACTCGAAATTACGGCTGACAATAACGAACAGGTTAAAAATTTTGTTTTGAAGCCTTTTGACGTGATTAACATACGTAAAATGGCAGTGTATGAAAAACCAGAAATGGTCAAAGTGAGTGGTGCTGTTACGTATCCAGGAAAGTATGTTTTAGCCAATAAAAAAGAAACCGTTTATAATGTAGTAATGAGAGCGGGAGGACTAACCTCTATTGCAAATTTAGATGGGATGAAGATTAAAAGACCTATCAAAGAAGAGCAGATTGAGCAATTGGAGAGTATTAATTTAAATCTGGAAAAGAAACAATTTACTGAAGATGGAAAAGAATTAAATACAAAAGGAAAAGATACACTTAATTCAAAATTATCTAAAAAGCTTAGAGATGAGTTAAAATATGCTACAATTCCGGTGAACTGGGAGAAAATAGTAAAAGATAAAAATCATTATTCTAATGTAACGTTGTTTTCTGGTGATGAAATTGAAGTTGCAGTTTATAATGAAGGAGTCAAAGTTACTGGAAATGTGCTTTTAACTTCTGAAATTCCTTATCGAAATGGAAAAGGATTTAAATACTACATCAATTCGGTGGGTGGTGTTGATAATAAAGGATGGAAGAAGAAAGCTTACATAATTTATCCAAACGGAAAAGCAGATGTGACTAGTTCATTTTTGTTTTTTAAATCTTATCCTAAAGTATTGCCAGACTCTCAAATAGTTGTGCCCGAGCGTCCAGAAAGAAAAAAGATGACAGCTGGGGAATGGGTTGGTATAGGAAGTGTTGTTTCCAGTTTAGCATTGTTAATTATCACAGCATTTAATAAATAATATTCTTGATGGAAAAAAGAAATATGGAAAATGATGAGATTTCGTTAAAAGAATTAATTGGCAAAATTAAAGAATGGTATAGTTACCTTCTTTTACAATGGAAAATAATTATTCTAGCTGGAATAGTTGGAGGTTTTTTAGGAATTGCTTATGCATTTGTTAAGAAACCTATCTACACTGCTACTTTATCATTTGCTTTAGAAGACGAAAAAGGGGGAAGTGGTTTAGGAGGAGCGCTAGGTTTGGTTAGTTCATTTGGATTGGATTTAGGTGGCAGTGGTGGTGGAATTTTTACAGGAACTAATCTTTCAGAGTTATTTAAATCAAGATCGATGGTTGAGAAGACATTGCTTTCTCCAGTTGATTTTAATGGAAAAAAAATTTCATTAGCTGAAATGTATATACAAAATAATTCTTGGAGAGAAGCGTGGGATAAAAATCCAAAATTTTCAAGTATTCAATTTTTACCAAATGCTGATCAAAAAAAATTTACTAGACAGCAGGATAGTATTTTAGGAGTTATTTACGGTAGTTTACTAAAAACTGATTTGGCCGTTGGTCAAAGAGATAAGAAAATATCGATTATAACTATTGATGTTTCATCTAAAAATGAATTATTTGCAAAATATTTTTGCGAAGAATTGGCTAAACAAGTTGGGGATTTTTACATTGAAACTAAAAGTAGGAAAGCGAGATTGAATATGGCAATCCTAGAAAAACAAGTGGATTCTATTCGAACTGAACTAAACGGAGCAATTACTGGTGTAGCAATTGCTAATGACAATACATTCAATTTGAATCCGGCATTAAATGTACGTAGATCTCCTTCAGTAAGAAGACAAGTTGATGTTCAGGCTAATACTGCAATTTTAACGGAATTGGTAAAACAATCAGAATTAGCAAAAGTTACATTACGTAAAGAAACTCCACTAATACAAGTAATAGACAGACCAATTCTTCCTTTATATAAACAAAGAATTGGTAAAATAAAAGGACTTGTAGTTGGAGGATTGATTGCAGGAATTTTGATTGTCTTTTTTCTAATTTTAAGGAGAATATTAAAAAATGCGTACAATTAGGTTGGTCTTAATTAAACAATAAAGCCTAATAAATAATTATAAAAAGTTATCATAAAATGAAAGTAGTAATTTTTGCAGGTGGTTTTGGAACTCGTCTTATGGAAGAGACTGAAGCAAGGCCTAAGCCTATGGTTGAAATTGGAGGTAAGCCTATTTTATGGCATATATTAAAAATGTATGAACAGCATGGTTTTAATGAATTTGTAATTTGTTTAGGCTATAAAGCAACTTACATTAAAGAGTATTTTTATAATTATTATCTTCACAATTCGGATGTTACAATTGAGTTGGCAAATAATAGCATTAATGTTCATTATTCCAATACTGAATCTTTTAAAATTACTTTAATTGATACAGGTTTACATACAAATACAGCTGGAAGATTAAAGCGCATCGAAAAATATGTTAAAGGTGAGACATTCATGTTGACTTATGGTGATGGAGTATCTGATGTGAATTTTGTAAAATTACTTGAATTTCATAGATTACATGGGAGATTAGCAACTTTAACCAGTGTTCAAGTTCCGGGTAGATTTGGTAATTTAGAAATAAATAGCAAAGGAGAAGTAGATAGTTTTGTTGAAAAACCTGTAGGAGATGGGATGTGGATTAATGGGGGTTTTTTTGTGTTAGAACCTGAAATATTTAGATATTTGGAAACTAACGTCGACGACGTTCAATGGGAAAAGGAACCTCTTTCAAGTATTGCCAATGATCAGCAATTAGCAGCATATAAACATGAAGGTTTTTGGAAATGCATGGATGCTTTGCGAGATCGACATGAATTGGAAGAAATGTGGAGTTCAGGAAATGCTAAATGGAAAACATGGTAGATTCTTTATTCAACAAGTTAGAAAATACCTATAAAGGTAAAAAGGTTTTTTTAACAGGACATACAGGTTTTAAGGGTGCTTGGATGTTGAAAACTTTGGTTATGCTAGGTGCAGATGTTAAAGGATATTCTCTTGAACCAAAAACAAGACAGGATTTGTTTTATCTTATTGATGGTAATGATCTATGTAATTCTGTTATTGCTGATTTAAGAGATAAAAAACGATTAGAAACGGAAATATTAGATTTTCAGCCTGATTATATTTTTCATTTAGCGGCACAACCATTAGTTCGTTTATCTTATGAAATTCCTTCTGAAACTTTTGAAGTTAATGTTATAGGTACAGCTAATCTTTTGGATGCAGTTAAATTATTAAATATAAAATGTAATATTGTTTTAATAACCACTGATAAAGTATATTATAATAACGAATGGCTTTATCCTTATAGAGAAAACGATAGGTTAGGAGGATATGACCCTTATAGCGCTAGTAAAGCATGCGCCGAGCTTGTAATAGATTCGTATCGAAATTCTTTTTTTAATAATAAAACTTATTCGTCACACAAAAAAGCACTTGCAGTTGCAAGAGCTGGCAATGTCATAGGTGGGGGAGATTGGTCGAAAGATCGTTTGATACCAGATATTGTAAGAGCACTTTCGATAGATAAACCAGTAAACATTAGAAATCCTAAATCGGTAAGGCCTTGGCAACATGTTTTAGAACCTATTGCAGGATATTTATTATTAGGGTCTAATTTAAATGAGAATCCATTAATATTTAATGAAGCTTATAATTTTGGTCCTCAAATATCAGATACATTGTTAGTTGAGGAGATGTTAAAATTAGCAATTCAAAGTTGGGGAAAAGGAAGTTTTAATGTAGAAATCGATGAGAATCAACATCATGAAGCAGGTTTGCTTAAGCTAGATATTAGTAGGGCAATTAATGAACTTAAGTGGAATCCTAAAATGGATGCAGAAGAAGCTGTTTCATTAACAATGAATTGGTATAAAGAATATATAAACAATATAAACAATATTAAAGAGATTACCTCAAATCAAATATTAAATTTTTTCAATTAAGTAATTTAAAGATTTGCTTGTTACATTTCAAAAAAACATAAATAGAAAATGATATCAATTGTTGGGACTAACGGACTTTTAGCAAATGAATTTGGATTGTTTTTTAATGATATAGGTTTAGATGTGGATTGTTATGGAAGAAGAGAACCTGTAAATCATAAATTTAATAAATTTTCAAAGTTAGATTTGATTAATGATAATTTAGATTATAATGCACTGTCAAAAAGTGAAGTTATAATTTATGCTTGTGGCGCTGGTATCCAGTCTAATTTAAAAGATTCTTCAGCATCTATTTATAACTTAAATACTTTTTTGCCAATTAATATTTATAATGAATTAAATAAAATTAATTTTACAGGAACCTTTGTAACATTTGGATCATGTTTTGAAATTGGAAACAATTCAAGTGAAATAAAGTTTACAGAAACTGAAGTCTCTAGTTCAAGCTTAGAAGTTCCTAATGATTATTGTGTTTCAAAACGATTATTAACAAGGTTTGTTTCTTCAAAATGCTGTAAATCTTTAAAGCATCTTCATATAATATTACCTACAATTTATGGAGAAAATGAGGCTTCGCATCGTTTAATTCCATATACTGTATCTGCATTAAAGAAAAATCAAGATATGCAATTTACCAGCGGCGAACAGATTAGACAATATCTGTACGCAGGAGATGTTCCTAAAATTGTTCATGAATTAGTTCTTTCTAAATATTCGGGAATTTATAATCTTGCCGGAGAAGAAACATATTCAGTAAGGAATATTATTGAAAAAATTTATAAATTTTATGATTTTCCATTGGATGAAAGCCTATTTGGAAAAGCTGGCAGAGCAGATGTAGGAATGAAAAATCTACAACTTGATGGAACTTTGATTGAATCAATTATCCCATTTTTTAAATATAGTAAAATTGAGGAGGTATTAAAATTATATGACAAATGTTATTAAAGGATAGAATAAAAATTATTCCACGTCGATTAATTAATGACGATCGCGGTTGGTTTCTTAAAGTTATCGATGGTAAAGAAGAAAATTTGCCAATGCATACAGGAGAAATTTACATTACTAATGCTAAAGAATTTCAAGCAAAGGGAGGTCACTACCATCCAAAGGCATCTGAATGGTTTACATTATTATCTGGACACTGTGATTTGATTTTAATTGATATAAAAACTCAAGAGAGAATGATGATAAATTTGTCTTTTGAACAAGCAAAAACGATTTTTGTGCCAAATGAAATTGCTCACATTTTTGTGAATACAGGAAAGGAAGATTTTATGCTTTTGGCCTATACGGATTTGTTATATGATCCAGAAGATACAATACCATACGATTTTTCTTTTATTTAAACCATTTATATAATTAATGATTATTACGGAAAATTCGAAAGTCTTTTTAAGTATATGTATTCCAACTTTTAACAGAGCAGATAAAACTGCAAATTTGATTAAAAGTATTCTTCTTTATAAAGGGACCGATATTGAGGTTATTGTAGTGGATAATTGCTCAATAGATGATACTCAAAATACTTTGAAGAATATTCAAGATGAGCGTTTTGTTTATATTCAAAATGAAACAAATATTGGCAGTATGCCAAATGTTTTGAAGTCTTTAAGTCTTGGTAAAGGTAAATTTGTAATGTTATGTTTAGATAAAGACTTTATACTCTATGAAAATTTGCCTCTTTTTATTCAAAAGCTTAAAAGTTTTGATAATGTTTCTGTTGGCCATTGCTCTTTAAATTACGAAAAATTCGAGAATGATACTACTTCAGATAAAGGGTTAGATTCATTATTAAATATAGCTTACACCTCCGAACATCCCTCAGGAATATTCCTTAATAATCGTATTCTGCAAAAAGAATCAATTATAAGTAAGGTTTATGGTAGTGATAAAACATTTGCTTTTAATACTGAAATATTAAAATCCGAAATGTGCGTTTTTGGAAATGCAAAGAGAGTAAATATACCCTTAGTCTTTACCGAAAAGTTAGAAGATTGTGAAAAAG